>PKXU01000152.1:0-2026 GCA_003132445.1 Acidobacteriaceae bacterium | reverse complement strand
CGGTTCTCGGTTCTCGGTTCTCAGGAAGATGCCGATGGGGTATTTGCGGATGCACTCATTTTGGGAAATCGACACAGGTTTAAGAGTTCGATGTTCACACGTCACAGCCGATCCAGGCCTTGGCGTGCAACCATCCTCTCGGAGCGTCCTATGGGCGAGTCGTACAGGAATTTGATTGCATGGCAAAAGTCGATGCGACTGGTAACCGAAATATACGAAGCAACGCGAGCATTTCCGCGGTATGAACTCTACGGGCTTACCAATCAACTGAGAAGAGCCGCGGTGTCGGTTCCGAGCAACATCGCAGAAGGACAAGCTCGATTCTCACGGAAAGAGTTCCATTACTTTCTCAGCCTAGCCCGCGGATCTCTCGTGGAAATCGAGACTCAGCTTATCATCGCCGAGAATCTCGGTTACTTGCTTACCGAGCAAAGCCAGTCCTTGTTAGCGAAGGCCGCAGAGTTGGGTCGAATTCTCAATGGCCTACTAGCGTCAATCAAAAGGGCGGCCTAGAGTTGCAACCACGTACGGTCGGCGTAGTCTTTTCTGAGAACTGAGAACTGAATCATGACACGCCGCCGCTGGATTGCCGATGAGGTCTCGGGAGATCGCGCCGTCCTGCTTGGCGAGCATGCGGATCATCTGGCGCGGGTCTTACGGGCTCGCATTGGACAGGAGTTCGATATTGCCACCGGCGCAGCCGTGTGCCGCGGCCGAATCACATCTGTAACGAACAACCGCGTCGAGTTTGAGCTGGGTGAGGAAGTTTCTGGAGCGGGCTTGTCTGAGATCATCCTGGTTCTTGCCATCTTCAAGTTCGACCGCATGGAGTGGGCGATCGAGAAGGCGACAGAACTGGGCGCGGAACGTATTGTGCCAGTGATCGCACGCAGAAGCGAGAAGCACCTGGCGCAGGCTGCGGCGTCGCGGGCCGAGCGATGGCGTCGCGTGGCGCTGGAGGCATCGAAGCAGGCGCGGCGGTCGGATGTGCTGCAAATCGAAAAGCCAGTTGCCCTGAAGGTGGCAGTGAAGGACCATCCTGAGGCGGTGCGGCTGGTGCTGGCGGAGCAGGAGCGGTCGACGACGCTGCATCACGCGCTGCAGGAGGCGCTGGATGCGGCGGGCGATGAGACGCCAGCGATCCGAATGGCCGCGGGACCGGAAGGCGGATGGACTGCCGAAGAGGAAGCGCTGTTCGACTCGGAGAACTGGAAGCCGGTCAGCCTGGGGCCGCGGATTCTTCGTGCCGAGACGGCAGCAATCACGGCCATGGCGGTCGCGGCCGCGCTGATGGAGTGAAGAGACAGGGAATAGAGGTTAGGGATTAGGGTTTAGAGAAGCGCGATATGCGGCTTCGTTGAATCCAGAAGCGAAGAGGCCGCAAAAGTGAACTGGCGCCGAGGCGCCAGCTTCAAACTCTAATCCCTAATCCCTAATCCCTAATCCNNCATCTCCTTCACCTTTTCGAGAAGGCTACGCGCGGTGGGCGTGTTTTCGACGGTGATGGTTTCACCAAGCTGGCGGAGCAGTTCCTTCTGCGCTTTGGTGAGCTTGGTGGGCGTGCGGACGACAATCTGCGCGATCAGGTCGCCGCGTCCATACTCGTTCAGGTGCGGGACGCCCTTGCCTCGGATGCGGAATTCCTGGCCGCTCTGCGCCCCCTCGGGAATCTTGAGCTTCACCGCGCCATCGAGGGTCTCCAGATTGATTTCGGCACCGAGGGCGGCCTGGGGGAAGGAGATCGGAATGAGGCAGCGAAGGTCGTTGCCGTCCCGATCGAAGACCTTGTGCTGGCGAACACGCAGGACGATATAGAGATCGCCCCCGGGTCCGCCGAAGCGNNGGGAATGCTGACGGCGATTTCGTGCTGACGCTCGACGCGTCCTTCGCCGCGGCAGGTCGTGCAGGGATCGCTGACGATCGTGCCGGAACCGCCGCAGTAACTGCAGGTTCGCGCAATGGAGAAAAATCCCTGCTGGTAGCGAACCTGGCCGCGTCCCTGACAGTGCGGGCAGGTGGTGGGTCC
>PKXU01000176.1 GCA_003132445.1 Acidobacteriaceae bacterium | reverse complement strand
AAGACGAACTCGCCCGCCTGGTCAATACCAATCTATTCATCTATAGCTGTATCGGCCTGATCCTGTTGCTGCCAACGGTAGTAGGCAGCTTTTACGTGGATCGGCTCTTCAAGATTTCGCCGGGCTTTTTGCGGGATGCCCGAATTCTATTTCTGATTGTTGGATTGTCTCTGGCTCTAGGTTTTCCCATTGGCATCGCTGACGGCATTCTCGAGGGCTTGCAGCGCTTCTACTTAACCAACTGGACCAATATTGCCGGAACGTTGGCTCGCGCTGTTTTGATTATCTACGTTCTGCACCACGGCTTCGGTCTTCTGAGCGTCGCCATAATTACCGTTTCGCTGCCGTTAGTCACGTCGGCGATTCGGGGCGTGATTGCGCAGCGATTGCTCGACCTGCCCTTTGGATGGAAATATGTAAGCCGAAATTCACTGCACCAGGTCGTCACTTACAGTTCGGTCACTTTTATTCTGATCGTGGGCAGCCGCTTACGATTTAAGACCGACGCGATCGTTATTGGAACATTCCTCTCCGCCGCCGCGGTCACTCATTTTTCTATCGGAGCACGGCTGGTCGATTATGCCGGCGAGACCGTAAGCAGTCTGGCGCAAATCTTCACCCCGATGTCCAGTCACTTTCATACCATTGGGGACTACGTTCAACTTCGCAAGATATTTATTTCAGGAAACCGGGCTTGCGCTTTGGTCATGCTCCCCATGACGGTTTCTATGGTCGTGATGGGCAAGTCGGTGATCGAGGCATGGGTCGGTGCGCGCTACGTTTCGAGCTACATCATTCTTCTGATCGTCGTGATTCCGATCACCTTCTACCACGTTCAGTCGACTTCGATCCGCATGCTCTATGGAATGAGCCTGCACAAAACCCTGGCTTACATCGTGATGATGGAAGGGATTGCCAACCTGATTTTGAGCATCTTTCTCGTGCAGCGCCTAGGCATCGTCGGCGATGCGCTGGGCACGGCAATTCCGCTGTTGTGCACTTCACTGGTGTTTTTACCGCGCCACATGTGCCGTCAGCTTGGTGTTCCGGTTCGCAAATTTCTTTGGGAAGCTTATCTTTATCCTGTTCTTTTTTGCATCCCGATGTATTTTGTGTTGGTGCTCATGCAACGGTCTTTCTATGCTCACCGCTATCCCCAGCTCATCGTGAATCTGCTGGCTGGCATCGCGGCTTATGGAATAGGAGTTCTCTGGTTCATCCTGACGCGCGAGCCGATGGGCATCGAATTCAGAAATAGAATGTCGCATTACTTTGTGGGCGAAACGAGCGAGCATGGATCGTGATCCTACACCAGAAAGAATCTGAAGCCGCGGGACAACGTTATAGTCCCGCGATGGCTGAACCCGCGAATGCACAGGATTTACGCCCGACAGGGGCAACGAAGGGATAAATGCAGGATAGAAAACGGCGTCCAGTTTTCGTGATGGGCTGCCATCGTTCTGGAACGAATCTGCTGTACGACACGTTGCTCTCCGCGGGAGGGTTCGCCGTCTATCGCGGATATCTTCCTATCTACGAGATTCTGGTCCCCCGTTTCGGCTCACTCGACAATTTGCAAAACCGGCAGAAGATCGTTTCAACCTGGCTTAAGAGCAAAGGATTCCGGCGCGCCGGTGTAGAAGGAGCGCAACTCGCCAATGAATTATTGGCGGAGGGCCGCACTGCCGGTGCGTTCATCCGAATCGTGATGGACAAAATCGCCGCCAGCCAAGGCGTACAACGCTGGGCGCTTTACGATCCCGACAGCGTATTGCATGTGGCCAGAATCCGAAAAGATATTCCGTGTTCCCTCTTCATACACATTATTCGCGACGGACGCGACATTGCTTTGTCTTTGATGAAAATGGAAGGCTTCCGTCCATTTCCCTGGAGCCGGCACGCTCGCACTTTGCTGGAGACCGCGCTTTATTGGGAGTGGATGGTGCATCAAGGGCGGCAACGCGGGCGCCAGATTCCGGAAGACTACGTCGAAATTCATTACGAAGAACTTGTAAACAAACCGCGCGAGGTGTTGGCTCGATTGGGAAATTTTCTGGATCACGACTTGGACTACGAGCGCATTCAAAACGCGGGATTAGGCCGGCTTCGCGAAACCAATTCTTCCTTCCGCGGCGACGAGAAAGAAATCAAGAATCCGGTGAATCGTTGGAAAGAGAAACTATCGCGCCAACAGGTCGCTGAACTCGAGGCCCTTATCGGTCCGACCCTGCAGGAATTCGGCTATGCTCTAACCGTGGACGAGGAACAGCGGCGTGCGGGATTCCGGCTGAAACTTCTCGCGTCCGTTTATCCACGATTTCTCGGTGCAAAGCAATGGCTCAAGTTGAATACGCCCATGGGACGCTTCGCTAGCCTCTCCGCTCTGGAGCTTGAAGAGTCTGGCGCGCTGCAACCCGATCACAAATCGCCTGGAAGTTGATTCTCGCGATTGCCTGCCGCCGAACTGAGAGTGCTCTTCTGCTAACCTGTTGCATAAGCATGAGGAGTGTCTCGTGGAAGCCCATCGGTTCTCAGCGCGGACAATAAAGGAATTCCTTCTTCCCTTCGCAGTTGTGCTTTCAGCGGCGGCTTACCTGGCTGGCCAGATCCAGCCTAAAGCCGCTCAGCCCAATGCCGCTCAGGATACCGCTCGCCCCACCACTTGCGGTCCGCAATATTATTGTGCGCGTACCGACTGGCGTGTGGAACCTTATCCAGAAAAACCGCCCGCGATCGGACCTGCGGGTTCGATCATCACCGACCCAACTTTTGGATCACGCATTCTTCGAGTCACTGATGGGAAGTCCGATCCAGAGCAGGCTGGCTTGCCGCTCTATACACCGTCGTCTCCAGAACAAAATTCGTGGAGTAAGAATTCCACGATGTTTTATATAACGACGTCCGAAGGTTCGATCCTGCTTTACGATTTCGACCCGGCGAAGATGGCGGCGAAACAGACAAGAACTCCCAAAATAGATCTTAGCGGAGAGCCTCAATTCAGCTTTCGCCAGAATAATATTCTTTTCGGCATGAATCGGCGGGACCGGGCCTTCGAGCAATACGACACATCGACGGGCCGCGTCGCCGAAGTGAACGCGATTGGGAAGTGTTTCAAACTTTCCGCGGACGACAATGCCAGCCTGGTTTCCGTGAGCTCCGACGACAACCGATTCGTCACCATGATCGGTCCGCAACAAGATAAGGACTACGTTATATACGTCTACGACCGCGCCCAAGGCTGCCGTTGGTACAACACGCAGAGCGGCGAAATTGGAGGGCAATGGGGACCCAAAGGAACAATTTCTGTCCCCGACCGCTTTTTACTTCACAATGTCCGCATCGCGAAGTCCGGCAAGTTCGTTTATATGACACGCGGTGGCGGCGGAATCGGCCACGGATGGGTCGCGTGGGAAATCGATGGGATGAATGTAAGAGTTTGTTCGATCGCATGCAGCGCTCACTACGCGCTCGGCTACTCGCACATCATTGGCTCGTCTGAATTGAATCACCCTCTCGACTTGTGGCTGAGGCCACTGGACCATCCTGATTCCTATACCGTGCTGATCAGCGGATTGCAGCCTGCGAAAGATTACTGGTTCGACAATCACCTTTCCTGGAACAACGTGGACGAGAATGATTCGGCGCCGATTTGCTTTTCGACCTACCGGCCTAACAATCCAGACACTCCGGGAACGGGGCCGTTGGTGACCGGGCCGTGGCAAAATGAAATCGACTGTGCCGAGACCGACGGGAAAGCTTCCACGGTTTGGCGTTTCGCCCACACCTACAGCACCGCCCGAAACGGCTTCTGGTCTGAACCAAAAGGAAACGTCTCGCAGGACGGACGTTTCTTTATGTTTACCTCCGACTGGGAAGACCAATTGGGAAAAACCCCAAAGGGAGACAAATACCGCACCGACGTTTTCATTGTGCAATTACGCTGATCCATGACTTGCAATACCATGATCTGCAATTATGATGATCGAATGCTCGAGCGGCTATGCGCAAGCACTAGAACTGAATCGCGTCACGTGGTGGGAACAAGTTTGTCGGCTGCCTTTTCGCTTCGCGAGGTCAACGAGCGATAAGTTTCCAGCCACTGCCCCCGCACCACCGGCCATTCGTAGGATTGAGATTTCTTATACGCTTTCGAAGAGAGCCGTGCGGAAAGTTCAGAATCGCGCAACAGCCGGACAACATTTCCCGCNNCTTTCCGCCGCGGTGCTGACCACTGGAGTTCCACAAGCAAACGCTTCCAGGATGGAAACCGGCATGTTATCGAGCCACGACGCGTTAATAAAAATGTCCGCCTGATCGTAGAAACGGCCAATCTGTTCGCGCGATGCGACGCCGGTAAAGTTCACTCCAGAGAGATTCAACTGTCGTACCAGAGAACGAATCTCTTCTTCCGAAGGTCCCTTTCCTACCAGATCGAGACGCGCTTCTGGAAATTGTTTTTGTATTTCTGAGAACGCACGCACCACAACGTCTATCCCGTAGTAAGGGTGGAATCCCCGGGTGCAGATGAGATGTGGCCGTAGAGGACGCCGCTCGCGAAAGGAGAACTGGGTCATGTCGACGATGTTGGGCACCGCCTGCGCTTGCAGACCAAATTCGCCGAATACATCTACCAAATATCCCGATGGCACCACCAACCGGTCAGCCTTCGACAGGCTCGCCCGCGCACTGGGAAAACGCCGCAGATGATCCCGCGCCTCGCCACTGTGATAGTGAAGGATGGTTTTCGCGCCTCGCATGTGCGCAATCCAAAGCGCAGGCAACGGCGCAATCAGGAACGACCAATACGATGCAGAAAAAATGTGCGCAATGTCCGCATTTTTCAGCC
>PKXU01000099.1:3316-3521 GCA_003132445.1 Acidobacteriaceae bacterium | reverse complement strand
GCTCCTCTGGTTTCTTCGAGCATGCAACCTGATCCAGAACAGGCCGCTGCTCTCCTCGGCAAATTTCACAGGGGACTGAGCGTCCGATTAATTCCGAACTCCCGCCTCGTAGAAATCAGCTATACGCATCCAGACCCTCGACTGGCGAGCGAAATCGTCAACACCCTGGTAAGAACGTTCGTCGAGGAGAACTTCAAGACAAAAT
>PKXU01000099.1:0-3250 GCA_003132445.1 Acidobacteriaceae bacterium | reverse complement strand
TCGCATTCAGAAGGAGTCCAATAACAACCTCGCGGCGAATGGTGTCTCTCCCGAATTCTCCAAACCTTCCCGTGAAGGAGCGAGCAGCATGATCGAGAAGTTGCGTGAAAAGGAGTCTGAGCTCAACACCCAGTACGCGCAGGCTACCACCCAATTCGGTACCGGATACCCCAAGGTCGTCGAACTGAATAATCAGCTCAAACAACTGCGTGCGGAAATCGGAGCTGAACAAGCGAGAATGCAGCAGGAGATCCGCGACGAGTACTTGGCGGCACTTCAACGGGAAAATCTGCTGACCACTGCATTTAACCAGCAGAAGCAGGAGGCCAATCAACTTAACGAAAGCTCGATCGAGTACTCTGTGCTTAAGCGCGATGCAGATGCGAATCGGCAGCTGTACCAGGATCTTCTACAGCGACTGAAGGAAGCGGGGGTTAGCGCCGGCCTGCGATCAAGCAATATCCGTGTCGTCGACGTCGCACGGATTCCAACAATCCCCATCAAACCGAACGTGCCCCGCAACATCCAGTTAGGCCTCGTACTCGGGTTGGCATGCGGTATTGGACTTGCATTCGTGCTCGAGAGTCTGGACACCAGCATCAGGACTATCGAAGAGATTCGAACGATTTCGACGCTGCCGGCGCTGGGAACGATACCCTTACAGTTTGCAAACAACGGCTCGTCGCGAAAACGCTTGAAACCCGTCTCAGTCCAAACTGACGACTCTGAATTGCCTGCTCTGGTTACATATGCACGACCCAGATCAGAAGCAGCCGAGGCATACCGATCGCTCCGCACTTCGATTCTTCTCTCCTCATTTGGTGCTCCGCCCAAAGTGATCCTAGTCACGAGCGCCTTGCCGCAAGAGGGGAAAACTACAATCAGTGCAAATTCAGCGTTGGTCTTGGCGCAGCGCGGGGGGCGCGTACTCCTAATAGATGCGGACCTCCGTCGGCCCGGCATTGGCAGGCTGTTTGGCTTTCCCGCTCGGTGTGGTGGACTCAGCACCCTCCTCAGCGGAGTCGACAAGGTCGAAGATGTGATGGTTCGGTCTACTGAAGTGCCGAACTTGTGGATTTTGCCTGCGGGCCCCGTTCCCCCAGATCCTGCCGAGTTGCTCGGCTCGACTGTCATGAAGGATCACATTGCGCGCTGGCGGAGTGAGTTTGACCACGTAATCATTGACACTCCTCCATGCTTGTCCGTGACCGATTCGGTGGTTTTGTCTCCGGAGGTGGACCGCCTCATACTGGTCGTGCGTGCGAAAAAGACGACGAAACTCGCCCTTCGGCAAGCTTGTGAGGTGCTGTTGCAGGTCAACGCCAGGGTCATGGGCATTGTCCTGAACGCGCTCACTTGGGATTCCGCCGAAACCTACTACTACTACGGCGGTCGTTACTCCGGCCCCTACTACCATGAGGACTCGCGGGAAGATAAAACAGCGGCGGTCAGCAAAGTTTCTTAACGTGATTCACGCATGTTTGCTCGGAGCCAGTTAGCCTCGCCTCCAACGGTACGAATTCAGATGCAGATTGAATTGCGATCCCCACTTCGGCGGTTTTGTCTTGCAGGGGCGTGCTTGCTTATCATCGGACTGTACCTACCGTTCGCGGGGCGCGCGTGCCTCGCAGCCCATCTGGCGGCAACACCCGACTTGCCCAATATCCGAAGGGCTATTCGGCTGGAGCCGTCCAACGCGGAGTATCGCGCACTTCTCGGCCGAAGTCTTGCTCTATCCGGCGCGAGTTTAGACGAGACTATTTCAAACCTTCGGACAGCCGTGTATCTGAATCCTTACGAATCTCGCTACTGGTTGGAGTTGGCGAGTGCCTATCAGGTGGCAGGGCGAATCGACGAGCAGGCGCAAAGCGTGGAACATGCAGTGGAAGCGGACCCCACAACACCAAACGTCGCTTGGGAGGCAGCCAACTTCTTTTTGATCCAGGGGAATCTCGGCAAGGCACTTCTCTACTTCCGCACAGTCCTGGCAAATGATCCGGATGCGGTTAACTATGCCCTTCAGCTTTGCTGGCGTGCAACCGGAGATGTGAATCAAATGTTTGATCAAGGGCTGCCGCGAAGGACCGATCTCTATTTGTCGTTCCTGCAGTTGCTTGTGGCCAAACAGGAAGTCGCGGCCGCAGAAAACGCCTGGGATCATCTAATTGGGTTGCAGCAGACTTTTCCGCCGAAGCTCGTATTTCCCTATTTTCGACTTCTCCTCGCCAAGCAAGAGGTCAGCACAGCAACAACCGCTTGGCAGCAGCTGGCCCAAGTTGATAAAGAGATTCAGTCGTATCTTCCCTCTGGTGAAAACCTGATCGTCAATGGAGGGTTCGAGGAAGACTTGCTAAACGGTNNGCTTTGACTGGTGGTACGAATCGAACCCTCATGCCACCTTGGCCATAGACACGGATCAGTTTTACGGCGGAACACGATCTCTTTCCGTAACTTTCGATGGACGAAACGCGCCAGATGTTGGCATCGCGCAGTTCATCCCAGTCAAGCCAGACACTGACTACGAGTTCAGCGCCGAATCGAGGACCCAGGACATTGACAGCGCCAGCGGTCCGCGCTTCGCGATTGCGGACGCTTACACCAAATCTTCTTATGTTCTAACTGATGATTTGCTGGGCACAAATCCCTGGCACAAACAACAAGCACGATTCCATACCGGGCCGAGTACAAATCTGCTTTTGCTAAAAGTTATCCGCCAGCCTGCAGCACCGCTGATCCGGGGCAAGCTTTGGATCGATGATGTCCGGCTCGTGGAGACGACTAATAAGGTAGGAAGTTGAAGATCTCATCGTTTGTGATTGTCGACATGGCTGATTCCATTGATCTGGAACGCCGGAGTGGTCGCGCGCCGGGGGTGCTACAATCCGTTCTCGTTTTCGGCCTATGTGCTCTCTTAGTNNTCCCAGCAGGGGATGTAATAAAGCCTCGGTCTTGCTGCCGGGCGGTCGAAGGTCGGTGCGGCGGTTCTTTTTCTTGTTTGGGCGGGAAAGCAGCTGGTGTCCAGGCACGTGACATTGTCGAAAAACCCTCTCTACCCGCCAGCCTTGTTATTTTTTGTGCTCGTTCTTGCGCAGGTTGGTTTCCGCACCTCGGCTTATGGTTACGTCACTAAATATGAAGTGCTTAAGTACCTGTCGTACGGAATTGTCCTGCTGATGGCAGGGGAATGTGTCCGAGAAGAAGCTGATCGAAAGAATTTTGCTCTCGCGCTAATTGTTTTCGGAGCGCTTTA
>PKXU01000009.1 GCA_003132445.1 Acidobacteriaceae bacterium | reverse complement strand
GCGCCTTTTATATTGCGTGCTAATGGCGATATTTCGCCAGCTACACGGGAAAGCTCTCAAAGGCAATCCCCAAACTAGCATACGGGCGGTGCACTCAAGGCGCAACGAGCGTGTTACTCTTATCGGAGCCGAATCCGACTATCCCTTGGTGGTTTCATGAACCTTCGGAAGTATTTGAACCTCGTCTTCCTGTGCACTGCCGCAGTTTTCCTAGCTGGGCCCTCAATTCTGATTGCACAGCTGTCCGACCTTCCGATAAAGCCCGGCCTCTGGGAGACTCATGTAAGTACCAAAGCCGGCTCTTCGCCGAATATGGACCGCGACGCCCAGTCTTGTTTTTCCGCTGGGACGACGCTGGGCGACTATCTTACAGCGACGAACAATGGGGCCGCGGGCACCACGTGCAACGTCAGCAACAAGATCCATACTGCTCACGGGATCTCGTTTGACACCGTTTGTAATGGCCCGAGCATTGCCTCCAAGGGACACATCGATTTTCAGTTGACCGATGGAGAGCACTTCAGTGGGACCAGCCACACGATGGTGACCGGTACTGCCCAAGGCAAGCCTCTGAACATGGCAATCGACAAAAGTTTCACCGCGAAGTTCCTGGCGTCGGACTGCGGTGCCGTCAAGCCGTTAGTCGTACCGTCTTCGCCCGGCAAGTAGGGGCCTACACCTGCTGCGGCCGAAATGAGTAGACGAATAAAGGTTGTAACCGAGCGATATCACGCAAAACCACCGTTTGCAGGCCGATGAGTGTAATCGCGATGTTTCGCCAATTGGTCAACGCTGGCGCACTCGGAAGAACGCTATGACTCCAATCGGATGTGAACCGTAGTTCGGTTCAAGTACCTGCGGAACGCCATACAGAGTGACCTGTCCGCCAATCGCCGTTGAAACATGCCGCATCTTTCCGACTTCTCGGTCGTAGCCGAGCGTGTATGCCTGCACTCGTGTGAAATAACGTTCGACGAAACCGCTCGGTAACGCTGTCTCTCCGAGCAGGAGTTCGTTGGTGCGGTCAACATTCTCGATGCGTGTCCACGCATAGTTTCGATTGAGGAATCTCAGCGTAGATTCGAGCAGGTAGCTGTTTCCGACGTTTCCATCGGAAAGGCTTTGATTCCGGCCCCATAGAATCATCGAGGCCAAATTTCCTTTGCGAATCGGGCGGTTGTACATCGCCGAGGCGGTCATGCGCCTAACGTCTTCGGTCGGCTGTAACGCTTCTGGACTGTGCAGTTGAGCAATCGAGTATTGAACACTCCAATCTTGAGCAGGATTCACACTCAGACGAGTTGACCAGGAATCTATCGCTCCTGATTGAACGCTCCAACGAGATTCATCAGGTTCACGTCCATGAAAGCCGGATGCCTCTAGCCGCAGCACTCGATGCGTCACCCCGACTGTTATCACGTCATCCGAAATGTGAGTCGAGTCCTGAAGATGATGTCCAAGTGGTGCAACGGGGTCTTCCGATGCCGACGCTCGGTGAGGATAGGCGGTTGGGCCGAGAGCGGGGTCGCCTACCGGAGCAATGTAGAACGACAACAGAGTCTTCTCACTGACTTTGTAATCGTAAAGCGCAGCGAGTTCCATGAAGAAATCGTGTGGATGTTGCCCGTCAACGATTGGCAGACTGTAGGCAGTTTCGCCCTGTTGAAACAATTCAGGGTATCGCCGCTCGGAGACAGTTGCAGGTTCGAGACTGAGCATGGTTCGCAGCGTCAACGTGCAATTGCTGAACTTTCGCTGAGCCATCGGCATGACCCAATTTGTCGAGAACAGTTTGTCCGCACCACGAGGTCCGGTCTGTTGAATCTCGTTGAGGAATCCTTCGCCGTGAAGCATGAACGTCCAACTGCCTTTTGTCGCCATGAACATTTCGGACGGAGTTGACTCTGGTTCCGCATCGGTCCCTGACGTTAGATGCTCCTGCAACACGTCGATAAACGAACGGGACGGCTCCGTGTTCATGTGACTCATGTCCATGTCTTGATGGTTCTGTGCAGCCAAGCGGCTGACAGCGACAAATAGAGCAAACGCAACGCTGCGTATCCGCATTCGACACCCCCACTTCAGCGAGCAGAGGACAACTCAACGTCCGAATTAACGCTGACGCCACAGACTTGTCCGGGCTGGGTAGGATTTAGATACGAAGCGGGGTCGTACTCGGCGGCGAGGTTGAGGAGAACAGTGAGAGAGGCAGCCGTTCCTGTGAGCGACGTTCGTCAGGTTGGCGTACAACATCCAAGCAGTGCAGGGCTTGGGAGAAGTTGTATGTCACCGCGATAGATGGGCCGTGGTTTGCTAACAAGCAGCACTGATGGCTCATCGGTGCCTGCGGCTTTCCCTGATTGTGGCAACCGCTTGGAATCGTTGACGCAGAGACTAGCGACGGGGAAAAGAGATGGCAGCACGAGACAACAACAGCGCAGAGCAAAATAACTGAGACTGCCTTTGAGCCGAACGGAGCCATCAGTCGATTATGATGCACGAAGGACGGGCGAGTTGCCAGAGCTAAAATATTTGGGGTTGACAGCTGTAATCAGGCGTTAGCGCTCAAAACCCCTTGCTCAGGCATTTTGAGCGCTATGGAGATTTATCGCCAACTATCGAGTTCACCGTACAGAATTGACCATTTTTCTTGTGCGAATTGCCGCTCTAAGGAAGCAGTCACCCCAAAGAGTGTGTCTTGCAGAAGTGAGTTGTTTTGACCGGACAGAAGTTGTGGGCTTGCGTATTCATGCGAGATGGCTGGCGACCTCCCGGTCGAGGCAAATTGTACGGGCTACGCCGAATGCACCATCAAGAAACTAATCCTTCTTTAAACACTATTCTGCTTTCTTCCGGCGCCCGCGTGACTTCCACTGACCGTTCTGCAATTGCGAAGGACGCTCCGCGTAGGTCCAAGGTCCGCAGGTCACGTGTTGCATCATCGGCAAACTCAACCAGCTCTTGTTGTTCATCAACTGACGTTATTGAGCCCAGCCAAATATCGGGCATTCCAAAGTTCGTGAAAACGGTTAAATTCAAAACAGTTCTAGATTTCTTCCACATAGCGAACTTACGGAACGCATCTTCAGACGAAGCCATGTTTAGCCGTATCCTTTACGGCTACAGCGCGGACTACTCCCCCCCGACAGAGATGCTAGAGGCCCGTACTGCCCGTCCCGCCTCTCGGAAAGCTGTGAGAAGCGCAACCTAACGGGCGTCTGTATCGCGCTGCGGCTGCCTAGCTCAGCTTCTTGCTTACGCCAAATGGGCGAGGAGGCGGATGGCCAGGCTGGTGACGGACCAGTCCCAAACAAGCAGAACCACCTTTACGCCGCCGGCATCCAGCTTTCCCCTTCTTGCAGAATCACAATGTTCGCACTCAAACCTGCTTGTCGTGCGCGCTCTCGAAAGCCTCCCGGACTGTGGCTCGTTCGCATCAGCGGAGAGCGCGGAATGATCCCGAGGTGAATTGGAATCACGACCTGGGGAGCCAGAAGCCGCACAGCTTCAACCGCCTGCTTCTCGCCCATGGTCATTGGGATACGGAAAGTCGTGACCGGAATCAATGCGACATCTGGCCGGAGTTCGCGGCCAATCCTTTCCATAAAGTTTGCGAGATAGGTGTCGCCCGCGAAATAGATCCGCTTACTGTCAGCCTCGATGATGTAGCCGCCGGTGAAAGTAACGTGGCGGGCAGGCACTGCCGTAATGGAGGCCGTGGCAAATGATCTCCGCTCCCAGGGTTTAAGGCCGGTCACGTTGCGCCCTCCCTTAATGCGCGTCATCCAGGCTGAAGCTGCAGGGGCGAAAACCGGGACGGACTGCGGCAAGGCACGGAGGAATCGACGGTCGATGTGATCGAAGTGATTGTGCGAGATGAGAACCAGATCGACGTTGCTCAATTCTTCTCGCGACCGAGCAGGCGGGCGAGGCCGCGCATAGGCGAGATTACCGTGTAGGCCGAAGTAAGGGTCGGTGAGGATGCGCTTTCCAGCAACTTCGATCAACACCGTGCTGTGGCCGATCATCGTGATCTTCATGGATGAATACTCCGGCGCTGTGGTGCGGTTATCGAGAATCGTAGGGGCGAGCGCCGCAGTCTTTCAGTGACCGCAGTCACAGCGTTGTGGGTGACCGCGATTCGAGGGAGTTTGCTCTCACGTTTGGATAGTTTACGAAACCAGGCGATTACACGTTTTGACCGCTGGTCAATGAGCGAAATCGAGATTTTGCGATAGTCACGGTTGCCACTGGACCGGCAGGCAAGTGGCAACTTCGACGCGGTGGAACGATTCAAAGGTGACTTTTTGCGGACCGGACGAGGGAAGCCGATAATCGAACGTTGTTTCGTACTTCCCCTCCGCGTAGGAGTTTTTAAACTTCCATGTCTTCACGTTCTCGATTGCTGCGTCCTTCAACATAGGATGGCCAGAGATTACCTCAACGTTCGTCGGTTCACCAGCATTTCCCGAGAGGACAAAGGTCAGCTTCACGACTCCTGCTATCCGGGCTTGGCATGCCAGTGGAGGATGTCTTGGTATGTTTGCGGATACCAGCACAGGCTCGCTCTGTGCTGCCATGGTTACGGAGATAGCGGCAGCGAAACCAAGCACAGCGCAAATACGGATGGTCATCGGAACGCCTTTCAGTTGAAGACTGTACGCTGGTTTCCCTGCTTTACAGCCGTGGGTGTCGTAAACAGGCGTCTCTGACAATGT
>PKXU01000022.1 GCA_003132445.1 Acidobacteriaceae bacterium | reverse complement strand
TTTTCGTAACAAGCATTCCAATTCCGTTGCCGAAGGCAGATCGGCAGAGGCGAGGTTCGCAGTATTCAATCGCTTGGACGTGAGCACCGGCCATGCCGGATTTGGAAGCCACCAGCCCAGTCTTGCGTTAAAGAAAGTCATCAGAAGTGTCACCAATGGGGAGGAGTTATAGCCCATATTGGGATTGAAGGCTGCGCCACTGATCGACATAGCGGTCCCGAGCGTAACTCCCTTGCTGCCGCCGTAAAAAGAAGTGGGCAAGTATCCCAGCCGCCAACACCCCACGCTGATCGGGCTAAATGTAAATGATTCGCCTTTTCGTTGCTGCCATGCCAGGTTGGTGGTTGCGACCAGATTCAGCGTTGTATTGATGATATGCAGCGGTGCATCGTGGCGAACCACATAGGCCTCATACGGGTTGTCATGCGGATCGAAATTTGTGAAATTGTCGGGATGCCGGGCGAAGTTCGAGGCGCCAAGGTACGCGCGTGTCAACCGCATGCGGTACATCCCATGCAGTGAGAAGGTATTGACATTAATAAATCCGTTGGCTAACAGCGCTATTACAATTGAAATTAGAGCGATGTCGAGGTTCGCAACGAACTCGTTCCAAGGTAGAACGTCGGCAACTCTAGATCCGTTGGCGGTAGTGGAACCAATCGCAGTGCCACCCGCCACGGTGGACCCGCTGGCCGTTGCAACTCCGCTGGCGCTAGCGATTGGAGTCGCGGTTCCGTTGGTGTCGCCGCTGGCAGCCGCATCGCCCTTCCTAACGGCGGTGTCANNTGGCGGAAGAACTGCTTTTCCCCACATCGGACGATGATCCAGCGGAGGAATTGGACACACTCTGCAAGTGCGACAATACCTTCTGACGCAGCCCGCTTGTCATTGCCGCCAGCGCGAACGAGAGGCAGATGATGGCAATTGCGCACGCGGCAGGGGCAAATAAATCATGCCTTGAAAGCCATTTTTGGAGGGTGGTGAGCTGGTCCAGCTTGACTTTCTTCAGTCCAGCGCTGGTCGCGGCACTTAGACCGGCAAGGCTGCCCGCGGAACCGGATGCCAAACCTGCAGCTGCCAAAATGCCCGCCCATAGCGCGGAGACAACAGTTCCCCCGTAGAAAGCAAGTCCGAACAGGGCAATCCAGCCCAGCATAAACATGATGATCAAGCCGCCCGCGCGCGCCCACCATTCTCGCTCCTCTTCTGTTTCGATCCCGCTCAGCAGTCCCGAAAGGAAGGCCGACGCCATCAGCAGGGCCGACCAGATGAGGGGAAGGCTCAGCCAGAGAAACATATGCGTTGAGTGATCTGTCGGCCGTTGCTCGGACCCGCCAAACATTGGGATGTACCTCGCGGAAGCGGCAAGAGCAAGCGCGATCAGCAGAGCGATTAGCAGCGGCGCAATCAAAGCTCATGCCAACTTCCCCCAGTTCACGGTCTTAGCCCACTTGCCAAATGGTAAGAAGGATGCGAAAGCGCTATCTGCCGATGTTGGTTCTTGTTCATCAGATTCGCCTGGATCGCTGCGAGAGCGATCACGGCGCAGCGGGGTTTGCCGGTTGAGCCCCATTCGCGGCAATTGCCACCAAACTCGCGTAAAAGCCATCACCATTGGAGGGGCAATCGCAAACAAAGCGAAATGCGAGGTGATCCCAATCAAGGTATCCGCTAGCGCAGCCTGGTCTCTTTGAATCGCCCAAGCCCAACCCTCAGACATAACCCAAGCACTAGCCAGCAACGGCAAAATCAGCCAGCCAACCTCGCGTGATGTTCTACCCAGGTTCTGGGCATCTTTCGTCTCAGAAGCATAGGGGGGCCTGAAAGTGGATTGCGCAATGAAAAACGTCGCGCACGAAGCCAAAAGGCTTGCAATCACCAGCGACGAGTCGAACACTCGATTCCCGTTTATATGTAATGGGATGAATGAAAACGCTTGGTAAAAAAAAACAGGAATACAAAACAAAAAGACCAACGNNTCATCCAATTCAACAGCAGGTTGCGACCGAGGATCGTGAGCACGGTGATGGTATCGAGTGTGAAACCATAGCGGGGAGTGAGATAGCTGGTGTATTCGCGCAGATGGCGGATGGGCTGCGGTTCCGGATCTCCTGCCGTGCCGGCTGGTTTCGCGAGTAGCTCAACCACCTTCGAATATTTGTCGCGCGTCGCCCAGGCCATCAGCCAACTGCCGATGTATCCTCCTCCGGAGACTGTCGAGATATAATCGAGACCTTCCAGCGCCGAACGACGAAGCGCCTCTAGTGCAGGGACACAGTCTGGGTTGAGGTCTCTTTTTACACTGAAACGCGCCATGCCCTGAAGCACGCCCAGGCAAAAGCTGGCACTGCGGATACCTCCACCCGAAAGGCAAACTGCACTAGCGCTCATGCCATGCAAAACTCTTAACAAAGGCTCATCTGCCTCTTTGCATTTTTGTTCGGCGTCGAGGACCTTCTTGTAACCCTCGGCAATTTGCTTTTGAAGTTTGTCGGCTTTTTTCTTTGAGCGCTCGTTGCTAAGAGCCTCTTCTTTCTCTTTCTTATCCGAGTCGAGCTTCGGCTTCTTTTCCAGTGGCGCGGTAGCGATTTGGCTATCGAGAGCACCTATCTCTTTTGTAAGCTCTTTGATTCTGCGTCGATGGTCCCCTAAGAGCACAATCGCGTCCGCGGCGGACAGTGCTGCCAGCTTCTCCTTTTCGTCTGCGAGACTCTCATAGGCCGTCTCCGACGTCTTGATCTCATTTTGCAGCTGTCTCCATTGCTGGTTGCTAAACTTCCCCCACGCGGATCTCGACTTTCCGTCGTCTTTATTAAAAGGATCCGGATGCGGCACCTTGTGCACGTCTGCCCTAACNNCAGAATATGTTGAGTTACTAGTCGTAAGCTGATCGTTTGTATTTGTGGCACTCTCGTCTGCCGTCATGATTAGATCCCGTCTTAGTCGAGTATTCGCCGGTCTTCGCTATTGATCGCTCTGCCTGAGAAGATAACTCGTCTCAGCAACGAAGCGATCCGCGATATAGCTGCGGAACAGTTCGTTGTAGT
>PKXU01000035.1 GCA_003132445.1 Acidobacteriaceae bacterium | reverse complement strand
TTTATAGAACTCATTGACTGGGGCCGTTCGGAGAGTTTCATGAGGCCCCCTTTCCCATGCATTCATTTGCCGGTTCGCGCATCCCACACCGGGGTGCCCTTGGCGTCGCGGAACAGGAGCGTGTCTTCGCCCTTCACCAGTTCTCGTGCGAGGATCACGTCCGCCCCTTCGTGCTTTACCTTCGAGCCTGTAACGGTAATCTGGTCACCCTTGTTGAAACTGATGCTCATCTCATCTTCAAACGGTTTGGGGCAGACATAGACGTGGATCTTGTCGTCGCCGTTCTTGATGATCAGTTCCGTGAAATCTTTCCTCTTCCCCACAGACAGCAGATTCACTTCATCGATCACACCTTTGGTTTTCAGCTCCGCGTCAAGTTCATACTTGGGCAGGCTACTGTCTTCTGGTGGCGTCTTTTGTGAGAGTCCCGGCGTTACCCACAGAAGCAAAGACAACACGAGTCGGAAAAGTATCTTGATGCTTTTATATGGCAGGACGGAACATTGCAAACCGAGTGACACTACTCCTCCTCCTTGCCGACCAAGAACCCAACGTGGAGGGCGAGGTGCCTCTCCACTTTCGGCACGGCCCCAGAAACATTCGTCGGTTTCCGGGTTGCCTGACAGTTTTCGCTAACGATAAGGCCGTTCACAGTCGCTTTCGAAGAAGACAGGAGAATCGTACACCTTGAACGAACGGATTGTTGGCGAAATAGTGCGCCGTGAAAGGCGCTGGACTTCAGCGGGTGAAACTCCCGCCCGGGAACTGGTTCGCTCCACCCGGAAGCAATCGAATCGGCAGCGGAGGCAACGAAGCTGTCGGAGCTTTCGATGTAAAGGGTCGCTTGGCGACTCCGCGAGCGTGCAGGCCGTAACGTGAGTGAACGCTGAGCAGGCCACGAAAAAACAATTGCAGGAGCCGACCTTACTTTTGTACGGGGAAGGCCGCTGGCAATGGAGACAGACGAGCGAACAAGCTCCATTGAAC
Source organism: Acidobacteriaceae bacterium (assembly GCA_003132445.1). Lineage (GTDB taxonomy): Bacteria > Acidobacteriota > Terriglobia > Terriglobales > Acidobacteriaceae > Sulfotelmatobacter. Next base: position 2,135 of record PKXU01000035.1, on the reverse strand, counting down.
CTGCCGGGGTAATGGCGACGGCATGTACGCATAGGAGACCAGAGGCAACACGGGAAGCCCCAGCGGAGATCGCGGTAGGGATCAACTGGCAACTCGCGAGAGACAGCCTCGCTACGAATAGAGTTTTGGCGAATCACAAGTCAAGAATTACCGCCGAGGGACGCAGGCAAAAGCGGCCTGATCTGAATTCCTCGCAAGCCTAACATCGCCCTCGAAAGAGGGCTTTTTTATAGGTTGAAGTCGGCACTCGCTGGCACGTGGAGGTCCCTGAGTCATTCGTGGCTGAATCACCACCGCAGTCCGATGATCGGTATTTTCTATTTCGATGGCGAATTAATGGCGTAGCTTCATTTTCTGCGATTTTGAGCAGAATTGAACAGCGATTAACCATCCTCTGTCGGTACAATTCAAGTTTGTGGTGTCTCGCGCACCAGAATGGACCCTTTATATGAGTGCGAAGGCAAGACGTGATTTCGACCCCAAAATCTTCCTTTCCACCATCGGTGATGGTAGGCAAATTGTGTCCTTTCGGAAGAAACAGATTATCTTCGCTCAGGGCGATACGACGGATGCGGTGTTTGTAATCCAAGAAGGTAAGGTAAGGCTCAGCGCCAAATCCAAAGCTGGCAAGGAAGCAACACTCGGCATACTAAGCGACAAGGATTTTGTCGGTGAAGATTGCCTTGCAGATCAGCCGCTCCGCATAGCATCTGCAAGCGCAATGACAGATTGTGACCTTCTGCGGATTGAAAAGAAGGCAATGCTGCTCGCACTTCATCGGGAACAGACTTTGTCAGACCTGTTCGTCGCATATTTATTGGTGCAGAGCATCCGTTACCAAGAGGATTTGATTGACCAGCATTGCAACTCTAGTGAGAAAAGACTCGCACGGATTCTTCTGTTGCTCGCCAAGAAAAACACACCTGACTCTGTCGTTCCCAAGCTAGATCAGACGACTCTGGCACAAATGGTCGGTACTACGCGGTCGCGGGTTAGCTTCTTCATGAATAGATTCAGATCGTTGGGCCTCATCGATTACAGTGACTTCAGGCACGGATTGCAAATTCATGGGTCACTTCTTTCTCTCTACGCCAGAAAAAACGCGCTTACACTCGCTCACAATTGAATGTGGCCGCAGTGTTCCGGAGTAAAGAGAAACCGTCGCAATCGTCAACCCCGATGACACAGGGCGGACATCCCGAGGATTTTGACGAAGAAGACACATGCCTGTTGAAACAAGCCGTCGAGAAGCTCGTGCGGTACGGTCAGCAAGTTGGCGTGACTCCCGAGGAAATGATCTCGCTGCTCGACTCCGGCATCAGCCCCGCCGTTATCGAAGGCACAAGAAAGATCTCGGTACTGTGTTTGCACTGTTCAGCCGCTCCCCCGAAACTCGTGAGCGTCCCGAAAGTTCCAGAAAAGAACAACGTTTACCCGGGAGTCGCATACTCGTAGTGGTAAGGAGAAGTTATGCGAGGTTTTTGGTTGGGGGTTATCGCTACTCTTGTCGTGATGCCTTTTGTCGGCTGGCTCTATCTCAGACTCGGCTATGCCAACCTCCGCGCCGATGCTGGACCTTCCTGGTTCGAATCGACACTTGCGGTCACAGCACTGGAAGCCTCTGCGGCACGCCACGCGCTCAAGCAGGACAATCCGATTCAGCCGACCGAAGCTAACCTTATGGATGGTGCAAGGCTTTACAGGGACAAATGCGCCGATTGTCATGGCAGGCCTGATAACCCAGATAGTGATTATGGCCGCTCCTTCTATCCCCGAGCGCCCCAGTTCATGAAGGCGCTTCCACACATGACGAAAGACGAGGAGTTTTTCATCATCAAACATGGTGTTCGCTGGACCGCCATGCCAGCTTGGGGAAACATCATGGCCGACAGTGAAATTGGACAGGTAGTCACGTTTCTGAGCGACGTCGGCAACTTGCCGCTGCCGATTCAACAGGAGCTACACAGACCGGAAGGAAAGCAATGAAACGACGGTCGAAAAACCCCGTCGCAGCGATCTAAACTTCGTCCAGAATTGCGAACTCTGCGGGGAGTCCAAATAAGAGCCAAGTCATTTCAAATGGACTGCCAGTCCACGGTAGCTCACGGATCACACATTAATCGCCGTTTTCGGTA
>PKXU01000183.1 GCA_003132445.1 Acidobacteriaceae bacterium | reverse complement strand
AGTCATAGTGATTTCCACGATCGGTATCCCGCCGCGCGTGACCGCCTCTGCTGCGAAATGTGCATCATCGCCAGAAGAGACCCTGATCGCTGGAATGATGGCAATTTCTCGAATTCGAGCGCAGACTTCATCTTTCGTCATTTGTCAGAATCCCTCCAGTACCTTTCAGACCAGCCACACCGCTCAAAGTAATAATTTACACGGCTTCGTTGGGATCAGACTCCGGGAGCCGATCGTCACTACGAGCGATCCACACATACAAAGTCGGCAACAGGACGATGCTCATAAGTAGGTCAGAAATCAGCCCGCCCACGATGACTATTGCAAAAGGACGCTGCGAGTCTGAGCCGATACCGTGCGAGAGCGCAGCAGGTAGCAAACCCAACGTTGCCACCAGCATCGTCATCATGATCGGACGAAGCCGAAGAACAGCACCCTCAATCGCTGCTTCCTCAATGTCGTACCCTCGGGATCGAAGCTGGTTGATGTACTCCAACATGATCACACCGGTTTGGACTGAAACTCCAAAAAGCGCGAGAAAGCCAACTCCCGAGGAAACGCTGAAGTTTGTATGCGTAATGAGAAGGGCGAGCAGACCGCCGATGCGCGCCATGGCAACATTGGTGAGGATCAGAAGCGCCCACTTTACAGATTTGAACATGGAGTAGAGGATGATGTAGATGAGCAGGATCGTAAGCGGCAACACAAGGAGCAAGCGACGCTCTGACCGCTTCTCGCTTTCGTATTCGCCCGCCCAATCAAGCGTGTATCCAACTGGCAACTTGACGTTCGCACTGACTTTCTTGATCGCTTCCTCGACGGTGCTGCCTAAGTCTCTCTCTCGCACGCTGAACTTGACAGCCACGTATCGAGAGTTTGCTTCGCGGTAGATCTCCGAGCCTCCGTCCAGTTCTTTTATTTTTGTTAGTTGTGCCAAAGAAACACGCTCACCAGAGGGGGCTAGCAAACGCACCTTCTCAATGGCCTCCCTTGTGTCTCGATATTGTGGCAAGTATCGGAGCACGAGATCGTACCGCTGTTCGCCGATGAGCACCTGAGTGAGGGCGTTTACCCCCAACCGCTGTCTGGATCGCGTCTTGAACGTCGGAGACATTGATGCCATAACGTGAGGCTTGATCGCGGTCAACTGTGAAGTTCAGATTGGGTTGGCCCCGAACTCGGAAAACGCCCAAGTCCTCGATACCCCGAATGGGACGCATGACAGCGGCGATCTCGTCCGCTTTATCCTCCAAAGTCTTGAGATCGTCGCCATAGATTTTGACTGCGAGCGCACCCTTTACGCCGCTGACGGCCTCTTCCAAATTGTCAGAGATTGGTTGCGAGAAACCCCAGAAAACTCCCGGAATCTTTTCCAGCTCACGATTCATAGCCGCGATCAGCCGATCTTTGTCTTGATGAAAGACGGGGCGCCACTTTTCTTTTGGCAGCAGGTCCACAAAGAACTCCGCGTTGAAAAAGCCTGTTGTGTCGGTCCCATCATCCGGGCGCCCTATCTGGTCGACTACCTGCGGGACTTCTGGAAATGAGGCGAGAATCTCGCGCGCCCGGTCCGCAATCTTCGCGCTCTCGGTCGGCCCAGTGCTGGGAGCCATCGTCCCCCGGACCCAGATCGCACCTTCGTCCAAATGCGGCAGGAATTCTGATCCGATCACTCCGCCGAAAGCCAAGTAAATCGCCAACAAAAACAGGATTAAGCTACCTCCGATCGTGATCCAGCGACTCGGAGGATCTTGTGCAGATTCGATGTCCATAATGCTTCTATAATCCGAAGCCGAGTCCCCAACTGGGAATTTCGACTCAGGTCTTATATCATATCCCCCTAGGATATAGGCAAGGAAAAAATGTCACACATTGATAAAGAAAAACAAAAGCTTGTAGCTCGAATAAAACGTATTCGCGGCCAGGTCGATTCCATTGAACGTTCGTTGACCACGGGTGACGACTGCGCAGACGTCCTCATGCTTCTGGCCAATGTGCGAGGCGGAGTCAACAGCCTCATGGCGGAGATTCTCGAGGACCACATCCGCTTACACATGATGGGCCACGAAAAGAGCGCAATGCCCTCCGTGGAGTTGGCAGAAGATCTGATTGGTTTGGTTCGTGCGTACCTCAAGTAACTGGCCGGACGTATGAGTTCAGAGTCGCCAAGGGCGCGACGCGAGGTGCATGCGCTGAATCAGATCTTCTAGCCGGTTTCGGTGGAACCATGTGCAAGTTACGAAGCTTCTGATTTAGGGGATACCTAGCGTGCCTACGAAAACCACGGTTGGCTCCGCAACGCGGAGAGACGAACGGGAATTGCGCGATGCCCACTTCGCGATGCGTCTTTCGTTGATTGTCGGCTTGGCAATGCTGATCGGTAAGACCACAGTCTATTTCATGACACATTCGGCTGCCATTTTTTCAGATGCGGCCGAGTCGGTTGTTCACGTGATCGCCGTGGGGTTTGCTTGGTTCAGTCTTCGGCTCAGCACTAGATCAGCCTCCCCGCAATTCCTCTACGGTTATGAGCGGATCACTTTCTTTTCGGCTGGATTTGAAGGCGCAATGATCGTGGTGGCGGCGATCGCAATTCTCTACGAATCGATTCGGAAGTGGATTGCCGGGCTACAGCTGGAGCACCTGGGAGCGGGGGCATTGCTGATCCTGACGGCTGGATTAGTCAATGCAGTTCTCGGTTACTACCTTCTGCGGACCGGCCGGCGAACGAATTCGCTCATTCTCGAAGCCGATGGCAAACACGTTTTGACCGATAGCTGGACCAGCTTTGGTGTTGTGGGGGGACTTGGGCTGGTGCTACTGACAAACTGGAAACCGTTCGATCCGCTCGTGGCCATTGCAGTAGCGGTGAATATTCTCTGGTCGGGGGGGCGACTGGTTTGGCGCTCGGCAGTCGGACTGATGGATCATTCTGATCCTGAAGCCGGTCGGAAGATTCGCGACAAGCTGGATGCGGTTTGCTCGGAACTGGCCATCCAATACCATGGAGTCCGCTTCCGCACCACCGGCTACCGACAAATCATCGATGTACACCTGTTGTTTCCGCGTCTCACATCAGTCAGCGAGGCCCACCGCCTCGCAACGATTCTGGAAGAACGCCTGTCCGCCGAACTAGGGATGCCCGCCGAAGTCACGACTCACCTGGAGTCCATAGAAGACCACGCCGAAGTCCACCGCGAACAACACTACACTGGCAAACCTGAGTAAATTGGATGCCGTCCCACGCGATCCTCCGCGCGCGCCGATCGCCCGATTCAGCGTCTCCCGGATCGATCAAGAGGCGATCAGCCGAGATATCGGAAGTCCACTGCGACCATGGCTGTGGCAGAATCCAGTCTGCCGCTCGGCGCAGGCGCTCTCGCAGATCGGCGCGGTCGTTCATCGGAAGCCCGTCCACAAGGCACGGTCCCGCTATCTGAGGTAGGTTTTCACCATGTCGATCACCTCATCGGCCGCGTGCGTCTGCTCCGAATTCGGTTTCCGCTTCGGGTCAAGCACATGGTGCCGGATGTGGCCTTCCAAGAGCTCAGTCATCAGGCTGTTGACTGCACCTCTTGCTGCGCTGATGATCTGCAACACCTCCGAGCAATCGCGTCCCTCGTCGAGGACCCGCTCAAGAGCCTCAAATTGCCCCCGGATGCGCTTGCTCCGCAAAATCAGCTTCTGTTTGTTCTTGATTGTATGACTCATTCGCAAACGAATGATATCATGCCGAAACTTGCACTATACCTATGGGGGTATGTATCATGAACCATTCTTTTGCGCGACTTCATCATGTGGCAGCGCATGGCCTTCGTCATAAGCGTTGTGCTTCTGGGATTTAGTGGAGGCGTGCTCGCCCTTTTTGTTCGGGGCATACACGCTGGACGGGGCGCGGTAGCAGGTTTCTGTTTCGTTTCTGCGCTGGCTGTCGTGCAGGCTTGGCTGGTTGCCTCCGAGATCGCCAAGGCCCGCAGGCAGTGCGGCAACATTCGAAATGCATGCTATAGAGGAGCTCAAGCCAAATTTCGCGCTGTTTCCCTCGTTGGACTGTGTGCAATCGTGGGGGTCCTTCCCCTGGCATTGATTGGGGAAAGCTCGGGAGCACAAGCCCGATTCGCCACTGTCATGTTAGGTGGTGTCGTGTTTTCCACTATCGCAGCGTTGACTGTGCTGCCTCTTCTCATTGCGCGGGTCGCGGAATGAAGTCAGTTTATTGCTGCGATCCTCTTCTCTGGGGTCGCGTGCGAGGGGACGGCTTGTGCTAGGTGTCGATGAAGTGATCGACATAGTCAAGTTTTGCTTGGAATATGTGTTTCGCACCGTGGAAAGGATATCTGTATGAGCTCTTCGCCCATCATCGAAAAGCCCCCAGCCAACCCGCCGCATCTCAGCGAGAAGGGGAATTCCCCAGCCCTGAATGAGCCTGACCTCGGCGCTGAGCACGACGAACACGGGGACGGAGTGGAGTGGGCTGAGCTCGCCCGCATTGGCTTTGTGGCTTTGGCTGCGGCTGCGGTCTGGTTTCGGGTGTGGGAGCCGTTTCCGCGCATCAGCGTAATCGGCATCGCGGCTGCGTTGATCGGCGGGTATCCCATTTTCAAGGAAGCTTTCGAGAACATCATTGAACGAAAGATGACGATGGAACTCTCGATGACCATCGCTCTTCTCTCGGCTTTGGCGATTGGAGAGTTCTTCACCGCTCTGGTCATCACTGGCTTCGTTCTTGCCGCCGAGGTTCTGGAGGGTCTCACAGTTGGTAGAGGCCGGCGGGCTATCCAGAGTCTTCTCGATTTTCTCCCCCGAACCGTCGCAGTCCGCCGCAATGATCAGGTGATTGAGGTTCCGTCCGACCAGGTTCAAGTTGGTGACACCGTGATCGTGAAGCCGGGTGGACGCATCCCAGTGGACGGCACTGTGCTTGGCGGCCGATCGTTTGTGGAACAAGCGGCTATCACGGGTGAAGCCATGCCGGTTGAGAAAGCACCCGGAGATGGGGTCTATGCCGGAACCATCAATCAATCTGGAGCTTTGGAAATCGGCGCCCAAAAACTTGGGCGCGACACGACATTCGGAAGAATCATTGAAGCGGTTGAACGCGCGGAAAAGTCACGGGCTCCTATTCAGAAAACTGCGGATCGCCTGGCGGGCTACCTTGTGTATTTCGCCCTGGGAGCTGCGGTTCTCACATTCATCATTACTCACAATATCAGGTCGACCATTTCGGTTGTGATTGTTGCCGGAGCGTGCGGCATCGCGGCTGGAACTCCCCTCGCAATCCTCGGCGCAATCGGCCGGGCGGCGCATCAGGGAGCCATCATTAAAGGCGGCCTCTACTTGGAAGCGCTGGCTGCCGTCGACACAGTGCTGTTGGACAAGACTGGCACGCTGACTTTCGGGACCCCACAGATCCGGGAAGTCATTTCTGCAAATGGCTTCGGGGAACAACAGATCATAAGCACCGCCAGCATCGCGGAGCGCAAGTCTGAACATCCTCTCGCCAGGGCGGTTGTGGCACGAGCAGCGGAACTTGCCATTCCGCTCGTGGAGCCCGATGAATTCTCCTACACGCCCGGAAGAGGAGTCAGAGTGAGTTATCAAGGCGAGGAGATCCTGGTAGGCAGTCTGGCGCTCCTAGCGGAACATGGCATGACGAGAGGTCTGCCCCCAGATGGCGGTGGTGCGGGCGGTGTGTCGGAAGTCTACGTCGCTCGCGCAGGGCAGGTTCTTGGGAGCATTCGGATTGCGGATGTTTTGCGGCCGGAAGCCAAGAATGCGGTTGCGGCCATGCGACAGATGGGTTTGAAAACTGTTCTGCTAAGCGGCGACACACAAGGTGCAACTTCATCGGTGGGCCGCGATCTCGGAGTGGACGAAGCAGTGGGAGGACTCCTGCCAGAGCAGAAGGCAAAGTGGGTGAGTGAACTGCGTAGGAAAGGGCGTAATGTCGCGATGGTCGGTGACGGAATCAACGACGCTCCGGCCCTGGTGGAAGCCAACGTGGGCATCGCTATGGGATCGGGAACCGACGTTGCTCGGGAGAGCGCGGACGTGATCTTGATCGGAAGCGATCTCTCGAAATTAGTCGCCACTTTGCAACTTGCTCGACGCTGTCGCGGGATCATCATGCAGAATTTTGTAGGCACGCTGGTTGTGGACAGCATCGGAGTCGGCATGGCGTCTCTTGGCTTCCTAAATCCGCTATTGGCCGCCTTTATTCACGTGACCTCAGAGTTAGCATTCATCCTCAACTCCACGAGATTGTTGCCCCGTGGTGCTGAATCCGGGCGATGAGTCAGGGGTTGAAGCGAATTTGAGTTGTGAGTATGCACTTTGCCAATGTGATCCAGAGTCGGAAAGTCAGAGCTTGCGCAATCCTAGTCGCCCTCTCGATCTTGGTGATTTTGATTGCGGCAGTTTTCTTGCAGTCTCGCAGATTACCAAAACCGTTTGAAAGGGACGACCTGTATGGCCTGTTGGATTAAGTGGCTTCCAGAAGTGGGAACGGATCACACGCTGTGACCGAGGATCGAGATTGTCCATTGAAAACGAAGCGCCTCGTGGTCGGACAGATCACAATCTGTCGAGGCTGCTGTTGCGGCAATGTCGAACGTGGTTTGCCCGAAGTTCCGGTGGAATGGCTGAAGAGTGAATGGCGGAAAAGGGGACTGCTGAAGCGAGTTCAGCTGACGATCAGTGGCTGTGTTGGACCATGCGATGTGCCGAACGTGGTCGTGATTACAAGCTCATCGGGCACGGAGTGGTTAGGAAATATCGATAAGTTCGACCAGTACCGAAGCCTGGTTGAGTGGGCTGTCCAGTGTCGGGATGCGGGCGAGATGCTAGCCCTGCCGCGCGAATTTCAAGAATGCAGGATCAGTCCATTTCCCTCGTAGAGATCTGGGAAAATGCGTGAGGAACTGTCGAACAGGTTCCATACAAGGGAGTGGCCCGAACGTGCAGAGAGCAACGCAACCAACGCTGCGGCATCCAGACAGATCAAGGCTCCCCTGGCTTCGCGCATTGCTATTGGAGGCGCAACGCAGTGACCTGGCGATATCAATCTTCAAGAGAGGTCGGAATCGAAGCAAAAGAGTGAGCAGTAAGAAGTGGGTCATTCAGTTGCTTTGGATCATTCTGGGGGCAATAGTCGTCGTGATACTAGGCCTTTACGGGGGCCTTGCCTCGTCACACCACCACTAGCAGTGGCGGCCAGGAAACACAAAACACAATCGCGTTGTGCAGAAAGATGACTTGGCATCGCCAAACGGAATTAGGGGGTGTTTGCGGAACCATGGGGCTCAGATTCTGGTCGGCATGGTAGGAAGCAATACATACCCAGCTAGGTATTCTGTCGTTGCGTTCGTTTCCCTTTTTGGTATAGATTCAAACGAAGCTTTCCATGGGGTAGCCGTTATGCGGTCGATGTCGAAGCGGATAGCGTGTCTGTGCATGTTGCTGACCTTCTGGTCGGCATTAGCATTCGCCGCGCATCAACATTCGAGCGCTACTGAGTCGTCGACGTGTACTGTCTGTATCGCTGCCCATTCGGCTTCTCCGCAAACCGCTACCATCTTGCCAAGGGTGATGTTGGTTTCTGTCGCCACCGTTCGGCCGGAGCCAGTTTCTGCCAAGCAAAGCCTGACGGTCTTTGTTCTGTGTGTCCGCCCCCCTCCTAGCGTCTAAAGATCAGCCTTCTGCTCTTTACCGGCCCGGTTCGTTTCCGTGAGCCTTTGTCTTGATCTTTTCGACCAATTCTTAGGAGGAATCATGCTGGCTTCATACGAGAAGTCGCTCCGTGCGGCTTTTGCAGTGGTATTCTGCGTGGCGCTGGGTCTTCAGGCTTACGCGCAGTCAGGTTCGGGGTCGCTTAATGGCACGGTCTTTGACCCATCAGGCGCGGTGGTTGCGAATGCCAAGGTCGAGATTCACCAGCTGGTCAGCGGTTTTGACCGGACGACCACGACCGACGGTAAGGGCAATTTCAGTTTCTCGAACGTACCGTTTAATCCGTATCATATGACGGTGACGGCTGCGGGGTTCGCCCCGAGCGCTCAGGACGTGGAGGTTCGGTCGGCAGTGGCAGCTAGCGTCAAGGTCAGTCTTCAAGTGACTGGCTCGTCCACTTCGGTCACGGTCGAAGCTGGAGCCGATTTGGTGGAGAATGATCCAACTGGCCACACCGACGTGGATCGCGATTTGTTCAACAAGGTGCCACTCGAAAGCCAGTCCTCCTCGTTGAGTTCACTGGTCACGCTCGCCTCGCCTGGTGTGTCGGCGGATTCGAATGGTCTCTTTCACGGACTCGGCGACCACGCGTCGAACTCATTCTCGGTAGACGGCCAGCCGATTACCGATCAGCAGAGCAAGGTCTTTTCAAACCAGGTCCCTCTTGATTCCATCGAATCGCTTGAAGTAATTCCAGGAGCTCCGCCTGCGGAGTACGGCGGCAAGACAAGCTTGGTGATCGTGGCAACCACTCGCTCTGGCCTAGGATCAAAAACTCCGCATGGCAGTGTGAATGCTTCCTACGGATCGTTTGGCTCGTCGAATATCGGCTTTGACCTTGCTTATGGTGGTGATAAGTGGGGGAATTTCATCTCGGCGAACGGACTGAATACGGGGAGATTCCTGGACCCCCCGGAATTTGTCGTGATGCACGACAAAGGCAACGAAGAAAATATTTTCGACCGGGTGGACTATCAGCTCTCGACCAAGGACTCGATCCATCTGAATCTCGGCTTTAGCCGTTCCTGGTTCCAGACGCCCAATTCGTATGACTCGCAGAACGCGACGCCGTGGAACGGGGTTAGCGTCAGCAATAACGGGCTTGGTCCCAATGGCATCCCGGTCGGTCCTGCAGACCAGCGATCGAAGATCGACACCTTTAACATCGCTCCAACCTGGACACGGGTGATCAACCCGACCACCGTGTTTAACCTCGGCGGCTTCGTCCGACGGGATGGCTACAATTACTATCCGAGCAACAATCCATTTGCGGACCTCGGCCCATCGAATCTGCAGCAGCAAACTATCTCTCAATACCGGACACTCGCAAACACGGGTGTCCTCGCAAATGTCACCCATGTGGTGGGCATCAACAACATCAAGGTGGGAGTTACCTATCAACAGACCTTTCTCACCGAAAACGACAACCTCGGAATCGTCGACCCAAATTTCAACGCACCGTGCTTGGATGCCAATGGCGTACCAGTTTTTGTTGGGAACCCCGGGTTGAATAATCCCGGCAATTGCGCAGGGGCGAGCTCAACGAACCCAGCCCTCTACCCGACGCCATTCGTGGCCAATCCCGGTTTTGATTCATTGCTCGGCTGCTACGATCTCACGCGATCGACACCATCGCCGGCTGACGGTTGTTCCAGTTCCACCACCGGCTTGTATGCATATCACGGGCATACAGACATCAAAGAACTCGCGCTCTATATTCAGGATTCGATCACCAAAGGAAACTGGGCCTTCAACCTGGGACTCCGGGGCGATCTTTACAACGGTCTTGTGGTGGCTCGTCAGGCCGAGCCTCGCGTCGGTGTTGCTTACAACATCAAGCGGAGCAATACGATCCTCCGAGTTTCCTACGCGCGTACGCTGGAAAGTCCGTTCAATGAGAATCTGATACTTTCGAGCACCGGCTGCGCCAATCCTGTCTTGAATCCACTTCTTCTCTGTTCTCAGCCTGCCTCAGCGGGGGCGACGCCGTTCAATCCCGGTTACCGCAACGACTTCCATGCTGGCCTGCAGCAGGCGTTCGGCAAATATGCTGTCATAAGCGGGGATTACATTTGGAAATACACGCACAATGCCTACGATTTCAGTGTGTTGGGAGCGACCCCGATTACATTCCCGATTGACTGGCACAACTCGAAAATTCCCGGCTATGCTGTCCGCGTGAGCGTACCGGATTTCCATGGCTTCTCGGCGTTGGTGGTTTTCTCGAGCGTGGCAGCACGTTTCTTCACTCCGCAGATCGGCGGCGCGGGTGCGGTTCCGTCGGTGGCCTTTAACTCGGGAAGCACACCCTTCCGCATTGACCACGACGAAACTTTCAACCAGACAACCCACTTGCAATACCAGCCCTGGAAGCGCGGCCCGTGGCTTGGCTTCAACTGGCGATATGACAGCGGCTTGGTGGCTGGAGCCGCTCCCTGCTACGGGGTAGGCGCCGCCAATGACTGTCCTCAATCAACCACGCTGGGCGGACAGCCCGCCGTTAACATGACAGATCCCTTCGGGACACCTTTGACCGCCGATCAGGAGTTCCAGGCTGGGTTTACTTGCAACGGCGCGCGTGCCACGCCGACTGTCCCTTTGCCCTTTACGTGTCTTGCGTCTCAGTTTGGGTCGTCTCTGATATCAGTGCCCGCGCCAGGAACTGAAAATGATGATCACAAGCCGCCGCGCATCGCGCCGCGCAGCCTGTTCGATATTGCCGTGGGTGACGACAACCTGTTCAAAGGCGAACGTTACAGATGGAGTCTGACAGTGACTGCCATCAATGTAACTAACAAGTATGCGCTCTACAACTTCCTTTCCACCTTCAGTGGCACGCACTATGTCACGCCACGTTCCCTCACAGCGGAGATCGGTTTCCACTTCTAGGAACTGCTCCCCGTCGATGAGGCAGTGCGGGTCAAAACCGTACTGCCCTCCTTTGGAAGCCTACATAATCGAATGCCATGAAGCGGTCGAAATTCAACGATTTGAGGGTTGTGAATACTCTCATGAGTAGCCACCTGACGACAACAGGCCGAGGCGCCTTTCCAGCTCCTAAGCGGGCTGGTCTTGCGGGTTCCGGTAGAGTGGTCGGCAAACAGGAACTTACGTGAGCCTGCCCTGGAACGGCACTGCGAAAAACCAATTACTCCATTTCTCCCCAGCATTCCTGCCCAGGAATAATCGGTAGTTCGATTGGTTCGTAATCGGCGAGAAGGAAAACCGTGAGAAAAGCCCGGCGAAGGGCCCGCCTCTGCAGAATGCTATTGTACGAAATTGAAATATGTCTGTACGCAGTTGATAACAAAAGAGATATTGGTGGAGGCGGCGGGAGT
>PKXU01000201.1 GCA_003132445.1 Acidobacteriaceae bacterium | reverse complement strand
GGCTAAAGATTGGATGCCGGACGACAGGCTTTACCTCGATCTGATCAAGTCGCTCCTCTCGAGCGTGAACGAGCTCAACCGGAGGCTAAGGGCGGTGAAGATAGTCATCGCACTTCGGGAAAACATCTATTATCGGGTATTCCAAAAAGCAGGCAAACACGAGCCCCAGCGAGAAAAGTGGGAGGATGTCATCGTAAGGGTCAAATGGTCGGAGGAAGACTTGGTTCGCCTTGTCGATGAGCGACTGGCGCAGGTCTTCAAGTCCGAGTTTACGACGGAAGTGCCAACACTTCTAGGCCTATTGCCCACTCGGAAAGCCTCTCGATCAGAGGACGGACTCACATACCTTATCTCACGCACGTTTATGAGACCTCGCGATGTGATCGACTTCATGAACAAGTGCCTGTCCGAAGCTTCGGTCGGTGTCTCCAGGCTTTCTTGGTCCACCGTAACAGGCGCGGAAGTAAGCTATTCCGAGGCACGATTGAAGGCAGTCATCGATGAGTGGCGCGATAGCTATTTCGGTCTGTCCGCGTTGCTTCCTCTCCTCCGCAAGGTTGGACCGCGATTCGCGTTGAATGACATCTCCGACGATGAAGTTTTTGCGGTGCTGGGAGGCGAAAAGGTGGCGTCGTGCAGTTGGTTGCAAGACCTCGCCGTTAGGCTATTGGTCAACAACGAACCGGCCGTCGAAATCAAGAGGGAGTTTGTGAAGGCCCTCTATCTGGTAGGCCGGGTTGGGCTCAGGCATCCAGAATCGCACCGTGTCTCTTACTCGTTCGAGAAGGCCATCGCCCCCTCCCAGGATCTGGACAATCCACAGCTGACATTCATGGTTCATCGCATGTTCTATAGTGCGCTCGGACTACGGGATAGCGAAACCATGATGCAGACCTAGTGCTGTGCACATGGAGATCCTTCGCTCCGCCTGAGAAGCGGCTGCGCTCAGGATGACAGCGCGGGGAGTGGTCTGGCATCGAGCAGAACGCGCGTCGGATAAAGGCAAGTCAAAATCCCCACCCTCTTTCGCGAAGAACGCGAAAGAAGCATGGGGCACCCGCTTCATCGGACCTCTGTCATGCTTCAAGGCTTTACCGTCCGCAACTCCCCGTGATATTCTCTAAACGTCACATAGACAATCGATTAAAGACAGGAGTGCACCAGGCAAGTGTTAGCCAGAGAGCACAAGAAATCCCTCATCGACCAGTACGGCACGCATCCTAGCGATACCGGCAGCCCTGAAGTTCAGATCGCGTTGCTGAGCGAACGCATTGGCCAATTGACGGAGCACTTCAAGACGCACCAGAAAGACCACGGCTCGCGCCGCGGCCTTCTCATGCTGGTCAGCAAGCGGCGTAGCTTGCTCGACTACCTCAAGAAATACGATTCCGAGCGCTATAAGACGGTCATCACGAAACTCGGCATCCGCAAGTAAGAGGAAAACAAGGTTTCAAGGTGGAAACGTTTCAAGGTTTCAAAGCGAGACCTTGAAACTTTCGAAACTTTGAAACATTGAAACTTTTCCTTCAGCTATTTCTGGAAGTCCGTCTCCGGAGAGACGGTCCAGCATCGAGGAATTTTCCACACGTGCGTTTTTCAAGCGCTACATACATCTCTCATCGCATTGCTGCGGGTGAGGTGTGCCTTCTTGAGGATGAAATCAAAATCCCCACCCTCTTTCACAAAGAACGCGAAAGAAGGATGGGGCACCCGGCTCGGCTAGCAGCTCGGAGCTAGAAGCTGTCTTTCCAAAGGAATGAATTATGAAACCAGAAGCAACTAGCGTTACAGTTAATCTCGCCGGCGGCAAACAGATCTCATTTGAAACCGGAAAGCTCGCCAAGCAGGCACACGGCGCGGCCGTCGTTCGCCTGGGCCAAAATGTTGTCCTTGCCACGGCGACGGCTAATCCCGACCCGCGCGAAGGCATTGATTTTTTTCCGCTCACCGTTGATTACCGCGAATACACCTACGCTGGCGGGCGTTTCCCCGGCGGCTTCATCAAGCGTGAAGGCCGCATGAGCGAGCGCGAAGTTCTCACCAGCCGCCAGATCGATCGTCCGGTGCGGCCCATGTTCGCCGAGGGATTTAAGTGCGAGACTCAGGTCATCGCCTTCGTCCTATCCGCTGATACGGATAACGATCCCGACGTACTCGGCATTAACGGTGCGTCTTGCGCACTCACACTTTCCGACATTCCCTTTCTCGGACCGATCGGCGCGGTGCGAGTTGGCCTGGTCGATGGCCAGTTCATCGTGAATCCCACCTACGACGAGATGCGCGCGAGCCTGGTCAACATTATGGTGGTCGGGACTGCCGATGGCATCGTGATGATCGAATCCGGCGCCAAAGAAGTGAAGGAAGATACCGTGCTCGACGCGATCGAATTCGGGCACACGGAAATTAAAAAAATTTGCTCGGCCATTAACGATCTGCGAGCCAAGGCGGGCAAGCCCAAGCGCAAGGTCGAGCCTCCGCAGTTCGATGAAGCGTATTACAACGATCTGAGAGGAAAAATCGGCGACCAACTGGCGGACGCTCTCGACACCAAGAAACATCCCAAGGCAGAGAGCCACACGCTGGTCAAAGAGATCAAGAAAAAGCTGGCTGCCGATCTGCCGAAAGATGACGAGGAGGCGAAGCGAAAACTCGACCACTACTACGAAGCTCTGCGCGAGCGAATTTTCCGCGAGCAGGTGATCAATCAGAAGCGGCGTCCCGACGCGCGCGCCTTCGATGAAGTTCGCGAAATCTGGATCGAAGCCGGAGTCCTGCCTCGCACCCACGGCAGCGCCATCTTCACCCGCGGCGAAACCCAGGCGCTGGTCACTACAACGCTGGGTACCAGCGACGATATGCAGCGCCTCGAAGGTTTCGAAGGCGAAGCCAAGAAACGCTTCATGCTCCATTATAATTTTCCGCCGTTTTCGGTTGGAGAAGTGGCGTTTATGCGTGGTGCGGGGCGTCGCGAGATTGGGCACGGAGCGCTGGCGGAACGGGCGGTTTCGGCTGTGCTTCCTACGGAAGAGAAATGGCCTTATGCCATGCGCGTGGTTTCAGACATTCTGGAATCGAATGGATCGTCGTCGATGGCTACGGTCTGCGGCGCTTCGATTGCGCTGATGGATGCGGGAGTTCCATTGAAGGCTCCGGTCGCTGGCGTTGCCATGGGATTGGTGAAGGAAGGCGAGCAATATGCGATCCTCACCGACATTGCGGGCGCGGAAGATCACTACGGCGATATGGACTTCAAAGTTGCCGGCACCCGGGACGGCATTACCGCGTTGCAGATGGACATTAAAGTCGCCGGCATCACTTCGCAGATTATGCGTGAGGCGCTGGAGCAGGCGCAGCGCGGACGGATGCACATTCTAGACAAGATGGAAGAAGTGATCGCTTCGGGTCGCGAGAAGATTTCCGATTACGCGCCACGCTTCTACACGGTTCAGATCCCGGTCGACAAGATTCGCGATCTGATCGGCCCGGGCGGCAAGATGATTCGCAGCATCGTCGAGCAGACGGGAGTGAAGATTGACGTGGAGGATTCCGGACTGGTGAAGGTTGCGTCGAGCGATCAGGCATCGGCGGCGAAGGCGCTGCAGATTATCGGCGACATTACGGCGACGGCCGAGGTAGGAAAGACTTATCTCGGAAAGGTCACGCGGCTGGCGGATTTCGGAGCGTTCGTTGAGATTCTTCCTGGGACGGATGGGCTGCTGCATATTAGCGAAGTGGCGGAGCATCGCATTGCCGATGTTCGCGATGAGTTGAAGGAAGGCGATCAGGTGCTGGTGAAAGTGCTGGCGGTAGAAGGTAACCGCATCCGATTGTCGCGCAAGGCAATTCTGAAAGAGCAGCGCGCGAAGATGGGCGGTGGGGAAGCTCCTCCGCCAACGGCCTCAGCAATCACTCCGCAGGCTGAGAGTGAGCCGGCATTGACTGGTTCACTGGTGATTGAAGGCGGCGGAGATTTTCCCGATGAGCCGGATTCCGAGCCGAACTTCAATCGCGAAGGCGCGCCGCATGTAGGCGCGGGAGCCGGCGATCGGCCGCGCGGCGGCGACCGTGGTGGAGATCGAGGCGGGCGCGGTGGACGCCCGGGCGGTGGAGGTCGCGGGCGTGGGCGCGGTGGTCGTCCTGGGGGTGGTGGAGGAGGGGGACGTCACGGCGGTCACGGTGGTGGCGGCGGCGGGGGCCGGCACTAAATCTCTCGCTGATATTCACCGTCTTTGATTTTGCCGTCTTTCGCCGGCGGACCATATTCAGGGGCTGCATACATGTGCGGCCCTTTTTTACTTGGGATTGGCTTCGTTCAGCGGGAAAGAAATGCTCGCTATCGAAGCTTGCGACCTTGCGAGCGGGGAGGATTCTGACTACAGCATCCAGTGTATTCGGCGAGAAAACATTCCCGACATGGGCGCTCACTTGTTTCATAAATCCAGATAAATCGTTCAAGTTCAATAGACGGTGAGCCTGATTAACAAAAATGCAACTTCACGGCATTTCGTTTGCTAGCTGCGGAAGGAGAGCCGTATGGCTCCTGGAGGAATTGTGAAAAATCGGATTCTATCTCTCTCTTCTATCGCCACCCTGGCCGTCGTTTTCGGCATGATCTCCTGGGGCAGCGCATTCGCTCAAACTACTTCAACCCCGTCGGACCAATCGACGCCGCAGACACAATCGACGCCTACGCCGGACACACCGCCGTCACAGCAGACGCCGCAAACCCAGCCGACCCCGACTCCGGATAACCCGCCGGCAACGCAACAGACACCTTCTGCACAGGCGCCTGCCCCGCAAACCCCTTCGCAGGCTCCGAGTTCGAAGGATAATATGCCGGCCGCGGGTACTTCTTCCGCGGGAACTACCCCCACAGCGAGCGGCGATGCTCAGTCGTTCACGGGAACGGTGGTGAAGTCAGGGGACAAGTACATGCTGAAGGATGATTCAGGGAAGATGTGGGACATCGACCACCAGACGGACGTGGCCAAGTTTGAAGGCAAGCGCGTTCGTGTGAAGGGTACGCTGGATGCGAGCGGAACGAAAATCATGGTGCAATAGCTAGGCAATAGGCATTGCACGAAGAGAATGCACCGGGGACGCAGGGCTGAATTGCTCTGTGATTCCCGGTGATTGTTTTGCTCTGGACTTTTTTGCTTTCGCAATCGTGATTTCACACGCATTACCGCCGCGCCCGTGATCCTCAGGCACTGATCCGAGCATCCCGTAAGACATCCAGATCCTAAACGCGAGCGTAGAGTATAGAAATGGTTAAGGGGAAACCTGGATACTGGATTGAGGAGTTGCGACTCGAGCCGCATCCGGAGGGCGGATATTTCCGCCAAACCTACCGGGCGAGTGTGACGATTCCACGCGAGGCGCTGCCGGAAGGGTTTGGGGGAGCGCGAGCGGCCTCGACCGCGATTTACTTTTTGCTGGAGGGGAAAAACTTCTCGGCGTTTCACCGCTTGCGCTCAGACGAAGTCTGGCACTTTTATAGGGGAGAGCCGCTGCTGGTGCATGTGATCGATGCGGAAGGAGAGTATTCGCAGCTTCGGTTGGGGAGCGATCCGGACGCGGGGCAGGTGTTTCAGGCGGTGGTCCCGGCGGGGTGCTGGTTCGCGTCGCATGTGGCCGGTTGGAATTCGTTTGCGCTGGTGGGATGCACGGTCGCGCCGGGATTCGATTTTGAAGACTTCGAGATGGGGAAGCGGGCGGAGTTGACGACGCGCTATCCGCAGCATCGGGAGTTGATTGAGCGGTTGACGCGTGAGGAGTAATTGCTCTTACGTCGTACCCTGCCGTCGTACTCTGCGGGAAGGCAGCTTTCGTTTAGTCGATAAGTGCCATCGGTGCCTGTTTTCATCAACGATCCGTTGTCGTATTGGGTTTGAAGGGTAGTAAAGTTACGCGGCCACGGGTAGGATCACTGACATATGCTGACCTCATTTGAGTACAGCCTCCTCCGGCGAATTGCTACCCGGTTGCCTTCCACGATGGACGGCGGCGCGTACACAGGGAAGAGCAAGCTGCGAGTTCTCTTGCCGGGCATCGAAGCTGAGATCAGGGATAAAGTCGTCCTCGATTTCGGATGCGGCCCCGGCGCGGAGGCAAAGGAGATGGCACTGCTTGGGGCTAAACGCGTGATCGGGCTCGACATCTCGGAAAAGTGGTTGCGCGTTGCGCGAGAGCAGGCGGAGAAGGCTGGAATCGCTGGCCGATGCGAGTTTGTTAGCCGGGTCGAGAGTCCTGTGGAAGTCATCGTTTCCTTTGACTCCTTTGAACATTTTGCGGAACCGGATGCAGTCCTGCAGGCAATGTATTCGCTGCTCGAACCCGGTGGGTGCGCCTTTATAAGCTTTGGACCCACCTTGGTATCATCCGCTCGGCGGCCATTTGTTTTCTGTTTTCCCATGGGCCCATGTTGTGCTGAAGGAAAAGGCTCTCATTCAATGGAGAGCTCAATTCAAAAACGACGGAGCGGGGAAGTTCAGCGAAGTCGAGGGTGGACTGAATCAAATGACGATTCGCCGGTTCGAAGGGCTTCTCAAGAGGAGCTCCTTTGCCGTCGAGCAATTCGAACTTGTTCCGATCCGGCGACTAAAGTCGCTGCATAACCAGTTTACCCGCGAGTTCCTGACTGCGGTCGTCCGATGTACGCTGAGGAAGCCAGTGGCCTTGGAGCGCGCGGCTTGAGCCGGTAGTTGCGTTATATCCAGCGTAACCGGAATTCGATAACTGGCGAAACATCTCCATTTCACGCAATGACCTTTCCGACGGACCGGGATTCCTTCGCCCTGCGCTCGGGGTAGGTCTGCGCGTGACGCTACCTTACCGCCGCGGCTTTTTTGGGGAACATTTCGCCGATGCGGCGGATTTGCGCGCCCACGCCTTTTAACTTTTCCTCGATGTGCTCGTAGCCACGGTCGATGTGGTAGACGCGGTCGATGATGGTCTCGCCGTCGGCGACCAGGGCGGCGAGCACGAGTGAGGCCGAGGCGCGCAGGTCGCTGGCCAGCACTGCGGCTGCGCTCAGCGGAGTCTTGCCGCGGACGACGGCGCGGCGCCCTTCAATTTTGATGTTGGCGCCCATGCGCACCAGTTCCTGCGCATGCATGAATCGGTTTTCAAAAATATTTTCGGTGATGATCGATGTGCCTTCCGCCTGCGTGGCCAAGGCCATGAATTGCGCCTGGCAGTCGGTGGGAAATCCGGGATGCTCTTCGGTTGACATATCGGTGGCGGTGAAGGGGTTGTCGCCCATGACGCGGACGGAATCAGCCGTGCATTTAGTTTTCACGCCGACTTCGTGCAGCTTGCTCAGCAGCGCGTCGAGGTGAGTGGGATCGCAGCCGGCGATGTTGAGATCGCCCCCAGTCATGGCGCCGGCGATGATGAAGGTGCCGGCTTCGATGCGGTCGGGGATGATGCGGTGTTTTGCGCCTTTCAGCTTGCTCACACCTTTAATGCGAATGGTGGGAGTTCCGGCGCCTTCGATCTTCGCTCCCATTTTGTTGAGAAGGGCGGCGAGATCGGCGACCTCAGGCTCACGAGCGCAGTTCTGCAGGATAGTTTCGCCCTCGGCGAGGGTCGCGGCCATGAGCAGGTCTTCGGTGCCGGTGACGGTGATCTTGTCGAAAACAATTTCCGCGCCCTTGAGGCGGCCGGTGCTGGCTTCGACGTAGCCGTGTTCCTGCGTGATCTTTGCGCCGAGTTTTTCGAGGCCTTTGATGTGCAGATCGATGGGACGAGCTCCGATGGCGCAGCCGCCGGGAAGCGAGACGCGCGCGTGACCGCATCGGGCTACGAGCGGACCCAGGACGAGCGTGGAGGCGCGCATGGTTTTGACCAGTTCGTAGGAGGCTTCGGGAGCGTTCAGCGTGGCGCAGTGGATGCTGGTGCGATGCTGCGCGCGTCCGTAGCCGAGTTCGACTTCGGCGCCCATGGCGGCCAGCAGGTTGCGCGTGGTCTGGATGTCGCGAACCTGGGGAACGTTTTCGAGAATGACGGGCTGATCGGTGAGCAAGGCTGCGGCCATGCAGGGAAGGGCGGCATTTTTTGCGCCGCTGATGTGGACGGTGCCGAGCAGGGGCTCTCCGCCGCGAAGGATGAACTTGTCCATGATTATTGAGTCCTGAGCTATGAGTCCTGAGTTATGAGTTAGTGTGTGCTGAGCTATGAGTCCCGGAAAATGTCTTCGGTAAAAATACATTTTAGCGGGGAATGGCGGGGGAGGAGGTTACTCGAAAGAGCACGGCCTAATGGGCTTTTACCGTGCTGCTGGTCTTTTCCAGCAAATGAAAATATCGACGCGCCTTTTTCACGTCGCGGGCAATTTGCTCGCGAAGCGTATCTACGGTGGGGAATTTGATTTCGTCGCGCAGTCGCTGGAGGAAGCAGATTTCGACTTCGGTCTCCGGCGTGAGTTCGATGGGATGGAAGTTGAGCAGATGAGTTTCGATGGCGAATAATTCTGCGCCGAAGGTGGGACGGTTGCCGACGTTGGTGACGGAATTAAAGCGCTCGCTGCCGACGCGCGTCCAGGTGATGTAGACGCCGTCTTGCGGCACGAGTTCTTCGTAGCGCGCGAGGTTGATGGTGGGTACGGTGTACTTGGAGCCGTAGCCGCGGCCGCGTCCGGGCGTGCCGAGAATGCAGAATGGCCGTGAGAGCAGATGCCGCGCGCGGCTGACGCGACCGGAATTGAGAAGCTTGCGAATGTGGCTGCTGGAGACGGTTTCTCCGCGCAGCGTCATCTCAGGATAGACCTTGACCTCGAAGCCCATCTCGCGGCCGAGTTCGGCGAGCAGGTTCATGTCGCCCGCTGCCTTATGGCCGAAACGGAAATTGAATCCTTCGTGAACCTCGCGTGCGTGCAGCTTCTTCTTGAGAATGCGTTCGGCAAACTGCCGAGGCGTCATCAGCGAGAGATCGCGGCCAAAGGGAAGCAGCAGCACGGCGTCGATGCCAGTGGCTTCGAGCAAGTGCAGTTTTTCCGGAGTGGGAGTGAGCAGCTTGAGCCCGGCCTCGGGCCGGAGAATCCGCGTGGGATGTGGTTCGAAGGTGACAGCGACGGCCGTGGCTTGGCTCGATCGTGCGCGGGCAACGATTTCCTTCAATACATGGGCATGCGCGCGATGCACGCCGTCGAAGTTGCCCACGCTTACCAGCGCCGGACCGAAGCTGGCGGGAATGTCTTCGAGTTTGTGGAAGATTTGCATCGTTCAGGAATCAACCGCCGAGCACGCTGAGTTCGCAGAGGAAAACCATAGAATTGTTTTTCACTTCAGTAGTCTTATATTTTCTCTGCGCCCTCGGCGGTTAAGACCGTCAGATTTCAAATTCTAATTTCATTCCGTCATACGACAAACGCACGTGCCGCGGCAAGGTCGCGTTGGTAGCTTCGTGACCCAGGTCGTGGCAAATGTGGGTGAAGAAGGCGCGCTTTGGCTTTAGGCGATCCACGATGGCCAGTGAATTCTTGACTGTCGAGTGCGTGGGATGGGGCTTGTGCCGGAGCGCATCGAGAAATAAAATGTCCAACCCTTCGAGTTGGTGGAGCGACGACTCCGGGATTTCGCTGTGATCGGTGAGGTAAGCGGCTGAACCAAAGCGATATCCATAAATCTGCGTTTCTCCATGAATCAGAATCACGGGCACGAAGCGCACCCCCAGCACATCCACTGGGCCGTCGATGGGGCGCAGTTCGAGTAAAGGAAGGCCGCCGAATTTATAGTCGGCGTCGAAGATGTAGCTGAACATTCTTCGCAGAAATGCGGCTGCGTCAGGGCGCGCGTAAAGCGGCAGTTTCTGCGGCTTGTGCCGGTAACTGAGAGGGCGCAGGTCGTCGATGCCGAGAATGTGGTCGGCGTGAGTGTGGGTGTAGAGCACGGCATCGACGCGAGTAATGTTTTCGCGAACCGCCTGCAGGTAAAAGTCAGGAGTAGTGTCGATGAGCACGACCTTGCCGTCGTACTGGAGCATGATGGAAGGGCGGGTGCGGCGATCGTGGGGATCGGTCGAGTGGCAGACGGCGCAGTCGCATCCCAGGGTGGGCACGCCCATGGAAGTGCCGCTGCCCAGAACGGTCAATGTCGCCTTCATCTTCTGGCTTTCATCTGCTTTCACCGCCCGCCGGTTCCGGTGGCGGGACCGGGCTGCGGAGGCCGCGCGAGAGCGTTGGTTACTTCTACGTAGGCCATGCGCAGCTCGTACAGGCTGTTTTGCAGAAAGTTCTCTTCGGCGGGCGTGAGATTGGATTTCGTTTTTTCCGCAATCAGGCTCAAGGTATCGATGGTCTGGCGAGCGCCAATGATATCGACTTGTGGCTGTTCTCCTTTTTGCCGCATTAATCCCAATTGCATCATGGCAGTCATATAGAGCGAGGCCAGAAAACGCTCGAAGGTAATCTCGAAATCTTTCGCGGAGTGCCCACTCAGTTCTACCTGCGCGTCCAGGTCCTTGGACGACTGGCGATAGGCGGCGGCTTGCGCGTCCTGTTCCGCGCTGGTGGGCGGCATAGGCATTTCGCGGTCGGGGATTGCGCCGGCATCGACTGACGCGGGTGCCGGAGTTTTTTCGGCGGGAGCCTCTTGCGTTGCAATCGGCGTCGCCGCCTTCGGCGCTTCGACTTCCTCGGTGGCGTCGCCGCGCAACTCACCTTCTGAAGTGAACAACCGTCGGTCGGTCACTTTGAAGCCAGATTGTTCGTGTTTCTTTTCAGCCATAAAACTTTCTCCTGTTAATCATTGGATCTTTGCCGTCGTGTGCCTCATGGGATATCCCTCGCGCCGCTGGTGAAGACGCGGGGCTTCGGGATGACGCCCTAGCAGTCCGAGCTCCAGCGCCTCGTCCTTCATGCCGAATGTTGTTCCAGCGAATGCTCCAGCCCAGAATGCTCAATCCCAGAGAGCACACTCTCGCTGACGGGCAGTTGCACTACGGTCGCCTTCGCCGGACCTATTGTCACTTCGCGCCCGGGCACGCCTATCTCGCGTCGAATATATCCCAGCAACACCGTTTTAGGACCAGTTTCCAGTTGCAGGGACGCGGCGCTGGTGACTTCACCCACTTCTTTCTCCCCGGTTACAATTTTCGTTCCGGCCACAATGTGTGACTCTGCGTCTGCGACAAATCCCGTGAACTTGCGGTGAACCGCTCCACGGGAGCGAATGCGCTCGACAATTTCTTGGCCGACGTAGCATCCCTTATTGAAATTCAATGCGCGCGCTTGCTCGGTTTCCTGGGGCAGGTCGCGCTCGCGGATGTCCACTCCATAGCGCGGAATGCCTTGGACGATGCGCTGCAACTCCAGCGCCTCGGAACCCACCGGCACCGCTCCAGCCGCCAACAATGCGTCCCAAAGTTTACGCACGTCTTGAGACGCAATCCAGATCTCGTAGGATTCATGCGGCGGATCCTCGCCGCGCACGACGGTGCACTGCAAGCAGTCGCACTCGCAATCGCATTGGGGAGTGACGAGCTGAAGGGGTTTTGTATCGGGAACCGCAATGCCGGCGGCCGTTAAGACTTCCCGCGACTTCGGTCCCGCAATCCCTAATGCCGTCAGTTGCTCGCTGAGATTCGTGACTTCAACATCGTCCATGATGATGTAGTGATCGAAGGTCGCGAGAATTTTCTCCGCCTGCGCGCGGTCGGTATCAATGGTGATGGATTCTCCGCGGTTGTAGGCAAAAAGGTCGCCGAGGATGTGGCCCTGCGGATTCAATAAGAACGCGTAGACGCCCTGATTCACCGCGAGGTCTCGGATATTGTTGGTGACCATGCCGTTCAACCAGCGCACGCGATCGCTGCCCGTGAGCGAGATTTTGGCGCGGAAACCGAGGTCATAGACGCCACAGTTCTTGTGCAGTTGCTCGAACTCCGACTGTGGATCGCCGAAGCGGGCCGCAGTCGTCGCGCCACGATACTCGCTGACACCGGCCGCGCCCAACCCTTCGCCATGAAGCTGGAGTGCAGTAATTGACATACCCGTAGTTCGATTATAGCGATTGTGTTAAGTTTTCTGCCGTGGACTCGAAAAAGGAAAGCCGGAAGCGCATCGCCGTTATTCCCGGGGACGGCATTGGCCAGGAAGTGATTCCGCAGGCGGTGAAGGTCATTCAGGCCTCGGGCGCGGCGGTTGAATTGACAGATTTCGACTGGGGCGCGGACCGTTATTTGCGCGATCAGACTACGGTGCCGGCTGATGGGTTCGCAATGCTCGGGCGTGATTTTGATGCGATTCTGGTGGGCGCGTTCGGCGATCCGCGAGTGAAGACCAACATTCATGCGAAGGAAATACTGCTCGGCATGCGCTTCAAAATGGATCTCTACGCCAACGTGCGTCCCGTCCGGCTGCTCGACGCAGCGCTGTGTCCACTGAAAGGGATCGAGCCCAGGGACATGGATTTCGTGGTGCTGCGGGAAAATACCGAAGGCGTTTATACCGACGCGGGCGGCGTGTTCAAGCAGGGTACGCCGGATGAAATCGCTATTCAGGAAGACATTAATACGCGCAAAGGGGTCGAGCGCATCATCCGCTATGCGTTCCAATATTGCGAGCGGGAGACCAAGGTCGACGGCTCTCCGCGCAAGAAAGTTTTGATGTGCGACAAGTCAAATGCGATGACCCACGCCGGCGGGCTGTGGCAGAGAGTATTCAAGGAAGTGAGCGGAGAGCATCCGCGAATTACGGCGCAACATATGTACGTGGACGCCCTGTGCATGCAGATGGTGCGCGATCCGCGGCAGTTCGACGTCATCGTCACCAATAATATGTTCGGCGACATTATTACGGACCTCGCTGCGGGCTTGCAGGGCGGCCTGGGGATGGCCGCCAGCGGCAATATTCATCCGGGGAGGACTTCGATGTTCGAACCGGTGCATGGCTCCGCCCCGCCGATCGCGGGCAAGAACATGGCAAATCCTTTTGGCGCGATCCTGACGGCGGCGATGATGCTGGCGCATTTGGGGATGGAGGCGGAAGCGGTGAAGATCGAAGCCGCGGTGCTCGAAGCTGTGCGGCAGAAAAAGACTACGCAGGATATTGGCGGGGCGCTGGGGACAAGAGAAGCCGGGGAGTGGGTCGCCGAGCGAGTATCGAAGTAACGCTTAGGATGAATCGGCGTTTCGGACAATGAATGCCGTTGTGACGATATCCTTCGACTATGCAACGTTCTTTCCTTCGGAAAGGACGTTGCTCCGCTTAGGATGACAATGTGGGTTTGGATGCTGCTTCTCGGGACCACAATCGGCGTGGAGGATGCTTCTACGGGAACGACAATAGGCGTCCAGAATGCCTGCTTAAGATGTCCTATTTAGGATGACGGGGCGGCGCGCACGCCCGCCAGCAGCGCCAATTCGCGCCATTTCCAGTGACAATCCACATCCGTGAAGCCAACTTCGCGCAACCACGTGAGTTGAGTTTCAAGATCTAACAATTTGTTGGATGGATCTTCGGTCTCGACCGTGACTCCGATATGTTCCAGGAATTCTTTGTGCAGCTGGGGTGTCGGCGAGGCCACGTGCTCCAGATTGCAAAAAACGCCGCCGGGATTGAGCAGATGAAAAATCTCGGCGTAGAGCGCGCGTTTGCGTTCGTGTAATAAGTGATGAATCGCGAAGCTGGAGATGACGGCATCGAACTTGCTCAAGGCAGGAAGAGGTTCGTCCAGATTGTGAGCGATGATGTTGACTGAAGAGTCCGCGGAAAAGCGCTGGCGGGCGGCTTCCAGCATGGTGGGAGAGAAGTCGATCGCAACGGCTTCGGTGTCAGGCGGTTCCCGGCGAGCCAGACTCACTCGAGCCAGATTAGTTCGAACCAGATTTAACAGACGGCCGTCGCCGGTGCCCAAGTCAAGGATACGATGCGCCGCCGGAGGGATGAATTCGAGCAATACCGCCTCGCCCTCCTGGCGGTGGGAGATGGAGTCAGCGCGTGCGAGATAGTCGCGGGCGTGCTCATTGGAGGTCCAGAGATTGACGGGCTTGGTGGCGGTCATGAGGGAAAAGTATACGGAAACGTATAAACTCAGATTCAATGAATAAGGCTAAAGTGCGTTCATCCGGGATTCTTCGGTTATTTTTTGCGGTTGTACTGGCTGCGGCCTTGTGGACGCCTTTGCCCTTGAGCGCGCAGGACGCGCCGACATCGGATAAACCGGCAGATCAGTCCTCACCTGCCGGCGCACCTGCCGCGGCATCGCCCGCGGCTCAAGTTCCCACCACGCAGGAACAGCCCAAACCGATTCCACCTCCCGCACAACCGTCGAAGGACGAATCGGCCACAGATAAAGACAAAGATGAAGAAGTCAAGATCACGCCGCGCCAGGCGGAAGAACTCTTCCACTCGGTCGACGAGATTCTGGAATTCGACAGCAAGCAGACTGGGCTTCCGATCAAGAAGGAAGTGAAGCGCAAGCTCACCAGCCGCGATGAAGTCGTTTCTTATCTCACCAAGCATGTGAACGATGAGGACACCAAGCGGCTGCGACGGTCGGAACTTGTTCTGAAAAAGTTTGGATTGCTGCCACGCGATTTTAATCTGGAAACATTTCTGGTCGCACTGCTGCGCGAAGAAGTGGCCGGTTACTATGACCCGAAAACGAAAACCGTGAATTTGCTCGACTGGGTTCCGATGGAAGAGCAGGAGCCGGTCATGGCTCACGAACTAACGCACGCGCTGCAAGATCAATCGATCGGCATGCTGAAGTGGATGAAGAAAGGCGAGAAAGACCTGGCCGAGATCAGAAAAGATCCCACCCCCACCGACATCGAGAACGACGAGATTGACAACGCACGCGAGGCCGTCATTGAGGGGCAGGCTCAAGCCATGATGTTTCAATACGCTCTGGCTCCTACCGGCCACTCGATCACAAATTCTCCGGCGCTGGTGGATGCAATGGAAGAAGAGACCCTCACTGGCACGCCCAGCACCAAGGTTTTTAACGACGCGCCAATTTTCATGAAAGAGTCGCTCACCTTCCCTTATAGCTATGGCATGCAGTTCGTCATCAAGGTGATGGAGAAAGGCGGGAAAGAAAAGGCGTTTGCGGGCGTGCTGCAGAATCCTCCGCATACGACGCGGCAGATCATGCAGCCTGAGACTTACTTGTCAGGCGAGAAGATCGAGCCCATGCGGGTGCCGGATTTCAAGCGCGATTTCAAGGATTACGAGAAATTCGATATTGGCGCAATGGGCGAGTTCGATGTGGCCGTGCTGATGGAGCAATATGCGGGAAAGCCATTGTCGAAGAAGATGTATCCGGAATGGCGCGGCGGATACTACTATGCGGCGAAGCCCAGGAATCACACTAAGATTGATTCGGATGCATCTCTGGGACTGCTCTACGTTTCACGCTGGTCCAGCGCGGACAAGGCGGCGGAGTTTGCCGAGATTTATGCGCGGTCGCTGAAACAGCGTTATAAGAAAGCGAACGAAGCTGGAGAGTCCGATATCGATCGGGCTGCCGTGCCGGATAGCGAAGCTGGCGATTTGCTGAAAGGCCGCCATGCCTGGACAACCGAAGACGGCGCGGTGGTGATTGAAGAACAGGGCGACACGGTATTCGTGAGTGAGGGCCTGGATGCGACCACGACGGCAACACTGGAGAGGGAAGTGTTCGGAGCGTCGACTGCCCCAAAATGAAGGGCGCCTTGGCTCCTGCTTTGTTCTTAGTTCTTAATGTTTCTTCCTATTTTCTCTTCTTGTCTTTCTCGTCGGGCAGTTCTCCCAGGAAATGCTGGACTGTGGCCGCGATCTTGAATTGTCTGCCCTCCCGCTCGATCGTTAAGTTGCGTTCCTGTCCGGGAGTTCCTCCGAGCATGTTCCACACTTGTCCCATGGTCGAGCCTTGGGCTGGAATGCCATCGACCGCAATGAGATGATCGCCAGGTTGGACGCCGTCCGTCCCGAGCGGCAATGACGGCTTTCCGTCGAAATCCGCGATGCCGAGAATCGCGAAACGCCCATCGTTCTCCGGGTGGAGCGTGAGGCCGATGACGTCGAAGTCAGGAAAGTTGAACATGCGGCCAAATTCGAAGTAGACCGTGGAGTGCGCGTAATCGAGGCCGACTCGATAATTGAGCAGTGCATTCGCGCCGATCAAGCCCGCAGTGGGCACGCCGGCGCGCTTGACGAAGAAGTCCATTTGGTCTTTAGGAAAGTCGACAACAGCGATGTTGGCCAGGAACAGTGGTCCGTAGTGCACGCGGTCCACGCGCATGAGTTTCCAGTTCGTTTCTTCTGCGGAACCCCACAGGTTGGCCGAACCTACGGCGCCGGTCATGTGCGGCCAATCGGGATGGGCGGCGGAGAGTTTGTCGAACAATTCGTCCGAAAGAAAGCTGATGCTGGAGCCGAGATCGAGGGCGAGATTGTATTTCTTGTTCTCAATCTGGCTGGGAATCTGGATCAGGCCGTTCTCCGCGTTGATTTGCACTTTCCCATTTGGTCCGCGGAAATGAATCGTACCGGACGCGCCGATGGAAAAGTTATGGCCGGGAAAATCAATGAGCACGTCGTAATGACGGAGCACGGTGGAAGGGAGGTTGATTTCGGCGTCCATGCCAGCGGCGATCGCGGCGCGGCCGGCCGGAACTTTCACCTCTTTCGTAACGGGCAGAGAAATCTTCATTCCACCGACCAGAATTGCAAGAGCGACAACCTGAGGATTGGCACGACCGGAGCAGATTTGGCCGTCGCAAGAGACGGTGAGTCCCATCAGAGTCGCCACGCGCTGGGACATGTAAAGATCAGGATTGCCATTGTCGACCCAGGCTCGGACACGCTGCGTCGAGCCATCAGGGAGGGGAACATCGGCATTAATGACGACCCGGTTGTGATCGATGGTCATGGGAACGGTGACGGATGTCGGGTTGTTTTGGGGCGCGGCTTTCTCTTGAGCGGAGATAAGGCTCGAGAACAGAAATACCGCGCAAATAGCCGTATAGAACTTCATCTTTTGCATTGTAGCTCCGGCCTCTCGGCTGTCATTCCTTCAGCAAACGATGCCGCCTGTCGAGAAGGATGAGAGATTTCGTCCTGTATAATCACGAGTTTGACTTGAGAGGACGATAGGCCTTGGGGGGAGTCTTGGCACAGGCGGAGATTGGAATTATCGGCGGCAGCGGGCTTTACTCCATGCCCGGGCTCACCAAGATGAAAGAAGTGCGGCTGAAGACGCCGTTCGGCGCGCCTTCCGACGCTTATGTCTGCGGCGTGCTCGAAGGACGCAAAGTGGCGTTTCTGGCGCGGCATGGCCGCGGCCATCGCATTCTGCCGAGCGAACTGAATTTCCGCGCCAACATTCATGGGTTCAAGCAGCTTGGGGTGGAGCGGATTGTTTCGATCTCAGCAGTTGGATCGCTGAAGGAAGAACACAAGCCGCTGGACTTCGTGATCCCCGATCAGTTTTTCGATCGAACGCGGCATCGTGTGGACACGTTTTTTGGAAGCGGAGTGGTGGCGCACATTGCCTTTGCCGATCCTGTCTGCGGGGAAACGGCGCGTGTGGTCGAGTCGGCCTGCAAGAAAGTTGGCGTGGTGGGCAAAAGAGGCGGAACGTATTTGTGCATGGAAGGGCCGCAGTTTTCCACGAAGGCTGAGTCCAACGTATATCGCAGTCTGGACATGGACGTAATTGGAATGACGAATCTGCAGGAAGCGAAGCTGGCGCGTGAGGCGGAGCTTTGTTATGTCACAGTGGCTATGGTGACCGATTATGACTGTTGGCATCCGCATCACGATTCGGTGACGGTCGATCAAATCGTTGCCGTGTTGGTTAAGAACGCCGAGAACGCGACAAAAGTTGTGCGCGAGACGGTGGCAGCCATGCCGCGCGAACGCTTGTGCAAATGCGGATCGGCGCTGGCCCATGCGATTCTCACAGACCATAAAAAGATTCCCGCGGCGACGAAGAAGAAGTTGAAACTGATTTTGAATAAGTACGTCAAGTAAGACGGATTTTGTTGCTACCAGATACAAATCACTTCACACAGCCTAAGGACAGGATTTTCGGATGAGCATTCTCGTAGTCGGTTCAGTTGCTTTCGATGACGTCACTTCGCCCTCGGGCAGCGTGAAGAATATTCTGGGCGGCGCGGCCACTTATTTTTCTCTGTCGGCGAGCTACTTCACAAAGGTGCGAGTCGTGGCCGTGGTCGGAGAAGACTTCGGCGCTGAGCAAGAGCAGATCTTCGGCCAGCACGACATCGACACTCGTGGCTTGGAGCGGGCGAAGGGCAAGACGTTCCGCTGGGGTGGTTCCTATAGCGATAACTTGAACGAGGCGAAGACCGACTTCACCGACCTGAA
Source organism: Acidobacteriaceae bacterium (assembly GCA_003132445.1). Lineage (GTDB taxonomy): Bacteria > Acidobacteriota > Terriglobia > Terriglobales > Acidobacteriaceae > Sulfotelmatobacter. The sequence continues at coordinate 165,951 of PKXU01000201.1, read as the reverse complement.
TGTTTTCCAAACATTTCAACCTCGCATTCCGAAAGAATACGAAGATACCGAATTTCTATTTTTGGCGAATATTCAGCCGACTCTGCAAGCCGACGTACGGCGCAAAATGAATCGAGTGCGCCTCACCGGCTGTGACACCATGAATTACTGGATCAAGGGCGCACTCAATGAACTCAAAGAAACGTTAAAGCTGGTGGACGTTCTATTGATCAATGACACTGAAGCAAAGATGCTTGCCAATGAAACGAGTTTGCCTCGCGCCGCGAACAACGTTCTGAGCATGGGTCCGCAGGCGCTGGTGATCAAGCACGGTGAATATGGCGCAACCATTTTCTTTCGCGAAGGCGCATTCGGCATCGGGCATCATCCTTTTCGCGCCCCTGCGTTGCCCATTGAAGAGGTGAAAGATCCGACTGGAGCGGGTGATTCCTTTGCCGGCGGATTCATGGGCTACCTGGCGTCACAGAAAGATTTGAGCCGCGAAGTACTCAAGCGCGCTCTATTCTACGGCGGTGTCATGGGATCATTTGCGGTCGAGCGGTTCGGTACAGAGCGTCTGCAATCCTTAACCCGAGACGAGATTGACGCCCGCTTTCAGATTTTTCGCGAGCTGACTCACCTCGAATAGTTTTCTCCGTGCTCGCTTCCCGGACGATCATTTCCCGGTCGATCATTTTGCGGACGATCATTTTCCGAACGATCATCGTGCCAACGAAAATAGAGAACGCGCCCTCCCGTTCAGCCTGGAGCTCTGAGGTCAGGTTGCTGGCCTGGCTGGCGACGTGTGTTTCTGTTTTTTCCCTTCTGTTCTATTTTCAGCGCGGCGAGGCGTTGCTGTATGGCGACGCGGTCGCCCACATCAATATTGCGCGTCGCGTCTTCGATTCGAAAACTCCCAGTCTTCTGCAACTTGGAACGGTGTGGCTGCCTCTGCCGCATCTTCTGATGATTCCTTTCTTGATCTCGAACGAAATGTGGCGGCGAGGCGTCGGCGGTTCCATTCCTTCGATGGTCGCCTATGTTTTTGGTGTGATCGGAATGTTTCGTCTGATTCGAGGCACTCTTTCGCGTGCTCTCGACTCGGACCGGGCCGCCGGATTTGCCGCGTGGACGGCGGCGTTGATTTATGCGGCGAATCCAAATCTTATCTACATGCAGGCCACGGCCATGGGGGAGTCGCTCTATTTGGCACTCTTCATTTGGACGATCGTATATTTCAGCGAGTTCTGGCGAGGAGATGCGCGGGCCCTGACGAAATGCGGCCTGTGTTTGGCGGCAGCTTGTTTGACGCGCTACGACGGATGGTTTCTCGCGGCGGTTGTGTCGGCAACGTTGGTGGGATTAAGTTTGCTTTCTGGCCAATCCGTTGCGCCACGAGTGGCGCAGTTCTCTCGCACTGCGGCGGTGAAGTTCCTGCTGATTGCCGCGGCGGCGCCAGCGCTCTGGCTCGCTTACAACGGAATCGTCTATCGCAATCCCCTGGAGTTTGCGAATGGCCCTTATTCGGCAAAGGCGATCGAGCAGCGATCCGAGAATTCTGGAAGCCGCGGCCACCCGGGCAGCGACAATCCTGTGTTGGCAGGAATGTATTTCCTGAAATCGGCGGAAGTCAATTTGGCGGAAAATCAATGGCTGCAGCGCGCCTGGATTTTGTTCGCTTTCGCGGTCGTGATTCTCGCGTTTTGGATGCGCCGCAGGCCGTCCGCGGAAGCGGCGTTTTCGTTGCGTTCATGGCTGCCACTGTTGTTCTTACTGGCGCCCGTTCCTTTTTACGCGCTCTCTGTAGCTTACGGTGGAGTGCCAATCTTCATCCCCCCGTGGTGGCCGTTTTCACATTACAACGTGCGTTATGGATTGCAGTTGCTTCCGGCGTTCGCCGCGGCGCTGGCGATGTTGGTGTACGTGGCCGTGCGATCTAAAGAATGGAACTCGCGGTTGCGTGTGGGCTGCGTGGTGGCTGTTCTCGTGCTTGTAATCTCGAGTTACGCCTCCATCTGGCGCGCGACTCCGGTTTCGTTGAAGGAAGCACAGGTCAACATGCGTACTCGCAATCAACTCGAAACTCAACTTGCGATCTGGCTGCGAAAGCTGCCGCCCAATTCAACGCTGCTCATGTATCTGGGAGATCATGTGGGCGCGCTGCAGCAGGCTGGGATTCCTCTGAAGCGCGTGATCAATGAGGGCAATCATCGGGTTTGGAAGCAGCCATCCGATCCCGACGGCCTGTGGGAGCGGGCCCTCGCCGATCCTGCGAAATACGCCGATTATGTGGTGGCGTTTCAGGGCGACCGGGTATGGCAGGCGGCGCAAGCGCGGCATCTGGAGGCGCTGCTGGAAATTCATGCAAGCGGTCAGGCGCCAGCTCTTCTTTACCGCGGCCGGTAATCACGCAGGTAACGCGATAGCGCGGGAGTCCGATGATAGAATCCGGCATCGGAAGCCTGTTTCGGCAGGCGTATGCAACGCATGAGCTGGCAACATTGGATTGATCTGCTGCATCAGGAGATGTCGAGCGGGATCGTCGGAAGCTCATTGGTGCGACTGGTGTTGGCCGCGATTCTCGGCGGCGTCATCGGGCTCGAGCGGGAATTGAATCATCGCCCCACCGGCTTGCGCACGAATATGTTCATTTGTTTCGGCGCGGCGTTGTTCACGGTCCTCTCGGCTGCATTGGCTGGCGTACCCTCTGACACGGCGAGAATTGCCGCCCAGATTATTCCTGGAATCGGATTCATCGGAGCGGGATCGATTCTGCATACCCGAGGCCTGACTTCTGGAATCACTTCGGCAGCTACGCTTTTCGTGGTGGCCTCGATCGGCATGGCCGCCGGCGGCGGCCTCTACTTGACTGCTGTTTTCGCCACCGGGATGGTACTGGCGGCATTGTTCGTTCTGGGGCATTTGGAAGAGACATTCAACCTGAAAATGCTGCTTTCAAGTTATGAAGTCACCGGAGCCAGCGTCGAAGAGGTTAGCAACGAAGTGAACCGCATCCTGGAAGGCCAACACCGGCTGATGCAGAACGTGAACAGCGCCAGCACGGGTCAGCATATCCGGCTTCAATGTGATGTGGACGGGTGCAACCGCGAACAACTGGAATTGCTGCGGCTATTAAAAGCGTCGACGGTGCTGGGCACAGTGACTTCGCTCGGCCGGGTGGAGCGCGAGTGAACTCCGGCTTGCCTACGATTTCATTCGTGAAAGCCAGCGCCTGCGGCAATGACTTCCTGTTGATTGAGAACGCTCTGATTCCAACTGGAGTGGACATTCACGTTCTCACCAAACGCATTTGTGATCGCCACGAAGGAGTTGGCGCCGACGGCGTGGAGTGGATGCTGCCGCATGGGTCGGCTGACGTCGAAATCCGACTCATCAACGCCGACGGTTCTGAAGCGGAAATTTCTGGCAACGGCACTCGCTGCGTCGCCGCTTACGTATGCTCCCAGCAGAAAAAAGAGGAAATTAAGATTCAAACCGGTGCCGGGTTGAAGACTTGTATTCTGACTTCGCACCATGACTACGAGTACGAGTTTGAAATTGGAATGGGCGAGGCGATCGTTAAAAGCGAAGTCTGCCTGGCGACGCGCGCAGGCGAAGTGCGCGGAATCCCAGTATCCGTGGGCAATCCGCATTACGTGGTGTTTGTGCCTACCTTCGCGGAAGATTGGCAGTCACAGGCTGCGGAAATTCAGCGCAGTTCGCATTTTAAGCATGGTGTGAACGTGGAGTTTGTCACGATCGACGGCACTCACGATGTGAGCGCGCGTTTTTTTGAGCGCGGCGTGGGAGAAACGCAATCTTCAGGTACTGGTTCCTGTGCCGCGGCGGTGGCGGCTTTGGCTACGGGGCGCGCGGATTCTCCAGTGAACGTGCGCGCGGTCGGCGGAACGCAAACTTTGCGCAGGGAAGGCGGCACTATCTTTTTGCGAGGTCCGGCGCGGCTATTGTGCCGGGGAGAGTTTTTTCTGAGTTGAAAATCTGGTTGCTCGGTTGCATCCGTCGGACAGCATTGAATTCATGTCTATTCAATAAATGTCTTCCCGCTTCCAACCCGTCAAACCACCAGCCCTTCGCCTAGGAGATACCGTGGGCATTGTCGCGCCCGCCAGCAATGTAAAACCTGCGGAGCTGGAAGCCGGTTGCGCAGCCTTAAGAAGGGCCGGGTATCGTCCGTTTTATTTCGATTCGATCCTCGAAAAGGATCTTTACTTTGCTGGATCGGTGGAGCGAAGGGCGCGCGAGCTGGAAGAAATGTTCGTGCGCGACGATGTGCGAGCGATTGTGTGCGCGCGCGGTGGTTATGGCGCAAACTACCTGCTGAAGGAAGTTGATCTGGAAAAAGTTGAGGCACATCCAAAGATTTTTGTTGGCTATAGCGACATCACCACGCTGCTGACTTATTTTCACGATGCCGCCGGTATGGTTGCTTTCCATGGCCCTATGGTGGCCAAGGACTGGGCGCACGGAAACGGAGTTGACACGGGCTCATGGCAGATGGCGCTTGCGAACACGATGCCCTGGGAAGTCGCTCTGGGAGCGGGGGTCAGCGGACTAGTCGAGGGCGATGGCGAGGGCATTTTGTATGGCGGATGCCTCTCGATTCTCGTCGCATCGCTGGGCACGCCCTACGCAATCCAAACGACGGGCACGATTTTGTTCCTGGAAGACATTGCCGCCAAGCCGTACCAGATCGACCGCATGCTGATGCAATTGAAACTCGGCGGGCATTTCGATCAGGTGCGCGGCATTGTTTTTGGCGAAATGCTCGACTGCGTTCAGACCGCGAATCAGGATTACACTCTGCCGGACGTTGTCACCCGGATTGTCGGCGACCTGGGAGTGCCCGTTGCTTATGGAGTTCGCTCGGGACACGTTAGCACGGGCAACATTACGCTTCCGTTTGGAGTCCGCGCAAAACTGACTGTGCGGGGCGGACAGGTGGCGTTGAGAATACTGGAATCAGCGGTCTCCGAATAAACGCGCTTTTTGAAGAATCATGAGATGAGCGAAAGCAAACACATTTACTTGATCGGCATCTGCGGCACGGCGATGGCCTCCTTGGCGGGAATGCTCAAGCAGCGCGGCTTTCGAGTAACCGGATCGGATGCCGCGGCTTATCCGCCCATGTCAGATTTTCTGCGCGAATTGGACATTCCGCTGGCACAGCCGTTTGATGCGAAAAACTCGAATCCGCGGCCTGATCTGGTCGTGGTCGGCAATGCCATTTCGCGAGGGAATGTAGAACTCGAGGAAGTGCTCGATCAGCGCATTCCATTCTGTTCGTTGCCGCAGTTGCTGCACGATGAATTTCTTCGTGGCAAGGAAGTCCTGGTGGTTGCAGGAACTCACGGCAAAACTACGACGACGTCGATGCTGGCATGGATCTTTCACTATGCTGGATTGCAACCTTCATTTCTAATCGGCGGCATCGCCGAGAATTTTGGTTCGAGTTTTCATCTCGGCGCTGGCCAGCATTTCATTCTGGAAGGCGACGAGTACGATACAGCATTTTTCGATAAGGGACCGAAGTTCCTGCACTACTTTCCCGACGCTGTGATTCTAACTTCGGTGGAGTTTGATCACGCCGACATCTACAAAGATCTTGACGCTGTCGAAACCGCGTTCAAGCGCCTGGTGAATCTTATTCCGCGCCGCGGGCGAATCGTCGCCTTTGACGGTGCGGCAGGAGAAGCAAGCGAGAGCGCGAGTCTGGAACGTTGTCTGGCTAAGGCTTTTTGTCCCGTGGAACGCTACGGCGCCGGATCGCGCTCGAATTGGGAGGTGACGAATCTGCGCCTCGAACCTACTCGCACTTCATGGACCGTGATGCACGGCGGCGAACTGTGGGCTGAGTTGGAGTTTGCTCTGGGAGGCGAGTACAACGTGTGGAATGCCACGGCCGCAGCCGCCCTCGCGTCTTCGTGCGGCGTTTCGAAAGACGCAATCGCAGCGGCGCTGAAAACGTTCAAGAGCGTGAAGCGGCGGCTCGAAGTCAAGGCACAGGTGAACGGGATTACCATCATTGACGATTTTGCTCATCATCCCACGGCGATTGCGGGAACGTTGAAAGCGTTGCGGGCGCGCTATCCTAATGCGCGGTTGTGGGCGATCCTGGAGCCACGATCGAACACGTTGCGTCGCCGCGTTTTGCAAAGCGACTTGGCGCGCAGCCTGGCTCAGGCTGACGAGGTGATCGTGGCGGGAGTGTTCCGCTCGGAAGCCGTCCCGGAAAATGAACGGCTGGAGTTGCCTGCGCTGGCCGCCGAAATCCAGCAAAACGGGCGACGAGCACGGCTTCTGACCGACGCCGATTCGATTGTGCAAAGCGTCGCTCCCGAAATGCGCAGCGGCGATGTGGTAGCAATTCTTTCCAACGGCGGGTTTGGCGGAATCTACGAGAAGCTGCCCGCACGGTTACGGGAGCTGGCAGCGCAGCGATGAATTCACTCCCGAGGATTCGTCCAGCTTTGCGGTTGGCCCTTTGCGCTGCCATCGTCAGCCTTGCCCTGTTGGTTGCATCGGCGGCTCAGATACAAGCGTCGATCGCCTATACCGTATCGCTTTCTTCGCCCGAGCAGCATCTGGTTGCAGTGCAGATGTTTCTGCCTGCAGGAACGGCGCAACGCGAACTTCAGCTTCCGGTTTGGAATGCGCTTTATCAAGTTCGCGATTTCGCGCAGTACGTGAACTGGGTGCGCGCCAAGGATCGCGCTGGCAATCCTTTACTGGTACGCGAAGTCAACATAAGCCGGTGGCAGATTGAAGGCGCGAGCGGCGGCGCGATTGTGGAATATCAAATTTATGTCGACTCGCCGGGTCCGTTCAATGCGCAATTGAATTCGCATCACGCCTTCTTCAATCTGGCGGAGCTTCTCATGTATCCGGTGGACGCTCGATCTGCCCCGATGGACGTGCGTTTCAGCTCCATTCCCAAAGGATGGCGCATCGCTACGCCTCTGGCATCAATCGCTGATGCTGAGTTCACTGCCCAAAATTATGACCGCCTGGTCGATTCTCCCGTAGAGATCGGAACGTTTCAGGAATCCGATTTCGACGAAGGCGGCGGGCATTATCGCGTCATTGTCGACGCCGATAGCGCCGACTATAACATGACGAAAATTGTTGCCGCGCTGCATAAGATTGTCGCCGCTGCGACCAGCTGGATGAGCGATCGTCCCTTCGAGAATTACATGTTCATTTATCATTTTCCGCACGGCTCGGGCGGCGGCGGCATGGAGCACGCATTCTCGACGGCCATCGATCTGAATGCGCCCTCGATGAAACAATCTCTGGACGCGCTGAACGGGGTGACGGCTCACGAATTCTTTCATCTCTGGAATGTCAAACGCATTCGCCCGCAGACCCTTGAGCCAGTCGACTACACGAAAGAAAATTACACGCGTGCGCTTTGGTTCTGCGAAGGCGTAACCAGCACGGCTGAAGGAATCGTCGAGTTGCGGGCCGGACTGCTCGATGAAAAGGAATATCTCTATCAATTGGGCGAGCAGATCACCGAACTGGAGCGGCGACCGGCGCACCTCACTCAGTCCGCTGAAGACTCTAGTCTCGATGCGTGGCTGGAAGGTTACGGTTATTATCACCGTCCTGCCCGCAGCGTTTCTTATTACAACAAGGGCGAACTGCTGGGCGTGATGCTTGACTTAGCAGTGCGTGAAGCGAGTGACGGGCGGGCTTCGCTGCGCGAAGTGATGCAATGGATGAATGAGAACTATGCGAAGAAGGGTCGTTTCTACAATGATTCTGCGGGAGTTCTCGAAGCCGCCGATGCTGTCAGTCATTCGGACCTGACGTCGTTTTTTACAAAGTATGTATCCGGAACCGAGGAGATCCCCTGGGATGATGTCTTTCGGTCCGTGGGGCTACGCGTGGAGTCCTTCCCAAATACCGTTGCGGACGCAGGATTCACAGCGTCGCGAAACTTCGATGGTCCTATGTCAGTGAGCGAAGTGACGCCCGGCAGCGAGGCCGAGCACGCGGGCCTGCAAGTCGGCGACATCATTATTGAATTGCAGGGCAGGGCTGCCGGTCAGGAGTCTCGCGAGCAGTTAGCTGCGCTGAATCCGGGCGACACGCTTACTCTAAGAGTTCGGTCGCGTCGCGGTGGAGATCGCGAACTGAAATGGAAGGTCGGTAGCCATCAGGAAATTTCCTATGAAGTGAAGGACCTTGACCAGGTGACAGACCGTCGACGAGCACGCCGCATGGCCTGGCTGAAAGGTGAAGCGCAGAGTTCCGGCGACGAAAGGGCGGGAGCTGCGGGAACGACAGGAATGACAGGAGCGACAGGAACCGCAAAATGATCCGCACCGTGCTTATGCTGATCTTTTGGACGCTGGCCGCACCCGTGGCTGCGATCATTGGCTTCCCCGCCAGCTTCATCATGGGCGATGTGCGCGTTCTGTATCGCCTATTTATGTGGGGCGCGTGGTGGGGCGTGTGGATTACGGGCGTAAGAGTTGAGAGCGAAGGACTCGACCGGTTCGACCACGCGCGCAGCTACATCTTCATGACCAACCATGTGTCGAACCTCGATCCACCAATACAGATTCCGCTGATTCCCAGGCGCACATCGGTGATGGTGAAAAAAGAATTGTTTAAAGTTCCGATACTCGGTCGCGCCATGCGCATGGGTTCGCTGGTGCCCGTGGACCGCGGAAATCGCGACGCCGGCATCGAAGCTGTTCGAGCGGCGAGGTCGGTGGTGGTTGAGCAAGGCGTGAACATGACGATCTATGTGGAAGGCAGGCGCTCCTTCGATGGGAAGCTGCTTCCATTCAAAAAGGGACCATTTTATCTGGCAATGGAGTGCGGAGTTCCGGTGATTCCCATGACGATTGTGGGCACCCACTACACCATGCCAAAGGCGAGATTTGCCATCCGGCCGGGCAGGGTGAAAGTGATTTTTCATCCGCCCATCGATCCCAAAGATTTCGGAAGCCGCGATTGCCTTATGGAAAAAGTGCGGGCCGCGATTGAAAGCGGCCTGCCGGAAGAATACCGCCAAACGGCACCCTCCGCCACATCTCGCACAGAACCGCAGGAAGGAACGGCCTATGCTTAGGTTTCATCTTGATGCGGCACGCTGTTGCTGGCGGGAAACTATTTTCTGTTTACATCTCGAGTTGCGCAATCCCCTTGGCAATTGCGTCATCGAAGATCTGCTTCATCTTGCGTGAAGCATCTTGCGCCAGCTCGCCCTGCTTGCGGCCCAATTCACCTTGCTCTTCGCCTAGCTTGCCCTGTTGCTCTCCGAGAGCGCTCATCAATTCGCCCAGCTTGCTTTGCTGATCGCCGGCGTGCGATTGCAGTTCGCCGATCTTGCTCTGCAGCTCCCCAATCTCGGATTGAATATGGCCGACCTGGTCGACGGTTGCGCCTGCCCCAAGTTCCTTCAATTCCGCTTTCAGTTTTTCGAGATCCGCTGTCATGTCGGGAACATTCACTTTGACCTGTTCCATTTTTGCGCCGAGATCTTCCTGTTGCTTGCCCAGAGCTTCCTGCTTCTTGCCGAGTTCTTCCTGCTTTTTCCCATGCTCCTCTTGCGGCTCCCAGAGTTTCTTGACGCGGTCAATCGTGGCCTGGTCGCGAACAATGTAGGATTTTTCGTCGCGCTGAAACCAGATGAAGTCGCCCTGGATATTTTTTCTGAGTTTCTCCACATGCCGCGCATCCTTCGCTGAACCGGACATGGTGAATGAATCGGTTTTCCCGGAGACGATGACGAAGCGCTGTTCATCGTCCCAGCCGTAGCGGTAAGAAAAGCCGGAGCCAGGGGATGAGCCTGAGGAATTCGACTGACCGCCATGCCAAACGGATGCAACCGGCGCTACCGGCGCGATTGCCGCTACGGGCGCAGCAGGTCCGACCGGCGCGATTGGTGCTACACCTGTCACGCCGGTCCCCAGTATTGAAATTGCGGGTGCAGCAGAAGCCGGCTCGCTCGGTATCTGTCCGGTTATGTCATCAGAAGGTGGAGCAATCGCAGGTTCTACTCCTGCGTTTGGTTTCGCAGACGGAGCCGCGCTTGGCGTGGCCGATGGTTCAGCTTGGGCCGGGGGTGGCGCCTGGGTGTGGCCAACTTCCGCACTTTGCGAACGTCCGTTCACCGGACGCGCCGAAGCGGCAACAAAAATCAGAGGAACAGCGAGAGCGAGAACAAGCGCTGCAATGGATTTCTTCATGCCCATGGTGACGGCTCCCTTCCAGGAAAGAATTCTTTCTAATCTTTCTTCGGCTGATCTTGCTTCGGCCTGACCCGCTTTGGCCATCGCAACCCCTTGCCACCGCACTCGCTGCGACGACTTCTGCAAGCTTTCAAAGAACGCCAGCAAGGTTCTGGCGTAATCCTTGCGATCAGCGCCGCAATATAAAGCCGCCTCGTCGCTGGCCTGTTCCGCCAGTTCAGCCAAATGCCGGTCGAGCCACCAGGCGAGTGGACTGAACCAGAAGATCGCGCGATGCAGAAGCGAAATTCGCTGTGTGAGCGGATCGCGACGCGCTACGTGCGAAACTTCGTGCGCCAGCACGGCGTCGAGTTTGCCCTCGTCCCATTCGCGCCAGTCAGTGGGCAGCAAAATCGTAGAGCGCAACGCTCCGAGGGTAAGCGGAACCGAAATAAAGTTGCTCTCGGCGGCGTGCGGAATAGAATTGAGCGCCGTTGCTCGGGCGCGGCAGGCAAGCTTGCTGTTAAGCAGTGGATCACGGATTGTTTGCGCTGCTTGCTTGAGCCGGCGGCTAAACCACAGCCCTACGAAAAAGCGGGCAAGAAAAATCAGAGTTGTGAGGAGATAAATCGCGCCCGCGAGCGCGTTCCAGGGAAGCTTCGACCGGGATCTGGCTGAGGACGTTGCAGGGGTTGTTGTGGCGCTGAGAGTGCTAACTCGCGCCAACGCTGGAACATTTTCCGGGAACGATTGAGACTGAGTGTAAGTTTCGGCCGGGGGATTCGCAGTTGCGGCGATGCGCTCGGCTGTGGCCACTCGCGTCGCTGGTGCCTGATGCGCCGCTGCAGGCGGCCGAATCTCAAACTGAAGGAATGCCGGTTCATGAATCGGCAAGGACGGCAGCATCCATTGCAACAAGGGCATAGCAAGGGCGGCATACAGCACCGCAGTCCAGGTGAACAAACGCAGCGGGGTGCTCTTCACTCGGAAGGCGACCAATGCCAGCGCAACAATCAGGCTCAGAACAAGAGCGCGGGCGGCGGAATTCGCGAGCTGTATTAGTAGTTCGGTAGACGCTGGAAGCGCGGTGAAAAGCGTCATAGCTTTTTTTCCTTTTTGTCGGCCGATTTATATCCCGACATCTTTTCGTCGCCCGTTTTTTGATCGATCGTGTTTTGTTCGAGCGTTTTCTCGGAAATCCTTCGCGCCAAGCGCTCCAACTGTTGGCGGCTGAGCACGGCGCCGTCGACCATGCCAAGAACGAGTTCCTCCGCCGATCCGCCGCAGAAGCGGTCGATGATGCCCTTTACCGCGCGCACAGCAACACTCTGCCGCGCGTCCGCGGCTCGATAGATGAATGTGCGGCCCTCGGTCTGGTGCGTGAGATAGCCTTTTTCTTCCAGCCTGCGCAGAACCGTGCGAATGGTCGAATCTTTCATGGGGCGAGTGGCGGCCAGCGCCTCGCGGCAAGATTCCGAAGTAGATGGACCGTGGCTCCAGATGTAATCCATGACCGCCTGTTCCACTTCTCCCAAATTCTTTAGACGTGCCTGGCGTGTGTTAGTCATTGTAGCGTTACAACATGTAACAGATAGATCGAGAAGTTGTCAATAGAAAAGTTCAATGGCGATTGGAGTGGAAATCCTGGTTAGGACTTAGTGTGAACAATCCGGCTGAAAGAAAAAGCCCGTTGAGATTCATTCGCATGCTCAACGGCCGGAATCTTTCTTCGTACTTGCTGCCGGCCAACGGCTGCCTGAGAGTAGTCGTAGTCCAGCACTTTAATCAATTGTCAGGAAGCAATTCATGCAACCAATAACTTGTCTGCGCTGCAGGCGGGAGATCGAAACGGCACACAAGTCGGTCGCGGTCTACATGTTCGCGCAGACGGTGGGAGTTAAGCCGCGGCAGAAGTCGGGGGCCCAGAGGATTTGTTTTTGTCCGCAGTGCGCTGTGTCGCTGGCTATGGGAATGCCGCCAGACGGCGCACTCAACTTGGCGGCCTGGAACATGATTCGCGATCTCGTAAGCGCGGAGCCTTCGCTCAATCAGGCGGCGTGGGAGAGCCTGCGCGGCGTGATTGGACTACTCGGCGACGGTGAAACTTCCGCTTCGAGTTCGCGAGCACGCTGGCGCAGAGCGGTATAAAGAACCGCAGGCCGGTTCAAACAACCGCGCGCTAGTTTCCCTGAGCGGCCTCGGGCTTATTCTTGGCGAGCGAGCGAACGAAATTCACCAAATCCCAATTTTCTTCCGTTTTGACGCGCTGGCCTTCGGGGGGCATATCCTCGTGTCCGTTCTTAATGATGTAAAAGATTTCGCCGTCGGTGCGGTCTTTAAGGGTCGCGGGATCGCTGAAATCGACAATCGTAAGTTTCATGTCCTTGGCAGTTTCGCCCTTGCCGTTGCCGTCTTTGCCATGGCACATTTCACAATCCAGCGTCCACCATTTCTTGGCACGGGCTAACGATTCGGGCGTGGACTTTACTGGGTTTGGCTGCCGCGTGGCTTCCACCGAAATGGCAGAATAGATGGAAGTTTTCGGCGGTGTTGCGCCCGAGTTCTGCTGCGCGGGTAGCGCCGATGCTAAGAGAAATAAGAGGAAAAGCGCGGGAAGAACCAGTGTAAAGCGGGTCACAGGCGCCTCCTTTTCATGAGATATCGAACACTTCATTGTAGCCACGCGCAGTTCCGGACTCTGTGACGGAAATCACACCCCCGCGTATGATATCTCTGGTTCGTCTGCGGCCGGCGCCAGAGGGTTCGAAGCCAGAGCACACCAGTTTTGATTCTTAGGAAAGATTTCCCAAAAAAATGGACAATAAAATTCGCGTGTTTGCCACTTGCGACATCGGCGAAGCGATTGACTTGCTGCGCAAGCGCGGCTACGAAGTGGAAGTGTATCCGCGGCCGGAAGCTCCGCCAAAGAGTTTGATCATCGACAAGGTGGGGTCCGGCATTGACGGGCTGATCACCACTCTGCGCGATCCCATCGATGCGGAAGTCTTTGAAGCCGGCAAGGGCACATTGAAAGTTGTGGCGCAGATTGCCGTGGGATTTGACAACATCAACCGCGCCGATGCCAACCGCTACAAAATTCCTTTCACTCACACTGCCGACGTGCTCACCGAAGCGACGGCGGAGTTTGCTTTTTTTATGATGGGCGCTCTGGCTCGAAAAATGTGGACTGCCGAGCATCTGACCCGCGACAACCAATGGGGATACTGGCATCCTTACTTGCCATTCCTGGGAGACGAAGTTACTGGCAAGACCCTGGCGGTGATCGGCACCGGACGCATTGGGCTGGCGATGATCAAGAAAAGCGTCGGCTTCGATATGAATGTTTTGTGCTACGACCCGGCGTATGAGAATCAGGCATTCGTGCGGACCATTCAGGAAGTGAATGAGCTGCGGCATTCGCGCGGGTTGAGCAAAGAAAAGGTTTCGATCAGGTACGTTCCTTTTGAAGAAGCGCTTGACGGCGCCGACTTTGTCAGCGTTCACGTACCCCTGCTCCGCGCCGAAGACAGCGCGACGCCCACCTATCATCTTTTCAACGAGAAGACTTTGCGTCTGATGCGGCCCACAGCGTATTTGATCAATACTTCGCGAGGGCCGGTGGTCGACGAGAAAGCATTGGCGAGAGCTCTGCGGGAGAACTGGATCGCGGGCGCTGCCTTAGACGTTTATGAGAAGGAACCCTTGCCGTCGGATTCGCCCTTGCGCGATCCCGCAATTGCCGACCGTTGCCGGCTGTTTCCGCATTTTGCCAGCGCAGCGCGAATCACTCGGCTGTCTACCGATCCCGACAAGGGCATGGCCGGACGCTGCGCACAGGGCCTGATCGATGTGCTGGAGGGCAACTACGGCGGCGACGTTGCCCAGATGCCTTATGTGGTAAATAAGGAGGCATTCAAATAGTCTGGCGCGTATGAAGGCGCAACAGATCGTTCCTCAGGAATGGGCCTCAAGAATCGGTCCTGGAAATCTGACGGGAATCATAAAAGTTACGGCCTCGACGGCGAAAAATCGATTGCGTTTCATCACACTTTACCATCGGATTGCGCGTACAATATGGACTTGAGTTTTGCAGTTAAGGATCTGAATGAATAAGCGACTTTTGTGGCTTGTCTCCTGTGTGTTGATCTGTGCATCGACGCTTTGGGCGCTCGATTCCGATGGCCGGGCGCAGTTGAAGCTGGTGCCGGCGCCAAAAGAAGTGCGACTGCGCGACGGCGGATTTCAAGTTGGGCCGCGCACGAAGATCTTTGTTCTGCGCGGACATCAATCGGAAGATCGCATTGCCGCCGAAACCCTGGCGGAAGAAGTCGCCGACGAGACGGGCTTGAAACTCGACATTTTGGGCATGAAGGCCGCAGGCAAGGCCGAGGGCGGCGCGATCGTGCTGGCTCGCTTGCAGGATGCTCGCGTGCGCCGATTCCTGGCGCGCAACGGACTCAGGGCTGACGATGTCGTGGGTGAAGACGGCTACCTGTTGTTTTCCGACAAGTCGCATTTGATTGTGGCGGCAAATTCCGGCGAAGGATTGTTCTATGGAGTGCAGACGCTGCGCCAGTTGCTGCGGCCGGATGCTAAGGGTCTATTGTGTCCGGCAGTCGGAATTCGTGACTGGCCCAGTCTCGAGGGACGGAGGGTACAGGGCAATCTTAGCCGCGGCGCGCCGCCTGAGTTTTTGAAAAATATGTTCCGCGGGACGCGCTGGTAAGTTCACCTGTCTTTCTAGAGCGTGCTTTCCCAGGGTTAACATGTAACCCTTTTCCTACGAGTGTGGCCGCGACACTGTTTCCCACTTCCTCAATCCATCGCATAAAATCCATTCATGTTTTCTGATCGGACCAGCTGGAAGCTGACGCAGAATCGCTTCACGCAAGCGCTGCTGGAAGTTCGTGCGAACGGCGAAAAAGTTTTCGATCTTACGCTTTCAAATCCCACGCGGGCGGGGCTGCATTATGAGGAAGTGAAAATTCTGCAGGCGCTGTCCTCGCCCCGCGCGCTCGATTACGATCCACAATCCAAGGGACTGCCGGAAGCGCGGGAGGCAATAGCGGCGTATTACCGCGAAGAGCATGAAGTCCACGATGTGGACGCGGAGCGGATCATTCTCACAACCAGCACCAGCGAGGGATATTCCTTCGTTTTTCGGTTGCTGTGCAATGCCGGGGAAGAGTTGCTGGTGCCAAAGCCAAGCTATCCGCTGTTTGAGTTTCTGGCCGATCTGAATGATGTGAAGCTCGTGCCCTATGAGCTGATCTACGATCACGGATGGCAAATGGATTTTCCCTCGCTGGAAAAGGCCCTCACCGCGCGATCCCGAGGCGTGGTTGTAGTGCATCCCAACAATCCCACAGGGTCGTATGTGCAGGCCGCGGAATTGGAGATGCTGAATTCTTTTTGCCGAACGCACGGGCTGGCCGTGATTGCAGATGAAGTTTTTCTCGACTACGGTTTAGGAAAAACATTGCCTTCCAGTTTCGCGAAGAACGGCGAGGTGCTGACCTTTACGCTCAGCGGCCTGTCAAAGATTGCCGCGCTGCCGCAGATGAAAGTTGCGTGGGTGGTGATCGGTGGTCCCAAGGCCGAAACTGCAGAGGCAACGGGCCGCCTGGAGGTCATTGCCGATACTTATCTCTCGATGAATGCTCCCGTACAGTGGGCGATACCGGTATTGCTGGCGCAAAGGAAGAGCATTCACGCGCAGTTGCTGAAAAAGGTCAAAGCGAATTTAGCGGAACTCGATCGCCAACTTGCCGCGCAGAAAGCCTGTCAGCGATTGATGGTTGAAGGGGGATGGTACGCCGTGCTGCGTGTCCCCGTGACTCGTTCCGACGAGGAATTAGCGATCGAGTTGCTACGCCAAAAATCGGTGCTGGTCCATCCCGGTCACTTCTATGATTTTCCCAGCGACGGTCATTTGATCTTGAGTTTGATTCCTGCACAGGACGAATTTGCCGAAGGAATGAGTGCCGTACTCGAGAAGCTGAATTCGTAGCGACGCTCCGGTCGACCTGCGCAAACTGACGGTCGCAGAGGGCGCATCTACGTGTATTTCGATTCCAACCCCACACTCCCCGACTTCATCCTAGTTGGCCACTACTGGAGGAAGAACTATGCATTGTGGAAAAAAGTATGTCGCGTCGCTGTTTCTCTCCGCCGCACTGATGGCGCCGCTGGGCGCCTTTGCTATGGCCGGTCCGCAAGATGATCACGAACGGCATGAGGAACAGGTGCGACGCGTGTACGACCCCTACCACAAGGACTATCACAACTGGGATCGGGCTGAGGATGATGTGTACCGGCACTGGCTGGAAGGTCGACATGTAGCTTATGTCGATTTCGAACACCTCAAGAAGAGAGATCAGCAAGCGTACTGGAATTGGCGTCACAGCCACGAAGATCGGCACTAGAAAGATCGGCACTAGGAAGATCGGCACTAGACTGTCGGCCGAGAAGATCGGCACCAGACGTTGAACGCGACCGAATGCAAGTATAAAAAAAAGGCGGAGACTGCTTCCAAGCAGTCTCCGCCTCTTGTTTGTTCGCAACCGCGTTTAGTGCGCGGGTACCGGTTGTGGGCTTCCCGGCGGTGTGGCTGTGCTGGGATTTGCGAAATTCACCTTGGGAACTTCTCGCGCTCCCTCCGACGCGGCGAAGTAAGCTTCATTCGGTTTGAATCCAGCCCAGGCTGCAAAAATACTGTTAGGGAACTGCTGAACGTACGTGTTGTAGTCTTGCAGCGTGTCGTTGTAACGCTTGCGTTCGACGGCAATGCGGTTCTCCGTTCCCGCCAGTTCGTCCTGCAATCGCAGGAAATTTTCATTGGATTTCAGTTGCGGATAATTCTCCACGATCAGCAGCAAGCGTCCGAGCGCTCCGTCGAGTTGTCCATTGGCGGCGATTTTATCCTGCGGAGTGTTCGCGGAAAGTAACTGCGAACGCGCCTTGGCGATGTCGCCAAACACGGTCTGCTCCTGCTTCGCGTAGCCTTTGACGGTTTCAACCAGATTGGGGATGAGATCGGCACGCCTTTGCAGCACAATGTCCACCTGAGACCAAGCGCTTTTCACAGCTTCATTTTTGGTCACCAGCGTGTTCTTCACGCCAACGTATTGCCCGAAGAAAAGCAGCACGACGACCAGAACAATCACCAGAATGACGACTACCGCGATTAAAACTTTACCCATAAACTCCTCCTCTTGATCAAATGGAGATGCGGTTACGCGCGACCGGATGCATCTGAGTCTAATGCCTCGTCTACTGCGGCTGCGACTTTCTCGATCGCCGCCAGGTAGCGAGCCGAAATGTCGTTGATATCGATCTTCTTGCGATCGGTTTTGTGCTCGCGAACGTCCAGAACCTGCTGGATCGCGGCAGAATCGAGGGCCACGCGCTTTGCTAACGCTTCCACGGCTTCGCGCCGGTGTGCGTGCGAGTTGTCGCCCAGCGCGATCAGAGCATGGCGAAATAGCGTGCCGAACGATGGAACGGAATGCAGCAGCAGCTCCCACATTCGCGATTCGTTCCCGCTTGCCAAAAGAACCTGCTGGCGAAGCAGGATCAGTTTTTCGCGCAGCTCGTATTCCACTTGTACGCGATGCACGTGCATGGAAATTCGCAGGCCCTGCACCACATCTTCGCCGAACAGCACGCGATGGTGCTGCTGCATGTCGAGCAGTTCAATGGTAAAGACGTCAGTCGATCGGTCGAGTTCTTTGCGAGTCATACAAAGCGGCGGCGGTTGCTTCTGCTTCTCCCACCACCTCGCCACCGGCGATAGCGCCTGCAACGCGGCAAACGAGCATTCGCGCAAGATGCATAACACATTCAGATCGGAAAGTCCGGGATGAAAATCGCCTGATACGGACGAGCCGAAGAGAATGATGCTCTCCAGATTCGTGCCGGCATTCGTACCGGCCGCATCGCGCAGGCGCCGCACAAACTCTTCGATTTTGTCTTCAGGGACATTTGTAGAAACAGGAAAAGTTGCAGATGCCATTGCGCCCTCGTTTGCTACCAACTGCTGCTGGCTCCGCCGCCGCCGGAGCTGCCGCCACCGAATCCACCAAACCCGCCGCCACCACCAAATCCGCCGCCACCACCGCCGAATCCTCCTCCACCGAAACCGCCGCCGCGTCCACCAAAAACCTGCGAGAACAGAAGCCAGAACAGGATGCTGCGTAACGGAGTGAAGAGGATGATCAGTATAACGACAATGATTGCGATGATGCCGCCGAGAGACAATCCGCCGCCGGACTCGGGTTCTGGCTGCGTGGGAGCGCGCGGCTGCGAATTTGTGAGTTGAACTCCAGCGTCGGCGGCAATCACATCCGCAACGCGGCTTGTGACCAACAACAGCGCCTGGCTATAGTTGCCGTTGCGCATGATCGGGATAGCCTCACGCTGAAAGCTGCCAACTTTCCCATCCGGCAAAATCGGTTCCAGACCGTACCCCACTTCAATGCGCGCGCGGTGATCCTTTATTGCGTAGAGGATCAGCACACCACGATTTGTGGATTTATTGCCGACACCCCATTGATGGAAAAGATCGACGGCGTAGCTTTCAATGTCGCGTCCGTCCAGCGAATTGATGGTGACCAGCGCGATTTGCGCGTGAGCTTTTTCGTCGATCTGGCGGCAGATGTCTGTGATCTGCGCACTCGTGGTCGGGTCGAGAACGTGCGCAAAATCGTTGACGTAGCCCGCGGGTTGCAGCTGCGCAACCGGTTCTGCCCAAGTGAACATGCCGAGCGACAAAACAAAGACTGCCATCACGCATCGTTTTGTGCACAAATTCACAGGCAAATTGTACAAGAGTCAGCCTGCGCAGCCCGGATCCGCGTCGAAAGCGGCGCAGTTCTGCCGCGCCATTTCCAATCCGGTGGGCAAAAGATCAGTTCACCTTGGTAATTTGAATAAAGTGGCTGCGAGAGGAATCATAGGCAGTATGCCTGCTTCCGAAAGCACACGGCGATGGCCCCGTGTCGAAGTTGACATGCCGGTGCGGGTCGTAACCTCTAAGGGATTCTCGACGACCGTGGTCGAAGGCCGCGGCACCGAACTGAGCGAAGGCGGCATGGTCCTGTATGCGGGGATTCTGCTGAATCCAGGCGATTTATTGGAAATTGAGTTCGAAACTCCGACTCTCTCGCGGTTGACAGCGATCGTTCGCTCGCGCAACGGATTTTGCTTCGGCCTGGAATTCATTACGCCGCTGCCCTCTTAAGGTCTGACCCGACGTTCTGACGGATTCTGATCGAGTCATCATCTCTGCGATCAGCATCTTTTCGATCTTTATCTCTTCGATCAGTATCTCTTCAACCATCATCTTTTCGATCATTTCTGCGATGGCAGTCCTATAAAATTTGGTCTAGCATCGGTACGAATCACTGGAGCGAACTTCCATGTACTTTGAACAGTTCTATCTGGGATGCCTGGCCCACGCTTCATACCTGCTGGCTTCGGAAGGCGAAGCGGTGGTGGTGGATCCGCAACGGGACGTGGAGCTGTACCTGGCTGCGGCCGCGGAGCACGGCTTCGCGATCCGCCACATTGTGGAGAGCCATTTGCATGCGGACTTCGTTTCCGGGCACAAAGAATTGGCCGCTCGTACGGGCGCAAAGATTTATATCGGTGCGCAAGCGGGAGCGACCTTTGCTCACGTGCCGGTGCGCGATGGATTTGAGTTGAAGTTTGGAAGAGCATCCCTCCGCGTGCTGGAGACGCCGGGACATACCCTGGAAAGTATCTGCCTGGTTGTTACAGGTGAAGAGAAATCGCTCGAGCCGTGGGCGGTTTTGACTGGAGATACGTTGTTCATTGGCGATGTGGGCCGTCCTGACCTGTCGCCGCGGCACACGCCCGCTGAACTTGCCGGGATGCTCTACGACAGTCTGCACAACAAGTTGCTCGCGCTTCCCGATCACGTGCTGGTTTATCCAGCGCATGGCGCCGGTTCTCTCTGCGGAAGGAATATGCGGGCCGAGCGTTCGTCGACGATCGGCACCGAGCGGCTGACGAACTACGCGCTGCAGGTCAAGAGCCGGGAAGAATTTGTTCAGCAGTTGACCAGCAATCTTCCCGCGCGGCCAGAATATTTTTTCAAAGACGCGGAAATGAATCGCACCGGCGCTGCGTCGCTGGCAGAGTTGCCGCCACTGCGTGCCATTGCACCCGCTGAGTTGGATGCTGTTTTGAAGCAGGGCGAGATTGCGCTCGACGTGCGAAGCGGGGAAGACTTCGCAGCGGGTCATGTTCCTGGTTCTGTAAACATTGCGTTGTCGGGACAGTTCGCCTCGTGGGCGGCGACGGTACTCGGCTTGGCCGCGCATCCGGTGCTGATTGCGGATTCGAACTCTCAGCTGGGGGAGGCCCGGCTGAGGCTGGCGCGGGTTGGCATTGAAGCTGTGGGCGGATATTTGGAGGGAGGGGTTTCCGCGTGGAAGGAAGCTGGGTTTACGCTGGCGACAATTTCAGAGATCGGCGTCAAAGAGCTTGAGGAGCGGATGAAATCAGGCGAGGTGCAGGTGCTAGATGTGCGTCGCGAACCGGAGTGGGAGGCCGCGCACATTGAGAACGCGACTTGGTGGCCACTGGATAATTTCCGCGTCTCTCCGCCAGAGATCGACCATGACGCCCGGATTGCCATTCACTGCAAGGGCGGCTACCGCAGCATGCTCGCGAGCAGCCTTTTGCAGCGCGCAGGGTTCACACGCGTAATCAATGTGATTGGCGGAATCGACGCCTGGCAACAGGAAAAACTGCCCATAGTAAGTGGCAGGCCCGTGGGGGCCTAGCTAACTTTACAAACTGTTCCTTAAAGGAACGGTTTATTGACTAAAATGTATGTACAAGTATGCAATTAAAATCGCCTAAACCACGGAGAGCAGAGGGTTAACGGAGAGCAGAGGATTAGTGAGCAGTTCGATATCAACGTTCCACTTTTTTCAAATCTTCTTGAGCGGGCGCATAGGCATGAAAGAGCGCCAGGGCAGCGCGATATTCTCCAGCAGCGCCCTGACGATCACCTTGTTTTTCCAACAACTGGCCCAGCATATCGTGCGCCACAAATGCCGGACCTTCCTCCACGGGAGAGGCCAGATAACGGCGAAGCAGTCGGATTGCCGAAGGAAAATCTTGCCCGCTGTGCAGCAGAAGACTGGCGCCATCCATCAGCGATTCCGGGTAATCGAGGGGGCTGGATTCCATCGTTCGCAACGCCTGTTCCATATCTTCGAGACGGCGAGTATGACGAAAACAAATAGCAAGATCGAGCCAGGCGCGAGCGCCGGAATTGCTGGCCGAGATGGCAGCACGATATTCGCGCTCGGCCTTTGCGTTATCTTTTTCTCTCGCAGCGATCCTCGCCAGGGCTAAGTGCCCCGCCGCTGGATTCACAGCCAGCAGCGCATCGGCTTGTTGGCGAGCCTTGTCCTTGCCGCCGCCGACGATCGCCGGAGCTTCCAGATAAAACTCCGCCAGATCAGCGCGGGCTTGCCAATTTGTGGGATCCAATTCGACCGCGCGTTCAAACGACGTCCGTACCTTTCCGACAAGGACCGCGGCGGAAACGAAGCCAACATGATCAGCCTTTTCACCAGCAATGCGGCCGAGCCAGAGATAGTACAGACTCTTATGAGGATCAAGTTGGGTGGCGCGTTCGCAGGCGGAGATGCCGTGATCCCACTCATTGATCATGAAATAAGCGCGGCAGAGGAGATTGTAAGCTTCGGCGTCGGTGGGGGCGCGGCTGATTTGCTGTTCCAAGTTGCGAATGGCTTCGTCCAGTTGACCGGCCGCGAGAAGTTCCTGAGGAGAAGTAAGCGCATGCGCCAGTGGAATCGCCGTTGCGGCGAGGAATATCGAAAGCAATAGTCGCCGGAATCGAGGGCGACATTTCGCGGCAGGATCGGCGAACTGCAATGTTCCCATCATTCGCTAGGGAACTACCTTCACGGCGGCGCCATTGAACAGCGGTTTCGACTCCTCGGCGGGCAGGGCTACGACATCCCCTTGGAAAAGTCCGAAAGTGATTTCAACACGCGTGAGATTTTGAAGTGAAAAATCAATCTCCTGGCGCTTCACATGATGGCCGACAATCTTATAGACGTAAGGTTTGCTCTCATCGATGCGCAGAGCGTCTCGCTGCAGGGTGAGGACATTCTGATGTTCGGCGACTACGATGGTGACGCCGACATTGACGTTGGGCAGCAGCCGCAGATCGTGGTTATCGACAACGCAGGTAGTCTCGCCAACATTTCTGGAACCACGCAATTTAACCGTTGAAGGAACGGTGTTGACGGTGCCGGTCCAGGTGCGCCCGGGAAGTGCGTCCCAAGTAACTTCGACTTTTTGCCCGACGTGAAGGCGCCCGACATCTGGTTCGTCGACAAAGGCGCGCACCAGAACCTGGGAAAGATCAGCTTCCTGCAATAACAACTCGCCCGCCTGAACGAAAGCGCCTTGCTTGACGGGGAGGGAATAAACGATGCCGTCGAAGGGAGCGTGTACGCTGCTTTTGCGCAGAGCATCTTCGGCCGCGTCGAAGGCGGCTTGCGCTTCCGGCCCCTGCGCCTCAACTCGCGCCGTCTCCGGCTGGGAATATCGCTCTTTCTGTTTTTGTTCGGCCAGGGTAAGGTCCGCCTGGGCGCGCTGCAAAGTGTCTTCTGCCTGGCGAACTTCACCCGGCGACGCAGCGCCTTCCTGCTGGAGCCGGCGGTATGCGTCGAGATTGCGCTGCGCCAAATCGACGGCGCCTCGGGCTTTGGTGAGTTGCGAATTTAAGGTGAGGACTTCTTCCTGAGTGCCACCGGTGGTCAGCGCGGATTGCTCGGCTTGAGCTGCCTTGACCTGAGCGGCAGCGCGGGCGGCCTGCGTGCGTATGTCGGCATCGTCGAGTTGCAGCAGGAGCTGACCTTTCCTTACATGGTCGCCTTCCTTTACCAGCAGGCGTTTTACCGTAGTCGCGATGGGCGCATGGGCTTCAAAATTTTGAATTGGTTCGACCTTGCCGTTGGTGGAAACAAGACTGCGGATGGGACCGCGTTCCACGGTCGCGGCGCGTACTTTCAAAGGAGTCTGATGGAGATAGGAGTACAGCACCATTATGAGTGCGAGAAGAGCAAAGACCAGCCAAATCCAGCGCCGGCGAGACGGCGTTTTCGAATTGTTTGTCGATGCCAACCTGTAGTCTTTCAGTCTCCGGCAGGAATAACTGTAAGTAGTAATTTACCATTCTGGAGGCTGCGACAGATATACAGCGAAGGTCCAAGAAAGGTATCTAATTGGATGCGGGCGAACCGGCTTCGGGTGCAGTTGATCCCACGGATTCCATGCGCCCTCGATCGAGCATTGCTACAATCCAGCATTCTTATTCGAAACGCTACAATAATGAAATGTCTAAATCGCCTGGTTACACGCCTGAGCATGCGGCTGCTGGCCTCGACACTAAGTTTCCCGAGATTGAGACCTGGCCCAATCAATTTCCTGGATACGAGATTTTGGTGGATGATCCGGAGTTCACGTCGGTGTGTCCGAAGACCGGGTTACCTGATTTTGGCGTGCTCGCGATTCGCTACATGCCCGACAAAAGCTGCCTGGAATTGAAATCGTTGAAAGAGTATTTGCAGTGCTACCGCAATCTGGGGATTTTCCAGGAGAATGTCGTCAACCAGGTGCTTGAGGATGTGGTGAAGTGGGCGAAGCCGGTGTGGGCCGAAGTAAAAGGAGAGTTTCGTCCGCGCGGCGGGATTGCGACGACGATTGTGGCGAAATGGCCGCGGCCGAAAGGGCGGCGGGAGTGAGCCCATGCTATATTCGCTCGACCCGTGGCGAACACTGATCTTCAACCGCGCACTGCGCTAATCGTTCTGACGGCGCTGAATCTGCTCAATTATGTGGACCGCAACGTGCTGTTTGCGGTGCAACCGCTGGTGCAGGATGAGTTTCATCTTTCGAATGCCCAGATTGGATATTTGACCAGCGCTTTTCTTGGTTTCTACATGATTGCGGCGCCATTTGTGGGGCCGCTGGCGGACCGGTACTCACGGAAGCTGATCATTGTGCTGGGGGCGCTATTCTGGAGCGGGCTGACGCTGCTCACTGCGGTGACGCATACTTACACGGAATTGCTGATCCGGCACACTCTGGTGGGCGTGGGCGAGGCGACATTTGTCACGATTGCTCCGACGTTTGTAGCCGATCTGTTCGCGGAGAGGAAACGCGGACGAATCTTGGGAGTTTTCTATCTGGCGATTCCTGTGGGTTCAGCGGCGGGATATTTACTGGGCGGGTCTCTGGCGCCGCATCATGGCTGGCGATTTCCGTTTTATATCGCCGCAGCTCCAGGATTTGTGCTGGCTCTGGCCGTTCTTTTTCTGAAGGAGCCGGAGCGCGGGCAATTTGACTCGCTGAAGGAAACTCCAGAACGCTCCACGATTCTGGGACTGGCGCGAAATCCCGCTTTTCTCACTTCGACGCTGGGCATGGCGGCGATGACATTTTCGCTGGGAGGAATCCAGGTGTGGATTCCGAAGTTTCTCTACACCGAACGAGGGTATACGCTGGAGGCGGCGAATTTTGCCTTCGGGATCATTATTGTGGTGGATGGAATTCTGGCTGCGCTGGCGGGGGGATGGTTGGGCGACTATCTGCTGCCGCGAATGAAGAGTTCGTATTACCTGGTGTCGGCGGCGAGCATGTTGTTGGGCGTGCCGGTCATGATCGTGGCTCTGTTCGTGAGAGGTCCGATGATGATGCCGGCGATCGGTGTGGCGGCATTTTTTCTTTTGTTCAATACTGCTCCGCTCAATGCCGCGGTCATCAATTCCGTGGGAGCGCATATTCGCGCAACGGCGCTGGCGGTCAACATTTTTATTATTCACATTTTGGGTGATGTGCCTTCTCCGACCATGATGGGTTGGGTAGCGGATAAGCGATCGTTGCAAGCGGCGTTTATTTTGCCGGTGATCGCGATGGGAATTTCTTCGGCAATACTGTTTTATGGAATGAAGTTTGCGCCGCTGGTCGGGACTGAGGGCGGGTCGGTTGCAGGGAAGATGTAGACGGGATGGTTTATTTTTATTGGATTGCGGGAGTGATTCTGGCGCTGGCGTGGGTTTCTCGCATTGTGGACGCAGCCTTGGGCATGCCCAGCGTCGCCGATGTTTCGCGACCGGAGTGGGATTGCAATCCGGTTTCGACGGCCGGGAATCCGCGCGTGTCCATTATTGTTCCTGCCCGCAACGAACAGGAAATCATCGAACAAGCGCTGACGGCGCTGTTGGCACTCGACTACGAGAATTATGAAGTGATCGCGGTCAACGACCGATCCACGGATTCAACCGGCGAGATCATGGAACGGGTTAAGAAGAATTCCCATGTCTCGCAAAAGGTGCGAGACATGGGGCACCCGGATTCAGGGAATTTTCGCGTAATTCATCACACCGAACTGCCTGCGGGCTGGCTGGGGAAAACGCATGCCATGTGGAGCGCGGCGAAGCGGGCCACTGGAGACTGGTTGCTCTTTACCGATGCGGACGTTTTGTTCAAGCCGGATTCGCTGCGCCGCGCATTAGCCTATGCCGAAGCTGTGCCGGCGGATCACGTGGTGATGTTCCCGCGGATGATCATGAAGCGGCCAGGTGAATTTATGATGATTGCTTTTTTTCACACCATGTTTATGTTTGGCCACCGTCCCTGGAAAGTTGCCGACCCCAGCACCGACGATCACATGGGCGTGGGCGCGTTTAACCTGGTGCGGCGCAGTGTTTATGAATCGGTGGGGACGTATGCCGCCCTGCGCATGGAAGTGCTCGACGATATGAAGCTGGGAAAGGTCGTGAAGAAAGCCGGATTCGCGCAGCGCAACGTATTTGGCGGAGATTTGATTTCGCTGCGATGGGCAAGGGGCGCGCGGGGAATAGTAAATAATTTAACCAAGAACTTTTTTGCGGTGCTTTCGTTTCAGTGGTGGCGCACCGTGATTGCCGCTTTCGGCTTGGCATTTCTGAATTTTGGTCCATTTCTGGGCGTGTTCTTAGCTCATGGATGGGCGCGGGTGCCCTACGCCCTCGCGCTAGCGTCGATGTTCTTAATTTATGTCGGCATGTCGTGGCGCCTGAAGATTCCGGCATATTATTTCCTGTTGCATCCGGTGAGTACGGCCCTGTTCATCTATACGCTTCTGCGCTCAATGATCCTCACGCTGTGGAATGACGGAATTGAATGGCGGGGGACGACCTATCCGCTGGCGGAGTTGCGCAAGGGCATGGTCTGAGAGCAGTTCTCAGTTGTCAGTTCTCAGTTCTCAGTTTCTTGGTTTTTCAAGTGCGATCTCAACTGAGTATCGAGTACTGAGTACCGAGTACCGAGTACCCAGTACTGAGAACTGAGAACTGAGAACTGGGAGCTGAAAACTAGGAGCTGAGAACTGGGAACTGAGAACTGAGAACTGNNAACTGAGAACTGAGAACTGCTTCTCCTCAGCTGGCTTGTTTTGCGCCGTGTCCAAAGATCATCTCTCGCAAACGCAAGGCGTTTGCCGCGGCATAACCGGCCTGGTCGTTGTCGAAATAAAAGTAAACTGCCTGCAGTTGTTTGGCCCACGATTCAATCTGGCGCGCCCAGTGTGACAATTGCCGCTCGCTGTAGCTCCCCTGATATTTCCCGGCTTCCGGCCCGTGCAGGCGCACGTAGGTGAAATCGGCGGTGACCGACAGCGGCGATTGATATCCGGCGAGTTCGTAAATGCAAAAGGCAGCATTGAACTCGCGAAGAGTCGAATCGATTTCCGGGGTGATCCAGGAAAGCTCGCGAAACTCGAATGCATATCGAATTTCAGGAGACAGAATGAGAAGAAGATTCCGCAGACGTTCGGGGTTGACGCGCCATTTTGGCGGGAGTTGAAACAGCACCGGGCCAAGCTTCGTGCCCAGATGCGCGGCTCGCGGCAGAAGATTGTCGACCGCATTTTCAGGGTCTTTCAATTTTTTGTTGTGAGTAATAAACCGGCTGGCCTTCACCGCGAAGACAAAATTCTCCGGCGTGGCGTCGCGCCAGCATGCGAACGCTGAAACTGTGGGCAATCGATAGAAGCTGTTATTCAGCTCCAAGGTGTCGAAGTGCTGCACGTAAAAGTTGAGCATGGCCGACGACGGCATCTTCTCGGGATAGAAGGGTCCCTTCCAGTGTTTGTAGTGGAAGCCGGAGGTGCCGATGCGAATGTCACAGGGCATGCGCGTAATGGATGTCTGGTTGGAACTCAAAGTTGCTTTGTACGACAAACGCGCAATGGTTTGCTGGAATCGCAAGCTTTACGCGACGGAGCTTAAGGTCGTGCGCGTCCCAGTGTTGGGCTGTCGGGGTGCGGCGAAGATAAGAAGTACAACCAAGCCGGCGGTGAAGATCGCGTTGCCGATGCGAAATCCGATTCCTCCACTGCCGACGGCAGGGTGTTGAAGGAAGGAATGCCAGGCATAGGTCAACGCGGCGCCACCGGCGAGAGCGAGTCGATGGCGGCCGTCCCAACCGGCACGCTGAGACAGGACGAAAACCGCCGCAATCACGAAGAAATCCAAAAACAGATAGATTCCGACCGCCAGCCATCCCCACCGGTTCGGGACCATGATGAAAATGGAACCTGCAATCAAGGCACCGGCCCCGACAAGCCATGGACTGGGAACCCATCCGGAGGTGTGAGCGATCGAGCGCACAGGCAAGCGAAGCGCAACGACAATCGCGATAATGCACACAACGGCGGCGGCGGCGAACTGTGCAGTGGATGCTACATAGTGATCCTGTTTGATCTCGAGTGCGGTAGACGCCACCGCGCCTAAGATGAATAAGACGCCGGTTATTGCGAGGCCGATTCCGCCGAGCCAGGGCGTAGTCGCGCGATCGGGCACCAAAGCTTCGACCAAAGCGATTGAAACCGAAATGCTCCAGACGGTGTGCAAGGTGAGCACGAATATAGTCCACCAGGCGCCGATCCCCAGAGCGGGAATGTACGCCGGTTGGAGAAGATGCAGATTCAGATGGAGGTAATTCGGATTGAACAGCGTCTGAGTGGTAAGCGCCTCCTCGAAGACAGCATAGGCAAATGCCAGCACCAGAATCGTCGGCCAGCCCCGGCCGGTACGGCGTACGACTTCGCGGATGAGCAACGCGCCGCCACCATACATCGGCGCCAGGACCACTAAAGCTCCAAGCAGCTTGATTGGCAGGTCGCCAAGCAAGAACTCCGCTACCAGCGGAGCGACGAAAAATAATCCAATTGCCGGCGCCACGCGCTTGATTCCGGGATTCGACATATTCGATCAACATATATACCAGATATATACCAGTCGAATGGTTCGCACAACCCAAGCGCCGGGTCATCAGCCATCATTGCGGCGGCTCGGCTGCTTCCACGTCTCCGTAGGTGGCCGTGGTATTTGGTGTTGCCGTAACCTTTGTCGGTTTCTTTGTTGGGCGAAGGTGTCCCGCGCTGTAGTGACCGCGATTTTCTACGTCGTAGTTCTTGGGCAGGGGAGGGATCATGGCGGAGCCTCCGGTGATTTGGCTGATGCGGTTGAGGATAATTTCCGGCCGGCCGTCGTAAAGTTTCACGGCTCCGTGGATTTCGATGGTGCGGCCGGCCAGGCGGCGAACATCACCGATATCTTTCAATCCGGAAGGGAAGACCACTACTGTGAACGGGCAAGCCGCCTGTTCCTCGCAAAAGTCGAGAAAGTGAACTCCTTTCGAACCCACTTTTACTTTGAGGACTTTGCCGGCAATACATTTCGTCTCGCCAACATGCTGGCTGGCTTCGTGAATGGGGATGCAGTCTGAGGCGCGAAGAAGAGGCGCGAATATCAGGACCATTACTCCTAAGCCAAGTGGTAGTTTCCGGCGCAGAGCCGCCGGGCTTTGCCCGGCTGGACAGCCCCTTCGACTTCGCTCAGGGCAGGCTTGGGGGGCTGTCCCCACATGAGCTTTTAAGCTTAATCGCGACATCGCTTGATTTTAGAAATGGTGGGGAGAGCTTGTCTGGGAGCGGAGGAAATAAATACGTGGATTGTCCCGGAATGAAACTGGGCGAAGCCCCCACTTCTCGTAGAGGACGCGAGAAATGGGGCACCCATCTTACGACGAACGATTAACACGGAACGATGCAGTTCTATTTAAACGACTTTACTGCGGCGGCTTCGTCGTCTTTCACGTCGAAGACGGTGTAGAGCTTGGTGATCTGAAGCAGATCGTTCACCTTCTTGGTAAGGTTCAGCAGTTTGAGTTCGCCGCCCTGATTTTTGGTGGTGGTGAAGGCGCTGACCAGTTCGCCGATGCCGGAACTGTCAATGTAGTTGACGTTCTGAAGATTAAGAACGATCTTCTTGTTTCCTTTGGCGAGGATATCGCGCACCGTGTCGCGAAGAATGACGCTGCCTTCGCCGAGGGTGATGCGGCCGCTGCAATCCACAATCGTAACTCCATCCACCTGCCGACTGCTTACCTTCATGGTCACTGGGAAGCCTCCTTGCCGCCCGCGGATGATCCGTGGACGTGCTTGATTAGTTTGAGTTCGGTGCCCGTTGAGGAGGGTCGGATTTCAACCACGTCCATAAACGAGCGCATAAGAAAAATTCCGCGCCCCGAAGTCTTGAGCAGGTTTTCCGGGGCCAAAGGATTGGGGATCTTACTCAGGTCCATCCCCGAACCCTGATCGCGAATGGTAATGATCAAGTCGTCGCCGATGCGCTCAAAAGCAAGGTTCACTTTCTTGTCTGGAGAATAGGCATTGCCGTGCAATACGGCATTGACCGCGCCTTCGCGCACAGCCATGGAAATCTGCATGACTTCGTCTTCGGGGAAACCAAGCTCGTTGGCAATGATGGTGGCCTTCTCCTCCGCATTGTCGATCGTCTCCAACGAGGAGTCGAGCGTGTACGAGACCCGTTGCTCGGTCATGGCCATGGACGAAGTGTCACAGCGATTATAAGACTTGCAAGGCGAATCCGCTTTAAAGCCGCAGGTCCACGCCAGAAACGACTCCCGGCGAATGCGGTAGTTTGCCTGTCGGATGGGGATGTTGTCAACGTAGGCGCGACCGGGGTAGTGTCTGAAATGTGCGAGTATACAGACACCACCGCGACCGGGGCAGGGACTCAATTTGAATTTTTCGGCCGATAGTGCAGGGGCATCCTGAGTGCAGCCGTTTTTCAGGCGGAACGAAGGGATCTCCCATTGGTCGTATCTATGGGAGATCCCTCACGCGGCTGAAGTACGCCGCGTTTCGGGATGACGGCCTCGTAGGAGAATAAATTGAGACCGATCCCCTACCGAGACGGGAGAATCGGGCGGGAGCGGCTCCGGGGTTATAATCTGGCGGCGTGTCATCGACCTCTGTGCCAAGCCTGAGAGTGCGGCTGCGACGAATCTTTGTCGCCGTGATTCTCGCCGTAGTCGGATCGGCAGCGCTGTCGTACGGTTTGGACTATGCCATTTTTCGCTTCCGCGAGGCCACCAACCGCAATGCATACGGTTCGGTGACGGTAAATCATTACTACGCGGTGCTGCAGAAAAACGGAAAGACCAAGTTCAGCTTCGATCCGCCCCAGCCTCAAACCTGCGTAAATGCGCTGTTTCCGCACGAGGGATGGCTGCCGTGCTGGTATTTGAGCCGGCATCCGGAACAGCGCACGGATATCTGAAAGACAAGCTAGAATGTTGCGTCGCGACGCAAAAATCCTGAAAGGAACGCATGTTCAAACTTCTTCCATGGAAACGATGTTTGCTCGGGCTTTTCTTGACTTTGTTTTGCCTAGTCATGGCATCGGCCGCGGATCAGTCGGATGCAAGGTTGCAAAAGGCTTACCGCTTCCAGCAGGGCGGATGGACTTATGTGCATCTGGAAGGCTCGCCTTCGGACATGGGCTTTCAGCACGGCTATCTGCTCGCGCCCGAAATCCAAGATGCCTTGGAAGCGATCAAGCTGTTCGATACGCATCAGACGCAAAAGGATTGGGAGTTCTTCCGCACGACCGCGCGGAAGGTCCTGTGGCCGCACATCGATGCCGAATATCAGCAGGAATTGCAAGGCATTGCTGATGGAGTGAAGGCGCACGGCGTCGATCTGGATGTCTACGACATTGTGGCGCTGAACGCGTTTGAAGAAGTGCCGGACTACTACGTGCCCTGGCTGAACAAACAAATGCTGAATAAGCGAACGCGGAACAAACCAACGCTGACCAAACCAACCACGAACAACCAGCAAGAGTCGGGGAAGACGCCGAAGCTTGCCGCTCCGGGAAATTGCAGCGCGTTCATTGCCACCGGCAGCATGACGAAAGATCACGGGATTGTAATCGCGCACAATAATTGGACCAGCTATTTGGCGGGGGAGCGCTGGGTCGTGATCTTCGACATCCAGCCGGAACACGGGAATCGCATTCTGATGGACGGCTTTCCGGGAGTGATTACCAGCGACGACGATTTTGGCGTGAACTCCGCCGGCATGATGATTACCGAAACCACTATTACGCAGTTCGAGGGATGGGATCCAAACGGCAAGCCGGAATTCATGCGCTCGCGCAAGGCGCTGCAATATGCGAATAACATCGATGACTACGTGCGGATCATTAAAGAGGGCAACAACGGCGGCTACGCCAACGACTGGCTCATCGGCGACCGCAAGACCGGCGAGATCGCATACCTGGAACTGGGATTGAAGAACACGCCACTGTGGCGCACCAAGGATGGATATTTCGTGAGTTCGAATTTCGCGCGCGATCCCAAGTTGATTCAAGAGGAGACTACTGGTTTCGATCCTAACGATGCTTCGTCTTCGCCCAATGCGCGTCATGCGCGATGGGAAGAAGAAATGAAGCAGAACAAGGGAAAGATCGACGTCACCATTGCGGAACAGTTTTTGTCAGACCACTATGACAGCTTCGAGAAGAAAGAACAGGCGAACGAACGTGCGCTGTGCGGGCATGTGGACGCTTCTTCGCGAGGAGTGAAGGAGTGGGAGTGGGCTCCGTACAATCCGGGTGGCGCGGTGCAGGGAAAAGCGACAGACAGCGCTATGACCGCGAAGATGAGCTTTGTGGCAAGAGCGGGGCATCCTTGCGGCGCGGATTTTCTGGCGGCGGATTTTCTGGAGCATCATCCAGAGTTTGCCTGGCAGAAACCGTTGCTGCGGGACATGAAGGCTGGGCCGTGGACGGTGTTTACAGCGGGGCAGAAAGAAGGGCAGTAGCGAGTACCGAGTACCCAGTACCGATAAAAACTTTCATGGGCCGTCATTTGAGCAGCCAGCGCTCTTCGAGTGTCGAGGCTGGATTCTGAGACGACCCCAGGAAGCACAAACATCCAAGGCTAGCGATGTTTGCCTTGCAGCGCTGCTAATCTTTCCTTAGCGTCTACCATTGTCGGAGAGAGTTGCAGTGCTGCTGTGTAGGCGTTGGCCGCGGCCTCGGTATTTCCCTGATCTTCCAACGCGCGGCCCAGCCAAAAATCTGCTTGAGGAAGCGGGTTGATCTGATTCGCGTGCGACAGATCTGCCACAGCGGCGTCGAGCTTGCCTTGGCGATATTCCGCAATCCCGCGTCCCAATAGGCTGTTCTGTTTTTCGGGGTTGAATTGCAGGGCAGCGGTGAATTGATCCTCGGCTTCTTTCGGATCATTCAGGTCTAACAGCAGGAAGCCTAAGTTGCTGTGGGCTTGCGCGGCCTCGGTTTCGTCAGAGGTGTACTGCAAAGCCAGTTCGTATTCGCGGCGCGCTTGCTGCCAGCGGTTCTGCTGTTGCAGCAAAACGCCGAGATTGTAGTGCGCTGTCGAAAGCTGCGGAATAAACTCCGCCGCCAATTCGAAATGCGGTATGGCGAGGTCGGGGCGTCCCATTTCCATGAGCGCATCCCCGAAATTATCCTCCGCAATGCCGTTGCGGTTCGTCACCTGCAGCGCGTGTGCGAAGAGCGTGTAACTGTTGTGCCAGTAATAAATCTGCACAAACGCGATGGATGCGTAAGCTAGCAGCACACCCGCCGCGATTGCCGCCTTGGCAAAGCTCGAAAGCCGAAATTGCTCGAAGAGCTCGCAGCAACCCCACACTCCAATCATAAAAAGGCCAACGAAGGGCAGATATGCATAGCGGTCGGCCATAGCTTGCCGCCCCACCTGTACGACGCCAATCATGGGCGCCATGGCGACCAGATACCAAAGCCATCCCACGATTAAATAAGGGCGACGCGCGCGATAGAGCCACGCCAGCGCGCTAATTACGACAATGAGAAATGCTGCCAGCAAGACTTTCCACGTGGCGAGCGAGTCTTCCGGATGCGGATAAAACACAGCCAGACCGGAGGGCCAGATTTCTTTG
The DNA here is from genome assembly GCA_003132445.1 of Acidobacteriaceae bacterium. Classification (GTDB taxonomy): domain Bacteria; phylum Acidobacteriota; class Terriglobia; order Terriglobales; family Acidobacteriaceae; genus Sulfotelmatobacter. Next base: position 132,393 of record PKXU01000201.1, on the reverse strand, counting down.
GCGACGTACTCGACGTAGGAATAAATCGCATTTCCGATGCGCAGTCCGAGCGGCAACAGCCCGGTGTTGCCCAGAGCGCCGCCGCTGCGTTGCGCGTAAAGTGTGATCCACGCGCTGGCAGCTGACAATGCGAACAAGGGAAGTTTCTCGCCCATCAGTTTCAGAATGGTTGCGCCTGATACTCCTGAAAGGCGCTCGATCCGCCGCAACGGCCAATAGTCCCACAAGAGAAGCAGGATCGGCAGGGTAACGATCATCGGTTTCGCTGCCAGTCCTATCGCAAAAAGCGCCGCCACAACGGTGTAACGAAGCGCAGTTCGGCGGCGTGCGAACCAACCATAAGCGATCAGAGCCAGCAGCAAAAAAAGCATGGATAGAAGCGATTTTCGTTCTGCTACCCAGGCAACGCACTCCACGTTCAAAGGATGAACCGCAAAGAGCGCAGCGACCATGGCGCTGCGCATTAGGTATCCAGTAGCCCGCCGCAACAGGAAAAAAAGGAGAACCACATTGATGCCATGCAGCGCTATGTTGACAGCATGGTGGCCTCGCGGATTGGTGCCGAACAGTTGTACGTCGGCCATGTGGGAAATCCACGTCACCGGATGCCAGTTGGCCTCGACCGTAGCCGTAATCGCCCAGACAACATTGCTCCATGAGAGCCCGTGCAGGACATGGGGATTGTGCGTGACGTAGGCTGGATCGTCATAGTTCACAAAGTCGCTGTTGAGAGTCGGGAGATAAAGAAGCAGCGTACCCAGAAAGAGGATTAAGGAAAGTAGAAAGGGCGAGTGCGTGACGGCAGCGGTGGGGGAAGTGCTGGCGCTCGCTGGTTTAGCCGGCATTGTCCTCGATCATACGGTAGCTATGACATACTTTCGTCAAACGGTATCAAGCGTATCACCGGGGCAGCAGTTCAGGCGCCGGACTTTCCCCAGGCCACTGAGCGTAATCGGGATTTATCGCCAGTGCAAAACATTCTGACTGATCCCCGCCATCGCCTTTGAAGAATCTTGAGAAAGTCCCTCGAGCAAGCCGGCCCACCTTCCGGTGGATGGCCGTCACATCGGACTATGACTCAGGTCACAGCGCAAATCTCTTCCGTACGAGATTCTATGTACGCCACCGCACGCCAAATAGCCTTCCCCCAGCTCCTAAAGTTGGTGTCAGTCCCGGAGTTGCAAGGTGCCGCTCCGCTCGCAACTCGTCGTATTGGTCTCAAACAGCCAGAGTTCGTGGCTATAACGAGAATGAGATACCGGTTCTTGGTGCTGTTCTGATGCCATTCTCCCCGACTAACAGGGGGTACAGGAGTTCTTATGACGGACCGTCTCGCGGAATTGGATAAAAATCTAGCGCGACTATTACGGCGGGCAATGAAGGCCAATGCTGTGGAGTATGAAAAGCTCGGCACTCAAATCTGGCGGGTTCTGCGTGAAGAAGAACGTCTCAGTAATTGCCCGAGGCGGGCAGTGCACGTTCAGCGAGATGAGCAGGGAAATCCGAAGCCAGAAGCTTCCCTGATAAAATAAAAATGAAACTAACGGCGCGGAGAGATGGCCGAGTGGCTGAAGGCGCGCGCCTCGAAAGCGTGTATACCTTTACGGGTATCGGGGGTTCGAATCCCTCTCTCTCCGCCAGTTCTTTTAAATTCAATGGCTTGCAGGTTGTGATACCTTCTACTGATACCAAAATGGAAAGGATCACATGAACCGACAGGTGAACGTCACTAAGCGAGTTTTGGTTGACGGGGAATTGCGGTACTGTCCGGTAGTCGAGGGAAGCAACGGAAAGATTCGCCCGGATGCCGTGATGGTCAACGGCATTGTCGAAAAGCATGACGAAGGCGCTTACTACATCGAATGGCGCGATAACGGCAAGCGCATCCGGCTGTCTATGGGCAAGGATGCAGCGGAAGCCCGTAATGCACGCATGCGGAAGGAAGCGGAACTAAACGCCACAAACAACGGGGTCGCTGTAGCTGTCACAAAGGAAAGTCCCACTCTCGCGGAAGCTGCTGCTGAATATCTCGAAGATATCAAAAATACCCACAAGCCCAAGACGTTTGCAGCGTACAGCACAGCGCTGGAATACTTCCTCGAATCCTGCCACAAGCTGAACGTCGGAGACGTAGAGAGAAAAGACTTGCTTCGCTTTTCTGCCTATCTGAGGGATGTAAAAGAACAGGCTCCCCGAAGCCAGCACAACAAATTCGCAAACGTGCTCATGTTCCTAAAATCGGCCGGCGCGCGTGGGTTGGTCGGGAAAAATGACTGGCCAAAATACGTAGAGGAAGAACCCGACATTTACGAAAAAGATGAACTCAGGAAACTGTTCGCAGCCTGTGACCCAGAAGAAAAACTCTGGTTTGAATTCTTTTTGAAAACAGGTGTGCGCGAACAGGAAGCCCAGCACACATATTGGACGGATATAAACTTCGCCGCTGGTACGGTGCGGGTCACGCATAAGCCCGACAGAGGATGGACGCCTAAGCAGTACAAAGAGCGCTCTATGCCGCTTGACCCAAAACTAGCGGAAGCACTCAAGGCATGGAGAACAAAAAACGCGGATAAAAACTGTAACCTGCTCTTTCCCACCAGCGGATGCAAACCAAAACTAGATTTTCTGGATTGCCTGAAGGCCGTTGCGAAACGCGCGGGGCTTGATCCTGCCGACTGCTGGTTACACAAATTCCGTGCAACTTTTGCAACTACCTGCTTGCGTGGTGGGCTTGATCTGGCCACAGTCCAAAAGTACATGGGTCACTCGGACCTAGCCTCTACGATGCGGTATCTGAAACCTGCGGGAGACGCAGAGAGCCAAGCTAAGTTTGGCAAGCTCTTTGCCTGAGCCATCCGGCAACAGCGAAGCAATCAAAGCGGACGCTAACCCCGATGCGAATCGCGGGAATGCGTCCGCTTTTAACCATCTTGAAAATTGTTTTTGTTGAAAGGTTGAGGATGCCAGCGAGTTCGTTGGCTGTGAGTGCATGGCCAGTCTTTTCGATCTGGTCCGCAAGAGAATTTTGAGGGGTCATAATATCCCCACGGTTGGGAGCCGTGGGCGTTGCAGGAATGTACGTACCGGCTTGTATGTATATCGTACACCCGTGAATCCGGGCATAATTAACTTCCCCAGAGGAGCAGGAAGGGACTATGCAGGACCGACGCAGGTACCAACTACAGATGTACAACATACATCCAAAAGGCAGGAACCTGCGTAGGAGCAGGAAGGGAATTACGCAGGAATTATGGGTTCCCAGAGGAGGAGCAGAGGAGTGCTAGGGAGTAGCGATGATGCGCCAAAGGTTGCGCCCGTGGACCAGTTGCCCAGCGCGACTCCTGCTTTTTCCGCGACGTCGGTAAACGTCCCGTCGTGATTGTTGTGGTACAGACGATTCTTGCCGAAGTTCGTAACGTAGAGATCAGGCCAACCGTCATTCTCGTAGTCTCCCACGGCTACGCCGAAACCCCAGCGATCATTGGTGACGCCAGCCTGCTGCGCGACGTCTGTAAAGGTCCCATCGTGGTTGTTGTGAAACAGCGCTGCATGGGGCGGAGAGGTTTTCCCCGACATGGCATCGTAGGTGGAACCATTAACCAGATAAATATCGAGCCAGCCGTCGTTGTCATAGTCGAGCAGCGCTACTCCCGAACCTACGGTCTCGATGATGAAAGCGTCTTCCGGCGTGCCCATTACATGACGCCAGCGCGTCAATCCGGCCTTCTCGGAGATGTCCTGAAAGATGACGGGCCCGTTGTCTACAAATCCCCCGGCCGTAATCGGACGCTTTTCGCTATCGAACACAGCCGCGTGCGCTCCGCCGGTCGAAACTACACCGGGGGTTTGCGGCTGAGTGTTTTGCGTAGGCTCCGCTTTCTCCTGTGCGGCAAGACAGGCTGCGCAAACGACCGCCAGCAACGCACGCGCGGCGATCGACCTGCCCCAATTCATGCTCGGCTCCATTGCAGCACAGGATTCAGTTCGCGTTTCGCCGCCTGCTGCCGTTTCTACGATTTGCTTGCTTGCGCGCTTTGCGTGAGGTGCCGAATGAACTCGGTCTCCCGCGAATCGTAAGGCGCACCGTCTGGGCGGAAGATGTCATGAAACCACAGAGGCGGCTCTCCGCTGTAGGTTTTCTCCCACGAATCCCAGGGATAAATGGTTTGAGTTTTGCCACTAACGAATCCCCAGTTGTAGGCGCCGACTCTCTCCTGTTTTAGGATCGGGAGAATTGCGGCGAAGGTACTTCCCAGAGGACGGGCCATGTATTCCGTGCAAATCAATGGCCGCTTAAAGCGTCTCAGGGAGGCGATTCGCTTTTTCATGACCTCGGGAGGATCGTAGCAATGAAAGGTGATCACGTCGGAATTCTCGAGCTGAAAGCGAGTCATTTCGCTCATGCGTCCTTGAGACCAATCTCCCTTCCAGACTCCGCTGGTGAGCGGCTGGGAAGGATGAGCGCTGCGAGCCCACTTCCATTCCTGCTTCAGCAATCGCAGAGCTACTTCGGCTTTATTGGCAAGCTCCTGGTCCTTGTATTGGGAGCTGTCATTGTCCGGTTCATTCATCAGGTCCCATATCAAAACGCGCTTATCGTCGCGGAAGCGTGCAATCACTCCCACGACATAGGGTTTCAATTCGCGATCCCAGCGAGACTCGTCCTTGAGGAGATCCGCGCCCGGCGCCTGCACCCATCCCGAGTTGTGAATATGCGGGCGTGGCGGGCGTTGCTTGCCCAGGTGTGGATTCGGGTCCCACACCGAATCGAGGAGCACGAACATAATTCGAATGTGATGTTTCTCGGCCACGGCCAGGAACTGGTCCATGCGCTTCAGAAAACCCGCCGAATCCTGCTGCCACAGCAGGTTATGCAGAAAGACGCGCATAGTGTTCATGCCTAGAGATTCGGCCCAGCCAAGTTCTCGATTGATTGTGGGCAGGTCGAAAGAATCGGCCTGCCACATTTCCAACTGGTTGATCGCCGTGCTGGGAATGAAGTTGCTTCCTACGAGCCACGGTTGCTGTGAATACCAGTGGGTCGCACGCTCTGTCGTCCACGGCTGGTCGGATGCGGCACAGAACGCCGAAACCACGACGATTAGTCCCGTCAATCTTAGAATCGCAATAAGTTTTTTGAGCATAAGTTTTCGATGAGAAAGCGTTGGTACCAACAGCGCTGCTAGGGACGGCACGGGCAGCTGCACGAGCTAAGCACACTGCCCTTCGCGCCGCGAATCACGAAAACGCTCCAGTTGTCGTCTCACATCAATTGCACGGCAAGCTTGGTGACCGATGCCGGCGCAAAACGGAAGTTCAATACATCTCCCTTGATCTCTACACTTTGAGTCCGCGGCGCGACTGCGTCTTTGTCCGCGAAGGTGTTGTGAGCGTGAATATCAGTGTGGGTGAGAACCGTAGCGCTAGCCGCTTTGAGTTTCGCACCTCGCACCACGATCTGGGCGTCTCTGGCTTCGCCTACGTCAGGATTCACCACCGTAAGCGTCACATCCTTGTCCTGGAGTGACGCCGACCCCTTCAATCCCCAAAAGGACGCAGGCTTGCCGTCGCGGTCGTAGTTGATGGTCGGCGCAGAGAAAATCGTGCGCAACGCCTGCCCGCCCTGATGCGCAGCGTACATGGCGAATACGTGACCGACCGGGGTCACCACGAAACGGTCCTCGTGCGCCAGATAGAGGCTGTTCAGGCAATTGATCAGCTGAGCGCAGTTGGCCATCGCGATCTTTTCCGGGTGTCGGTTGAATATATCCAACGTCATTCCGCTGAACACTGCGTCCCGCAAGGTCGGCATCTGCTCCAGTTGATCTCCGGGCGTGGCCTCGCTGCCGGGCCGGTACCACGGCCCCCACTCATCCACGACCAGCTTTACCCAGTGTTCCGGGTCTTCTTCGCCCATCACCTGCCAGTGGCCGTTGATGAGTCCTTCCATGCGGTCGCCTTCGCGCAGCAACTCATACCAATCGACCGCATCGAACTTGAGTGCGTCGCCCTTGCCTTGCACCCAGTTCTGCGTGCCGCCACGGCTCAGATTCCAGGCGTAGTGATGCAGAGCCCAGCCGTAGACGCTTCGCAACTGGAAGCGCCCTTTGTGGGCAATCTCCTCGAAAAAGCCACGCGTCCACGCCCAATCGTCTACATTCGGACCCGAGGCAATGAAGGACAATTCCTCGCGGCTCTCTGGCGCGGATCGCGACTGAAAGCGCGGCACCCAGGTCGTGAATCGCCGGAACTCCACTGCATACTCCTGCGCCGTGAAGTTTCCTCCGCAACCCCACGATTCATTGCCCACGCCCCAGAAGCGCACGTTGAAGGGATCTTTGAATCCGGCCGCCGCGCGCATATCCGCTTCGGTCGTGCTGCCCGCTGGAGAGTTGCAGTATTCGACCCAGCGGTAGAGTTCTTCTGCGGGCAGGCTGCGCAGGTTTGCGGCCAAATACGGCTCGCTGCCGATCAGCTTGCAGAAATGCACGAACTCGTTGGTGCCGAACTGATTTGGATCGTATCGGTGAGAAGCCGGAGCTTCCGGCGCCTCACCCTGGTTCCAGAAGTTGGTTCTGAGCGGACGCTTGTCGGTGGGCCCAATTCCGTCCCTCCAATCGTAGCTGTCAGCGAAGCAGCCGCCCGGAAAACGCACTACCGGAGCCTTGATCTTCCGCATCTCGTCGATGAGTTCCTTGCGAATTCCATCCACGTTGGGGACCTTTGAATTCGGTCCCACCCAGATTCCGTCATAAACCACTCCGCTCAGATTTTCCGTGAAATGGCCATAGAGATTAGGGGAAATGGTGCCGAGCGGCTCGCCAGTCAGAATTTCAATCCGGGAATCGATAGTCCGGGAGTCAGTGGAACTGGATTGCGCCCATGCTCGTGGAAACGGCACTTTGGAAGCGAGAACGGCTCCTCCAACTGCCAGACCTGCGTGAAGAAACTGTCGACGTTTCATCATGACCCTCGCCTTTCGCGTGGAAGGAGTGTTGTCGGTTTCGGGCGTTATAGTAAACGTTTGCTCGTAATGATGCTACGATTTTCAGCCAAGTATTTTGCCAAGTAACTGTGAATCCCGATATTTGTTCGGCTGCGTCGCCTGCTCAAATGCTGCATCGTACAAGGTCACAGCTAAGTCTTCTGCGAGACGTACATGTTGTAGCTTTCATCTCCAATATTCATGAACGGACGCAGGATGATCGAGGTGCCGTCTGTTGCCACCGCGATGCGATCCCCATTCTTGTTGTTCTTATCGTTGGATTCCTGGGCGCGAAGCAACGCCGATCTCTCGAATGTCGGGCGGGCATCTGACATGGCACACAACACCAGAGGTCCTCGCATCAACGCCACCAGATTGGGATGCTGCTCATCGACGGCCTCCAAACGCAGCGGCATCGGCAGTTCCAACTCAATGCGGTCCCCATCTTTCCAGGTGCGGCGGATGGCAGCAAAGCTCCCAGTCTGCACCGCGCTGCTGATGCGGCGACCGTTCACACTGACGAACGCATTCCCTTCAGCCCAGGCTGGTATCCGAAGATACACGGCGAATTCCGTTGGCTGTGATGCCGCTACCTGTATCCGAACCTGACCATCTAGCGGATACTTCGTCTGCTGCGTCAGTTCACAGACTGCGCCGTTGCCGGCCTTCGCTCCGCCATTCTTCGCTCCGCCTACCTTCCACCGGAGCTTTGAAGGCACATACAGGTTCACGTACACGCCTGCTGGCGAGCGCAAATAGATGCTTATGTGATAATCGGCGGCCAGTTGCGGCAGAGTTCCCGAACAGCAGGGCCATTTATCCCTGTGGTAAACCTTGCGGGCGCCGGCGTCATAGTCGGAGTAGTAGAACGACGTTCCATCCGGCAGGATCGGCTTGGCCCCGAGGATCGTGTTGTACAGCACTCGTTCCATGCTGTCGCCATAGCGGGAGTCCTGTGAGACCTGCAGCAGGTAGCGGGTGATCTTGAAATGCCCGTAGGCTCCGCACGGCGTCTCGAAACTGGCATGGGTTTTGTTCAGGCTCTCTCCCAAGCGCCCCTTGCCAGGCTCGATCAAGCCCTCATCCGGTCCCCAGCCTCCGGTGGCATAACTTTGCTCGCTCAGCATGGCAAAGCCATTGCGGGCAGCGCGCAAATGCTTTTCACTGCCCTGCGTCAGATAGGCTTGCATGGCGGAACTAAAAGCGTTGACGTGGCTGTAGGCGTGCTCGCCCGCGAGCACATTGATTCCTTTCGCCAGCGGATCGAAGTAAGTGTCGTCTTCGAGGAAACGTGCGGCCAAGTCGCGATAGAAAACCTTCCCACTGCGCTGATATGCGAGAAAAAGATTTTCGGGCAGAGTGTAGCTCTCGTCCCACGTATAGGACTCATCTTTGTGCGGACGGGCGCGCTGCTCGGCGCGCGAGAGCGCTTTTTCCGGCAGATATGCGATAACCGCCCGGGTCAACTGCTCGTGTACCTTCAGGGCGATGGGGTCTTGGGCGAACTGGTGTGCGTCGATCAGACCACATGAGATCTTGTCGTAGGAATAAGCAGGCAAGCGGTAACCGGCGAAGAAACTCGCCTTGGCGTCGAGCGTTTCCGCATAGCCCTTCACCAGCCGCTGAACCTTCGCCTGCGTCGGCTCGGAGACCGTAGCTGCATAGGAACGCGCCAGCGCCGAGACGTATTGGCCAAAGCTGTGGCCCGGCACAAAGCCGTGAAAGTCGTTGTGCTGCAGATCAAATCCGGTCAGATCGTACCAGCCACCCATATCCTCGCCCGGGGCGGGCATTCCAGCCTTCTGCCGGAACACTTTCAAAAGGCGGTCATCGTCCAGATTCAAGAACAGATTGTGATGGTATTCAAACTGTTGCTTGAGGGGACTGTCCAGCAATTCCACATCGCCATACCCAAAAGTCGCGAGCGGGGCATCCAGGGGCGCGGCCCACGCGCGAAACAGAGGCGCGACGCATGCTCCGGTGACCCAGGCTCCGGCTGCCACCGCCACCGACGTCTTCAGAAATGTCCGACGATAAATTCCGCGAGCCATCGTGTCTCTCCTGGATTCCGCCAAATCCTGCGGTTCGTTTGCCGCCGTTCTTTTATCTTTGACCTCTATCTCTGATTCTAGCGTCCGCTCGACGCCAGTTGAATCAGTTTCGGCAGTACCTCGCCAAACGGAGCTCCCGGCTGTCCCAGAGCAAAATAGAGCTTGCTGTAGAGACCGTAGAGTTCAGCGTAGACCGGCTGTTCCGACTTGTCCGGCTCAAACACCTTGTTGGGCGAGCAGATCTTGTCCTGCGCTTCTTCCACAGTCTTAAAAGTTCCCGCCGCGAGAAAAGCAAAAATTGCCGACCCCAAACTGGTCACACTCTTGCTCGGCACCAGCACTGGCCGTCCCAACACATTGGCGTACACCCGGTTCAGCACATCGTTTTTCTGAGGAATGCCGCCAGCATTGATAATGCGGCGAATATGCACGCCATGCTCTTCCATGCGACCAAGAATCACCCGCGTATGCAGCGCTGTTCCCTCGATGGCCGCGAACAACTCATCTTGCGCTGTGCTCTGCAGATTCCAGCCGAAGGTAACCCCTCGAAGATTAGGGTTCACCAGCACGGTGCGGTCTCCGTTGTCCCATGCCAGTCGCAGCAGGCCAGTCTGGCCGGCATGGTACTTCTCCAGTCCCTCGCTCAAGGTTTTCACGTCGGTACCGGCCCGCGTCGCAATGGCGCTGAAGATATCCCCCACGGCCGAGAGTCCAGCTTCAATTCCGGTGCGCTGGGGATGAACACTTCCTAGTACGACGCCGCACACGCCCGGCACCAGATTCGCCGAAGGTGTGATCCCGATGATGCATGTAGAAGTGCCGATGACATTCACCATGTCATCGGTGCGGCAACCGGCGCCGATCGCATCCCAATGTGCATCGAACGCGCCGACCGGGATGGGGATTCCGGCTTGGAGCCCTAGTTTCTCCGCCCACTGGGGCGAAAGCCGCCCGGCGATCTGATCCGAAGTGGCATATTCGCCCTCCAGTTTGTCGCGGACACCCGTCAGCAGGGGATCGACTTTCGCGAGAAACTGCTCCGAAGGCAGACCGCCGAGCTTTGCGTTCCACATCCACTTGTGGCCCATGGCACACACGCTGCGCTTGACCTTTTTTGCGTCGGTGATGCCGCAGAGCGTGGCGGCGATCATGTCGCAGTGCTCAAACGCGGAAACGAACTGCGGCCGCTTGTCCGGATTGTGACGCAGCCAGTGGAGAACCTTCGAGAATCCCCACTCCGAGGAATAAACGCCTCCGCACCAATTGATTGCTTCCAGGCCCTCGCGATGCGCAACCTCGGTAATCTCAGCTGCTTCATTCTTCGCGCGGTGATCGCACCATAGGTAGTATTCGTCGAGCGGTTCCAGATTCTGCCCCACTGGGATGACGGAAGATCCAGTCGTGTCGAGAGCGATCGCCTCGACTCGCTCTCCTGGGAGGTTGGCTTTTTTCAGGGCTTCGCGCGTCGCGGCGACCAGCGCCCGCAGATGATCTTCATGCGATTGCGTAGCGTACTCGGGGTCTTCACGTTTGCGGTGGAGGGGATATTCGGCGACAGCCGACTCCAGAAGTCCACGTTCGCTGTCGACCAGCGAGACCCGGACGCTGAGAGTTCCAAAGTCCACTCCGGCGACAACAGCCATCAGCAGGCTCCATTCCTTTCCTTGGACTGGCCGTAATACGCGTTCTTGCCGTGTTTCCGAAAATAATGCTTGTCGTGCAACGCTCTTCCAATGGGCTGGACGGTTTGATTCAGCGTGGTCGTAAAATACGCCATTCGTGCCAGCGACTCCAAAATGGCAGCATTGTGCGCAGCCTCGACGGCGTCTGGTCCCCAAGTAAAAGGCCCATGATTCGCGACCAGAATTCCCGGCAGGCCTTCGTCGAGAGTTTTGAGGGCACGCACGATGACGTCGCCCGTGTTCTTCTCGTAATCGCCTTCGATTTCATCATCGGTCATGATATCGGTGACTGGAACCGGCCCGTGAAAATAGTCCCCGTGCGTCGTGCCGAAGCATGGGATCGGGCGCCGGGCCTGGGCCCAGGCAGTTGCGTATTCCGAGTGAGTGTGAGCAACGCCTCCGATCGTCGCAAAGGCTTTGTAGAGCACGAGGTGAGTCGGCAGGTCCGAGGACGGGCGCAAATCTCCTTCCACGATTTTGCCCTCCAGGTCGGTAACGACCATGTGGTCCGGCTTAAGATTCTCGTAAGGAACGCCGCTGGGCTTGATCACCACTAACCCATCCGGGCGCGAGATCCCGCTGGCATTGCCGAATGTGTAGAGAACCAGTCCGCGGCGCACCAGTTCCAGGTTGGCTTCCAGCACCTGTTGGCGTAAGTTCCCTAGCAGCATTTTCGTTCTCCGTTTTCTATCTCCCCGCAGCTCTTCACGGGGGTGGGGGCAGGGCTGGGTAATCGTTTGCTTGCCTTCGGCAAAGTAGACTAACGAAAAAGGGTTTGTCAATCCGCATGAAAAATGTCGTCGCGCTCAGCAAACGTTTCCTGGAATGATGCTATAGTTTCAACCGATCGTCTGCCTGCGAGCCCTACCGCAGCGTCGTCTTATGTTCAGGCCCTCTTCCACTCAGAGTTCTACTCGGACGATCCGTGCTCTTATACACTTACCGGCGAACGCCATGTTCCGCATCTTGATTTCCGTTTTTTTGCTGCCCTATTTCGCCGCGCCAGCTTTTCTTCTTGCTCAAAGTTCCGCTCCCGCGTCAGTCGATTTTGCTGATTATCGTCGTCGATTCATCTACTCAGGCTGATAAAGTCTTGCAGCGTCTGAAAAACGGCGAAGACTTCGCCGCCCTTGCCAAAGAACTCTCCATCGATCCTACCGCTTCCGACGGCGGTTCCATGGGTCGGGTCAACCCTGCCGCTTTGCGCGCCGAGCTGCGCGACGCGATCAAGCGTCTGAGTATTGGGGAAATCAGCCCCGTCATTCACACTCACTCGGGCTCTACAGGAGACGGTGATGCTCTGGCGCGAGGGATCGACGGCGAGCAGCAAGCCGGTGACATCGTGTTTTTGCGGAGCAGCAAAAGAAGGCGCTGCGAGCGGCAAAACGGCGATCAATGGTACGGCGAGCACTAGGAGAATCCGTTGATAGCTCAGGGTGCGAGTTCCTCCTTTGGCTGGCTTACGCTGGGCGGCGACGCCTCGCCTGCCGAGGATTTTTGTTCCCGCTGCGGACCACCGAGCCGGAACGACGGTCGTTTTAATTTTTCGTAGTCCTTCGCAAATTCCTTGATTTCAAGGAACTGATCAGGAGCCACGTTCACGAAGTGCTGGGTCGTTTTGCTGACGGGCCAATCGATTTCCAGGTCGAGGATGCGTGCGGATTTTCCCAGCCCGATGTGCTGGGTGAGCGGAGAGGCGCCGAAGGAGCCTCCACTGCCAACGGTGCGAAAAACGAATCGCGGAGGCTGTCCTTCGTCCTGCAACGTAACTTTGATGCGTGCGCCGATCGCGGCCCGGTTGGTCTTGACTCCTACAAGGTGCAGGCTGATCCAGTCGTTGCCGTTACCGGGATTTTCGAACAGGCGAAACGCATGACTGTCGCCGGGCACCGCGCCGCCGATTTCCTCGAGGAGATCTTCGTCTCCGTCGTTGTCAATGTCAGCGAAGGCAGCGCCGTGTCCCTTATGGAGCTCGCCCGTGCCCGAGGATGCGGTGACATCGGTAAAGAATCGCCCTTCTTTGTTGTGCAGCAGGACATTGGGCAACATGGAAGCGTAGCTGGGATTGCCGGTGCCGAGATAAATGTCTAAGTATCCGTCGTTATCGATGTCGCCGAAGTTGGCGCCCATGGGCATGAAGACACGATCGAGACCGACTTCGGCGGTGACATCGCGAAACTTGCCGTTGCCAAGATTCTTATAGAGCTTGAGGGTCTCGGCGTTGGGCGGAAGGCCAAGATAACTACGGATCGATTCATCGACCGAAACGTAGTAGCTGGTCACAAACAAATCGGGCCAGCCATCATTGTCATAGTCGAAAAACCATGCGGCGAAACTCTGCCAGGGTTTCTGCACTCCGGCCTGAAGGGCGACGTCGGTAAAAGTTCCGTTGTGATTGTTGTGGTAAAGGAAATTGTCGCCGTTGAGATTGGAAACGTAGAAATCGACGTAACCGTCGTTATCATAGTCGCCCGCAACCACGCCCTTGGTGAAGGCGGCGCGATCGATGCCGGCGGCATGCGAGATGTCTTCGAACGTGCCGTCACCTTTGTTGCGGTAGAGATGGCTGGGACCATTTTCATTGCCGATGAACAGATCGAGATAGCCGTCGTTGTCAATGTCGGCCCAGACTCCGGTTTGCGTCTGCATGGGCAGATTGAGGCCGCTGGCCGCGGTTACGTCGGTGAAGGTGCCGTCACAATTGTTGCGCAGCAGAGAGGAGCGCTGAGGAAATTCCCAGGCGCCACGCAGGACGAAGATGTCGAGACATCCGTCATTGTTGTAATCAGTCTGGATAAGGTTTAATCCGCCGAGCTGGTCGGCAAGGCCGGCCTGTGTGGTGCGATCGGCGAAAGTTCCGTCGCCGTTGTTGTGAAAATAATGCATGGGGGCGCACTGGCCGAAATCAGAGGTGACGATGTCGAACAAGCCGTTGCGTTCAAAGTCGTCGACGATGAGGCCGCCGGACATGGAGTAGAGGTTGATGCCTGCGGCGGGAGCGACGTCGACGAAGCGGCCGACATCTTCTGCTGAATCAAAACCTGTGGGCGGAGTCAGGTACTGGGGAGGACCGCCGGCCGGATATTTTCCTAACGTCATATAGGCCAGATTGAGAATCCAGCGGACGTCGAGCGCATCGGGCTTGCGCTGCAGGTACTTGAGCAGATACTCGATGGCCTTCTCGGAAGAAGCAGGCTTGGCAAAGCTTCGGTTCGCGTGGGGTGGAAAAATACATTGATCGCCGGGATGACGATAGATGTCGTTGTCCATTTCAGATTTGTGCAGGGAGGCGATGCCGAGGACTTCTTCCAATTCAGGCATGGCGCCGGGTAACTGCGCTTGCGCGATCTCATAGGCCGTTTGCCATTGCTCGATGGACTTGTCCATCTCTCCTTCGTAGGCATAAAGATTGGCGAGCGCATAGCGCATCTGAATAATGTCGAGCGGGCGGCCATGCGCAACGCCATCCGGGTTGGCAGCGTCGAGGCTTTTCAAAACGTTGCCGATGACAGAAGCCAGGGATTGCTTACGGATATCGCACATCATGTTTAGGTTCTGATTCCAGCCGTCTTGCTTGGGGAAATTGCGAAACGCGAGGTCGGCTTCTCCTTTGCCTCCGACGTTGGGAGCATAGCGAACTGCGCCGGTTGCGGACGAAGGGAGAATTCGAGCAGGGGCAGTATTTTGCAGAGGCGTCGTGGCAGCGGGTGAAATCACTTTGAGGATGGCATAAGATTCAACTCTGCCGCAGGGTCTGCAACCGGGTGTAATGGTGGAATTCACCTTGGTTGTGGATAACGACACTTCGTTCGCCGAAGGACTACACGTTCGCCCATTCGAGAGTCTGGAACTCGATCCAACCCAAGCCCGCCGTCTCAAGCTGATCGAAAATGCGTCGAGCGCCCATCCGCCTTCCGCCGACGTTCTGCACACCGGCGAACTGGTGCCTGATTTTCGGCTGACCGATCAAAATCAGCAGGCCGTTTCTCTCGCTCAGTTCCGCGGCAAGATCGTGGCCCTGACCTTCATCTACACGCGCTGCCCGCTGCCGGATTATTGTGTGCGGCTGTCGAACAATTTCGGAGTTCTGCAACGACGATTCAAAAGCCCTATGGGACAAGACCTCGTTCTGCTCACCGTCGTCATCGACCCGGTTCACGATCAACCGGCGGAACTGAGCAGTTACGCCCGCACCTGGAAAGCGGATCCGCGGAGTTGGCGTTTCCTCACCGGTTCAGCGGCCGACATTCAACGAATATGCCGCGGTTTTGACATGTCGTTCTATCCCGACGAAGGCCTCTTCGTGCATTCGTTTCACACCGTTGTCATCAGCCGCAGCGGACGCTTGGCCGCTAACCTCGACGGGAACAACTTCACGGCTCAACAGCTTGGAGACTTAGTTCAGGTCCTGGCCGCGGGCAAGGAATAAACGAATCCTGCCCAGTGCGGGAATCTCAGCAAACGTATTCTGCAATGATACAATGGCGCACGTTGAATAACGATCGTTGAATAACGATCGTCGCGCTTCACCCGCCATGACCTTCCCGCAGCATCCGTCCGACGCAGCCGATCGAAATCTGCGGCCGCCTGAGAATCTTTCGTATCGTTCGCGTCGTTTCATCGTGAAAACCGCTTCGTTCTTCGTCCAGGCCGTGTCTCTGGCGTTGCTTCTGCACGCTCCGTGCTCCGCCGCAGATCCGCCTGCGGACCGTACCCCAATTCAAGCCGAACTGGTAAAGTCGATCGAAGCTGGACACGTGCAAGTTGGCGATCCCGTCTACGCCAAGGTCGATTTGGCTTGGAACAATTCCGCTTGCAAGCTCCGCGAGGGAGCCATTCTCAAGGGCCGCATCGTTACCCAGACTCCTCGTTCGAAGGCCGCGGCATCCTCGCGCATAGCTCTTCTATTTGAGAGCGGCCAGTGTGGCGGCCGAGACATGAAGGCGCTGCCGCTCACGGTTGCGGCCGTGCTTGCACCCGATCCGATCAGCGGATCGAGTCTCTTTGGCGATCGGGAGAACCAGCCGCTGAATGAAGCAGTGGGGCTCAGCCTTGATGGCGGCATGAGAAGCATGCTGGCCGCGGCCCAAACCGTTATCCTCGAGCCTCCTCGCACCAAGCCGCCTCAAGTAGTGATGCCCGGACAAGTCATCGGCCTCGGGGATGTGAAATTAGCCGTCGGCAGTGGTCCCGACGGTAGCTCTGTATTAACTTCGGAGAAGCACAACCTACGGCTTGAATCTGGTTCCCGACTTGTCCTGGTGCCCAGCTTGACGGCCACAGTAACAGAGTCGAGCCCCGCCGAAGCCGCGCCCGGTGTCGTTTCGACATCTTCCAATCCTTCCAGCGACGCCGAAGCCATCGATGAGGCTGAAGTTTGCGTTCCACCCGCCTGTAGTCTCGCGCTCAGCGCGGGCCAGCCAGAGACAAGTTCCAAGACCGCGGACTTCACCATGCCAGTCAAACAGCTAGGCTTCGTCGCATCCGCGGATCAAGCCATGTATGACCTGGATTATTCCGTTACCCTTTCTTATCTTGGATCGAACCAGCTACTGTTTACTTTTAACCCGCATGTGTTGGTGGCGCGTGCCACCGCCGACATCACCTTGCCCAAACTTCACGTTGTGCGGGCTGACCTGATCGATCTGTCCACGATGAAGGTCTTGCGGACCGTCGATTGGCGAGTCCATGACACCCGCCAGTATCTGTGGCCGATCGGTACCGACCATGTTCTGGTTCATGTGGGTGGGGAACTGCGCCTGTACGACCTCAATTTAAAAGTGGAAGAGAGGCTGCCCCTCAATGGACCACTCGCCTTCGTCGCAGTGGCTCCTTCGGGCTCATACATGGCCGTCGGCATTATTCGCGAGCGTCACTCGGAAGCCATCCATCGCGAACTTCGCGACGCCGAAGACCGTGAACCAGAAGAAGATGTCGAGGTGAAAGTCCTCGATTCGAGTTTTCACCAGCTGGCTAAGGTAATGCGATCCTCCCGAGACGTGCCTCCCGTGCTGTCGAAAGGTAGAGAGATCCGCATCCCCACGATCGGGAAGAATCGCTGGCGCATCGCTGAATACAACTGGACGGGGCAGCGCCGTGTACTGACGCAGGTGGCGTCGACTTGCCGGCCGGAGGCGTCGAGTGTGCCGCCAAATCTGCTCTTCGTTACCGGATGCGACCGTCTGGGTAACGGCAAATGGTTTCGAGTGCTCCGTCCGGACGGCAAACTCGTTCTGAAAGGAGCGTCGCAGTCCACAGAAAAGCGTCACACCGCCAGCGGAACCGACGGCAGCAATCTCTTCGCGGTCGGTATCGACGAACTCGCTAAAGCGGTGGACGACTCTTCTCCCTTCCATTCTTCCGATTTGAAATCCCTCCGCGTCGGCGTCTACCGCGTCGAAAACGGAAAGAAGGTAACCGGGGTGATCATTCCAGATCCCTTGCCCACCGTGCAAAGCTTCGCCTTGTCGCCCGACAGTCGCCACCTGGCGGTTCTGGAAAGCAATCAGATTGTTTTTTATTCGCTTCCAGAAGTGGCAGAGCATGAGTAGAGACACCGGGCGGCTGATCCGATCTTGAAAGTCCCAGACTCTCTATCGAGAAGGCTTCTTGCGCTCGCCGGGCGTCGGCGCTAATGCGGTGGAGTCCCGCAAGATGAGGCTGGTCACCAATTTGTACTCGACTCGATGGCTCGGTCCGTCCGCTTCCACCTTACTCATCAACGCTTGGAATGCGAGCTTGGCCAGTTCACGCTGAGACATCTGCACAGTTGTCAGCGGCGGCGTCGTAAATTGTGCCAGCCGGATGTCATCGAAGCCAACGACGGAAAGCTCCGAAGGAACAGACAAATCGAGATCGTAGGCTTCGCGAATTACCCCAATTGCAGTCATGTCGTTCGAGCACAGAACCCCGGTCGCACGGGGACGAAAATCCATCAACTGGATCAACGCAGCCTTGCCCCCTTCCAACGTGTGATCTCCCTCGATAATCAGGTCCGACGGCAGGCCAATTTCGTCCATCGACTGCTGGAAAGCCGCTTTTCTGGCCAACGCCGACTTCAGATGCAACGGCCCAGTGACAAATGCAATCCGCTTGTGCCGCAGCGCCGCAAGATGCTGCACCGCCTGACGGATGCCATTCTGATAATCGATTCGAATGTTAGCCACCAGCGGCGCGTCCGGTCCGACGTCAACGAACACCAAGGGCACCTTCCGAAACCGGAGGTGCTCAATCAGCGAATCTTCCATGCCGAACGTCAGAATGGCGACGCCGTCCACCCTTCTCTCGATCATGCGGCGAACAGAGATTTCCATCCTCTTGGGATCGTGCACCGTCGAGGTGATCAGGATTTCGTAGTTGTTCTCCACCGCGAGATCTTCAAAGGTCTGCAAGATTTCGGGGAAAAACGGATTGGTGATCTCCGAAACGATTAACCCGAAGATCCGGCTGCGTCCCGAGACCAGAGCTCTGGCCTGCGTATTCGGGTAATAGCCAAGCTCGTCCACCACCTTCCAAACACGTTTGGAAAGTTGCGGGTCGACCGTCGGAATCCGGTTGATGGCCCGCGACACGGTCGCGGTCGAAACCTTCGCTCTCCGCGCAATCTCTCGAATGTCCATTGAGAAATGAGAAAAGAATTTCTGCGAACGAAGCAGCATTTTAGCAGAGCCTCGCCGCCTTACAACACTTCCATTGCATCCGAGAACTCTTAGGGTACAATCTTGGCAAACGTTTGCTCATGCGATTCGAGCGGATGATTCGTGCCGCTGCTGGGAACCGCGATGAGTTGCAAGCCCGACCAGGAGAACAGTATGGCCCACTTTGGAGATCTGGAAGCATGGTTCGTCACCGGCAGCCAGCATCTGTACGGCCCGGATGTCCTGAAGACTGTGCAGCAACACGCCGACACCATTGCGAAGGCCCTCGCCGTCTCCCCCCAGATACCAGTAAAGATTCTGCTTAAGCCGGTCATGACGGGCAGCGAGTCGATTCAGCAACTGTGCCTCGAAGCCAATAGTTCCGGAAAATGTGTCGCTCTGATTGCATGGATGCATACCTTTTCACCCGCCCGCATGTGGATCGCCGGCCTGCGATCACTCAACCGTCCTCTGCTTCACCTGCACACGCAATTCAATCAGGAGTTGCCATGGTCCACCATCGATATGGACTTCATGAATCTGAACCAATCCGCTCATGGCGATCGGGAGTTCGGCTTCATCGGGGCCCGCATGCGTTTGAAACGCAAGATCGTTGTCGGCTTCTGGCAGGATGCTGAGGTGCAAGCGGAGACCGGTGCATGGCTCCGTGCTGCCTGTGCGTGGCACGATGCGCAACGACTGAAGGTCGTCCGCTTTGGCGACAACATGCGCAATGTCGCGGTCACGGAGGGCAACAAGGTCAGCGCTGAAATCAAGCTCTGCTATTCCGTCAATGGATACGGTGTGGGAGATCTCACCGATTCCATTCAGCAAGTGTCTGACGCCGAAGTGAATAAGCTTACCGATGAGTACGACGAGTCCTATCGAGTCAGCGAATCTCTGCGGCAAGGCGGTTGCCATCGTAAATCTTTGCAGGATGCGGCGCGAATAGAGATCGGCTTGCGGCACTTCCTCGCGCACAACGGAGCACACGCTTTCACAGACACTTTCGAGGACCTGCATGGCCTTCCGCAGCTTCCCGGAATTGCGGTGCAGCGTCTCATGGCTGAAGGATATGGTTTTGGCGCTGAGGGAGATTGGAAAACCGCAGCTCTCGTGCGCGCGGTCAAGGTCATGGGCCAAGGTCTCACCGGTGGCGCTTCGTTCATGGAGGATTATACTTATCACCTCAAGGGGCCCGGCCAAGTCCTCGGCGCCCACATGCTCGAGGTATGCCCCTCCATCACCGAGGAAAAGCCTTCCGCGGAAATTCATCCATTATCGATCGGAGGAAAAGCAGATCCCGTGCGCCTCGTCTTCACCGCCGGCAGCGGAAAGGCGGTGAACGCCACAGTGGTTGGTCTGGGAAATCGATTTCGCCTGCTCGTCAATCAGGTGACCCTGATCCCACCTGAGCACGATCTTCCCAAACTCCCCGTCGCGCGCGGAGTCTGGATTCCCGAGCCTAATCTCAAGGTCGCTGCGACCGGGTGGATTCTAGCCGGCGGATCCCATCACACCGCCCTCAGCCGCGCCCTCAAATCCGAACATCTCGAGTCTTTCGCGGACATGGCGGGTATCGAATATCTGCTCATCGACACCACCACCACCATTGCCAACTTCCAGAAAGAGCTTCGCTGGAATGACGTCTACCACCACATGGCGGATGGATTCTGAAGAGCGATAAGCCTTCCGCGTTCAGTTACAAAATTACGCAATTAGAATTTTTCCAATCTCCGCTTACCAGCTCGCCTGAATTAGCGTCACTGCCTGACGTGGAAGCGCGAACTTCATTTCGATCTCTCCGCGATTGGAGTCGACCCATTCGGGAGAGTTCGCCATCTCGAGTTGCCCCGCTCTTTCGAGCATGCTGTATTCCTCCGACGTTGGCTCTTGTGGCGATCCCATGGATTTCCAAACCGTGTAGGAGTTGCTATGGGTTCGATCCACGCAATAGCGCCGCACCAGGACGCGACTCATTCCCCTTGGAATGCCTCGGATTGCCATCGCAACCTGTGTGTCGGCCGCAGCCACGTCATCGTCGTGGTAGCTCCACGCCAGCACGCTGATCAGACCATCCCGCTCTGTCGCCACCGCGTTCACATCGGCCGCACCCTTCACACCCTTTTCAACCATGTCTTCGAGCGGCACCGCGCCCGAGCTTTCCGCGTGTACGCGTTCGCCTTCCATCAGCCCGAACATGCGAAACACATTCAGCACCGGCTTGTCCACGCCATTGGTCGCGAGATCGCGGAATCCGGCGAAGTATGGCTGATCTTCGAATTCGAATGCCCAGGTGACCGCTCCCGCCAGGTCTATACTGTGTTTCACTGCGAGTTCCCGAATTCGCGTCAGCGTGGCCGCCGTGTATGCGCCATACATGGTGCCGTTTCGATAATCATTCTGTGGGTTGTATTTCACTGAGCAGGCTGCGCATCCCTCCGGATCCGATTCTCCAAGGACAACCGGCAGTTTCTTCAGTTCGGGAAACGACGCCACAATCTCAAAGCCTTTCTCCGCGTCGCGCAGTTGAAATTCGCTTCCCATCTGCACATGTCCGTTCACAACCTTCGGACGCCCCTTGGCGTGAAAAGTAATGTAGTCCAGTGGCGATCCTTTCTTTCCGGTGGCGTAGTTCGTTCCGCGCGCCACGTGCTCCAAAAACTTACGCAGGAATTCCGCCGCTTTCTCGCCGCCCGGCCCCGCGCTCGTCGGACCTCCCATTCGTATCGCGGGCAGCGCACGCTTCACAGCGTCCGCCGAATAGTCGTACAGCTGCTGATATTCTTCAGCGCTCCCTTGCCAATAAGGAGCATCCGGCTCATTCCAAACTTCCCAGTACCAGCCCGAGACTTCCTTTTCGCCATACTTGGCTGCGCAGTGTTTCACCCACTGATACACCAGCTCAGACCATTTTTTGTAATCGCGCGGCGGTTGCGCCCATCCGGTATAGATCGACCCATAGGGTTGCGACGGATCCCAGTGATGGCGGTAAGGTCCGGGTTTCTTCGATAACGCCTCCGGCATGAATCCAATTTCCACTAGCGGCTTCATTTTCCGTTCCACGAAGGTGTCGAAGATACGGTCTATGATCGTCCAGTCGTAGTGTGGATTTCCTTTTGCGTCTTCCGTGTACGCATTTGTCGAACCCCACTTCAACGAGGCTTCTCCATCGCCCGACGTGAGCAAATTGTGCACGCGCACCTGCACCGGAACTGGGCTCAACCCGGCGAGTTCACTCAGCAGTTTTCGCCCATCTTTCATGTAGGTATAGTTGGGCTCGTCGTAGCCGAAAAACGCCCACACCGGCCGATAGGGACCTTCTTTCATCCCAGCATCGACGTTTATGCGCACTTCTTCTTGTCCCGCCGTCGGTAAAGCGAGAGTGAGGACAAACAACACCATGCTGATAACCTTCGATGCCTGCGTCATCGGATTTTTCTCGGTAATGCAGCCACCACGGTCACCCCGTGGTTCGCCACGAGCAAGGTCTAGACCTTCGCGCAAGTAGCGGGAAGTCAGGACAAAAATATTTTTGGAGTATACTCGTTCACGCAACTTCATCGTCGGCGGCTGCCTTCCGTCGTGCCGCTACAGTTCCTGTGACATTCCGCATAGGTGAAGGGATGGTGACGCTATGAACACTAGTGGTAAACGTTTGCTGATGAACTCTCCTGAGAACCGCCCCGCACCCCGATCGCCTCGTTCATTTTTCGTAGGATTCAGTATGCACTCCATCGTTTTCTGCTTCGCTCTAGGCTGGGTCGTAGCTTTGATCGGCAACGGTGACAAACTCTTTGCCCAAACTGCTCAAGCCCTGAAGCTCGAAGGCGACGTCGAATATACCCACGATCCTTCCATCGCCAAGGATGGTGATACCTGGTATTTGTTCGGTACCGCCAATGGGCCGAACAGAAAAGGAGAACTCCCCATACGTTGTTCTCAGGATCTCCATCACTGGCGCCTCTGCGGTTCGGTTTTCGAAAAGATTCCCGACTGGATCCTGCAAACGAGTCCTGCCACCAAGGAACTCTGGGCTCCAGACATTTCCTACTTCAACGGAGAGTTTCATCTTTACTACGCGTTTTCGGTTTTCGGTAAAAACACTTCCGGAATTGCACTTCTCACCAACAAGACGCTCAATCCATCCAGCCCCGATTTTCACTGGGTCGATCACGGACTCGTCCTGCGCTCTCGTGTTGAAGACGATTCCAACGCCATCGATCCCAACCTGGTGATCGACGAAAAAGGGCAACCGTGGCTGGCTTTCGGAAGTTTCTGGTCCGGAATCAAAATGCGCCAGATTGATCCCAAGACGGGATTACTCTCCTCCACCGATACCAAGCTGTATTCTCTGGCCACACGCAAACGTCCACAAAATCCACCGCCCAACCCGCCTGGACTGCCCGGCGATTGGCAAGCCGTGGAAGCGCCATTCATCATCCATCACGGCGATTATTTCTACCTGTTCGTCTCCTGGGATCTGTGTTGCCGGGGAACGAAGAGCAACTACAAAACCATGGTCGGACGCTCGCGTAGTGTTACCGGCCCCTACGTCGACGCGAGTGGCACGCCGATGCTCGAAGGAGGCGGCACGCCCTTACTGCTGGGCAACAGTCGGTGGATTGGTCCCGGTGGAGAGTCGCTGCTACCGAAAAAAGACGGAGACATCATCGTCTATCACGCCTACGATGGCACTACCGGCCACGCCTACCTTCAGATTTCGACCGTGGCGTGGGTGAACGGGTGGCCCAAAGTAGAGTTGGAAGGCGGCAATCCCGCGAATCATTAATCAGGATCTGCTCACCGACGGCTTTTAAAAAACGATTGCAGCATTTCGGCGCTGCGGCCGGCCAGAACTCCGCTGCGAACCTCGACTTGATGGTTCAGATGCGGATGATTCAGAACTTCCATTACTGAATGCACTGCACCCGCTTTCGGATCGTCCGCGCCATATACCAGGCGGCGAATGCGTGCATGCACCAGCGCACCCGCGCACATCGCGCACGGCTCAATCGTAACGAACAGGTCGCAGCCTTCCAGACGATAGTTACCAATGGCGGCACCGGCTTCGCGCAGAGCGAGGACCTCGGCATGGGCGGCTGGATCGCACTCCGAGATGTTGCGATTCCATCCGCGGCCTACGATCTGGCCATTGCATATCACGACCGCGCCTACCGGGACCTCCCCTGCTTCTAGAGCCCGCTGGGCGCAGCGCAGAGCTTCTTCCATCCAGATCTCGTCCGGAAGCGATTCAGAAGCGGCAGGCTCCAAATCTCGAAGCGGACAATCACGTGCGGGTGTTTTTGGTGGAGTCAAGGTCGAAGCCAGTCAATAGTTTATCGGGTTTTTCCGAAGCGCATAACCGCGACGGGAATGCAGGAACCAAGAGAGGCAGAGACTCGAAGCCGGTCCATCGAAGCGGGAAAAACTCCTTGCTCGAGAAGTGATCGAGGCACCGGAGGTTACAAGAAGCTCAGAACGTTCCGCACAACTTCTGGAACCACGGCGTGAACTACTGCCGGAATCACAATTCGCGACACTGGATAAGCAATCACGACTGTCGGTACCACCATCAGCAACCAGACCCGCATGGGAAGGTTTGCGAAATATGCCTTCATGACTCCCCCTCTCAATGAAGTAGTACGCATGGCAGCTGTAAAAGTTCCCGTGATCAGACTCGAAGTTTTGCGATTTGAAGGATGGTGATAAGCTAGGTGGATCATGGGTATGCCGAATTTGCTGCGCAAGGTGTTTCTCATCGACCTGTTGCAGGGGCTGAAGGTCACGTTCCGCTATCAGGATCCCAGGGAGATTTATACCGAGCAGTATCCGCTGGAGCGGCCGCAGGTAGCGGAGCGCTATCGCGGGGCGCCGCGGCTGAACGTCAACCCCGATACCGACGAGACCATGTGCATTGCCTGCGATCTGTGCGCGCTGGCGTGTCCCGAGCATTTGATTGTGGTCTCGAGTGAACGCAACGAAAAAACCCGCCGCAAGGAACTCACCAACTTTACCTACGATTTAAGCCGCTGCATGTTCTGTGGATTGTGCGAAGACGCCTGCCCCACTGACGCGCTGGAATTGACGCAGGATTTCGAACTGGCAAGCTACACGCGCGAAGGCGCCATCTGGGATCGCGAGACGTTGGAAAAAGGTCCGCAGCCAACGCAATACCGCAAGTAGTCGGTCAACTAGACGTATACCAATCACGCTAAATCCCTGTCCGCGGTGCTACCGTTCTCCAGTTACGGGAATACGGCATACGCCGGATAGTTTCAGTTTTCATTCGCCCTGAGACTTGGTCATAAGCGCGGAGTTTTTACTTCGTCAATAGAAATTTGGAGGTCCATTCCTTATGTCGATCACAAAAGTTACTTTGCTTTCTGTTGTCTTGTGCTGTGGTACGTGGGTAGTTGCGCAGGCCGCGCCTGGCGGCGGAGCGTCCGCGGGCGGTTCTGGCGCGACGGGACAAAGCGGTCAGCCGGGCGCCGCAAGTCCACAGTCTCCCAGCTCGCCGGGTACAACAACGCCTGGCGCAACCACGCCGAACACGTCAAACCCGACAAACCCGAATTCGACGAATCCGGACTCAACGAGCCCGAATACCTCGAATCCAACGAACCCAAACTCAACGAATCCGAACGCAACCAACCCCAACGCCACGAATCCTGGGACGACAGCACCGAACGGGGCCAATCCTAACGGAACGACTCCGAACGCAAATCCCAACGCTACCAATCCCAATACGAATCCGAACACGACGAATCCCAACTCCACGAATCCAAACACGACTTCTCCAAACAGCCCTACGGGAGCCACGAATCCACCGACCAGCCCGAACACGCCGCCGCCCACTTCGCCGCAGCGTTAATCGGAGATTCTTCTTTTTACTGAGCGGGCTCAAGACGAGCCCGCTTTTTTATTTTCGATCCTGCGCCATGCATCGCGCAGATTATGTTCTGCCACCCGCTCCCCGAGCGATAGATTACGCCGGCTGTTGTTGCGTCATGCAATGCATCGCGCCCAGCCCCCAGATGAAATCTCCGGAGTAGATGGGTACGATCTCGCGGGCAGGGAATAGTTGAGCAAGGGTATTGAGAGCGATGCGGTCGTTGGGTCTGTTGAAGACGGGCGCGAGCACGATTCCGTTCGCGATATAAAAGTTAGCGTAGCTGGCGGGAAGGCGGCGACCCTCGAAGACCACCGGCTGAGGCAAAGGCAGTTCGACGACAGTCAGTTGTTTTCCATTCTGATCGCGGGCGGCTTGCAGGCGGCGCAAGTTGGCTCGCAGGGGCGCGTGGTTCACGTCTTTCGAGTCGGGCTCGACCATGGTGATGACGGTATCGCGTGAGACGAAGCGAGTCAGGTCGTCCACGTGGCCGTGGGTGTCATCGCCGACGATGCCGCGGCCCAGCCAGATGGTGTGGGGCGCGCCCAGATAATCGGCAAAGGCCTTTTCATAGTGGACGCGCGCCATGTGCGGATTGCGCTCTTGAACCTTGCTCAGCAAACATTCTTCCGTGGTGAGAATCGTTCCCGCTCCGTTGACGTCGATGGAACCGCCTTCCAGAACGATGCGCGCGCCCATGGATGCTGGGCGAATTTCCTTGGCATGCGCAGCCTTCGCCATCAGGCTGCCGATTTTTTCATCTTGCCGCCAGTTCGAATACTTTGCCCAGGCGTTAAAGCGAAACTTGAGGGCAAGAGGATGTCTCTCAGGAGTTTCAGCCCCGACTCTCTTGGATTCATGTGGGGACAACCGCCCCCGGCTGTCCGCCCGGGCGAAGCCCGCCTTTGGCACGAGCAAAATGCAACCAGAGTCGCGCAGCCAGACGCGGTTGGTAGGCCAGCGGTGAAAGCGAATGTTGGGAGACAGAGCATCGGCGAGCTTCAGTATTTTGCGCGCTTCTCTGGCAGCAACCGCGCCATTGACGATTAGTTCGACACGCTCATGCTTCGCCAGATTGCGGATGATTTCGGCGTAGACCCAGGGAATCGGTTCGAACTTCCCCGGCCAGTCTGCATGGTAGTGAGGCCACGCCAGCCAGGTCGCGGAGTGCGGCTCCCACTCGGCCGGCATGCGGTAACCCAGGGCGGCCGGATGATTTGCCCCTTGGACCAAACGATTCGGAGTTCGGGAGTTTCTATACACAGAGGGTCGTCTTGGTCTTAGTAGCTTCGATCTAAGGCTTGGTGCGAGGATCCAAGAAGGTGCTAGGTGAAACAACTAAAGCTGCCCCCCCGCCACCCACGCCACAGCAGACCACGAGACATCCCAGCGCGAACTTCGGGCGGAAGAAAGCTTTGCCAGGGAGAACGCGCCGAAAAGCAACGTATAGCCAAGGAGTACGACGCTCGCCCATAGCCTGAACCCCCTGAGTGTGCGTGTCCGTCTCATTTGCTTGGCTTCAATCGATCAGCCGGTTGCTGATTGGGGCATACGCGTCAATCCTGCGGTCGCGCAGGAAAGGCCAGTTGCGGCGGATGTCTTCCAGTGCCTTCAAATCAACGTCGCCCACAAGAATTTCCTCGCGATCATGCGAAGCCTCTGCCAGCACTCGCCCGAAAGGATCGCAGAAAAAAGATGCGCCCCAGAATTCCAGTCCTTGTCCGGAAGCGGAATTGCCGCGAACGTTGCCGGTTTCGAAACCCACGCGGTTTACAACCGCTACATAAATTCCGTTGGCAATGGCGTGGGCCCGTTGGATGGTGCGCCAGGCGTCGTGCTGGGCCTCGCCGAACTCAGCCTTCTCCGCAGGATGCCATCCAATCGCGGTGGGGTAGAACAACACATGAGCGCCCTGCAGGGCCGTGAGACGCGCACCCTCCGGAAACCACTGATCCCAGCAGACGAGCGTGCCCAGCCGGCCGGCGCTGGTGTCGAGCGCGCGAAATCCGAGATCGCCGGGCGTGAAGTAAAACTTTTCGTAGTAGAGCGGATCGTCGGGAATGTGCATCTTGCGGTAGAGGCCGCGCAGCGAACCGTCGCTATCGAAGATGGCTGCAGTGTTGTGGTAAACGCCGGCCGCGCGCTTTTCAAACAAAGACGCGATCAGGACGACCCCGTTGCTGCGTGCCGCAGCGGAGAGTTTTTCACTGGTCGGGCCGGGAATCGGTTCAGCCAAGTCGAACAATGAATGATCTTCACGCTGACAAAAATACTGTGTCTGAAAAAGCTCGGGCAGGCAAACCACCTTCGCTCCGCGTCCGGCAGCATCCGCGGTCCGGCTTAAGGCTTTCTCCAGATTCTGTTGTGGCTCCGGGCCGCAGGACATCTGCACCAGGGCCACGCGAAATTTTTCCGGGGGCACGCGTTCCCACCTCCGCGAACAATATAGCATCCAGGCACAGGTCGCACTCTCGGCATCATCCTTCAGACCTCGGACCTCGCACCTGAAACATTGAAGTCGCTGACTTGGATTGGGCTTTAAACCCGCGGCTTGAATTCCAGGAGTGCCTTCAAGCAGGCATTTCAGCCTTGTTCGGAAAACAGAATTGACAACTTATTCGCGTGATTATTTGCAAGAGTGAAGTAGAATGTCTGGCAATTTCGGCACGACTGCTTGCGGATCGCGACTGGGAACGCTCAAGACACGATCGTTTCTCCAGCCCAAGCAGATGGGAAATCGACGCCACTTGAAGTCAAACACCAGGGAAGTTCTGGCCTGACAGCCAGGTCGACACACAAACGCAGGTTGATGATACCCAAACAAGGAGAAGTTATGATTCGAAAGTTAAGCACTTCTTTGCTCACGATCGTGGCGCTTATGTCGATCGTGAGTATGGTTTGCCAAGCCGAGTCCTTGCCCTTATCGACACGCCACGTGCGTGAAGTGACAGCTAACGGACAAGCGAAATCAGTTGGTCGACTGCCCGCAACGCAATCCATGCGCTTGGTGCTGGCCCTGCCGCTGCGCAACCAGCCCGCGCTCGATGACCTGCTACAAAAACTGTACGACCCTTCCAGCCCGTCCTATCGACAGTTCCTTACCGTGGAACAGTTCACGGCAGAGTTTGGTCCCACGCAGGAAGACTATAACTCTGTAATTCATTTTGCCGAAGCGAACGGTCTTAAGGTGGTCGGAACTTCTCCGAATCGCCTCAATGTCGACGTTACCGGTTCGGTCGCTGCGATCGAGCAAGCGTTCCATCTGACGCTGGGCGTCTATCAGCATCCCACTGAAAATCGCACTTTCTACGCTCCCGACCGCGAGCCGACTCCTAGCCTTTCGGTTCAGCTATGGCACATCTCCGGCTTGGACAATTATTCGATCCCGCATCCCGCGATGCATCGGGAACAGTCGGCGAAACCGAGCGCCACTACTGGCTCCGGCCCATCGGCCTCGTTTTTGGGCAGCGACATGCGCGCGGCGTATTACGGTGGAAGTCTCACCGGGAGCGGTCAGTCGTTGGGGCTGCTTGAATTCGACGGAACCGATTTGGCCGATCTGAATACTTACTTCACGAACGTGCATCAGACCAACAATGTCCCGGTCACTCTTAAGTCCACCGACGGGACCAGCACGAGTTGCCTCGAGAGCAGCGGTTGTGACGATACCGAGCAGACCCTCGATATGACTCAAGCGATCGGCATGGCTCCCGGCCTGTCGAGCCTGGTAATGTACGTAGGATCGACCGACGCAGCTATCTTCAACGCCATGGCTACGGCCAGTCCCCTGAATGCGCAATTGAGCTCGTCCTGGACGTGGAGTCCAGCGGACCCCAGCACCGACAATCCTTACTTCGAAGAGTTCGCGGCGCAGGGGCAGAATCTGTTTCAAGCGGCCGGTGACAGCGGCAAGTGGGGTACGTCTTCGGAGATTTATCCTGCCGATGATGTTTATGTCACCTCGGTCGGCGGTACGGACCTGACCACGAGCAGCGCTGCCGGTCCGTGGAGTTCCGAAACCGCGTGGGTCGATGGCGGCGGCGGCATCTCGCCCGACAAGTATGCGATTCCTTCCTGGCAGACGAGCGCAGCCAGCAGTTGCTCCTCGTGTTCCAAAACTTATCGCAACGGCCCAGACGTTTCGGCCAATGCGAACTTCACCTTCTACGTTTGTGCCGACCAAACCACTTGCACCGCCAACGAATACGGAGGCACCAGCTTCGCTGCGCCGATGTGGGCCGGCTACCTGGCCCTGGTTAATCAGCAGGCAGTCGCGAACGGCAATAAGACCGTGGGCTTCATCAATCCGACTTTGTATTCGATTGGCGAGAGCTCGAACTATGACTCGGATTTCCACGACGTCACCAGCGGCAGCAACGGTTATTCGGCAACCACCGGATACGACCTGGCGACCGGTTGGGGCAGTCCGAACGGCTCTGGCCTGATCAACGCACTGGCCGGAAGTTCGTCGTCGACTCCGGGCTTCAGCCTTTCGGCTTCGCCTACTTCTGTTTCGGTGGCGCAGGGAAAATCGGGAACCTCTACCATTACCAGTACCGTGACCGACGGCTTCGACTCGTCGATCTCGCTGTCTGCCAGTGGGCAGCCGACGGGCGTGACCGTAAGCTTCAGTCCAACTTCGATTACCGGAGCTGGATCTTCCACACTGACCTTGACCGTGGCCTCAACCACGGCCGCCGGTACCTATAGCATCAAGGTGACCGGAACGTCAGGCAGCATCGTCGAAACCACTACGGTATCTTTGACGGTGACGAGTACCACGACGACGAAGAACTTCACCCTGAAGCTCTCGCCTGCTTCCTTAACCATCGACGAGGGCGGTAGCGCGTCGACCACACTCACCATCACCAGTGAAGGCGGATTCAATTCTGCGGTCGAGTTGAGCGCAAATGAATTTCCCAGTGGCGTATCGGCAACGGCTTCGGCCAACCCGGTTACTCCACCGGCAAACGGCTCAAAGACCGTTACCATCACGTTCAGCGCTACCCGCCGGGCGCCGACTGGAACCACCACGATTGAGCTGATCGGAACTTCCGGATCACTCAGCAACAGCGTGCCCATCACCTTGACGGTGGCACGTTAACCGCCGGCTGAGCAGGAGTCGGCAATAACTCGGCAGTCAACGAGGAAAAGCCCGGGCCTTTGCGGTCCGGGCTTTTTTCTTGCCAGACAGCTGGAAGCAACTTTTACCCAAACACTCGCTCTAGTTATTTGGAGTCCGTTTGGTTTGCGGCGATCACGCGCGCTAATCGCGGATTTCCCGCGACCAGTTCTTGCAGGTCCTTGACCATTTTCTCCTCTGGGACAGATCGGAGAATGGCTTCAATCGCGGCTTCGGCATCGAGCGATTCGGTGCGAACTAGTTCGAACAAGAATTCCATAGCAGCGTCTTGGCGAGTGAGTGCGATCGCAGAAAGCAGAACGGAACGCCACCACGGGTCGTTAGTCTTGACGTAAGATTCTCGCAGCGCAGCGAAACCCTCGGGAGAATGCGTGCTGGCAATCGCGAGCGCCACTTCCGCAGCTGCGTCGTGCGCCGGGGCCAGAAAACGTCCGATCCAGGGGATTGCGCTTACGCCTTCAAGGCGCAGGATTCCGCTGTAGCATCCTCCCAGCACTTCGGGTTCGTCGCCGCCGATCACGGCTCTCAGGCGCAGCAGAAGCGACGCAGCTGGAGTGCCGACCTGCTCGATGGCTCGCACTGCTTCCGCACGAACGAACTTTTCCTTATCATTCAGGAGTTCGATGAGATGTTCGAGCAAATCCGTGTCGGTAAGGCTGCGACATTGCACCAGCGCCAGCGCACAAGTGGCGCGCAGCGTTCCGGCAGTGTCAGACTGGCCTCCCCAGACTGGTTCCATCTGGATGTGCCGCATCCCGCGAAGATAGATTTCCGGCTCCTGGTAATCCAGCGCGACGAGCGCACGGCTGATCGCGTTCTTGGCCCAGCATTGCGGATCGGTCTTCACTGAATTGTCGAAGAAGCGGTCGAACGCGGTCAGTAGTTCGGGAATGAGCTGTGCCATGCGGGAATCGCGAACAAGATCCGCGGCTTTCGCGACCATGAAATTATTGCGATGCGCCAGCGCCTTGCGCACGGGCTCGACACGAGTTTTCTCCGGCAGTTGGCGAAGCGCGTCCAGCGCCGCGAGTTGATCTTCGAAGTTGCGCTTGCCGGGCACGCTGGCAGTGTAGCGTAGGAATCGCGGAGTAGCAGTGCGACGGTGATTCCGGCGCATCAGGCTTGCCGAGCTTCGCTCGACCGGACAGCTCCTTCGACTTCGCTCAGGGCAGGCTAAGGCGGCCGTCGCACATGAGGTGTTCCAGCAGCGTGGCTGCCATCCTCTAGTTGCTGTAGAGTAGTGAGTCGGGTGAGATTGCAGTCCGCTTGGAGGCCTGCGTTGAAACACAACAATCATGGCAATTCGAAGCCGCATTCGAATCCGGGTCACGGCGCCGGCGGCGAGGGCAAAGACCGTCAGCTGCACAATCCGATTGAAGACCGTTTGATTCCGCTTGAGCCGCTGGACCTCACTAAAGTACGGTCGATTGACGATCTGGTGCGGGCGATGTCGAAAACCGCATTCACTGGACGCCAGCTCGGGGAGGCGGCCGATGTGCTCGAAGCGATGGCCCTCGACCAAGACGCCTTCATCGTGATGACCCTGGCCGGCGCGATGACTGTCGCTAAGCAAGGATTGATCGTCACCGAGTTGATTGATCGCGGCATTGTGAATGCGATTGTTTCTACCGGCGCGCTCATGGCCCACGGATTAGTCGAGGCCACGGGACGGGCGCACTTTAGAGCCAATCCTGAGGTTTCCGATGAAGAGCTTTACGAGCAGGGTTACAACCGCGTTTACGACACGCTTGAGCCGGAACAAAACCTGGACGACGTCGAGGAAGTGATGTCGGCCGTGCTGGAGGCTTGGGACCACAACGAGGTAATGTGCTCCTACAAACTGAACCATGCCATCGGTGAGTACTTGGCGAAGCGCAATCAGGGCCAGCGCGGAATTTTGAAGTCGGCGTATGAACAGGGCGTGCCGGTGTTTGTGCCGGCGTTCAGCGACTCTGAACTCGGTCTCGACACCGCGCTCAACAATCGGCTGCGGGAGTCTACGGGAAGACACAAAATCCGCTTCGATCCCTTCGAAGATCTGGAGCATTTTGCGGCAACTCTGCTGCGCCAGAAGAAGCTGGGAATTTTCACAATCGGCGGCGGCGTGCCCCGCAACTGGTCACAACAGTTTGGGCCGTTCATCGAACTCAGGCATCGCCGCCTGGGCGAAAATCTGCCGCTGAAGCGATATCACTATGGACTGAGAATTTGCCCCGAGCCCGTTTACTGGGGAGGGTTATCTGGCAGTCCCTATAGCGAGGCGATTTCGTGGGGCAAGTTCGTCCCACCCTCGGAAGGCGGGAAATTTGGCGAAGTCTTCGTGGACGCGACTGTTGGGCTGCCGATCATCGTCGCAGCCGTGATCGAGCGATTGAACAAGGTCAAAAAAGGCGGAAGCGTGCGCAAAGGCACCAAGGCTACCGCTCGAAAATGAAAGTTTTGAGGAACGTCTAGAAGGGGAGCTTCCGAAGTCTTAGGCGAGGCTAGGCGGTCTCGCACGCGGCGGAATCCTGGTTGCTGAAATTCTCGGAGGATCTTTTCTGTTCAGACGCGGTAGTACCTGTCTTAAGCCTCCGGTACAACGGCGCAAGAATACTGTTTCCAAGCACTTCTGACTCTGCCTGAAACCAGTCCTGTAGGGCTTGGCCTTCCTCCTGGCCGCGAGTTTCGTAGAGCTGCTTGGCGCGAGAACGCACCTTTCGCTCCACTAACTGCACCATCAAGGCTTGTTGCTTTTTTCTGCGTGTTTCGAAGTCCACTGGGTATTCCTCGTCCTGTTCTTTTTCTTTCCTACTTCCTACAACATCGATAATAAACGAATTCCGTTAACCGCATGTTACATTTGGCTCATTGATTGATTACCAAAGTGTTACTTCTTTGGAAATCGCCCAAGCGGAAAGCATTAATCAACTGTATTAGATTCAAATACTTATCAATCGATCCAAAGAAAGCGGCCGGAATGGAGGTCCCTCGGCCAGCGGCGCTTTATGGCGCACCGGGGAAGCGGGGATCGACATTTTTTTGTCCGTTTCTCGTAAAATACTCATTCTTAACGGGTTCTTTGAAATGGATATGATTGGATCCACGTAAAATATTGATTCGCAATGACTTGCTTCTAAAATCTTCCAAAGTAAGGACTTAGATTCGATTTGAACGATTTGGATGCGGTGCTCTGGCGATTCTTGGGCAAAACCTGATCTGAGAGCGGTTTCTTGGATCGATCGAAGAGATCTGATGGGGGAGAGCTCGCACATGGAGCAAGCTTGCTCCTTCTGAAATTCTCAGTAAAGGTTGTTCGTCACAAGAACTAGATTTTTTCGCTGTGGAAGGTTGTGGAAAAAGGATGCGCGTGATCCTCGGTGGTGTCCTAGCAGTGCGTTGTTTTCCCACAGCCGGACAATGGTCGCTCGTCACAGACGTAAGGTGTAGACCTGTGCGAAGGTATCAATTAGGTCTTGGGCTTCTTTTGCTCCGCCTTGATACGTTTCAGCTCTTCCCTCATTTGAGCAACGGTTTTGGGCTGCGGGACAGCAAAATATTGGAGGGCAAATCCGAATATGACTAACGTAAATCCCAAGCCTTCGAACATCGGGTGTTCGATATTTACCACAGCGGCAGCCTTGGCATGCTCCCAATCAGGACATGAGCCGCCTCCAATTTTCCAACCGCCGTTCTTCCCGGCAACCATCATGGCGTGCCCGTATACACATAATGCCGAC
Source organism: Acidobacteriaceae bacterium (assembly GCA_003132445.1). Classification (GTDB taxonomy): domain Bacteria; phylum Acidobacteriota; class Terriglobia; order Terriglobales; family Acidobacteriaceae; genus Sulfotelmatobacter. The sequence continues at coordinate 98,284 of PKXU01000201.1, read as the reverse complement.
TCTTCCTCAACTCCTGCTAGAACCGACTCGGTCTTGTGGGTCACGAGTCTAAAGTTTGAGGAGGTTGCTTGGAATGAGTAGAATAACGCGACGGTTCCGAGGAGATTCAGAACCAATGCAGCCTGCGTCCATCTCCGGTTGGAAAACACGCTTGCAAAACCTCGACTGGATGGATTGGATCGTCATTCTAATTGTCCTGGCGGGTATTTGTGTAGCTGTTTATACGACTTCCTTGCGCCATCCGTAGCCTATCCTTTAGGACACCACCTGACCCTCAACATATTTGACGGATGAGCAGGGCGTCGAGGTCTGCGACACCCACCTTTCGAAAATCGCGAAAGGTGGGGCACCCTCTGTTGTTGCGTTGTACGCGTCGGACGGCTGCCACTTGATTCGGGAATCGATTCCCGATTAGTCGAAGATCAGCACCGCCGAAGCAATGACCGTCGTCCACAAGCCGCGCTTGTCGCCCACCGCAGATTGGGTCACGTTGGCGGTGCGCACGATTTTGTTGGAAAGGCGGTAGATCTGCTTTTTCTCATCCCAGGAGCGGTCGGGATCGAATTCCACGTTTAGGGTGGTGGCGAGCATTTCCGCGGCGAGCTCCTCGGCGTACTCTCCGGCGGCGTCTTCGGTCTCGCCGAAAGAGTGATGCTCGCTCAGATAACCGTAGGTGTTGCGGTCGGCGGGAATGGCCACGCCGATCGACGACGCCAGCAAGCGATGCGGCTCGCGCGTGGAGTTTTCCGCGACGACGGCGAAAACCACTTCTCCAGGATGCAGGTATTTCACACCTTCTTTGCGGGCGAGCAGCTTGCAGTTGGGCGGGAAGATCGACGAAACTCTCACCAGATTTTGGGCAGCAATTCCAGCGTCACGCAACGCCAATTCAAACGAAGTCAGCCGCTCGCGGTGTTTCCCCACTCCCTTGGTAAAGAAAATCCGCTTCGGAACCATGTCTTTGCCCAATTCGGTGATCCTCCAAAAAGAGAAAGTGAGTGTTAAGAATGCACAATCTAACACAATGTTTTGTAAAGGAAGTATGAATTTACGGGATGAGTAAAAAAAAATGCGGGAGCGCTGAAGAGACTACGGAAGAAACGGAAGCGTGTCCCACGGCTGCGCGAACAGGTTGCGCGTCAGGGAGCGGCGGTAACACGCGTGACTGTGATGGTATTGTCTTTTTCGGTTCCAGTAACAGTGACTTTGGCTCCAGCGTTCTTGTCGAGAGTCGCCAAAGCTGTTTTGTCGCTGGTGTCGAGCGTATAGACCTTATCGCCTGATACGAGAGCGTACTTCGATCCCTTGCTGACGCAGGCGCGGGTACACGCCGCGTCGTTTCCCGGCATCGCATGTTTGGCGCCGCACATGGAGTCGCTTACCGTTCCCGTGAATGTCTGTGCTCTGGCGGCGAACACAGCCGAGACACTTAGACCTACGATCATAATCAGGCTTAATAGAAAAAGCCCTGCCTTCCAAACTCGTGTGTTCATCGTGGATTCTCCTTGTGGACCGCCGTCCGAGCAATGCCGGTGCAGCCCTCGCCTAGAGGATGAGTTATCGCACAAGAAGTTACAGGTTATTGTGAGCGTGAGCAAGGAAAAAGCGGGGAGCGCTGGCGCGCGTCCCCGCTGACGCCCGGATTTTCTTAGGGGGGAGGGCCCGGGCCAAGCCTTGGTTGCCGCAAAGATTAGTACGTATAAAGCAAGCTCAGACTACCCGACGAATTGCGCTGCACGAAAGGTGCGATGAAACTGTTCCAAAAACCGAACAAGCACTGGACCCTCCTGGGCGTGTCCGACGGAAGGTGACGGCTCAATTTGAATTTTTCGGTCGACGGTCCGGGTGATTCTGAGTGCAGCAGGCGGAACGAAGAGCCTGCCCTGAGATGAAGTCGAAGGGATCTCCCACTGGTCGAATCTATGGGAGATACCTCGCGCGGCTGAAGTACGCCGCGCCTCGGGATGACGGCCTTGTAGGAGAATAAATCGAAACCGGGCGTGCCCGGCGCGGCCCCTATTTCGGGGCCTTCACCGAGTAGATAAGATCGATGTCGACGGTCTTGTCGCGGACGTTGGCAGTCACGTGCGACGCTACCTCCCAATCCAAGGTCGCTGGAAGTAGCTTGTGGGCCGCGGGCAGATATTCGCTGAGGTACGTGGAGTCGTAAACGTCTCCTGGGCGCAGCTTCCAGGCGTTGCGAAGCTTTGCTGTAAGGCTATTGTCGAGGCCCCGAAACTCGAGTTCGCCCATATGAAAAACCGACCCTTCGGTCACATCGAGGCGGATTGCAACTGTTCCCGTGGCATCGTCAAAGCTCGCCTCTGGCTTGATCGTACAGGTAAGAAATCCGCGCGATCCGTAGAGCTTCTGAATGTCCTTCAAATTGTCACCTAGCCGGATCGTATTGGCTGGTTTGCCGGCCTCGGCGCGAACCATCTTCTGCAGCATCTCGGTAGCGAACACATGATTGCCGGACCACTCCAGACTTTTCAACCTGTACTGCGGGCCGGGAGTAACCGCAAACGTTACGTCGACAACGGTCTGGTTGCGCGGCCCATTTTCGGTTTCGGCGGCAGGGGTTTCGGCGGACGGCAACTTTACGACTTTCGGTTGCGGCTCGCCGAACTGTGCCTTCAAGTATCCCCGCTCGTAATAGATCGGAATAAGTTGTTTCTGAACCAACTGGTTGAGGCGGGTGCGGGAATACTCGTGGTCGGGAAGCCGTTCACCGGCCTCTTTGAGGGCGGGAACATCATCGGGTGCAGCGCCAGTGAACTCGATGTTCCGAACCTGGATGAGAACATCGTTCACGCGATAATTAATTGACTCCACGGGACCATCAGTTTTGCCCGCCCGCACGAATTCAACGTGCCCCGGGATTGAGTTTTCGACCAGGAGAGCCTGAAGCACGTCAGAAACCTCATCGGCCAAGCGCCCGAAGATGGGCAATTCTCCATCGAAGAGCGGGGCGTGTTGCTGGATTCGCTGGCGGAGTTCGGCATCGGAAAACCAGACGAAATCTTGGAAGTGTGCGGGAACGAATTTCGCGGTATCCGTAACCTTCAATTCCAGCTTCGTTCCCGCGGACGAGTACGAAAAGGTGTAGCCGATTTCGGTAAAGACTCCCATGTCGCCGAGGCGGCGCGCAGCTCTTTTGAAATCGTCGTCATCGACAGCGGCGCCGATTTGCAGCCCAGTCGCGGCGGCAATGGCCTGCTCGGAATAGCGTTTGCTTCCGATTACTTTGATTGCAATCAACTTTCGCTCGGAGGCTGGCATTTGCGCTAGAGGCTTCTGCGCCGACGCTGCCTGGCCCACGCTTGCCGCGCTCGCGAGCAAAATCGCCAGAAAAAGAAGTGGGCAGGTCGCCTTGATCATTGACTGGATCACCATCGACTAAGTCACCGACTTGGGGTATGCACCAATTCTTCCGTAGATTTGTGCTTTACCGCGATGTCAATGAAAGCGAGCGCGGCGCGGCTGAGAGCCTTATCTTTGCGGAAAACCAGCGCCAAGTCGCGGCGCACCTGCGCGTCGGCAATGGGAATCGCGGCCAGAACCTTGGCGCGAACATCTTCTTCCACGTTCGATCGGGCAATGAAGCCGACGCCAACGTCGGCCGCCACGAAACGCTTCAGCAGTTCGCTTGAATCGAGTTCCATGGTGAAGTTCGGCTTCAATCGCCGCTCGTGAAAAAGTTGCTCAATGGCGTCTCGCGTATGCCCGGCCTTGGGCACGACCAGCGGAAACTTTGCCACATCGGCAATAGTGGCCAACTTTAATTTTCCCAGCGGATGTTGCGGAGGCGCAATCACGATCAATTCATCGCGATGGATAAGAACCACGGTCAGCCGAGTATCGGTGACGGGAAGGGAAATGACGCCGAAATCGACTGAGTTGTCGATAATGGATTCGAGAATCTTGCCGTAATCGGCTCGCTTGATGTTCACCGAAACATCGGGATACTGCTTCTTGAAGTCGGCAAAAACATAGGGCAAGATGTGCAGGCAGGTGCCTTCGTTCGCGCCCACAATAATCTCGCCGCGTGGAATGCGCTCCATCTCGGCAATGGAAACCAGCATTGCCTTGCGGGCGTCGAGCGTTTCCTCTACATATTTTTGAAACGCCTTGCCCGCGGCCGTAAGCGACACTTTGCCGCCCGAGCGATCGAACAGTTTGGCGCCGACTTCTTCTTCTAGCCCGCGAATTTGCGACGAAATGGCAGGCTGCGTGCGAAAACGTTTCTCCGCCGCGCGCGAAAACGACGCGTGCCGCGCCACTTCAAGAAAAGTTTCGAGCTGATCGAAGTCCATAAGACAGACGAGCACTACACCTGAACCACAGGGGGGCACAGGGTCTCACAGAGGAACAGAAAACGAAAAGCATTAGCCGTGTTCCTCCGTGTCCTCTGTGGTTTAAGCTTTTCGTCGACTTCAGTATAAAGTCGCGTTATCCCCGCTATAAGAACAATCGAATTGCCAGCCTCGGCCACTGGCTTTACACTCCTCGGTCTGCACAACGCGACCGATTGTAGCAGCCTGCTGGGTACCGGACTGTAAGTCGGCGCTCGCGAAATTTCCGAACAGATTGCGTTCCCGCAGAGGAGTTTTTTTAATGGCTGATGCCAAGACCGTTCTGGCGTTCGCGAAGAAGTATGACGCGAAGATTCTCGACCTGCGTTTCACCGATATTCCCGGCCTCTGGCATCATGTCTCGTATCCCATCGCACAACTGACGGAATCCAGCTTCGAAGAGGGGTTCGGCATTGACGGCTCATCCATCCGCGGCTGGGCGGGCATCCACGAAAGCGACATGCTACTTAAGCCGGATGCGAATTTTCATCTGCTCGATCCCTTCACCTCAGTTCCCACGCTGGTGCTGGTCTGCGACGTGGTCGATCCCGTCACCAAACAGCGTTATGACCGCGACCCCCGCTACATCGCGAGAAAGGCCGAAATATACCTGACTGCAACCGGCATTGCGGACACGGCTTATTTCGGCGCGGAGGCTGAATTTTTTATCTTCGACAACGTGCGCTTTGATCAGCGCGAGCAGTACGGTTTTTATTACATCGATGCTGAGGAAGGACGCTGGAATTCCGGCAGGGAAGAGAACAATCTGGGGTATCGTCCGCGTCACCGCGAAGGTTATTTCCCGGTCGCGCCCACCGACCATTATCAGGACCTGCGCTCCGAGATGATGCTCACCATGCAAGCCTGTGGCCTGGACGTGGAATGTCATCACCACGAAGTGGCTAGCGGCGGTCAAACGGAAATTGATTTGAAGTTCGACTCGCTGCTGCGCTCAGCCGACAAGATGCTGCTCTTTAAATATGTTGTGAAAAATGTCGCCAACCTGGAAGGCAAAACGGTGACGTTCATGCCCAAGCCCATTTTTGGCGACAACGGAAGCGGCATGCACACTCACCAGTCGCTATGGAAGGACGGCGAACCGCTATTTGCGGGCGACGGATATGCAGGGTTGTCTCAGCTGGCGCTCTGGTACGTCGGCGGCCTGATCAAGCATGGCCCTGCACTTTCAGCGATCATCGCCCCCAGCACGAATTCCTACAAGCGCCTCGTTTCCGGAGTTGAAGCGCCTGGATTCGAAGCGCCGGTTAATCTGGCTTACTCGCGCCGCAATCGCTCCGTTGCCTGCCGCATTCCCATGCATTCGATCGCTCCCAAAGCCAAGCGCGTCGAGTTTCGCCCTCCCGACCCGAGTTGCAATCCGTATCTGGCCTTCTCCGCTATGCTGCTGGCCGGACTCGACGGCATCGAAAACAAGATGGACCCCGGCCCGCCACTGGATAAAGACATCTACGAACTCGACCCCGAGGCACTGTCAAGCGTTCCCTCCATCCCCGGCTCGCTGGAAGAAGCGCTCGATGCGCTGGAGCGCGATCACGCGTTCCTGCTGAAGGGCGACGTCTTCACCGAGGAACTCCTGCGGACGTACGTCGATTACAAGCGCTCAAACGAAGTCGACGCCATCCGCCAGCGTCCGCACCCTTACGAGTTCGCGTTGTACTACGACATATAGGAGATGGCCAGCATTTGAGTAGAAATCGTCCGAGTAACGGCGATGGCGGCTTTCATCTTCCATACCGCTGGGCAGGTAGCTCCGTTACCTTGCAACTGCTACCCATCACCCGCCTAATTTGATCGACGGCTTGCGGCTTTCTGTATTTAGCGTTGGCATCCAATTTCACTTCGCATTCGTCCCTAAAAATAGGCTGAACTAACCTAAAGTCGGCATTGCCCTTAAAGGTGAAAGTCTGGTTGCGAAATGTGCAGCGCACGCACTCGAAGCCGTCGAGAGGCTGGGGACCATTGCTGTCAGCAAAATAATTTGTGTAACGTGACTTAAACATCGGCGTTAGCGGTGCAACGTTTTGCTTTTGAGCAATCCAGCGGAAGCCGTCGGCTGAAAGTGTCGCGAGATCAATAGGCCCACCAACTCCGTCCTCTTCGGGGGCGCGCCTTACAGCATCTTCAACCAAGCCGGCGGCCAATCGCTGGGCTTCTAATAGCGAAAGCTCCTCCAGGTGACCGCCTTTCTTAAGCTCGAAATAACGACGCATAATGTGAGTGGTGGTAAACGGAATTGCGTCGGTTGGCCGATCAAGCGATGTTACTCCGTATACCATTGACGACGCTGCGCCGATGGCCACAACCTGCGACGCCGGTTCGGGAATTGGAGTAATTTTTCCGGGCGAGAAATACTTGCGGCCAGCAAAGTCGGCTTCTACGGTGAAGTCTTGGTAGTAACTCACCCATTGCCTAGTCCCGTCGGGCCGGAATGAAACGGCACTCATTCCAAAAACCGGATTCTGCAGATGAGTGACCTGGGCGTCTAGCAATCCCAAAATGACAGTGAAGAGACGGTCTTGAAATAAGCTAGCGAACTCACGGGCATCCATGTATTCAGCGAGCCTGCTATTGCGCCTCAGGACTTGATTTTGAGACTCCATCTCTCTGGCAACGGACGCTTCAAGCACGAAGCCATCCCCCGGTGCAGTGGAACTGACGTTGCCCGCAACTACGCACGCGGTGATTTTCCCAACGGGAAATGACTTCTGGCCATCGTCTCTTCTACCTACAACCTCTCCACTGCTGTTACTTAAGGTCAGCCGACTGTCAGCGGCCAGAGCGTAGCCGTTTTTTGCGGCTACAACCACCACGATCGTGCCGTGTCCCCGAGCGGCTGGCGTCTCGCTCCTTTCTAGGTGTAGGGAGACTTGCCCCTGCTCGTGGTCTCTCATTCCGGTTGGATTGGCCACTTGTCGAGCAGAACAGGTAACGCACGCAAACAAACACAAAACCGTCATTCGTTTGGCAAGTTGCATCAAGAGTCCCCTCCTTGAGGAACGAGACGAGACCGATCCCTTGCAGCGGAAGCCCAACCTTTTGCGGGACGGTGTAGGACGCGGTGTGCCAGCTGCCGTGTTGATCGCAAAGATTAGGATGAGAGATTGCCTAAGATCCCGCCTTAGATCGAAAACGGAGGGCATTGTACGCCCGGTTGGGCTAACAGCGCCATCGCTGAGACGCCTCCATTGGAACTACTCGTGACGCAATGCCTCGATCGGATTCAGCCGCGACGCGCGGAACGCGGGAATCATGCCGCTGATGAGGCCAACGGCGCCGAGGATGAGTGTAGACGCGATCAGCGTTCCGGGAGCGATGATCAGCCGGATGTCGCCGGCTTCTCCATTCTTCGCAAAAGCGCTGTACAACGTAAGCCTTCCCACCGAAATGGCTACGAGGTACGCCAGCAGCACTCCGAGCACGCCGCCGATGAAGGTGATGGTCAGCGCCTCGGCAAGAAACTGGAAGAGGATGTAGCGCCGCCGAGCGCCGAGCGCCTTCTGCACGCCAATCTCCCGCGTGCGCTGCGTCACCGATACCAGCATGATATTCATCAGGCCCACGCCGCCAATGCCCAGCGTCAGCGTGCCGATGAAACCCATCAGGACCTTTAGCCCAAGCGTAATAATTTCGAACTGATGAACCTGCGTCATCAGGTTGAATACTTCTACCGCTTGCCGATCCGTCTGGCTGAACTTGTGCTGCGTCGCCATGATGGTGCGCACCGTCTGTTCCAGGCTCTCGTACTCCGGAGTCTGATAGGTGAACCAGATGCTGTCCAGATAATGCGTATTTTTCAGCTCGCTCATGGTGCTGAACGGCACGTACACCACGCGGTTAATGTCATCGTTTCCTTCCTGCATCTTGGCGCTCAGAACGCCGATGACTTCAAAGCTCAGGCCGTCGAGCCGGATGTGTTCGCCCAGCGCGTTGCGACCGGAAAACAGCTTCTCCTTCGCCTCCGAACCGATCACCGCGACGTGAGCGCGCTGAATTTCATCTTCCGGATTGTAGAAACGACCTTGATCGAGTTTGAGGGAGCGAACGTCAAACACGTTGGGATAATTTCCGGTGACCGCCCAGGTGAAAATTCTGGTGTCATATTGGACGCTGGCCTGCTTGCTGACCTCGGGAGTGATATGCGTGATCTGGGGAAGGTTCGTAGTCAGCGCTTCCACGTCGTCCTGAGTGAAGCGGACGAGGACTCCCGCTTTCTGCCCGCCTGCCTGCATGGAAGTGCGACCTGGCACCACGATGACCAGCTTGGTGCCGAAGTTGGCAAAAATGTTGGCGCAGGCCCGGCCAAAACCATCGCCGTACGCAAGCAGCATAACTACGGTGGCAATGCCCCAGGCCATGCCCAGCATGGTGAGCGCCGTGCGGCGGCGATTGTGCCGCATGGCGCCGTACGCTTCCTGGAGCAGATCATGCAACATGTCGCGTTACTCTTTTTTTGTAACTCGTGTTTTGTAACTCGTGCGCCGCGACATCACTCCTGCCGCAGGGCTTCCACCGGCTGCAGCATGGCGGCTTTGCGCGCGGGATAAAGACCCGCAAATACTCCGGCCAGCGTCAAGCTGCCGATCGCGAGAAACGCTGACATCGGCACTAATTTAGGCGGATCAAAGCCGCCCGGCCCCTGCACATTTCCCAGCATCGCCATCAAACCTGTCGCCAGGCCCATGCCGATGAGCCCGCTAAACAGGGTGAGCAGCAATCCTTCCAGAAAAAAATGGAAGAGAATGCTGCGATTGGTGGCGCCCAGGGCTTTTCGCAGTCCAATCTCACGCGTGCGTTCGCTGACCGCGACCAGCATAATATTAATCACGCCGATGGCTCCCAGACCCAGCGTGACCATGCCCACCGTCCCCAGGAACATATTCATGACGTCGAAAATCGTTCCCACCATTTTCGATTCCTCAATGGAATCCCATCCATCAAAAGCGTTTTCATCGTTGACATCGAATCCATGATTGCGCGCAATGATGCGGTGAACGTCAGCCTCGGCGAGACGATGCTCGGCAGTTACGCGCGGCTGATATTCAATGAAAGAAATCGAGTTCTGGTGATTTTCTCCCTTCAGTGGGAAGTACGTGGCCATCACGGGAAAGGGGATGTAGCCGCGCATGTTTAGCCAGGTATTGTTGCCGCGTCCGAGGTGAGGCATGGTGCCGATGACTTCGAAGCGAATGCCGTCCAGCAGCACGAAAGCCCCCACCGCCGGGCGGCCGGGAAATAAGGTTTTCAGCAGTTCATTGCCGAGCACGATGACATTGCGCCGCTGTACTTCATCCATCTCGTTGAGCCAGCGTCCATCCTTGAGGGGAAGAAAACTGATCTCATTCAGCTGAGGTTCTGTGCCCAGAATTTCGACGCCGGCAGTGGCGAATTCGCTGACTTGATGCAGGTCGGTGCGGGAAAGAATCGGGCACGCATTCCCCACGTGGGGTGCTTGCGTGCGGACATCCACATAGTCCTGGTAGGTGAGTAAATACGGCCGGGCGGAGTTCATGCTGCCCGCAACCGCGGGTGCGCGCCCAGGAAAAAGAAACATGATATTCCTGCCGAACTCCGCCAACTCGCGCTTATTTCCCGAGCGAAAGCCTTCGCCCACTCCCACCAAGAGAAGCAGCGAGCCCACTCCCCAGGCAATCCCAAACATGGTGAGGAAGGAGCGCAGCTTGTGTGCCCACAGGTTGCGAAAGATCTGCGCGAAGATGTCGAGGACAGTCCGCATGATCCACAGACGATTGTACATTTACAACGTTAGCCGCTCAGTAATGATACGTGGATTCGGGTTGGAAGGTTCCCCTGAAGTGCGCTTAGGACGGGTTCACTGGAAAACGCCATCGATTACGCGGCGTCAAAGATCAGGCGGTGCAAAAGCGAGATGGCTGTCCCTTCCTGCCGCTCGCCGCGTGATCTCTTCCGCCAACCCACACCCGTTCATTTAACGGGACTGGCCGACCATTTCGACCAGCACTTTCCTGGTTTCTGCCGAATTACTCACCGCCCGCAAAAAGGCAATGCGGACGCCCCGCATACCCTCTGAAGTTTTCAGGCGCAGATGGAAGCCGAGCCGATCGACTGCGGTCATCGTCGCTTCTTGTGACTCGATGCCCGCAAACTTACGGGCCAACAGCACGAGCGAGTCCCGATGATCTGCGTTCATGTGCTGAATAATTCCCGCCATCGAATCGGCCAGAGGGTCTGGCTGACTGGCGAGGTATTCGGAAGCTGTTACCCAGCCCATCACCCCGAAGCCGCCAACGTAATAAACGTCCACCACGTCCATGCGGTAAAAAGCGAAATCTTCAAAGTCCACCCAGTATTTACTGTTGGCGTGGCGGGCTAAATAGCATTCTCGAGCCGCGGGCAAGTCCGTGGCCGGTACCGGCAGAACATTTCCCACCAGGGTCACTCTCGACGCTCCCAGTGGATCGCCGCCGGCATCTTCGGGATTTTGGGTCACGAGCAGACTGGCGCGCGGATCCGCTTTTAAATTCTGCGTATGCATCGCCATGGCGCTGATCAGGAAGACCGGGCAACCGCGTACGTCCAACGCGTAAGGCATGACCGATCCAAACGGAAACCCGGGCTGTTTTCTGGAAAGAGTCGAGAGGCTTCCGGTGCGGATTATATAAACCAGGGTTCGTGCGCGCTCCGAGAACGAGGGTTCGGGCACTGCAGGTTGATCACTGGCCGCACTCGTGCCGGCGTGTTTTCTGAGTGAAGAAGGAAGTGGAGGAGGATTGGAAGACATGGCCGATGACTGTTAGTCTAATCAACCGGCTCACGCTTGTACATGAAGGGCCGCAGATGTCCAGCTGGGCAACAAGCCCCAACTAAATCGTTCAGAAAAACTCGGCCGCAGGGTTGCCTATTGCTGGTTAAGCTGTTTCTCGATCGCCGCGGTAACTTCCTTCGAATCCGGAGTGACAGCTGGCTCGAAGCGCTGCACAACGGTTCCATTCCTGTCGACCAGGAACTTGGTGAAATTCCACTTAATGTCGCCGGCAATGCCCGCGCCGGTATCCTTGGTGAGATAGGTATACAGCGGCGCCTGGTCCGCTCCCTTCACCGAGATTTTCGAATACATCGGGAAGCTGACGCTGTACTTGCGCGTGCAGAAAGTCTTGATTTCCTCATTCGTTCCCGGCTCTTGTGCACCGAAGTTGTTCGCCGGAAAGCCCAGGATGACGAAACCCTGCTCTTTGTATTTTTCATAGATGGCTTCGAGTGCGCTGTATTGCGGAGTGTAACCGCACTGGCTGGCCACATTCACTAGCAATACGACTTTGCCCTTGTACTCCGCCAGAGGCGCGGGCTTGCCATCAACGGAATTGAGCGTAAAGCTGTAGAGACTTGGGCCGGCGAACGTCGACGAAGGCGTGATGGACATAGCTAGGATCAATGCTGCTGCGGATGCCAGCGCAGGGAAAACTATCTTACTCAGAGTCGCGGCAGACAATCTCATTCCTTACTCCTTCGCGAGTATGTTGCGAATTTCAACAGGGATGAGATTGATGATACAGACGAAGTGATGCGATGCGCAACGGGACAATGTAAAATCTGTGTCTTAACGCTCGAATCGTTCTTCTAAACAGCGGTTCGCACGCTGCTTTCCTTCACGATCCGTTCCACCAGGCGCATGCGTTTGCTGGGGAGCGCTGCATCGGTTATTTGCGGGCGGACGACCTCGCTTACCGACAAAAACGCGTCTCCCATGCAATCCAAAGCGGAGGCGGAACGTCCCAGCACCAGCAGCAAATATTTCTGGGCAATGGGCCGGTCAGCGGGGTGGATCAGAGCCCACCAGCGTTGAATCGACTCCTGCACCTCCGATTCGCTCTTTTCTCCGACGACGAGAGAATCGATCAGCCGATAAACCTTACTCTTGATCGCTTGGTACGAGACGGAAATCTCTTGTGGCATAGGATCCCTGGGTTCCTTGTGCCTCTTCTTTGTGCAATCCGCGCACCAAACCGCATATCGCTGTATTGGCGTGAGTTAACGCTATTCGCTAGTGTGAACGTATTATGAATGGAATAAAACACGTATGGGATATGAATTCTGGAAGGACTTTGAGTCCAGTCTGAGCGCTCTAAGCTCGCGCAGGGTTATCCCAACAGCGCGGACGTGGGTTAAGACGAGGTTGGGTCAAGACAAGGTTGTTCAGACCAAAGGGACTGAAGCATTTAGATTCATATCGCCGACTGACAATGGTCACGGAATTCGCTACAGCGGCCGACCGTGGAGATAGACGTTGCAGGTTACAATGTTCCGCTCTATTCAACCGGACTCGCGCCCAATCCTGCCATTGTTTGCCCAGGTATTCAGCTGCGACTCCGGCATCCCGCAATTAGAAAATTAAGCTCATCTCGGAGGCCGAATGAAACGGTGGTCATGGGTGTTCGCACTTCCTCTGTTCCTCTCGATGGCGACAGCCCAGATAGTCTCCTCCCTCAACTCTCCATCGAGCGGCTCCCAGGGCACTGATTCGCAAGCAAACGGATCGCAAGCAAACGGATCGCAAGGAAGCGCTTCTTCTCACGAAACCTCGCAAGGCGGCTGGCATGAGGCCGACTCCAGCGACCGCATGTTTTTCCCTCGGGATATGTTTTGGGGCTGGGCGGAACTCGACTTGGCGCCTCCGCACAACGAAGTTGATCCCAACCTCTGCGCGGGCAATGCCGGCCAGTATGGCGGGGTAAACGCGCCCTGCAGTCTGTTTGCCCGCTACGTGCTGTCGGGAATTCTGGAAGTTCGTCCCTTCGGCCGCACACCGCTGCGCAGGTTCATGGTGTACGGCGCGCCCACATTCCTGTTTGGCAAGACAATTCCCAAGACACTCTACACCTGGTCGCCCGATGCGATCGGCGTGGAGCACTCCTGGGGGGTTGGAATCTATCTCGACAAAGGATTCGAATTTCGCGTGACTCAGCACTTCCTCTTCGACCGTCTGGGCGCGCGCGACAAAAACCTTGGCCCCGCCGACCTGGGCAATAACGGTCCCTGGGGCCGCTACGTGACTCTGGGTGTGGGCAAGACCTTCGGCACGCGCCGCTGGTAGGCGTCGTCCAAGACTAACGCAGCGAAACTAACGCACCGAAATTAAGGCCCTATGCGGTCGCCGGGACCGATGGCCGCATCATCCGCCGGATCAGCCATACGATCAACGCCACGAACAGCCCGAGGAAAATAAGAGGAAGAAGAAAGATCAGAAACATCCAACCCGGGCCGCCTACCGTGGTGACATCGCCTCCAACGGATGAGGCAGGGTCGCGGCGAATGCGCCCGCCAAGAACGGTGAGGTCGCCGCCAACTTTCACTTGCTTCTCGATGCGGATGTTGCCACCAAAAACCGTCGCGTCGCCACCGATCTGCCCTTGATCCTCAACTACAATGTTTCCGCCGAAGGCGGTTACGTCCCCGGTAACGCGTCCGCGGACCTCGATGCTGCAACCAAAGCAGGTTGCCCCATTCACTTGTTCGTCGGGTCCGATCCTGATGTTGTGTCCCACTTGGGTGCGATCACCATCGGCAAACGCAGCGGCCGAAAGCAGCACCAACAGCCCCAGGGCGAAAGAAAACAATCGGACGCGATGAGCATAGCGAGTCATAAAACCTCCACTGTTCACTCCAATGCGAATTATGGCACAGACGAAAAATCTCGGTGGCCTATTTCGCGCATCCCCCATTAGCAGCGTGCCGGCTCAATTTGAAATTCTCGCTCAATTTGAAATCCCCAATGATCATGATGCTCCGGCGAGCGACACAATCCTCTGGCGTCATCCCGCGGTCCCGCGTTTTTTCCAGCGGGACGAGGGATCTCCCTGCCTACTTACCGTGCCAATTCAGAACCACACCAAACCCACCATAACAACAAATCTCCCTAGATCCGCGGCCTTTCTCTATAATTGGAAGTTTTATAAATCGCATCTGGAAAGTCCAGTAGCGGAGGTCGTGCATGGCTGGCACTTATAACGGCGTAGCGGTACCGGCGGACGGACAAAGAATCACTTATGCCGGTGGCAAGTACAACGTTCCCGATAATCCCATCGTCCCCTTCATCGAAGGCGATGGCACCGGGCGCGATATTTGGAAAGCCTCGCTGCGCGTATTCAATGCCGCCGTGGAAAAAGCTTACAACGGCAAACGTCATGTCGCCTGGTATGAAGTTTTCGCGGGAGAAAAAGCGAAAGCGAAATTCGATAGATGGCTCCCCGACGACACCGTCGACGCCATCCGCGAATTTCGTGTCGCCATCAAAGGCCCTTTGACCACGCCGGTCGGGGGCGGCATTCGGTCCCTCAACGTCGCGCTGCGGCAGATTCTCGATCTCTATTGCTGCGTCCGCCCGGTTAAGTACTACAAGGGAGTCCCTTCGCCGGTGAAGCATCCCGAGCGCATGAACGTCGTCATCTTCCGCGAGAATACCGAGGACGTTTACGCCGGCATCGAGTGGGAGGAGGGAACTCCAGAGTGCGCGAAGCTGATCGAGTTTCTCAACAAAGTCATGCTGAAAGGCGGCAAGAAACAAGTTCGCCTCGATTCCGGCGTCGGCATCAAGCCGATTTCAGTCACCGGAACCAAGCGCCTGGTGCGCATGGCCATTCAGCACGCGCTTGAGTCGGGTCGCAAGTCGGTCACGCTGGTGCATAAGGGCAACATTCAAAAATTTACCGAAGGCGCGTTCCGTCAGTGGGGATACGACGTTGCTACTCAAGAGTTCCGCGATAAAGTCATCACCGAACGCGAGAGCTGGATCATCGATAACAAAGACAAGAATCCAAATATGACCGTAGCGCAGAATGCCGACGCGATCGAGCCTGGCATGGAGTTCGCGCCTCCGGCGTTCCGCCAGGCAGTCGAAAAAGAAGTGAAGCAAGTGCTCGACAGTATTTATTCGACCCATGGCAACGGCGCATGGAAGAAGAAAGTTATGATCAACGACCGCATCGCCGACTCGATCTTCCAGCAAGTCGTGACGCGCGCCGACGAATACTCAGTGCTGGCCACGCCCAACTTAAACGGCGACTATATTTCCGATGCCTGCGCCGCTCAGGTCGGCGGACTCGGCATCGCTCCCGGCGCGAACATTGGCGACGGTTACGCCATCTTCGAAGCCACGCATGGCACGGCGCCGAAATATGCTGACAAAGACGTCATCAATCCCGGTTCGGTCATTCTCTCTGGCGTCATGATGTTCCGTCACCTGGGCTGGCCCGAAGCCGCCGACCTAATCGAGCAAAGCATGGAGCGCACCATCGAACAGAAAAAAGTTACCTATGACTTCGAGCGCCTGATGCCCGGCGCAACCAAAGTCAAAACCAGCGAGTTTGCCGGCCACATCATCGAGAACATGGGCGCAGGCGTGTTGGTATAGAAGGCACTTAGCATTCAGCACTTAGCATTTAGCCAATCGGCTGTCATTCCGAGCGAAGCGAGGAATCTGTTTTTGCCGACAGCGCCTACGAACCTTCCAGGCTGAATGCTAAGCGCTGATTGCTAAATGCTTTTCGAAAGGAATCATCTCATGCGTAAAAAAGTTACCATCGTGGGCTCGGGCAACGTAGGCGCAACGGCCGCCCACTGGATCGCCTCGAAAGAACTTGCCGACGTAGTCCTCATCGACATTATCGAAGGCGTGCCGCAAGGCAAAGGACTCGATCTGCTCGAGGCCATGCCCATCGAGAAGCGCGACTCCTACGTCAGCGGCACCAATGACTACAAAGACACGGCAAATTCCGACATCGTCGTAATCACGGCCGGCATTCCGCGCAAGCCCGGCATGAGCCGCGACGATTTGCTCAACACGAATTACGGCATCATGAAAGCCGTGGTCGGCCAGGTGGTGCAGCATTCGCCGAACTGCATTCTGATCATCGTCTCCAATCCACTGGACGCGATGGCGCAAGCCGCTTACAAACTCAGCGGCTTTCCGCGCGAGCGCGTCATTGGCATGGCCGGGGTGCTCGATTCCGCGCGCTTCCGCGCCTTCATCGCCGAAGAATTAAAAGTTAGCGTAGAGAATGTGACCGCATTCGTCCTCGGCGGCCACGGCGATACCATGGTCCCGTTGCCGCGCTATTCCACAGTCGCCGGCATTCCCATCACAGAGCTGATCGAAAAATCTCGTCTCGAAGCGCTGGTGCAGCGCACTCGTGACGGCGGCGCCGAAATCGTGAAGTATCTCAAGACCGGCTCGGCGTACTACGCCCCGTCCGCCGCAGCCACCGAAATGGTGGAAGCAATTCTCAAAGACAAAAAGAAAATCCTGCCCTGCGCCGCCTACCTCCAAGGCGAATACGGCATCAGCGGACTCTACGTCGGCGTCCCAGTGAAGCTCGGCGCAAAAGGAATCGAGCAGATCATCGAAATCAAGCTGACCGCGGAAGAAAAGGCCGGCCTCGACAAGAGCGCGGCGGCGGTGAAGGAGTTGGTGGGCGTGATCGGGGTGTAGACGCAAACAGCGCGCAGAAGTCGAGAAACCGAAAAGGCGCGCTGCGCCGCAATGGCTACGGCTTGTTCTTTGACCTTTGAGCGTCTAACTGCGGTTGAAGAGTTTCTTTGTATGCCTGCCGATACTGCTTCACAAGGGATGGCAGCTCACCAAAAAATTTCTCGATATTTACTTCCATCTCCGGCTCAATCCGCTGATCTGTTACCGCGATAGTCGAAACGTGGCCGTCCAGGATGGTCGTCTTGAATTGCTCGTAGCTGACAATCAGTTCCTCTAATTTTTGAGTCGCGATCGTTCCAAAGTAGTGTGTGGCCCCATCATCTTGTAGGGCAACGGCCTCTGTTTTTCCGCCCACTCCGACGACTGCTCTCTTCGCCTGATACATCATCCGCAGCCCATGAAAAAGCATGCATTCCTTTGAGGCGGCGAATTGAACGTCCCGAAGCAGGGGATGTATCTGTATGACTCCCGAACCAATCGAGGCGTGCTGCGGCGGCGCCACCCAGAGGACGTGGTTTTGCTTCCACCTGAATAAAAGCGTGGATTGCTTACTGCAATTCACCGCGATCAGCATTTCGATAGCTGGCTCATACTCAAAACCTCTTAGGGGAGAAATCACCTTATCGAAAAACTCCACTGCAAAATCGTTTAAGGTTTCCAATACCTCCCCAGGCTCCGTTTTCACTTTGCGAGCGAAGAATTGGTGCAAATCCTGATTAGCGCAATCAATAAGATGTGAGTCGCCAGCCCCTCCCGTTATCACCGTACCGCTTGGAAAGATAAAGCGGTAAAGCTTGTCACATTGCGACTTGGAGTCTCCTCCGAGTGATTCCTCAGTGTCGGCCATCATCAAAACGCCGTCCAGATAGCTAAGTCCCAATATTGCTGTCACGTTATGTCCTCACTGGGAGTCGCTTTATCAGCGTGCGGGCACGCACGACCCCGCCTTGACAAGCGACCATCACGGATATTCCTACGACCATGATCGCCCCCTTTGTAACTTGGTGCAGTCTTTTTCCTCGTGGTAGAAATATAGCCTGGATGAAGGAAATCGGCATTTCCGAGTTTAGGGCTAAATGCTCCGCGGTCCTCGATAAGGTCCGCAAGACCCGCAAGCCGATTCGCGTCACCCGCTTTGGCAAGCCCGTCGCCGAAGTTGTTCCACCATCTCTTCAGAAAGAAACTGGAAGGCGGCTCGGGTCTATGGTTGGAACTGGCAAAATCCTGGGTGACATCGTTGGCCCCATCGGCAGCTGGGAGGATTGGGAGGCCTCGCACTGACGGGCTTCTAAAAGCTAAGAGCTAATAGCTAAAAGCTGCCCTCTAGAAGCTCTCGGCTTTCAGCAGCATGCAGGTGACGTCGTCGTGCTGGGGAGTGTTGCCTACGAAGAGGTCGAGTTCGGCCATCAGGCGCTTCAGCATCTCTCCGGGCTCGAGCGATTTTCCCGCTTCGATTGCGCTGAACAAGCGAGGCTCGCCATATTCTTCCTGGCGGGCATTTTCGGCCTCCACCAATCCGTCCGTAAAAATGACCAACCAATCGCCAGGCGCTAACGTCACTGTGGCGGATTCGTATTTCACTTCCGGTTGAATGCCGATGGGGAGTCCGCCTACGTCGAGCCGCTCGATTTGTCCGCCGGCGCGGCGCAGGATGGGATTGTTGTGGCCCGCGTTGATGTAGTCGACGGTGCGGCGGATGGGGTCGTATTCTGCCAGGAACGCCGTGGTGAAGCGCAATCCGCCCTGGCTGTTGCTGCAAGCATAGCGGTTCATGTTGGAGGCAAGCTCGGTCAAAGCCACCTGCGCGGTAGAAAGAGTTTTGAGACTTGCCTGAAACGTGGCCATCAGCATGGCTGCGGGAATGCTTTTGCCCGCGACATCGGCGACGGCGAGGACTACACGATTTTCCTCGTTCGTCCGGCCGGGCCGCGGGAACACGTCATAGTAGTCGCCGGCGACAGTGTTGGCAGGGCGCGTAGCGTAGGCGACAGCCAATCCTGGAATTTGAGGAGGCGCACCTGGCAACAGCCAAGTCTGGATTTCGCGTGCGATCTGCAAATCGCGCTTCATGACTACGCGATCGGCGATCTCCAGCATGAGCAGAAGCAGCAAGAGCAGTCCCGCCCAGAAGTGAGGATCGAATTCAACTGCATACACGTGGCCCTCGCGGCTATATTCGAAGCCGCCATGAGGGATCACCAGAAGAACGAGGGCCAGCAGTAACAAAACGCGCCGGGCGGGCGAGAGCTTCTCGAACACCGCCCAGAAGAATTCCTTGACGACATGAATGCGCCGGCCCCGCGTAGTCAGGCCCTCCGGCGTTTTTGCTTCCACGTCGCGCGAGTACAGCCGATAACTGGTTCGGGCCTCGGACTCGAACTGCGACCACAGTTGGCTGAGCTCAAGACCTTCGGTGACGCGCCGCCAGAAATTCTTGAGCCGCACGCTGAAGGGAACTCGTTCTGTGGAAGGCTGCCCGCCAGGTGGGGAAGCAGTGGCCATGAGGTCACAAAGATTATAGAGGATTGAGGAATTGAGTAACCTTGTAATCGTTGTACGTGAGATCGCTTCCGCTGAAGAATTCCTCGACTGCCAAATCACCAAGTATGTTTTTCAGAACAAACTTAACTGCTCATCGAATGCCTGCACCGGCCATTTCGTCGCGTAGCGCTCGCGGCGAGCGCTGGTGATTTTGTATTTCTCGCGCAAATGCGCGATCAGATGCGATAGGCGCTTGGCGTAAGCGGGCGGAAGAAAGGCGCGGTCCTGGTAGCGCCGGCGATAATTCTCGACGAGATGAGGAAAACTTTGCTCGAGAAAAGGAAGAAACACAGCCGCCGAACATGGCTTCAAAAAGAGTGGATTGGCAAACACGTAATCAGCTCCTGCCTCGGCCGCGACGCGGATCAGATTTTCCAAATCTTTGGGAGCGTCCGTAATGCCGGGGACGACGGGCGAGCAGCTCACTCCTACACGCAATCCAGCGCGGCTGAGCGCATGCACTGCGTCCAGGCGCAGGTCGGGCCGCGGCGCGCGCGGTTCGAGAATCCGCGCCAGCTCTACATCCAGCGTTGTTACCGTGACGTGAACTGAAAGTTTGTTCGAGCCAGCGACCTCCCGCAACAGTTCAAGGTCGCGAACGATGAGGTTTGACTTGGTCACGATGCCCAGCTCGAAACCGCGATGGCGCGCAAATTCCTCCAGAATTCCGCGCGTCACTTCGTATCGGCGTTCTGCGGGTTGGTAGGGGTCGGTCGCGGTGCCCAAGGCAATGGCTTCGTCCGGCTTCACCCGGCGCAGTTCGTGGCGGAGCAAACCGGCGGCGTGCTGCTTGACATAAATTTTTTGCTCAAATTCCATGCCGTCGCGCATTTCCATGAACTCATGCGTATAGCGGGCGTAGCAGTAGCGGCATCCGAACTCGCAGCCGCGATAGGGATTGATGGTCCAGGTAAAAGGCATTTGCCGATTGCTGACGCAGCGGTTCAGCAGCGACTTGGAAGGCAACGTGAAGTATTCGACACGATGCCCTTCTCGCAGCGATTCGCCCTCAGCAGCCAATCGTGCAATGCCGACCAGCGAAGATTTCTCGGGAAGCGGCAGCAGAGGCAGGGAAGCCATGTATTCGCCTTTTGTTCGCTTATCATAAAGCCAGCCTGCAGCCTTGTCAAGGAAGAGAATTCGGTTGTCCCGAAGCCCCGCGTTTTCTCCAGCGGGGCGAGGGATCTCCCGCGCTCAAATACCCGCCGGATCAAACTACGACCTGAATCGGTTCTTACCGTTCCAGCGCGTGACGATCCCAATGTCCAGCGTCGGCGGCTGCGTCGTAGGTGCTTTGCAGAAACTCCATGAGGGTTGCCTGGGGCGACGCGGAAGTGCGCACATCGTCGTACATGAGCAGGAATTCTTTTAGTTGCCGATGGTAGAAGGCCGAACTGGGACGAATTTTGCTTTCCGCGAAGCCAGTCGGCTCGGGAGCGGCATAGGAATAAAAAGCTGGTGCTTGAATATCGCCGCCACCCGCCCAGAATCCGGCGCTGCTCACCTCGTGAGAGTACGCTTCGCGCGTAATGGCATCGGCCCCTGGCCGCTCGGGAGCTCGTCGGCCTGAGAAGCGGGTGACCGCCAGATCGAAACTTCCCCAGAAAAAATGCACGGGACTCGCCTTGCCCAGAAATCCGGCTCGGAATTCTTTTAAAACCTGGTCGACCCAGCTCAGGATTCGCCAGAATTTATTGACGGCTTCCGCATCATAAGCAGCATGAACAGTGTCTTTTTCAAAAGGGATGGGATTGGGAATTTCGCAGGGAGTCGTCCAGATTTTCACGGCGACGCCAAGTTCGGAAAGACCATTTATGAACTGTTTGTAAAATTCAGCCACGCTCTGCGGCTTGAGCGCGAGCGTTACTGCCCGTCCTTCGCTGGTTTCGATCAGCAGCTTGTGGTCAATAAAATCAAAGCGCACCTCGACGGTCCCTCGGACCGTTCCTCGAAAGTACGGCATGGCGGAAGTAGTCATGCCCCGTGCCGTCAAATAGAAAGGAACGTTCCAAAAATGATTGACCAGCGGGCACAGCTTGAGCCGAACCTTCCCGACGACTTGCGTCCACATATGCAGCGTGGCCTGCGTGTCCTCCCAACTGGCGAGAGGCAAAGCGGGCAGCTGTTGCTCTTCGTTTAACGAGATCATGATTCGTTGCGCCTATTGCAGAAGACCGTACACTTCAACTTCGCCCCTTGCGCCAAAATACACGCGTCCGTCGATCACGACTGGGATGACGAAACGCGTAGCCGAGGCAGCGCGATCCCGTTGACTGTTTTGCTCGGAAGGGTAAATCGGCTGGCGAATATCTTTTGCGTCGTACGCATATAGGATCCCGGGGCGATCCGCGCCATTCCATGTCTTCGTCGCAACCACCCATACGATTGCATTCTGCTGGCCGTTGGCAGAGACGGAGGGTGTGGCGCCTGGGTTTTCAAACTTCCTTCCCGACGAAGCGTTCAATGCGAGCTCACCATTTTTGATGGCGTAGTCATTGAGATAGTCGTCGCTGGCGGCGAAGTAGGCGTGCCCGTTCCAGTACGCCATCGCCCCGTAGCCGCCGCCACGCATGTGGATGGTCTGCACGACCTGGTCGCTATCGCTGTGAAATTTGCCCATCTGATCGCGATCGATCACGTAGATCACGCCGCCTTTGGTCGGCTGCAGCAGCAAATGACGATGAGGCCCCGGCCGATCCGGCAACAACAAAGGCCCGCTGGAACCGACGTCAGCATCGGCGTTGCTCAGTTGTGCCTGGTCGTGCGGCGTGAAGTAGTCGCGAATTGAAAGCGAAGAGCCATCTGGGGAGAGCTTGAGCACAGAGTCGCCGTGGTCGCGTCCGCCGGAGGCCGCGTCGAAGGTGCCGTTGCCGGTGGGCACATAGATGTTTCCTTCCGCATCGGCGGCCGGACCGGTGTCGCTGGCCCAAATGCCGGCCTCAGTTCCGTCAGGATTGACGTTCAGAACGGCTTTCTGTGCCAGCGTCTGCGGATCATAGGCCATGATCCAGCCGTGATAAGGATCCACGTCGCACGATGACGCCCAGGTGAGATAGACAGCGCCATTCGCGAGCAGTAGCGCAGCGCGTGGATTTTGCCGCAAAGGATTGAAGGCCACCTGTCCATTGGCCGCGCCCGCGCCTTTGCCGCCCACCGACGCGGTGACGAGTTTTGGCCCGCCAAATTTTTCTACGCCTGTCGTAATGGCGAGGGCATGCAGGTACTGAAAATACTCATCGTTGCCAATTGCGTGACGGATCTTGGAGCGAGCGAGCACGTAGAGCGTTCCGCTCGGAAGGTCGATGACCGGTGTAGAGGTGATGCCGACTTCAGGTCGAATAAACGGGCACTGCGCGTCGTCTTCAGAAACCGGCATGGAACCACGCGCTTTGTCGAGCAGGCTCACTTGCCACAGCGGAGGATCATTGGGACGTGTCGTATCGAAGGCGTAGACGCTGTCGTGCTCGGTGGCGACAAAAAGAACGTCGTGCTTGCCCTTGCCCGGAACATCGACTGCCGGAAGGAAGAGCGGTTGCGCGAAGACCGCACCGTCGACTTTGAAGGCGCCCAGCTTGCCGAATTGTTTCTGGTTGACGTTCTGGGGAGTGAGAATCTTTTCCGTTAGGGTTGCGCCAGTGCGCGAGTTGTCATATTGCGAGGTAGTAACTTGCGCCGGGGCGACGGTGGCAAGAATCGAAGATGTAAGCAACGCGTGGCAGAGTTTGTACGTCCTCATAACAGATCCATCCAAATCGGTACTATACCGCTTCGCCGGAAAGATGGAAAAGCCATGCATTGGAATTCGGGAAAATCGGTGCAGGAAATCGGAACGAAGATCGGAACGAAGAAATCGGAGCGAGGGAATCAGGCGAGGAAATTCGGCGTGAGAGAAAGAAGTGTTATTTCGAAGCTAGCGAGCCGGTTCACTAAAACTGGCGGGATCGGGCGACTGCGTATCCATCAGCAACTCCTTCCACGGGCACTCGTCGGCTGCGATGCGCTGAACCGCGGCTTGAACCTTCTCGCAGGTTTCAGTTTGCCGAACCCAAATAACCTGGTAACGGGCTTTCTTCCCGGCATAAATGATTCCAATCACGTCACCGGAAGTAAGTTCGACATCAAGGCCGGATAACAGAGCTCCGCTTAGGCTGATGTCGCGAGCACGTGCTTCCTGAAGGAAGTGCGAGCACTTGGTATCGATGCACCACACCAGCAGTCCAAGGTCGGTTGCGGCTCGGGATTCTTTTCGGCGATCGACGTGAGGAAGAGTTGCCATGAGCGTTCTTTAAACGTAACTTGCGGAGAGCAGCGAGTAAAGTGGCATGTGCGCGCGGCGGCCGAAAATCACCGCGCTCGGTTTCCTTTTGAGAGTTGTTCCAAACAGGAACGGAAATAGAGCCGAGGTTTCAATTTCGAATCAGTTAGAAGGATGGAAAGCGGGCTGGTCTCTGCTCCTCCCAGCATCGCTCGGACGGACAGCCGAGGGCGGCTGTCCCCACAGGATTGTCCCTCGACAGTCGGGGACCATCCTGATCGTTCTTCGCTACTGCCGCAGCGTGAGCGACTGCAGCACGGCCTGCTGCTTGGCAATGAGAGACTGCACACCCTGGCGGGCGTAGCCGATCATTTTGGCCAGTTGCGGCTCGTCGAAAACCTGGTGCTCGGCGGTCGCCTGCACTTCCACGAATTTATGTCCGGCGGTCATCACAAAGTTCATGTCTACATCTGCGCGCGAATCCTCTTCGTAGCAGAGATCGAGCAGAATTTCTCCGTCCACAATCCCCACGCTTACGGCGGCGACGAAATCTTTGAGGGGCACGGAAGTCAGAGTGCCGGCGTCCACCAATTTTTCGAGAGCGAGGCCCAGCGCCACAAACGCACCCGTGATCGAGGCGGTGCGGGTTCCTCCGTCGGCCTGGATGACGTCGCAATCGATCCAGATGGTACGTTCGCCGAGACGCGTGAGATCGGTGACCGCGCGTAGAGACCGGCCGATCAGGCGCTGGATTTCATGGGTGCGTCCGCTCTGGCGGCCCTTCGAGACCTCGCGCGGAGTGCGCGTCAAGGTCGAACGCGGAAGCATGCTGTATTCGCTGGAGATCCATCCTTTGCCCGAATTGCGCATGAACTGGGGCACCGTTTCCTCAATCGAGGCGGTGCAGATGACGCGAGTGTTTCCCACTTCAATCAATACAGAACCCTCGGCGGTAGAGATGAAGTCCGGGGTCAGGACGACAGGGCGCAGTTGATCGGGAGATCGATTATCAGAACGATAGAACATCATTCGCGATTGTAAATGATCTTGAAAAGCGGACCGCGGGCTTCGGGCTTCTGCTTTCGGCTTTCTGATTCTGAGCCCCAGCAAAAGTTCCACGAGAGTTGGCCCGGACCCGCAGTGTTAATCCTCGGTCCCAGAGAAGTTCGCGGTCCGTTGTCGAAAGAAGCTCGTTCCCGAAGCCCGAAGCCCGAAGCCCGAGTCCGACGCCCGAAGTCCGCAGTCCGCAGTCCGAGGTCCGCCTTCCTACTGCAGTTGCGTGGCTAATTGATTGACTGCGGTTACGTCATAGAAGGAAGAAAGATCGGCGTGTCCCGCGAGAGTGTCTCGTTCTTTTCCATCCACGAGAATCTTCACCTTCAGAATGTCCGGCGTGTTGGCGGAGATGGTGTGGATGAGCGAGGCCACGGTGAGTTCTTCCACGAGGACGCCGGAGCGATGAGTGTCGGCAAAGGCGGAATTCAGATCGATGATGGCGACGCCGGGATCGACGAGAAAGACGCTGCGGATTTCCGAGCCCGGACCGAGGACGTGCGGCGACGATTTATCGAGATAGAGCGAGAGAAGGGCGCGCAGAAGTTCTTCGGCGCGTTGCTGTCGGCCGGAGGACAGTGGAATCTGAGCCGACTCGGCGCGCAGGGTTCCGTCATTATCGTGCGCTACGAACAGCGTGACGCGTTCCGTGGGCCCGGCCACCGGAGGGGCTAGCGGTCGTGTGTCAGGAGAAGCGATGGGAGCGGAGACGGCGACGGTTCGCATATGCCATACATAGAAGCTCAGGGCCAGCACTGCGCCCAGCAGCACTGCGATGGCAATCACAAAATGGCGCGGGATCATGAGGCGCACCTCATGGCGCGGCTCCCAGTTGATCGCGAGTAGCGGCGATTGCGGTTGCCACCGCACTGGTCACGAGTTGCTGGTAGTCGGGTGCGGTGAGTTGCGATGAGTCCGATCCCTGAGGTGCGACTTCGACGGCGATCGCGGGTCCGGTGATGTTGTTGAGCGGGCGTAGGGGAGCGGTTAACGTGCGCACCGGAATCTGTCGTCTTTGCATTTCGGAAACGACTGCATTGGCGGCACTCTGACTCAGGGGCAAAGAAGTACGTTGCGCCGTACTCCAGGAGAGAAAGATTCCGCGGTCGTCGCTGCCATAGGGAAGTAGCGCGGTGTAAACACGGACGCCGTGGCCAACGGAAGCCGCATGCAGCGCGATGTAGATTGCGGCGCGGTCTGCATTGGCGAAAACGGCGCGCTGGTCAAGCGAAAGATTGGCATCGGAATCGCGCAGAACCAGCGTAGGGATGCCGCGGCTTTCCAGTTCCTGCCGCAGGCTCCGTGCCAGCGCCACGGTGACATCTTTTTCCAGCAGGGTGTTGCTGAGAGTTTCGCCGTGATCGTCCCCTCCGTGGCTGGCGTCGACTACGGCGAAATAGCGTCGTGTAGCCGGCGGCGGTGGTGCTGCGGCAGACACTGCAGGGGCTGGTTGCGCAGGGACCGCCGCGCCGCCAGAGGCTGGAGTCGTGGAACTGGGCACATGAGCCGTCTCGGGCGCGGTTCCGGGCGCGCTCGCGGGAGAGATCGCGACCGTGCGACCGTCGCTGCTGAAACTGGCGATCACCGGGATGGTGGCATTTACGGTGAGGACTGCTTTTCCGTTTCCTTCGCTGTAAATGGCGGAAGGGATCGACTTGTTGCCGAACGTAAGAGTGGGCGAAGCCGGCGCGACCAGCGGCTCGCGCGAAAAAGTCATTCGCAGAGCGCCCGGCTCGGTGGCAATGCTGGGATTTACCGGCGCGGTGAAATGGAAAACCAGTCGCGGAGGATTATTTCCGGTGAGAGACGCGGTGAAGTGCGTGGCCACGCTGCCGATGAAAAGACGGCCGGATTCTTCGTGCAATGTGGCCGGGCCACCCAGAAAGCGCGGCAGAAGGGAAGTGAGAGAAGTGACGGGAACGAGCCCGCGATTATTTTCCTCAATGAATTTTCCGCCGAGGTCGGCGTCGCGTCCCTGCACGCGGGCATGCGTCTTACCAGTCTGGAAGTCGCCTTCCACATTGTTGTACCGCAGGCGCCAGCCCCGGTTGTCGGATCGCGCGCTGACTTTGCCCAGCGGCTCCAGCAATTCGAGCAAGCCAACATAGTCCCGGCCATCGCGCTGCACAACTGGGAGCGAATAGTTGGCCGCAACGGAGTAAACCGAGAGGTGCTTATCGGTTGCGGCGCCTACCAGAGCGCCTGCCAGAAAGATCGCACCGATCACGATCAGCCCGACTGCAAGACTGATCGTTTTGCCCACCCGCAATGGAGTGCCGGCGCGGCGCGAGCGGCTATTCCAGAGCATAAACAGTCAAACCACTGAGCAGCTTGGGGTAGAAATCGGTGGACTTCTGCGGCATCACTTCGCCGGCGAAGGCGACGTCCCGCACCTGCGCGACCGGGCATGGATTCATAAGGAACGCGACGTTGGCGTTACCATTCCGAACCTGTTCCAGTGCCTCAGAGGCATCGCGCAAGTAAGAGAGGTTTTGCTGGTTGCGAATCGATTCCTCGGAAAGCTTCAGAACGCCTTCCAACAAGCATTTGTGCAATTGAACGACATCGAGCGCCCGCTGACGCGGCGAGAAGCCGGCCAGAAATTGCGCGCCCGTGGGTTTTGGCGAGTGCAATAAAAAGGCGCGATTGGCGGTGACGGCCAGCAGGGCGGTTCCGGCGCGTCCACGTTCGCGCAGCAACGCAGTCGCCCGATCGGCGTTGAGGTCGGCGTTGACTTCTTCTACGTCAAAGAAACGGCTGGCCGATTTCTGAAACTCATCAGCTGAGAACGACCGCAGGGAGTGCACGACGCGATGAGTAGGCAGCACCAGCAGCCCCGGATCATTCATGTTCACAAATGTCATCATGACGAATTCGTATGGCGCATCCGGCTTTGACGTCTCTCCCGCCGCGGTGCGGCATTCGTCGCGAAAGGTGAATGCGGTTTCGTAGCGATGATGGCCGTCGGCAATCACCAGCTTCTTGTCGCGCATTTTCTTCTGAACCGAAGCGATGACGGCGGGATCGGAGATCTGCCAGAGCTGGTGAGCGACTCCGTATTCATCGTCTACCTCGATCGCACCGGGAGCGTTTGCGGCGGGCGAGAGCAAGGAATCGATTTCGCCGGAATCTTCATAAAGGAGAAACAGCTGCTCGTAGTGGGCGCGAGTCGAGCGAAGCAGATCGAGCCGGTCGGCCTTTGGTTTCGACAAGGTTTGTTCGTGGCGAAAGACAACTTTTGCGGAATAGTCCTCCACGCGGCCGACGGCGATGAATCCGCGACGCGCGAATCTGCTTCCCGAGGGTGCGGCGAAGGTCTGCGAGTAAACGTAAATGGAGGGCTCGGAATCCTGCCGAAAAATCCCTTCGGCGCGCCACTTCCGGCCATATTCGGCTGCCCGTGTATAGACGTTGTTTTGGCCGTTATCGCCGCCTTCGCGGCGGCCTAAAATGATTCGCACAAGATTGTAGGGGCTGGCGGCATAGTATCGCTCCTGCATCGCGGGAGTGATCTTGTCATAGGGTTGGGTCACGACCTGCGAAGCCGAAACTCGCTGCAAGTCATAGCGGAGCGCGCGAAAAGGTTGGATGTCAGCCATGGGAAACCTTTGATTGTAACAAGATCGAGGCCGATGCCGAGAACGGCCAACCAGGAGGGCCATTCCTAAAGTTACCTGGCTATGGACTTATGGGTGAAGATGAGAGATCACTTTGTTGTAGAATCGCCGAAAAGGTTCACTTCGGCGGGACTTTTATGAGAAATCTTTCTGTCTTAATTTTGCTGGGAGCGTTAAGTATCGCTTCGTGCGTTGCGGCCTCGGCTCAAATCCGCACCAGAAACATGCCGCAGTCTCGCGCTTCGCAAAAGGCAAGCAGGAAGCAGCAGAAAGCCATGAAAAAATATGCCAAGGCGCAGCGGAAAGCACAGCGGAAGATGCTCAAAACAGAACGAAAAAATACAAAGCTTCCGCAGCGGAGATACTGATCTGTTGCACTTCCTGACGCCAGCGGTTCTTCAAAACTGAGCCCGCGAAAATTCTACTTCACACCTTCCTCGATCCAGGCCAAATAATCTTCGCTTCCGTCTTCGACGCCGATCGCGATGCACTCGGGAAGTTCGTAGGAATGCAATTTGCGAATCATGTCCCGTACAGTCGAAAATCTTTGCGCCGTAGTCTTGATCAGCAATAACCATTCCCGGCTCGATTCCACCTTCCCTTGCCAGCGGTAAATCGATTCAATCTGCGGAACGATGTTGACGCATGCGGCGAGCCGCTGTTCGACCAGATGGCGTGCGATTTTACGAGCCTCGTCTTCGGAGCCGGCAGTGCACAGGACGATTCGTTTGTCAGTCATATAAGATCACCCGTAAAATCAGCCGTTGACCCTCCGCCGCGGAAACGCCGCCAGAGGGGCGCCGTCTCGGCAGGATTCGAAGCACGAGGTTCTTTCATGCTAACGCAAATCAAGTTCGGTACATCCGGGTGGCGCGCAGTCATGGCGGAGGAATTTACCTTCGCCAACGTAAAGCGTGCCGTGGGCGGTATTGCGGAATATGTTGCTTCGCAAAAACCGCAGGGAGCGCGAGTGATCGTGGGCCGCGATCCGCGGTTTTTGGGCGAAACATTCTGTTCGATGGCGGCGGAAATCCTGGCGACGCAAGGAATCACGCCGCTGGTGGTCGCGGAGCCCGCTCCCACCCCCGCCTTTGCCTATGCCGTGGTCCACAACCGCGCCGATGGCGTCATCAATTTCACTGCTTCGCACAATCCGCCGGAATATAACGGAATCAAGTTCTCGACTCCTGACGGTTGCCCGGCCTTGCCCGAGGTCACCAAGAAAATCGAAGCCGCAATCGTGGCGGGGGATAAAGAAAGGGACAAAGAGGTTAAAGAAAACAATAAAAGCACGGCTGCGAAAGTTGCCGGTGCGGCTCAGGTGACACACGGAGCCCTTGATCCCAAGCCGGCATACCTGAAACGCCTGGCTGAGATTATCGATCTGGAGGTGATTCGCAAGGCGAAGCTGCGGGTTGTCTTTGATCCGATGTGGGGCGCGGCTCGCGGATATTCGGACGAACTACTGCGCAACGCTGGTATAGAGATAGCCACGGTGCACGATTACCGCGACGTTCTGTTCGGCGGGCACGCTCCCGAGCCCGACGATCATCTTCTGGAGGATTTGCGCAAGAAGATGCGTGAAACCCGCGCGCAGATTGGGATTGCCACCGATGGCGACGCCGATCGCTTCGGCATTGTCGACTCCGACGGGACCTTCCTGCAGCCGAACTATGTAATCGCTCTTCTTTTTGACTACCTCATCGAAAGCCGCGGTTGGAAAAATGGCGTCGCCAAATCCGTGGCGACTACAAACCTGATCAACGCGCTGGCCGAGGCGCATGGCGTGGAATTGCATGAGACCCCCGTGGGATTCAAATACATTGGTGAGCTCATCATGCAGGACAAGATTGCTATTGGCGGCGAAGAGAGCGCGGGACTTTCGATTCGACATCATGTTCCCGAGAAGGACGGTGTGCTGGCCGGACTTCTCTGTTGCGAAGCGGTCGCGCGCCGCGGCAAGTCGCTGGGCGATCAATTGAAGGCGCTTTGTAACCAAGTTGGTTCCTATTATCCGCAGCGGGAGAACTTTCGCTTGACGCCGGAGGTGAAGGCGAAGTTCACTGAGAAGTTGCAATCGGATCCGCGCGATTTGGGCGGTCGCACCGTAAGCCAGGTAGTTCGCACCGACGGGTTGAAATTGTTGTTTAGCGACGGATCATGGGTATGCTACCGGCTCTCGGGAACCGAACCTGTGGTGCGCGTTTACACCGAAGCGCGTAGCCTCGAAGGCTTGGAAGCTTTGAGCGCGGCAGCGAAGCACTGGATTTTCGAGTAAAGGCATTTCCGGATTATTGATTGTCTATGGCTTGACCCAATATGGCCTGGTCCAAAATCACGAGCTTTCCACGAGCGGAAGACGGACTCCGGGCCGTAGTTGATCACGCGCCGCAAGCGCGAGCGTTCGCAATTATGTTGATTGAGCGCCTTCGGCCACTGGCAACTCGAGTCTATTCGTTGCGGCGCCGCATCGCGACCGTGGCCGTGTTCGTGCTCGCTGCGTCTTTGTTTGTCCACGTAATGTTTGGCGCCAATGGAATGGTTGTCTATAAACAGAAACGTGCCGAGTACAACGCGCTGCGCCAACAAATTGTTCAGGTGCAGCAGGAGAATGATCGCTATACCCAGCAGATTCAGGGGCTGAAGAGCGACCAGAAATCCATTGAAAAAGAGGCGCGCGAGCAACTGGGTTACGCCAAGCCTGGAGAGTACGTCTATGTTCCTCCCGTCGCATCGAAGCCGGCGGCGACGGCTGTTCACTCCGCGAAAAAATAGTCTCGGATTTTTCCAGCCGCGCAACGCCTGCAGTATTGATTCCATCTGCTGACAATTCGCTCACGGCTCTGTGATATATTTCTGTTGCCTCATTTCACAATCGAGCGGGGAAGGGCTGGCTCCCGGCAGGGAACGGCGCGATCTTCGGCACAGTCAATTGTTGAGCTTTTGCGGCGTGAGGCCGCAATCTGAATTTCAAAAGGAGAAACCGGCCATGAGAAAAGTAATAGTGCTCTCGCTTGCAATCGCTTTTGTTTTTGCTCTGACAGCAATGGCGTTTGACGACATGGGCAAGAGCGCCACCGTCAACGGTTGGGTTGTCGACGACAAGTGCGGCGCCAAGGGCGCCAATGCCGGGGCTGAGGCATGCACCAAGAAGTGCCTGGCCGCCGGGGCGAAAATGGTGATTGTGACCGACAAGGATCAGAAAGTCCTGAAGGTGGACAATCCCGATGCGCTGAAGGGACATGAAGGACATCACATTGCCGCGACGGGAATGGTGATGGGCGATTCGATTCACGTAGAAAGCATGAAGATGCTTTGAGTACAGTGTTGAGTTGACAAGGGCGGCTTCGGCCGCCTTTTACTTTGCAATGAAGAATCTAGCGAACCACGCCTTCGAGTGGGGAGCTGGCGGTTGCGTACAACTTCCTCGGCATTCGGCCAGCGAGATAAGCCTGGTGCCCCGCAAGCACCGCGTGATGCATCGCTTCGGCCATTAACACTGGATCCTGCGCGTTGGCGATGCCGGTATTCATCAGGACCGCGTCGGCTCCAAGTTCCATGGCGATCGCTGCATCGGACGCCGTGCCCACCCCCGCGTCGACAATCAGCGGCACGCCCGTAATCATTTCGCGCAGAATGCGAATATGAGCCTGGTTTTGGATTCCCATCCCGCTGCCGATGGGCGCGCCCAACGGCATGATGGTCGCCGCTCCCGCATTGATCAGACGCTTCGCAAAAACAATGTCATCGGAGGTGTAGGGCAGGACAGTGAAACCTTCCTTTACCAGAACTCGCGTGGCTTCGAGCGTGGCCTGCACATCTGGATAAAGTGTGGCCTGGTCGCCGATCACTTCCAGCTTCACCCAATCGGAGAGGCCGACCTCGCGGCCAAGCCGCGCTGCGCGGATCGCTTCGTCCGCGGTGTAGCAGCCGGCGGTGTTAGGCAGAAGAAAATATTTCTTTGGATCGATGTAGTCGAGCAGCGATTCTTTGTTGCGGTCGAGATTCACGCGGCGCACCGCGACGGTGACCATCTCTGCGCCGCTGGCTTCGAGTGCCCGCGCCGTTTCCTGAAAGGATTTGTATTTGCCAGTGCCTACGATGAGGCGTGAGCGGAAGGAGCGTCCGGCGATGATGAGTGAGTCAGGCATACGAGTATTGTAATGAAACGGCTGTGTGCGAGTACAACGTCGTGGCTTGATGCCGGCAACGCCAGGGATTGCTGCGGCCACATTATTTCGAGGGAGAAGAGTCGTCTGAAGTCGAATTCTGGTCTTCTTCAGGTTCATCCGCCTAACCGGCGTTCTTGAAAACCATTCCAAGGACGAGAAATACTCCGGCCAGACCGAGACCCAACATCTCGGCGAGCACCCTATCTACCTTTCCGAATTCACTGATCGCTCGTCCTCCAAAGAGGAACGCGAGTCCTGCTATTCCAAGTAAAAGCGAAGACATTCCCCGAAGCGCGGACCTGAAAGTTGATTTCGTGGAAGTATCCATAAACATCGCGCCACTCGTCGATGATTGGACGACGGCTTGAATCCCACAGTCTACTGCAAGGCTGTCGCTTCCGCCTGCGCATAGAGTTCGTCAATCTGCTTGCGGTAGCGATCCTCGATTACCTTGCGCCGTAGCTTCATCGTCGGCGTCAAGGCTCCGTTGTCGGCGGTGAATTCGTCGGCTACCACCAGCACCCGCTTCAACTTTTCAAAGCGTGCCAGATTCTGGTTTATGCCTTCGATGATGCCCTCGTAGAGCTCTCGCACTTTAATATGAGCGACAAGGTCCTGCCTCGAGGCAAAGGGAATGTTATTGGTGCGAGCCCAATCTTCCAAAAGAACAAAGTTAGGCGAGATCATAACCGCCGGGAACTTTCGTCGATCGCCGAGAATGGCCGCGACGCCCACCAGCGGACTCAGCTTGAGCGAATTCTCGATCGGCTGCGGCGCAATAGATTTTCCGCCGGAAGTCTTGATCAAATCTTTCTTGCGATCGGTGACAGAAAGATATCCATCGGCGTCGATGTGGCCAATGTCTCCGGTCTTGAACCAGCCATCGTTTATCCGGCCATCGTTTGTTCGGCCATCGTTTAAATGGCCATTGTTTATTTGAATATCGTCAAATGCGCTTTTCGTTTCCTCCGGTCGGTTCCAGTATCCTTTGAATACGGAAGGCCCGCGTACCAGGATTTCTCCATCTTCCGCGATGCGAACTTCCAGGTTGGGCAAAATCTTGCCCACGGTTCCGATGCGGTGATTGACGGGCGTGTTCACCCCGATCACGGGTGAAGTTTCCGTGAGCCCATAACCTTCGTGGATGCGGATGCCGACGCTGGCGTACCACTCGGCCAGTTCGCGTCCCAGCGGCGCGCCGCCAGAGATGAACGTTTCCACTCGGCCGCCCATGCCTTCGCGAATTTTTGAAAACACTAGTTTGTTGGCTAACTTCCACCTGCGCGATGTTGGTGTTTTTCCCGCGAGAATGTCTGGCTTATAGCGTCGTCCAACGGAAAGAGCCCAGTTAAAAATAGCGCGCTTCGGAAAACCCTTGGCTTTCTGCGCAGCCTGCGCATAGATTTTTTCGTAAACCCGCGGCACCGCAACAAACACAGAGGGTTTCACCTCCAATAAACTCGCGGAAAGCCGGTCCAGGAAAGGGCAGTAGGCGAGCGTCACTCCGTGATAGAGCATGGCGAAATCTACGTGACGCGCCGTAATGTGGCAGAGCGGCAGAAATGAAATGCTGACCATTCCGGGCCGCATTTCGAATCCATGTAGCGAATAATTAATGTTAGACGCGATGTTGCCGTGCGTCAGCATTGCTCCCTTAGAGGTGCCAGTCGTTCCCGACGTGTAAACGATTGTGGCCAGCTCGTCGGGACGAACCGAGCGCGCCTGGCTTTCGATTTCGGCGTCTAAGTTTTCTGCACCTTCCGCCGTGATTTGATTCATGTGCACGCACTTGCCGGCGAACGGGGCGAGATCTCCGTTGAACTCCAGCGCGTCCATGACCACAATTTTGTCGATCTTCGTCTGGGGCAATACGGAGAGAATTTTGTGCAACTGCTGATCGGAAGACAAAAAAATAATCCGGCAGCCCGAGTCATTCAAAACAAATGCGGTTTGTTCTGCCGTGAGCGTGGTGTAAAGCGGAACTGTAACTGCCCCGAGCAGAAGACTGGCCAGATCGGCCATGGGCCACTCCGGCCGATTTTCGCTTAAGATGGCAATTCGATCGCCCGGCTGAATACCCCAGGAATGGAGCGTGCGTGCCGTTCTCGCCACTCCCTGGCCGAATTCGCGGGAAGTCACCGGCAGCCATTTTCCGGCTTCGCGGTAGAGCATGATGCGGTCAAGATTGCGTTCGACCGCGGTAAAGAAAATATCATTCAGAGTAGCTATGCTCATTGCGTCTTTCGGGGCCCGATCGCAGTTTATCCCGTAGAAGTGACTATGGACAGAACTGTACTGTTTTGTTGCCGCTTTGAGCAATGCGTACAATCACTTCGTTAGGTACCGATCGGTTTACCCGGCGGCTTCGGCAGGGAACGCTGATCCTACTGTGGAGGAGTTCAATGAAAAGAAACAGATCTGCGGTTTTAGGTTTGGGTTTGTTTCTCGCGATCGCAGCGGCATCGCCGGCGTTCGCGCAGACCCAGAATGCGAGTTCGAGCATGCCCAAAGTGGGCGACACGGCGCCAGACTTCACACTGAAATATTTCGACGGCAGCGACCGGAAAGACGTGAAGCTGAGTGACTACCGCGGCAAGAAGAACGTCATAGTAGCCTTCTACGTGTTCGCGTTCACTGGCGGTTGAACAAAGCAAATGCAGGCTCTCCAGCAGAACCTCAAAACGCTGGAAGCAGCCGACACCCAGGTCCTGGGTGTGAGCATGGATAGTCCCTTCGCCAATAAAGCCTTCGCCGACCAAATCGGAGTGACATTTCCTCTTCTCAGCGATTGGGGAGGAAAAGTAACTCGCGAATACGGCATCTACAAAGACGAATATCAAGCCGCCCGCCGCGTCAACTTCCTGATTGGAAAAGACGGAAAGATTATCGAAGAGCAAGTGGATAAAGACGCTATCGATCCCACAAAGATCGTGGACACCTGTCAGCGTCCCAAGCTGAAAAATTAATCGTCGCGTGCGCCTTCGCAGAGACGTATCTTGCTACGTCTCTGCTTCGGGCATTGCGAATTGCAGCGAAGAGACGTTGCACCTTTTTCCCGTATTAAGTTCCCACCGTCCAAGCACTTCCGTACTCAGGGAAACTAAACCATCTCTATTGTGTTTACAGGGTTGTCGGTAACATAAAACCTACAAATTTTATCTGCGTCGGGGCGGACCTATGAAGACACGCAAGTGGTGGACCTGGATTTTAATCGCCAGCCTTGTATTTGTCCTGCAAGTTTCGATCGCGGCTAAAGCGCAGGACAACGGGCAAAACCAAAATCCGGATCAGAATCAAAATCCGGACCAAGGTCAACAAAATCCGGACGAAGATCAGGCTCAGGATCCTCCGGGCCGGGTTGCCCGCCTGGATTTCTCCGAAGGTTCCATCTCGTTCCGTCCAGCCGGAGAAGACGACTGGGTTTCTGGTGTGCCCAACCGCCCCATGGTTTCTGGCGATGACCTCTGGGCCGACGAGGATTCTCGCGCCGAAGTTCACATCGGTTCTACAGCCATCCGGATGGGCGCAAAGACCGGAATCACATTCCTTACCCTCGACGACCACACCACGCAGATCCGGCTGGCGCAGGGATCGCTGATTCTGCGCGTGCGTCACGTCGACGATGACGACAACTATGAGGTCGATACTCCGAACATAGCCTTCAGCTTATTGCAGCCGGGCGAATATCGCGTGGATGTGAGCGAGGACGGCAGTCAATCCATTGTCACTGTGTGGCATGGTCGAGGACGCGTTACCGGTGGCGGAGATACTTATTCGGTAGTTGCAAATCAGTCCGCGACCTTTACCGGAAGCGATCGCCTGGATTACGAACTCGCCCAGGTTCCCGATCGCGATGACCTTGATACGTGGGCTTTTGAGCGCGACGACAGCGAAGATCAGGCCGATTCGGCGAACTATGTTTCCCGGGAAATGACGGGCTACGAAGATCTCGACGAATACGGTGACTGGAGTTACGTCGCCGGATACGGGCCTTGCTGGCGCCCGCGTGCCGTGGTTGCTGGATGGGCCCCGTATCGCTTCGGGCACTGGATTTATGTTGGTCCGTGGGGATGGACTTGGGTGGAAAACGAGCCTTGGGGATTCGCGCCATTCCACTACGGGCGGTGGGCCTTTGTGAATAACGGTTGGTTCTGGGTTCCTGGGCCAGTGGTGGTTCGGCCAGTATGGGCTCCCGCTATGGTGGCATTCGTAGGCGGTCCGGGATTCCGTTTTTCCGCAGGCGTGGGCGTGGGATGGTTCCCGCTCGCTCCGGGAGAAGTCTTTGTTCCGGGATACCGTGTCAGTCGCGCGTACGTGAACAACGTGAACGTCACTAATACGACGGTAACCGTGACCAAGATCACGAACGTCTACAACACGACCGTCGTGAACCGGAACACCACCGTGGGTCACATCACGTATGTGAATGAGCGCGTAAGCAATGGCGTGACGGTGGTGTCGCATGACGTCTTTGTCAATGCGCGCCCAGTCGCACAGAACATCATGAGGGTCGATCAAAAAGAGATCGCAACGGCGCCAGTCGGCCATGTTGTGGCTGCGGAACCGATCCGCACAAGTGTGATGGGCTCCGGCCGGCCGGCATCCGTTCGGCCGCCCGCTAGTGTGATCAGCCGTCAGGTCGTCGCAGTCAGGACTCCGGCCGCTCCGCCGCGCTCCATCGAGCAACGCCAGGTTCAGGCCGGCGGAAATCTGAATCAACAGGCTCTGGTTCGTCCTGTGAATGCTCGCCCTGTAAATGCCCGTCCTCTAAATGGCGCACAACCTGCTCCGGGCAATGCAGCGGGAAGAGCAACGTCAACGCCTAATCAAAACGGCTTCCGGCCATTTACTCAGCCCAACGGCGGTGACAACGTCGGTAACAACGAGGTCCGGCAGATGCCGAATACTCAACCCCGAGTCTTCAAGGAGCAGGGAACTCCGCAGCCCGAGAATCTGCAGTCGGAGGAAAGCCAAAACCCGCAGTCGGCCAACCATCCAGCCGCGGCAGCGACGCATCCGCTCGTCCGGCCCGCGCCTCCCGTGCAGCAGCGCAGTCCGCAACAGGAGCAGCAGCAGGAGCAGAAATTCAATCAGTGGCACCAACAGCGCCCAGCTTCCCCGCCGCCCGAGCAGAGGGCTCCGTCGCGGGCTCCAGAGTCGAGACCGCCGAGTCCGACCAAGCAGGGCCGTTGACGACGACGGGCTGCTTGCGATGTGATAGGTTCGCATGAGATGCGCTCGCGAAGCAGACAACCAATAAGGGCAACGCCGGGAGAGTCACGACCTTTCCCGGCGTAGTCTTTTGTGGCAGAGCGCTTTTTGTGACTGAGCCCTTACCGCGCAAAATGCTCGAAGCAGAATGATCGAAGCAAAAACGACCGAAATAAAAATGACCGAAGCAAAAACGACCGAAGCCAAGCGCCCCACGATTAATTGGATGGATGTGCTGTGGCTGGTTTTGCTTGCCCTGTTGGCCGTGCTCCCGCCCGTGCGCGAGTACCACAAGCAACTCATCTTGCTAGCCTTCGGTATTCTCCAGTTGAACGAAGGCTGGCTGATTGCTCGAACTCCGAAGCGTGGCGATGCCTATATTGTTCTGCTGAAGATTGCGCTGGCCACACTGCTACTCGATCACACCGGCGAAATTCCCATCAACAGCTATTACTATCCCATCTACTACTTGCCCGCGGTCACAGCTGCGGAATATTTCGGGCCATGGGCCACGCTGTTTTGGACATCGCTGGCATCGGTTGCCTACTGCTCGTATCTTTACCCGGCATTGCAGGAGTACGAGATCACCGGAGAGGACTATGGACGGCTCGCCATTCGCATCGTCTTTTTCTTTCTTGCGGCGATGGTCGTTAATCGCTTCGTGGTCGAGAGCCGGCGCCAGACTCAGCGCTATCAGGAACTTGCCGCGACATTAGCCGAGACGAACCGCCGCCTGGAGCAGGCGCAAGCCGAAGCGCGCCGTTCCGAACGCCTGGCCGCGCTTGGTCAGCTTTCGGCTGGACTGGCTCATGAGATACGCAACCCACTGGGCGTAATCAAGGGCTCGGCCGAGATGCTAACTCAGAAACTCGGCGACTCCAATCCGCTGGCCACGGAACTCTCCGGATATATCTCAACCGAAACCAATCGACTGAGCGCGCTGGTCACGCGCTTTCTGGATTTCGCGCGCCCCCTCCATGCGGACCTGACACCGCAAGACATCACTGCCATTCTTGACCGGGCGTTGCATGACGTTGCGCAGTTTTGGAAGGGTTCGCCAGTTCGCGTCGAAAAAGAATACCAACCCGGTTTACCGCTCGTGCCACTCGACGAGAGCCTGAGCGAGCAGGCGTTCGTTAATATTGTGCAAAACTCCTACGATGCCATGGCACCGAACGGCGGCCAGTTGCGGGTTAGCGTTAGAAAATCGCGTACCGGGGATCGCAACGACGATCGCGCCGGTGGGATGGTTGATGGAGTGGAAGTGCGCATTGACGATAGCGGACCCGGCATTCCGCTGGAGCTGCGAGAACAGATTTTCAATCCTTTCGTGACCACCAAGAAAACCGGCGTTGGCCTGGGACTTTCCATCGTCTCGAAAATTATTGATGGACATCACGGAACGATCCGCATCGAAGCTCCGGACAATTTCGCGGACGAAAAAGCGGCGGGTGAGCCGGGATCGAACGTAGCCGGTCCTGGGGCGCATTTTGTAATTTTTCTGCCCGCAGCCAACGAGCAAAGCGCCGTGGGAAAAAGCGCTCATCTGGTGATCTCATGAGATTCGGCAAAGCGAGTGAATCGGGAAAGGCGCGTCGATGCCCACTATTCTGATTGTCGAGGATGAGGCCAAGATGCGCCGGTTGCTCGAATTGAATCTCGGCGACGATGGATTCACCACGCTTTCGGCCGGGGACGCTGAGACCGGACTCAAGCTGATACGCGAGAATTCTGTCGATCTCGCCCTGACCGATCTGAAGCTTCCCGGCATGAACGGCCTGGAATTTCTGCAAACCATCAAGCGGCAGAATGCGGCGTTGCCCGTCGTCGTGATGACTGCCTTCGGCAGCGTTGAAACTGCCGTCGAGGCCATGAAGGCCGGGGCAAGCGACTACGTCCTGAAGCCTTTTTCGCTGACTGAGATGCGGATGGTCATCCACAAGGAATTGGACGTCCGCAATCTGCGGGAAGAGAACCGGTCTCTACGAGAGGCTTTGGGCAAGCGTTATTCGCATCCCAACATCGTTGCGCGAAGTCCCAAAATGCAGGAGGTGCTGGCCACCGTGGAGCGCGTAGCGCCCATGAACTCGACTGTGCTACTGGGCGGTGAAAGCGGCGTGGGGAAAGATTTGATTGCACGCGCGATTCACGAAAAATCGCGCCGCGCCTCCGGGCCGTTCCTGAAGATCAACAGCACCGCCATCCCCGAGAATCTTCTGGAAAGCGAATTGTTCGGCTTTGAAAGAGGAGCGTTCACCGGCGCCGTCGCCAGCAAGCCGGGCAAGTTCGAACTGGCGGATAAAGGGACTCTATTCCTCGACGAAATCGGCGACGTGCCGCCCGTGACACAAGTGAAATTGCTGCGTGTGCTACAGGAGCGCGAGTTCGAACGCCTCGGCGGAACGCGCACGGTGAAGGTTGACGTGCGGCTCATCGCAGCCACCAACAAGGATTTGCGCGAGGCTCTCGAACAAGGCACTTTCCGCGAAGATCTCTATTACCGCCTGAACGTTGTACCGATAGACATTGCTCCGTTGCGCGAGCGCAAAGAAGACATCCCGGACCTGGTGAATCTCTTTATCTCGCGATTCAGCGGGGAATCCGGCAAGCCTGTCGAAGGCATAACCCCTGAGGCGATGCAGATTCTGGTGAACTACCACTGGCCCGGAAATGTTCGCGAACTGCAGAATATTGTCGAACGCGCCTGCGCGCTGGCGAAAGGAAATATTCTCGGTCTCGCCGACATTCATTTGGACTTGCGTTCCTCGAAAGCCGCGAACGGCCCCGGCGGATTTCTGCCCGATGGCATGACTCTCGAGCAATGGGAAGATGAAATGGTGCAGGAAGCGCTGCGTCGTGCTCACGGCAATAAAAGTCAGGCGGCGCGGCTGCTGGGCCTTTCGCGCAATGCACTGCGCTACCGGCTCTCGAAAATCGGAATTACCGACGAAGCCGACAAAGAAACCTGATCGAACCGCTCCGTCTGATTTGACTCCGCTTGCTGCCGTCGGCTAGCCTCAGAGTTCGGTCTAAGCGCCGACCTTTAACGCTGCATGCGATCTCCACATAAATTATTGATTTTGTTGGCCATTGCGATACTGGCACTCGGGGCGATTCCCGCCGCGGCATCAGTTCAGCCGGTTCATGCTGCTCATGCAATCGTAGTCAGCGTGCACAATCTGGCGTCCCAGGTGGGCGTGGATATTATGCAGGCGGGCGGCAACGCTGTAGATGCCGCGGTGGCTACCGGTTTCGCGCTGGCGGTGGTTCATCCTCCGGCAGGAAATATTGGAGGCGGCGGCTTCATGCTCATTCGCATGGCCGACGGAAAGACGCACTTTCTCGACTATCGCGAGATGGCCCCTGCAGCCGCCACCCGCGACATGTATCTGGATGCGCAGGGAAATGTGATTCCCGGCGCGAGCGAAATTGGTTACAAAGCGATCGGCGTGCCAGGGTCGGTCGCGGGGATGGTTTACGCCGAGCAAAAGTACGGTCGGTTGACCCTGAAGCAGGTGATGGCGCCGGCCATTCAACTGGCGCATGAAGGATATTCGCTAACCTGGCAAGAAGCCAATGACATGCATGATCGGCACTTGGCCGAGTTCCCTGAGTCGCGGTGCGTATTTCAGCGCAACGGCGATTACTACAAACAGGGCGAGATTTTCCGCCAGCCCGACTTGGCGCGCACTCTGCAACGAATTGCCGACAAGCCCGACGATTTCTATCACGGTGCCCTGGCGCGAGAACTGGCCGAGGCCATGCAAAAAGGCGGAGGCCTGATGACCGCCGCCGATCTGGCTCACTACCAAGTGAAAGAGCGCGAGCCCGTGCACGGAACCTATCGCGGATATGAGGTGATCAGCGCTCCGCCGCCCTCCTCAGGCGGCGCCGTGTTGATTGAGATGCTGAATATTCTGGAAGGCTACGACCTCGGAAAGATGGGCGAACGCTCGGCCCAGTCGATCCATTACACGATCGAGGCCTTCCGGCGAGCGTTCTTCGATCGCGCCGAGTTTATGGGTGATCCCGATTTCGCAAAGATCCCAGTGGCGCAGCTCATCGATAAAAAATATGCCGCGGCGTGGCAGGAAACCATTGATCCCGAGCATGCCACTCCCAGCAAAGATTTGAAGCGACCCGCGATTTTCAGCGAATTGGAGCAGTATGCCGCAGCGCATCCCCCGGCGCAGCCCCCGCCTGAGTCCAACCACACGACGCACTATTCGGTGATGGATGCGGACGGCAACGCAGTCGCCGTGACCACGACCATCAACGACTGGTTCGGGTCGCGAGTGACGGCCGAGGGCCTGGGCTTTTTGCTCAACGACGAGATGGATGATTTTTCTTCTAAGCCGGGCGTGCCGAATTCCGACGGCTTGATTCAGAGCAGCACCAACGCGATTGGGCCAGGGAAGCGGCCGCTATCGTCGATGACTCCAACCATTGTGGTGCGTGACGGCAAGACTGTCATGGTGCTGGGTTCGCCGGGAAGTTCCAAAATCATCACAACCGTGGCGAATGTTCTAATGGGAGTAGTGGATTACGGAATGAATATTCAGGAAGCGGTCGATGCGCCGCGCTTTCACAATCAATGGATGCCCGACCTGGTCAACGTGGAAAAATGGTTTTCGCTCGACACCGTGAATCTGCTGCAGCACATGGGATACAACGTTCAAGTGGGACTGCGCTACGGTGCAAATACCTCGTCTTACTGGAGCGATGCCGAGTGCATCGCGGTCGATGCGAAAACCGGCGACCGGCTGGGCGCCAGCGACGTGCGAGATGGAGGGAAGGCCGTAGGGTACTAGAAGACAAAATTGCTGATTTGTTGATTGCTGATTAGAAAGCCTGGAACGCGCGCGAGACTTTGATTTTCAATCAACAGTCAAAAATCATCAATCAACAATTTCTTTAAGAGACGCATATGCAGAGAGCGGTTTCTACGTATCTATTCGTGAAAGAGCGATTGCACCCCGGGATTCTGGACGGTCTGGTTCGCAGCGGGGTGCAGGCGATCGAGATTTTTGCCGCGCGCCAGCATCTCGATTATGCCAACCGCAAGGCGCACGTCAAAGAAATTAGCGATTGGTTTCGCGCTAGCGGAATCCCGCTGAATTCCGTCCACTCTCCTCTGTATGCAGATTATGAGTGGGGCCGGGCAGGATCTCCGCCGATCAATGTGGCGTCGACGGACCGCTCTGCGCGAATCGAAGCGATGGACGAAATCAAACGTGCTCTCGAAATTGCCGAGCAGATTCCGTTCCGCTTCCTGGTGCAGCATTTGGGGACACCGAACGAAAGTTTCAGCGAGAAAAAGTTCGAAGCGGCAATGACCTCCATCGAACACCTTCGCGCCTTTGCCAAACCGCTGGGGGTGCGCATTCTGCTGGAAAATATTCCCAATGAATTGTCCACTCCTGATCGTCTGGTGGAGATGATCAAAGGCGCGCACTTCGACGATGTCGGTGTCTGTTTCGATTTTGGTCACGCGCACATCGAGGGTTCGGTGCGTGTGGGCTTTGAAATCTTGCGCAACCACATTCGCTCCACCCACGTTCACGACAATGCGAAGGACAAGGATTCGCATCTGTGGCCGGGGCAGGGAACGATTGATTGGAAAGAAGCCCTAGAACTGCTGCGCTCCGCTCCGCA
The DNA here is from genome assembly GCA_003132445.1 of Acidobacteriaceae bacterium. Taxonomy (GTDB): domain Bacteria; phylum Acidobacteriota; class Terriglobia; order Terriglobales; family Acidobacteriaceae; genus Sulfotelmatobacter. Next base: position 54,941 of record PKXU01000201.1, on the reverse strand, counting down.
AACTCCGCCCCTGCTGCTGGAGTTGGCGGAAGATGAGAAAGTGAATGCGTTGGAAAAACTGGCGCCGGCATTCGAACAGCTCGAAGCGGCGTGAAAGCTTTTACCGCCGAGATCGCAGAGGGCGCTGAGAAGAAATAGCGGCTCGGTCTATTTGACTGCGAAGCAATTATTTACTCGGCGTGCTCCGCGGTAATAGACTTCCTAACTTATGTCCTCACCTGTAACTACCATTGCAGAAATCGGCAAGCACGAAGGTCAGACAGTCACTATCCGCGGCTGGCTCTATAACCTACGCGAGAGTGGCAAGTTGTTATTCCCCCAGTTTCGCGATGGCTCCGGCATTATTCAGGGCGTTGTGCCGAAAAATGCCGTTGCTCCGGAAGTTTTTGATGCGATCAAGACGCTGACGCAGGAGTCGAGCGTGATCGTTGAAGGCAAAGTTCGCGCCGACAAGCGGGCGCACGGCGGCTATGAACTCGATGTGGCCAATGTGCAGGTCGTGCAGCGTGTGCCGGAGTCTTCGCCATATCCGATTACTCCGAAAGAACATGGCACCGACTTCCTCATGGAGCACCGGCATCTCTGGGTGCGCTCGCAGCGGCAGGCCGCGATTTTGCGCGTGCGCGCCGAAATCATCAAAGCGGCGCGCGATTTCTTCGACGAACGCGGCTTCACCCTCACTGATCCGCCCATCATCACTCCGGCGGCGTGCGAAGGCACGACCACGCTGTTTCCCGTCGATTACTTTGACGAGCAAGCATTTCTCACGCAGTCCGGTCAGCTTTATGTGGAAGCGACCGCGATGGCGCTGGGCAAAGTTTACTCATTCGGTCCTACATTTCGGGCGGAGAAATCGAAGACGCGGCGGCATTTGACGGAATTCTGGATGGTCGAACCGGAAGTCGCTTACGCGCAACTCGATGACGTGATGGAACTGGCCGAGGGGCTCATCAGTTTCATCGTGAAACGTTGCCTGGAAAAGCGGCGCGTTGACTTGCAGACCATTGGCCGTGACATTTCAAAGCTGGAAAAGATTGAAGCGCCGTTCCCGCGCATCAGTTACGACGAGGCGGTCAGGAATCTTCAGGAAGGGCATGCGAAAGGCGCCCTGGAATCGAAGTTCGAATGGGGCGGCGACCTCGGCTCGCCCGACGAAACTTATCTGTCGGCACAGTTCGACAAGCCGGTCATGGTGCACCGTTACCCCGCGAAAGTGAAAGCGTTTTACATGGAGCCCGACCCGCAGCGTCCCGAGTTGGCGCTGTGCGTGGACGTGCTCGCGCCGGAAGGCTACGGAGAAATCATTGGCGGCTCGCAACGCATGGCGTCGTATGAATTGCTGTTGCAGCGCATTCACGAGCACAACTTGCCGGAAGAAGCATTCAAATGGTATCTCGATCTGCGCAAATTCGGCAGCGTGCCGCATGGCGGCTTCGGCATGGGCATTGAACGCGCCGTAGCGTGGATCTGCGGCCTGGAGCACGTTCGCGAAACGATTCCGTTTCCCCGGATGCTCTACAGATTGTACCCGTAGAATTTGGTAATTGGGAAATTTGGTAATTGTGCAATTTAAAATCGATCCACTTTTGCTTTTCAAATTACTCAATTACAAAATTACACAATCGATTTCATGATGACCACATCCGCCAACATCGCCCCCCGAAAGATTCGCGTCATCGGCGTGCCCCTCGATCTTGGTCAGTCGCGGCGCGGCGTCGATATGGGGCCGTCGGCCGTTCGCGTGGCCGGTCTTGAAGCGCGTCTGGAAGCCTTGGGGCATGAGGTGGAAGATGGCGGCAACGTGGCCGTTGCCATCCCCGAACAGAAAAAAGAAGGCGACACGCACGCGAAGTATTTGAAGGAGATCACGGCCACCTGCACCAAGCACGCGGAGCTGGTGGTCAAGACTCTGGAAGCCGGAAGAGTTCCGTTAGCGCTGGGCGGAGATCACTCCATGGCCGTTGGCACCGTTTCCGGAGTCGCGGAGTTCTATCGCCGCCAGAATCAGCCCGTCGGATTGATCTGGATCGACGCGCATACCGACATCAATACGCCCGAATCTTCTCCTAGCGGCAACGTGCATGGCATGCCGCTAGCCGCACTGCTAGGTTTGTGGTCCTCTGAACTTGGAAACATCTTCAACTTCTCGCCCAAGGTGAAACCGCAGAATTGCGTACTGGTGGGAGTGCGCGACATCGACGCGGTGGAAAAAGAAAATGTGGTGCGCGCCGGCATCGGCGTCTTCACAATGCGCGACATTGACGAGCGCGGCATGCGCACAGTAATGGAAGAAGCCTTACGCATGGCTGCACGCGGCACTGCCGGCTACCACATTTCTCTCGACATGGACTGGGTCGATCCGGAAGACGCGCCCGGCGTGGGCACTCCGGTGCGCGGCGGTGCCACTTACCGCGAGGCTCACCTGGCCATGGAGATCATCGCCGATCACGGACGTATGTTAAGTTTCGAGATTGTCGAAGTGAATCCCGTAATTGACGAACATAATAAGACGGCTGATCTGGCAGTGGAATTGGCGTTGTCGGCATTCGGAAAAAAGATTCTGTAGTTCGGTCGCACCAATCCTGCGATTGACGGGACAGTTCCTCCACGTCCACACTGGAAAGTCATGGATAAACTCCGGGTCGGTATCTTGTTCGGCGGTCGCAGTGGTGAGCACGAAGTTTCCTTGCTCTCCGCCGCGTCGCTTCTCAACGCGATTGATAAAGAGAAATATGAGGTCGTGCCCATCGGCATCACCAAAGATGGGCGCTGGCTGACAGCGGAGCACGCCGAGAACCTGTTGCAGGGCAAGCTGGTGATCGAACCGCGCCATCTGCGCGCAGGCGATCCCGAGACAACCTCCCCGGCAGCGGTGCTGGCGCGAGGCGAGGCCGTTATTGTGCCACCCGAGCCGGTGCATCGGCAAACTGGGCTTGTGCCTTTTCAAACCGATGCCGCGATGATGCGCCGTGCCAGTGACCGCGCCATCAACGTGGATGTGATCTTTCCTGTGCTGCACGGCACGTTTGGCGAGGATGGCACCATCCAGGGTCTGCTCGAACTTGCGGACATTCCTTACGTAGGCGCGGGCGTGCTGGGTTCGGCCGCAGGCATGGACAAAGACATTATGAAGTCGTTGTTCATCGCGGCGGGAATTCCCATCGTGAAGCACGTGACCATTCTGCGCAGCTGGTGGGAAAACGACCCTAAGAAAGTTCAGAAACAAGTCGAAAGCAAGTTGACGTACCCAGTATTTGTGAAGCCGGCAAATCTGGGATCGTCAGTTGGCATCAGCAAGGCTCGCAATCGCAAAGAGCTTGGACCGGCCATTCAGGAAGCGGCGAAATTCGATCGCAAAATTGTGATCGAGCAGGGCGTGGGCGGCAAGAAGGAAAAGGCCCGCGAGATCGAATGCTCTGTGCTGGGCAACGACGAACCGTCTGCATCCGTGCCGGGAGAGATTGTTCCCGGCAAAGAGTTCTACGATTACGCGGCGAAATATGTGGACGAAGGTTCGCAGCTGATTATTCCCGCCAAGCTCACCAAAGCTGAAACGAAGAAGGTTCAGGAGCTGGCAGTCGCCGCATTCCAGGCCGTGGACTGCTCAGGTTTGGCTCGCGTGGATTTCTTGATGGATCCGAAGACGCGGAAGATTTACTTGAATGAGATCAACACCATGCCCGGCTTCACATCGATCAGTATGTATCCCAAGCTGTGGGCCGCCTCTGGGCTGGCCTATGCCGACTTGATCGACAGGCTGATTCAGCTCGGCATTGAGCGGCACGAAGACAAGAAGAAGAATCAGTACAGCCGGTAAAACAGCCTACAGATTATCGCGATTTCTGCCGATAGCCACGTATATGGGTGCGAATCGGCTACTCTATCTGAACAAGGACGACTGGGTGCTCATCAACGCCAAGACTCAGCGCCGCACCTATAAGCTGGGCGAGGAGATCATTCGCCAGGGCAGCCTGGGTGACAGGATGCATGTGATTCGCCGCGGAGAAGCTTCCGTGGAACTGGCAGGCACCAGCAGTAGAGCGGTGGTTGCGACTCTCGGGCCGGAAGATATTTGCGGCGATATGGCCTTCCTGGAAAAAGGCAGAACCACCGCTGCCGTCATCGCCAAGAGTGCGGAAGTCGAAACTGACGAGATCATGGCGAACGATCTGCGAGAAATCTTCGACGCGTTTCCCCGGCTGGCTTCTCGTTTCTACATGTCTCTCGCTATCGTTCTGGCGGTACGCTTGCGCCATACCTCCCGTGAACTGGCGCGGGAAATGAGCGAGGCCGATCGACGAAGCAATCAGGAGAAAATGCGTTTTTCTTAGGTTACCTGGCTTGACCTTACTGCGCCCCAGCTTTTCCCATGAACGCGGCCTGGTCTGCCTTCATCTTCTTCAAGCCTTGCATGGGCAGGTAGACCATGTGGCCTGAATCGTAGGTCGCGAAGGAAACGTTGTCGCGAAATTTCTGCGGCAGATTGAAGTGGTCCACCGTGTAATTGGCGGCGTAATACGGCGTTGCCAGATCGTAATAGCCTTCCATTACTAATATCTTCAGGTAGGGATTTTTCACAATCGCCTGGCGCATTGCCGATGCAGTGTCAGGAAAACCTTGAATCGCCGAGCCCCAATCCCACTTGTCGAAGCCAATGTCCTGCGCCCGCACGTAGTAAGGCGTGTCGGTCTTATAGCCCAGTTCGGTGCGAATGTAGTTATTAAACGCGGAGGTAAACGGCGGCTGCGTAGCCGATCCCGTAGGATCGTAAAACGGAGTGTCGAGCAGTCCATTCGGATCGGGGCCGGTATAGCGAGCGTCAAGACGGCCTACGCGCAGTTTCTGATCGATCAGCAGGTAGTGGGTAAATTTCTGAACGTTGATTCGCAGGTTGGCTTCGTCGATCACTTCCTTACTCAGCCCCGTAAAACGAGAGAGTTGGTCGATGATTTTCTGTCGCTCCTGAGGCGTTAGCGCGTCGCCCTTATCGAGCGCCTGCTCGTACTCCGTCGACGCCCATTGTTCCGATTCCTGGCGCGCGCGATTCATGTCTTGTGCGAGATCGGGCGCCAGTTTGTGGTGATAGCCCGCTATCATGGTGTAAGAGGGGATCAGAAAAATATAAGGTTGATCGTTGGTGTGGTTGTCTTCGAGAGTTTCGAAGTTCAGCACCGTCGAAAGCAAAGTGATTCCATTGAACGAAATTCCTCGATCGGCGAGGTAGCCGGCAATGCCCGCGGAGCGCGTGGTCCCGTAGCTTTCTCCAAAGAGAAATAAGGGCGAAGACCAACGCTCGTTGCGAGTAATGTAAAGGCGAATGAATTCGCTGAAGGCCTCGATGTCGCCCTTCACGCCCCAGAATTTCTTGAACATCTCGGCGTCGGCGGCACGGCTGAAGCCCGTGCCGATGGCGTCGATCAGCACCAGGTCGCTCTTGTCGAGCAGCGTATAAGGATTGTCTTCCATGCGATAGGGCGCGGGAGGCATAAAGCCGTCCGGTTGCAGCACGACTCTGCGCGGACCAAGCGCTCCCATGTGCAGCCAGATCGAAGCGGAACCGGGGCCGCCATTGTAGGCAAATGTCAGCGGCCGCATGGCAGCATCCTGGCCGTCGAGCGTATAAGCGACGTAAAACATTTCCGCTTCGATCTTGCCGTCGCCGCGCTTGATCGGTAGGCGCCCGGCAGTGGCACTGTACCTCAGCAACTTTCCGTCGACCGTAACCTGGTGGTGCGTCACGATCGGCGCGGCCTCGGTCATATCGAAGTGTTCTTCTTTGTCTTTGCCGTCGGGCGCGGCTTCATGCTGCGCGGGCTTGGGCTCTGCAGCCTGCTCCGGCTTGCTCTCAGAAGGTTTCTCAGCAGCCTGCGCGGGGGCGGTTTTCTTTGCAGCCGGGGTTTTTGGTGGCTGCTCCGCTTGTTGCGCGGACGAGGTCGTAGCGAAAGCGCGGGCAAGAATTACTGCGACAACAATAGCGAACACTCGAGAGCGTCTATGCATAGTTCAGTCCCCATGAAGGAATTATCGCGGCCAGATTTCTGGACTTTCTCTGGATTTTGCGAACGGGAGAGATTGTACACCGGCCTTGCCAGGAAAAGCGTGCGAGCCCGCGTGCTATTCTTTCGCGCATGCGCCTGCGCTCTCGCATCCCTGCACTCCTGTTCATCGTTGCCCTGACCATCCACCCGCTCTGCGCGCGCGTCGTTCGCGTGGAGATCACTTCCCGCAAAGACGTCCTCAACGGAAAAGAGTTTGGCAATGTCGGCGCGTACGAGCGCATTACCGGGCGCGTTTACTTTTCGCTTCCGGTTACCAATCCGCATAATAGGCAGATCGTGGACTTGGGCAATGCGGTAAATCTAAAAAATGGCGAGGTCGAGTTCTCTGCGGACTTCATTGCCGTGCGTCCTAGGGACGAGCACAAGGGGAACGGATCGATGCTGCTGGAAGTTCCCAACCGCGGGCGCGGACGTATCATCGGGTTAGTTGACGGCGGCGACTGGGATTTGGCGAACGACGCCGGAGATGGCTGGTTGTTGCGCAACGGCTTTACGATTGTGAGCCTGGGATGGCAATGGGATGCAGCCGGTGCGGACGCGTTGCGATTCGTCGCGCCGGTCGCAAAAGAAAATGGAAAGACGATTACGGGACTGCTACGCGGCGACCTCATGCCTTCGAAGGCGATGCCGGAGATTCCGCTGGGCCATCTTATTCTGGGGAATATTGGTGGAACGGAATATCCGGTTGCGAATCCCGAAGACCCCCGCAATGTTCTCACCGTGCGTGACTCTCGCGCTGGAGCGCGCAGCGCCATTCCACGCTCTGAGTGGCAGTTCGCGCAGACCGTCGACGGCAAACTCGTTCCCAGCGATCGACATATCCACTTGAACGGTGGCTTTCAGCCCGGCAAAATTTACGAGTACGTTTATGTGGTGGCTGACCCGGTTGTGGCTGGTGGCGGCTTCGCAGCGATTCGCGACTTCGCGTCGTATGCCAAGCATAGGGCAGATGCAGTCACGCCGGTGGCGCGCGTCTACGGCGAGGGCATTTCGCAGAACGGACGCTTCCTGCGCGATTTTCTTTATCAGGGCTTCAATGCCGACGAAGAAGGCCGTATCGCGCTCGATGGTGTTCTCGCTCATGTTGCTGGTGCCGGTCGCGGCAGCTTTAACTATCGGTTTGCGCAGCCTTCGCGCGATGCTCAACCAACTTCTTCCGTTTTCTTTCCCACCGACATTTTCCCGGTTACCGATCAGCCTGAGAAAGATCCGCTGACGGGAGATACCAGCGGTTTGCTCGATCGCGCCGTGGCTGACAAAGTTGTGCCCAAGATTTTTTTCTCGAACACTTCTTATGAATATTGGGGCCGCGCTGCTGCGCTGATTCACGTCAGCGCCGATGGGAAGCAGGATGCGCCGATTTCGGACAACGTTCGCATCTATCACTTCACCGGGCTGCAACATTTTTCCGGACCGTTCCCTCCAGAAAAAGGAAAAGGAGATTTGCTTGGGCAGCAGCCGCAATCGCCGCTTCCGGTCAAATACTTCTGGCGTGCCATGATCGCCAATATGGACGCCTGGGTGCGCAGCAACACACTGCCGCCGGCGAGCAGCTATCCGAAGATTGCGGATGGAAATCTCGTGCCGCTGCGTGAATATGCGATGCCTGCGATCCCCGGCATGAACCGCCCGCATGAAGCCAACGAAGCCTGGCGCCTGGATTTTGGCCCCCACTGGCGCGATGGAAATCTCAGCATCCAGCCGCCAAAAGTTAGCGAGCCGTTCCCCGTGCTCGTGCCGCAGGTCGACGCCGATGGCAATGAACGCGACGGCGTGCGCCTGCCGGAAATCACGGCCCCGCTGGCGACGTATGCTAGTTGGAATCTCCGCGACGCCTCGATTGGCGCGCCCGATCAGCGGGTTTCTTTTGAGGCGTCGTATATTCCATTTCCTAAAACTGCTGCAGAACGTGAGCAGACGCGCGATCCGAGAAAGTCGATTGCGGAACGCTATGCGGATCGCGAAGACTATTTGACGCGCTACAAGAATGCGGTCGACGATCTGGTGAAGCAACGCTGGATTCTTCCCGAAGATCGCGACGCCTTGCTCCATCGCGGCGACCAAGAGTGGGTGGAAGCTACCAAATGAACTTGGCTTGCGAGAAGTTCCGGGATACCGATCTCAATATTTTTTTCGACGAACCACATAAAATCCTCATTCTTAAGGCTTTATGTTAAATCGATATGGAGAAGCCCGGGTAAAATCTTGAGCCACAAGGACTTGCCTCTAAAATCTTCCGGAATAAGGACTTAGATTGGCAAAGCCTGCACTGACGATGATCGGTCGGGGAAGATTGACTGGGAGAGCCCTCGCGCATGTATCGAGCTTGCTCTTTTGGAAATCCTCAGTAAAGGTCGTTCGTCACAAGAACTGGATTTTTTGTTGTGGAAGGCTGTGGAAAAGAGAGTGGAGGGCCCGTTCCATTCCCCTATTTCTTGCGGTGGGTATGTACCATGGCCTCGATATCTCCGCTCTTCCTTGACCGTTCGTCTCGCCCACCCTTGCAAAGAATGCAAGGATGGTCACCGTCGTTTGAAATAGTGCGCGCGGAACCTCGGTCGAAGGGTGGGCCGCCCGCCTAACTTTTCTTGTTAGTCAACTGTATTATCCCCCTTTTCGGGGATTGCCCTCGCCGAAAGGATGTGACATCCTATACCATGTCACATGGTTTTGAGGGTTGTGCTCGATACATCAGTGATTGTTGCGGCGCTTCGCACTCGCCTGGGGGCTGGTAACGCTGTGCTGCGGCTGGTCGCGGAACATCTGATCGTGCCCCTGGCTACCCCGCCTCTCTTTCTCGAGTACGAGGAGGTACTGAAGCGGCCGGAGCAAGAATTGGCTCACGGACTTGCCCCTAGCGCTGTTGACGAATTTCTGGCAGAACTTGCCGCTCTGACTGAACCGGTGGAAGTACATTTTCTCTGGCGGCCACAGGGTGGGGATCCGAATGATGAGATGGTTCTTGAATCGGCCATTAATGGCGGTGCGGATGCGCTGATAACGTACAACGTCAGAGATTTTGAAGCGATGGCGAAGCGATTTAAAATTCCTGTGATGCGACCGGCGGAACTTTTAAAAAAGGTGAGACGATGAGCAAAGCTACCTATCCATTGAAGTTGCCTCTCTCGATCAAAAAGGCTGCGCAGCGACTGGCAAAGGAAGACGGAGTATCGCTTAACCAGTGGATTGCTGTGGCCGTGGCGGAGAAGGTGGGGGTAGTGGAGACTGCGGCGGAGTTCTTTAAAAAACGCGCCGGAAAGGCCACTGGCAAAGGGCTGATGAGATTCTTGCGTACCGCGCCAAGAGTCGCTCCTGAGCCAGATGACGCACAAGGATAAATATCCCCTTGACGCCAGCCCAGGCATTTTGTAGCATCGTAGCAACAAGTCCATTCTTCAATTTGATTGTTGAGTGGGCCTGAATTTCATGCAGAGTGGCTGAGGGACGAGCCCTGTGACGCCACGGCAACCGATCCGGGATCATATATCCCGGGTGACTGGTGCCAACTCTCTCCTGGAAACAGGGAACATGGGATTCGGCATGCGCGCTCTATTGGCATTCCGATAGCCTCTTTTCCTTTTCCTGGAAAAAGAGGCCTTTGCTTTTTTGGGCCACTTTTTCAGGCTCGTCCTCAGCTATTCGCGGCTTTGAAGTAACGAAGCAAGAAAGCGAGTAGCTTCATGTCTCATTACGAACTGCGCTGTCGGGAATGTGGAAGGAGCTGGGGAAACCAGCCCCGATCGATCTGCGACGATTGTTTCTCTCCTCTGGAAGTTGCCTACGACTACGATTCGATTCGCAGTCAGCTGGGCGATGGACGATCGGCTCGTGAGCGTATTTCTCAGCGGCCGCCGAACATGTGGCGCTACTCCGAACTTTTACCCCTCCCCCAGGGCTTTGAACCGCAGCTGCCGGTCGGATTCACTCCGCTGTTTCAGGCTCCGCGTTTGGCCCAGCAGTTGAGTGGGACGGCCGCTGCCGCGAAAAATCTCTACATCAAGAATGACGCGGTCTGCCTGCCCACGCTGAGTTTCAAGGATCGCGTGGTGGCGGTCGCGCTGTCGCAGGCGAAAGCCTTCGGGTTCGACACCGTGTCGTGCTCATCGACTGGAAACCTGGCGAACGCCGTGGCCGCGCACGCTGCTCGCGAGGGACTGAAGGCGTGGATCTTTATTCCTTCGGATCTGGAGCCTGCGAAAATTCTTGGGACAAACGTTTTCGGCGCGAAGGTAGTGCGGATCGCGGGAAACTACGATCAGGTGAACCGGCTGTGCTCGCAGATTGCGGATGAGCATCATTGGGGCTTCGTCAACGTAAACCTGCGGCCTTATTACTCGGAGGGTTCGAAGACAGTCGGTTTCGAAATCGCTGAGCAACTGGGATGGCGCCTGCCGGATAACGTGGTTTGCCCCATGGCCGGTGGATCGCTGATCGTGAAGATCAAGAAGGCGTTCGACGAACTGATCAAGCTGGGACTGGTTGAAGGCAAGGAAGTGAAATTCTTCGGAGCGCAGGCGACTGGCTGCTCTCCGATTTCGACAGCGGTCAAGACCGGCAGTTCCGAGATCGAACCGCAGAAGCCGTCGACCATCGCACGCTCGCTGGCCATTGGCAATCCTGCCGACGGACATTACGCGATCAAAGTAATCAAAGGGAGCGGCGGGTGGAGCGAGGACGTGAGCGATCCCGAAATCATTCAATCGATCAAACTGCTGGCGGAAACCGAAGGCGTATTTACCGAAACCGCCGGCGGCGTAACCGTGGGCTGCGCGGGCAAACTGTATCGTCAGGATCGCATCGACCCCGAAGAGACGACCGTGCTCGGCATCACCGGCAACGGTTTGAAGACCACTGATGTGCTGGCGGGAGTTTACCGCACCGAGATCCCGATCGCTCCGAAACTGACGGAGTTCGAACGGTATCTGAGCGAAAGTCTCAGCCCGTCGGATATTCCGGGAGTGATCGCCGAGTCGGTGGGAGCGTAATCGTGCCGATCACTGTACAAATTCCGACCGCGTTGCGCCGCCACACCGCGGGAGTGGGATCGGTGACCTGCGCGGCGACGAATCTTGGAGAATTATTCTCGGTGCTCGACGAAAATTCCCTGACTTGAAGCCGCACCTGCGCGACGACAAAGGCCAGGTTCGCCGCTTCCTGAATATTTACGTCAACGAGGAAGACATACGATTTCTGGGCGGACTTGGATATTCGTTTCAGGAAGGCGACGAAGTTTTGCTGGTGCCGTCCATTGCCGGCGGCGCGGAATAGAAAGACTCATACCCAGTTTGGAGCCGCTTCGGGGAGATGATTGCTCCTTGATGATTCCTGGCGGGGTGCGTGCAAATAAGACATTCAGGGAGTGTGAAGATAAAATGCACTCCAAAACTTTGAGCGACTGTTAAGGTTTCTTGGCGGGCTGCGCTTGTTCCGCCTTTGCGATCGCCTTACGAAACTCTTCCACGGCGCTTACGCCGGGTTCGCGCAAACAATCCTTCGCGATGTAGCGCCACACTGGCGCCGAATCCAGCGGATATTGCACACTTCCGCGATACACTTCGAATGTATCTTCGGATGCGCCGACTGTATTGCCCATCTCCGGGCCATTCTGCGGACCAATCTGTGGTCCCATGCCTGGATTGTTCAGCGGAGGCGCTTGTCCCTGCTGGGCGCCGATGCGGATGCTATCGTCTGTGCTTTGCGCCACGCCAGGACGCTGGTCGATGGGTCCGCCCCTGATCGTCGGTTGCACCATCCTGCCATTTCCCGTTCGGACGGCGATGACGAGATCGGATTCCGCTTCGTCCATCACGGGGCGTAGACGGCCCCACTGCATGAGCGCCTTTTCCACACTATCCCGGGCGTTAGCGTTGGCCATAGGATGGTCGAGCGGTTCGCCCGCATCCGGGCTTACCACCACCCGCACGGTGGTAGCTCTCAAGACATATTCCGGAAGCGAAGATTTCTTTTTATCTTTCCCATTGGCAGAAACGGCCAACAGAGCGGTGAGAAGGAACAGCGAGGCCAGGCGTGCAGTCATGGAAGCCTCCGTGACCAGCGACGGATGCCGCCATTATACTGGAGATGCGGCGGGCGTGCTCCGTCGTGTGCTACGTCCTGTGCTTCGTCATGAACTAGGCCCGCATCTAATATGCTAGGCTTTAGAAGTATTTTCGGGCGTGCTGCCCTCTGAAGGAATTCCGGCTTGATAAATCAGCTATTAGGCAAGGTTTTTGGGACCAAGAACGAACGTGTGGTTAAGTCGTTGACGCCGAGGGTGCAGGCGATCAACGCGCTTGAGCCTGCGATGCAGAAGCTCAGCGACGCAGAGCTACTCGCCAAGACGGATGAGTTTCGCCAGCGCGTTCAGGAGCGGCTAAGCCGAGTTACGAGGAATACTCCAACCGAGGTCCCCGCGCCCGGCGACGAGGACGAGCCCGATATTGACCGGCAGAAGGAATTTGAAAAACAAGAGTACGAAGCGCTTCAGGAAGTTCTCGACGAGATTCTGGAGGAAGCGTTTGCCGTGGTGCGCGAGGCCGGGCGGCGCGTGCTTAAGATGCGCCACTTCGATGTGCAGTTGATTGGCGGCATGGTGCTGCATCAGGGAACGATCTCGGAAATGAAGACCGGCGAGGGCAAGACGCTGGTCGCGACTCTTCCGGTATACCTGAATGCTCTGAGCGGGCGCGGCGTGCATGTGGTCACGGTCAACGACTATCTGGCGAAACGCGACTCGGAGTGGATGGGACGGCTCTACCGCTTTCTCGGCCTGACGGTAGGCGTGATCGTGCACGACCTGGATGACGAACAGCGCCGCGCAGCTTACGCGGCCGACGTGACTTACGGCACCAACAACGAATTCGGCTTCGATTATCTGCGCGACAACATGAAGTTCGACATTAGGGATTGCGTGCAACGCGGGCACAACTACGCGATCGTCGATGAAGTCGATTCCATTTTGATTGATGAAGCCCGCACGCCGCTGATTATTTCGGGCGCGAGTGAAGAATCGACCGACAAGTATTACAAAGTTAACCGCATTATTCCGAAGCTAGAGAAAGGCGAGGAAATCGAAGGCCCTCCCGGCGAACCCGCGCAGCTCACCGGCGATTTCGTGGTCGACGAGAAGCATCGCAACATCACGGTGACCGATGAAGGCTGGGTAAAGGTAGAGGGACTGCTCGGGATTGGAAATATTGCCGATCCGGAGAACTGGCCACTCAAGCATCACGTGGAAACTGCGATTAAGGCGCACGCTCTGTATCGCAAGGACGTCGAGTATGTAATCAAAGATGGCGAGGTCATCATCGTCGACGAATTTACCGGACGCATGATGCCGGGGCGGCGCTGGTCCGATGGCCTGCATCAAGCGATTGAGGCGAAAGAAGGCGTGAAGATTGAGCGCGAGAACCAGACGCTCGCGACCATTACCTTCCAGAATTATTTCCGCATGTTCAAGAAGCTGGCTGGCATGACCGGAACGGCGGAAACGGAAGCCGCCGAGTTCCAGAAGATCTATAACCTGGATGTGGTGGTGATCCCCACTAACCGCGTGATGCTGCGCAAGGAATTTCAGGACGTCGTCTATCGCACCGAGGATGAAAAATTCCGCAACTCCGCCAAGGAGATCAAGGAGCTGTACGAAAAAGGCCAGCCCGTGCTGGTGGGCACCATTTCGGTGGAAAAGTCGGAGCGGCTTTCGAACGCGCTGAAGAAAATGGGCGTGAAGCACGAAGTTTTGAACGCCAAGAATCACGAGCGCGAAGCGTTCATCGTCGCGCAGGCCGGCAGAAAAGGCGCCATCACTGTTTCCACCAACATGGCCGGCCGCGGCACCGATATTCTGCTGGGCGGCAATCCCGAATTCCTCACTAAGGAGTATCTGAAGAAGCAGAACAAGGACCCGGACGCTCTCCAGACCGCTGCTGTGGGAACGCCTGAGCGCGCGGACTGGGACACCGTCTTCACGCGATTCAAAGAGGAGACGACCGTAGAGCATGATGAAGTGGTCGCTGTCGGCGGATTGCACGTGCTCGGCACCGAGCGTCACGAATCCCGGCGCATCGATAATCAGCTTCGCGGCCGCGCCGGCCGGCAGGGCGACCCTGGCGGATCGCGCTTTTATCTCTCGCTGCAAGACGATCTGATGCGCATCTTCGGCGGCGAGCGCATGCAGAACCTCATGCTGCGGTTGGGCATGGAGGAAGACGTTCCCATCGAGTCCAAGATGATCAGCAAGCGGATTGCCGCGGCCCAGAAAGCCGTGGAGGCGCAGAATTTCGCCGCCCGCAAGCACCTCATCGAATACGACGACGTGATGAACAAGCAGCGCGAGGCGGTGTATGGCCTACGACGCCGCTTGCTGGAAGGGACCGACCAGAAAGATCTGATTCTTGAAGATTATGTTTCGGCGATTCTCGCCGAATTGATCGAGGAGTACTGCCCAGCGAAAGCTCACGCAGCGGACTGGAATATTAAGGGACTGAAGGATGCGGTATTCACGCGCTTCGGCGTCGATTTCCTTGCTGAAGGCGTGAAGGCTGACGAGCTGAACCGGCAGGAACTTGGCGACGCGATTTTTGAGAAGCTCAAAGAACGATACGACGCGAAAGAAAAACTCATCGGGCCGGCGGCAATGCGCCATCACGAGCGCATGATCATGCTGAGTGTGATTGATCAGCAATGGAAAGATCACCTGCTTAGCATGGATCACCTCAAAGAGGGAATTGGGCTGCGCGGATACGGGCAGCATGATCCACTGGTCGAATACAAGCGAGAATCGTTCGACATGTTCGAAGCGATGATGCAGCGCTTCCAGGAAGACACAGTCCGTTATTTGTACCTGATGCAGATTTTGGAGCGGCCGCCGGATTCCGGCGCGGGAAATCCTCCACCTGACGCGTCTGTCAGCAAAGGCCCTGACTCAAGAGGTCCTGGACATGACGGAGATGGCAACGGACGGCGACCTCCGCGCCTGGTTTCGACCTCGGCCGACGAACTGGAAGAAGCGTTCATGCGACGGAAGCGGCGCGAGCTGGAACAGGCGCGCATGGCTGGAGCGGGCGACTCGCAACCAGTGCAGCAAGTTGTTCGCGGGCAGGAAAAAGTGGGGCGTAACGATCCTTGTCCGTGCGGATCAGGGAAGAAGTACAAGAAGTGTCACGGGGCGTGATTCAGACTTATCTAAGATTACGCGACATAGTGGATGACCGATGAGTGCGAAATCTTTAGCCTTTGCTGTTGCAGTTTTGTTGATATCCTCCGGCGTCGCTCAACCCAAATCATCTTCAAAGAAAGATAGCGACGATCCGGATGCCAGACCGCCGGTAAGTCAGGCTGATTTACAGATCGTGCAACGTGCGCAGAAGATCCTCGATTCTCCGACAAAGTGGAACCGTGCAGACACGCGAGTTTGCCCGGCAGAGGCCAAGACATTCAGCCTTTATTGCGCGCTGGAAAAAGCTACGGTCGAAGTGACCGGGAGTTTTCAACATCGTGGTGCTGCGATGCAGGAGTCGCGCTTCGTGATTGATGAGATCGCTCCCAACCGCAACTATCATCATCGCTTGAAGGACTATAACAACGATCCCACAACGACCTTCGCCGATGTACAGAAGGTTTTGCGGTTGTTGCAGCAACGAATTGCGGATCGGCTGGCAAAGGAGTCGCCGAACAAATAGAAATCTGGACGGGAAGAGAGTCTACGAGTGTCGCTTTCCCACCGCTTTGAAGGTCATCTCCTCGGCTGAACTCTTTGTTTCTTTTTTCCAGTCGGAGAACAGTGTCGCGTAATTCTTCGTGATGTAGTCCTCGCGACTGGCGCCTAACTTTGTTGCAGTTGCATCGATCCACCTCGGCGGACCTTCAATCTCGCAAAAAGTTCCGATCGGCGTTTCATCCACGACCACTTGCCCCTTTTTGTCGGTCCACTCCGCGCGGAACTTTTCGTAGCGGAAAGACGGCGCGTATCCCAGCCCACGCAGAATTGCGTCCATCTTTTTACCGTCATCCACGCCAGTCTCTAATTCCACACGACTGCTGTGGCGGCCTGTTTTGTTGCCGCTCTTGTGAGTTAGCTTCCAGGACGAACCATACTTGCGTAATCGCAATAATTGCTTGCGTGCGCGCAAGACTTCACCGGGCAGATCATAGAGCGTATTCAGCTCATGCGTCCGTCGTGTAACCAAACGAAATCCGGCGGCGCGCAAAGCGCGCGCAAGCTTGGGTAAGTCTGAAACCCGAAATTTGACTTCGATTTCCCGCGACATGAAGAGAAGTTTATCCGTGAATTGGATTACGTTTGCGCTGCGCCCGTTGCCGGAGTTCCTTGGATGCGGAAGCGCGCCGGGCCGAGTTGCTTGTCCCAGTCCACTTCGTGCAGCGGTCCAACCACAAGCCACCAGCTGAGGCCACCAATCCAGGCCACGACAGCAGTGATCAGGAATGGCCAATAGAAGAAACCGGTTCGATCCAGAAGGAATCCAGTGAGTGCGGGAGCGACGGCGCCGCCAAGATTTCCCACGAAATTCTGAACACCGACCCACCGGCCCACCATGCGTGGACCGGCCAACATCTGGGAGATGGCCCAACTGTTGCAGACGCTGATTCCTAGAAACGCGCCGGTGAAAGCGAGTGACGCCATGAGGAGGCGGCTGGGCGCAAATACCGTCAGAACGAGAAGAATGCCAACGCCGGTGTGGCCGAAGAGCATCATTCCCTTACGCACCAGGGTGGGAGAGGCTCCCGCGTTAATCCAGCGGTCCGAGAGTTTTCCGCTGGCTGCGGAAGAAATCGCCGAGACGATGAAGAGCAGTCCGCCGGCGTTTGCCATTTCATTCATAGACAAATGGCGTCCTCGCACCAGATAGAAGGGCAACCATGTCACCAGAAAATACAGGTAGTAATTGATGGATGCTTGTCCGATGCAGGCGCCCCACGCCGAGCGGTGCCGCAAAATTTCGAGCACGCCGGCGCTGGGCCCGCGCGGCCGGGACGGAGCTGCAGGTCTGCGCGGCATCACTGCCGACCACAGCGGGAGCCAGAGCAAACCCGCCAGGCCGAGCACAACAAAAAATGGCCGCCATCCAAAACGACCGACGGCGTTGCCTCCCACTTTCATTCCAAGTGCGGGGCCAAGTGCTAACCCGGCCATGAGCATGGAGTTGGCGAAGCCGCGCCGGTTCTCTTTGAAGTGACAGCACAGGATTTTGCTATACGAAGGAAATGCGACCGATTCGCCTAGACCGAGAATGATGCGAATGAACAGGAGCGCCGCGAACCCGTGCAAGAGCCCGGTTATCGCCGTTGAGGCCGACCATACGAAGAAGCCGGCGGCAAAGACCCATTTCACATCGAAGCGGTCTACCAGCCAGCCAGCTGGAATCTGCATCAACGCGTAAGTCCAGAAAAATGCCGATAGCAGTATGCCGAGCTGCGATGCCGAGATTGCCAACTCATCTTTGATCAAGGGCGCGGCGATGGAGAGGTTGCTGCGATCGATGTAGTTGATGAGTACGGAGAGGGAGAGCAGGAAAAGAACGCCGTTCATCCGGGCGCTGCTAGGCGCTTCGTGGGTGGTCGTGGCAGGCATGGTGGCAAGGCCCGAGAAATGCTACACCATCGGGGGAGTTTCATCGGGAATTTATGTATCGCGGCGCTGAGCCCTACGGCGAGATGCTATTATTTTCGTCGCACTCAGAGCCTGCGTTGGGGGGCCTATGAAGAATCTATTCGAACCAGAGACCGTCGGCGAGGTAATCGTGCGCATCGACGCGCTTCGGCCGGCGACGCAGCGGCAGTGGGGGAAAATGGATGTGGCGCAGATGATGGCGCATTGTTCCGCCGCGCTCGACATGGCCTCGGGCCAAATCAATCCTCCGCGCGTCCTCATCGGAAGGTTGATCGGCTCTTTTGTCAAGCCGATCTATACCAACGAGAAGCCATTCTCGCGGAACAATCCAACCGACAAAAAGTTAGTCGTGTCGGACCAGCGGGATTTTTGTCGCGAACAGGAGCAGCTCAAACTTCGCCTTCGGCAATTTCACGAAGGCGGAGAAGAGAAATGTACTCGGCATCCGCATCCATTTTTTGGCGCACTCACACCGCAAGACTGGAGCCGCGGAATGTACAAACATATGGATCATCATCTGCGGCAATTCGGCGTGTGACGACTCCGCGGAATTAACCGCCCTATTGCGGATGGGAGGACGCTTTCCAGTAACCATTCAGCAAGCCCCAGTCGTAATGATTCTGTTTCCAGTCGATGGCCGAGCTGTCACCCCAGTAGATCGAGGCATAGTCGGAGTTCCCCGGTTCCATCTGCATTCGATTGGGACGAAGGAGGGCTTCTCGGCTGTTCAACGAGCGCACTCCTCCACCGGAATGGCACCAGACGCAGCGCTGTAACTCGAGAGGAGCTTCGTTTATAGAATCCGGACGGGCGGAAGGCTCAGTGCCCTCGATTGGGTCTCCGCCTTTGGTCTGAAAAGTGGCGAACTCTCTTTCGTCGCGAGCGACTGCTCGCAGGCCGCCATTCTTCGCGGAAAATAACAGCGGACGGCTGAGCTTGAACTCGTAAAAATCCTGTCCGCTGTTCTTGATGGTGTCGGCTAACGTGCCGCTAAAGAAGCGTTCGGCAGTCGTTGTAATTGTGTGATACACGCGAATTTGCACGCTTTCGGTGATGTTCGCAGAAACCAGGTTGCCCTGATTGTCAAACAGGTTCATCCGGCGTACCAGCGCGACCTGGGTTCCGGCGGGAAACGACGGCAGCGCGGGATTCACCGCAGCTTGATCCGAATTTGTCTCCTGAACCCACGGTTGAGGAAAGTTCCACAGAGCCTGGAAGTAATCCATCGTTGCCTTATGTCCGCCGGGCAGTTTCACGAAAACCAGGAAGCTGGAGCGTCCTGAGAGGTTAAAGATGTGCATTTTGGCCACGCCCAGACCAGCAAACTCCGGACTGGGTGTAATGCCGGCCCACGGACCATGCGGGTCAAACAAGTCTGGCGGCAGGAACGGCCGCTCCGGGTTCGCTGGGTCATATTCTCTGGCGAATGCACCTAAGGCCAACGCCTGAGCATAATTGTCAGGCAGAGACTTAACTGCTTCTGGCGTGAGCGCCAGTCTCCGGAGCACTTCCGCGAGCCGGACTTGCAATTCCTTCTTCTCTTTACCGTACTGAGGCTTGGCGTACTGAGGCCGATCTATGGAAGAAAATTGTTCGACCGACCAGTCGAACACGGCCCACAGATCATGCTGCAACAAGGCACGCTTGATGGGATCTTGAATGAGATTCTCTGCATGCGTCCGTAGGAATTCGTCGAGAACGCGCAGGGCCTGCTGGTGCGAGGACCCCGCCAGCAAATGTTCGGTCTCCGGCCATAGGGGCGGATCCAGCGAGTCCGCGCCGACCTGAGTTCCGTGCCGGTCTTCACGGATCAACAAGGCTGCATAAAGGCGGTTCCAAATATGCGAGGGATTCGGATCGTAAATGGTGGTGGGTATTTCGGGACGTGCGGGAGAGGCTGTGACCTTACTGAATGTGACTGCCAAAGCGATGAGAAAAAGCGAAGTGGCGATGAGGCGCATGGGCATCCTCCAGGCGCTTGAACGGCCTTACATTTAACAGAAAGACGCGAGACGTGCGACTCCCTTGCGTTTCCTAACCCTTGCCCGCCGAAAAGTTGCGCGCCAGCCGACGGCGAGTGAGTGAGTCGCGACCTTCGCAAAGAGAACCGTAACCCTAACTGAACGTCGGCAACTTCACCAGATCGTCTTTCGGAACCGACTCAAGCGGTTCGCCGGCCTTGCGCCACGCGGCCAAGCCGCCGACGATAACGAACGTGTTGAATCCTTTTTCCTGCAATAGATGCGCCACCCGGGCGCTGGTCGCTTCGCGTGCTCAAGTACAGTAGAGATAAATGGCTTTGTCTTTGGAGAGATGTTTTATTTCTTCATCGAGATTATTGGGTTCGATGCGGATCGAGCCTGCGATGCGCTCCGATCCTGCGTCGTAATAACCGTGGCTGCGCACGTCGACAATCTGCACCCGGTTTGCCTGGTCGGAGGCCATGCGCGCAGCGAGTTCCTGTACCTGCACGCGCGGCATAATGCGATATTTCTTGTAGCGGGAGAACTGCACGATGCGGTAGATGGAATATCCCAGCAGGGCGACGATAACGATGATTTCCATAGCCCGTCCCGCGGCGTGGAATCCGTTCAAGGTCGCTGCCAGAAAATCGCGCGAGACGTATCCCACCATCAAATAAGTGACTGAGTACAACAGTGCTCCGGCGAAGTCCAGACGCAAGAATTGTCCAAAACGCATCTTCATGCTACCTGCGAGCGGCGCCGCCATCGTGTTGAGCCCGGGAATGAACTTGGCGAATACGAGCGTTGCCTTGCCGCGTTTGTAGAAGGATTCAGCGGAACGGAGTATGCAGGTCTCTGGGTTCATTGACAGGCGGCAGAGAAATCCCAGCAGCGCCCAGCCAGTGTACCGGCCCAGCCAGAACTGAGCCACGTCGCCCAGCACAAGCGCTACCATGGCGGCAAGAAGAACGCCCGGCCCCCAAAGCGTGTGAGCGGCAACGGCCGCTCCGGCCCCAACCAATGCGATCGCGGCCGGGAACGGAAGTCCAATCGCCTCGGCAAGCAACAACGTGAACGTTAAAGCGTAGCCATGGCGCGCCATGATGGAGAGCAGGTCATTCATGCGAGAAACTTTCAGTTGGTGGAACTTTGATTGGCCGAATACAGTAAAGGGTTCAGTATAAACAAAAGCCGGGCAACCCCAGGGAATGGGCGCCCGGCTTCGTTGCACGAGGAGCGAGTCTCTCAGGAAGACATCCCTCGTTCACGGCGAGAAAGACGGCGGCCTGCACTCGAAGTCTCTTCCAACCCTGTCCGGGCTGGCGCGTCGAAAAACCAAGGCGCCTTTCGTTCTAAAGCTTCGACTGAAGCCGCCGTCTGTCGTTGATGGTCGTCCGTAGCGGACGGGACCCTGAGCGACCTGCCTTTCACAGGTGCCGGGGGGAGAGGATGGAGGTCGCGGCTTCCGCGCCTCATCACATGCCAGTGCGTCTCATTAGCCCTCCGCTCTGGCGGACAGTCCCAGCAACTGAGCACATTTTGAAATTGTTTGCCAGAAAAATCAGTAACACCGGTCACTGATCTTGGTGACGGCTATCAAACGGGTTCTGAGAAAGGTTCAGTGCTTCCGGTCACAGATTTGCGTCTCACGGGGCGCTTCCAGAGGAGTCGAAGGGATGCAGGCGAAATCGATGGCAAGTCGAGGTGAGTCTATTTTTCTCGCGCGACCACGAACTCCGGCGCCCAAAGCAAGGCGCGTTTGATCTGCGAATCCGGAAAAGCGCAAATCGCTTTCTGCGCCGATTCCGCATACTGCGCGGCGCGACCCGTTGCGGCCTCCAGCGATCCGTAGCGCTGCAGGATTTCCAGAATCTCGGCATGGCCCACGCCATTGAAGGCTCCGTGATGAAGTACGGTCTCGATTTTCGAGCGTTCCGAAGTCGTGCAGCGCTCCACCGCATGGATTACCGACATCGTGGCCTTGCCCTCGCGCAAATCACTCGCCACTGGTTTGCCAAGAATGTTTTCTGAGGCCGTCAAGTCGAGAACATCGTCGACGATCTGAAACGCCATACCCAGGTCGTGGCCGTAATGGCCGAGGGCGGATTCCTGTTCTGCTGTTGCGCCAGCCAGAATCGCTCCCAGACGCATGCAAACGGAGAACAGGCAGGCGGTCTTTCGGAAAATGAGGTCGAAGTGCTCGTCCAGCGTGATGAGCTTGCCCAGCTTTTCCATCTGCAGCAGTTCGCCTTCAACCATTTGCTGCGTGAGTTCGATCAGCGTATCGAGGATGCGGAAGTTGCGCTCTTGCACGGCAATCTTGAAGGCCTGCATGTAAAGCCAATCGCCGGCGAGTACGCACTTGGAATTTCCCCACTGGGTGTTGGCTGCGGGACGGCCCCGCCGCGTCTTGGCCTCATCGATGATGTCGTCGTGAACGAGCGTCGCCGTGTGAATGATTTCCACCACTGCGCCCAGCCGAACCGCACCCTGCCCGGTGTAGTCGAGCAATTTCGCGGAGAGCAACAGCAGTGCCGGTCGAATTCTCTTGCCCCCGCCGGCCCGCAAATATTCGCCAATCTCGGTGATGGCTTGAACGCCCGAAACCGTGTCGCGACCGAACTCGGCTTCCAATGCGACGAGGTCGTCCCGCAGCAGATCGAATACTTCTTTTCCGTTAATGGCGGCGGTGGCGCTCAAGAATTGGACCTCGGACGTTGGACCTCGGACCTTGGACTTCGGACTTCAAAACCTCGGCAATGAAGAACCAACGCAGCGCACCGCCAGCACACGAAGTCGATTCTCCGATGCGTCGCGGCGCTAGCCGGTTGAAGTCCGAGGTCCAAGGTCTGAGGTCCGTTTCTAATTCGTTCTGTAATTCGTAAATTGCAAGTCAATGCCGAAGTCATGTTGTTTCAGTAGAGCAATCGTTTCCTGCAAAGTATCGCGGTCTTTGCTGCTGATGCGCACCAGGTCGCCCTGAATCGAGGCCTGGGCCTTCTTCTTCGAATCTTTGACCAGTTTGACGATCTCTCGCGCTTTTTCGATCGCAATCCCTTGCTGCATGGTGACTTTACGCTTCGCCGTACCTCCCGCTGCCGGCTCGACGGCGTCATAAGTCAAGCCCTTCAGCGAGACCCCGCGCTTCACAAGTTTTTGCTGCAGGATGTCATTTACCGCTTTGAGTTTGTATTCGTCGGCCGAGTGCAGCACGATGGCGTCCTTTTCCAGTTCAATATTCGACTTTGAGTCTTTCAAATCGAAGCGCGTATGAATCTCTTTCAGCGCCTGCTGAATCGCGTTCGAAACCTCGTTCAGATCGATCTTGCTGACCACATCGAAACTGTTATCGGGCATACATTTCTAATCTTTCTGAAATAAGGAAATCTAACTCTTGAGAGTATCAGAACTGGAAGTTCTAACGCGCGGGAACTTTGCTTTCAGCGATTTCAGTCAATTTGAAAAAATTGTAGAAATTGTGGGATGTACGTTCGCCAATTTCTTCCATGGAAAGCCCCCGCAGTTCACCCAGTTTGCGAGCGGTTTCTCTCACAAAGGCCGGCTCATTTCGTTTTCCTCGATGCGGTACCGGCGCCAAATAGGGCGAGTCGGTCTCGATGAGCAGGCGGTCGAGCGGAACCTCGAGAGCGGCATCGCGAATCGGCTGAGCCTTGGGGAACGTTAAGTTACCGGCAAAGGAAATCATAAATCCCATATCAAGCGCGCGTTTTGCGTGAGCCGAATTTCCGGTGAAGCAGTGCAGAATTCCGCCAAGGCCGTTCGGAGCCCATTGATTCTTGATCAGTCCCAGGCAATCTCCCCAGGCATCGTCGCTGCCGTCCGACGGCCGGCAGTGAATCACAATCGGTAGTTTAGCCGCGGCCGCTAACTCCATCTGTCGAGTAAATACATGCTTCTGCGTTTCTCGCGGAGAATGATCGTAGAAGTAATCCAGACCGATCTCTCCCCAAGCGATCACCTTGGGATGCCGCGCCAGGCGCTCCATCTCGGAGAACGCATCATCGGAAGCCAGCTTCGCTTCGTGGGGATGGATTCCAACCGTGGCGTACATGAACGGATATTGATCTGCGAGTCGAATGCCGGCATCGAGTGTCGGAGGACCGTCGCCGTTGCCGATGGCGACCATGGTTTGCACGCCCGCGTCACGAGCGCGAGCGATCACCTGCTCGCGATCGGAGTCGAACTGCTTGCCATCGAGATGTGCGTGAGAATCGACGAACATCGGAAATCAGACCGCGGACAACAGACGTCGGGCCTCGGGCAATGGACTTCGAGGACTGTCTGAAGTCTGAGGTCTGAGGTCCGACATCCGGGGTCCGACGTCCGAGGCCAGCTACTTATTTCAGCCGCGCTCCCACCGGCACATCTTCCAGAAAGCTTGCCAGCACGGGCTTTCCGCCGTCGAGCGACGCAGCAACGATCATCCCGTTCGATTCCATGCCGCGCAGCTTTCGGGGAGCGAGGTTGGCCACGATCACTACCTTGCGGCCAATCAACGTTTCAGGCGCATAAGCCTCGGCGATGCCGGCCAGAACCTGCCGCACTTCCGTGCCGATGTCGATTTCCAGCCGCAGCAGTTTGTCCGCTTTGGGCACTCGCTCGGCAACTTTCACCACGCCGACGCGCAATTCAATTTTGGCGAAATCGTCGATCGTGATCTTCCCGGCGTCTGCGGCCGCCGCAGGTGCGGATGCCACGGCAGGTTGAACCGGTGCTGGCGTCGCATTGGGTTGTGCCGGCGGCTTCGGTTCGTCGACCGCCGGCCCTCTCTGCTGATCTTCCATCTGTTGCATCCTTTCAATTGCGCTTTTGTCGGCGCGGGGAAATACGGGGCGCACTTCGCCGAGTTTTGTTCCCAGTTGAAGCTGTCCCCAGGCGAGGTCCGCCAAGGCGAGTTTCTGGATGTCGCCCAGGCCCATCTGCTCCCAGATTTTGGCAGTTGCATCGGGGATGACCGGATGCGCCAGCGCAGTCGCAATCCGCAGGGCTTCAGCCGACGTGTAAAGCACCGTGGCCACGCGCGCCCGGCTCTCATCGTCCTGCTTCTCGCCCAGCGACCACGGCTCGTTTTCGACGATGTATTTGTCGACTGCGGCTACTAATCCCCACGCCGTTTCGAGCGCGCGAGAAAATTGGAACTGATCGAACAGCGTAGCGAATTCGCGAATCGTCTTTCGGGCCGTCTCGGCGATTGCGTCGTCGGCGGGAGTTTTCGCGGCCGCATGCGACGGATATGGCACCTCGCCTTTGAAATAGCGGTTAATCATGGTTAACGTGCGGCTGGCCAGGTTTCCCAACCCGTTTGCCAAGTCGGAGTTGTAACGTTGCACCAGAGCGTCGAACGAAAACGATCCATCCTGTCCGAACACGACTTCGCGCAGCAGAAAGTAGCGGAGTGCGTCCGCGCCCAGCACGTCGAGAATCGTTTCCGTCCGCACAATGTTGCCGCGAGATTTCGACATCTTGCTCTCTTCAAACAGAAGCCAGCCGTGCGCCACAATCGTCTTCGGCAAAGCCAATCCTGCCGCCAGCAGAAAAGCCGGCCAATAGACACAATGGAAGCGAACGATTTCTTTGCCGATCATGTGCACGTCAGCCGGCCAATATTTCTTGAAAGCTTCCTGCGCGCCGGCATGGGAGGAGCCGTAGCCAATGGCGGTGACGTAATTGGCCAGCGCATCCAGCCAAACGTAGATCACGTGCTTGGGATCGTCGGGGACGGGAATGCCCCACGAGAATGTGGATCGGCTGATTGACAAATCCCGCAAGCCCGAACGCACGAACGAAATCACTTCATTGCGCCGGGTTTCCGGCCGAATGAATTCCGCGTTCGCATAAAGCTCAAGCAGCTTGTCCTGAAAAGCGGAGAGCTTGAAGAAATAATTCTCTTCGTGCACCGTCTCGGTGATGCGTCCGCAAGTTGGACAAGGATCGCCGGGTTGCGCGCCATCGACGTAAAGTTCGTCAGAAACGCAATATTGCCCCGTATACGTGCCTTTATAGATATAGCCGTTATCGCGAATCTGACGAAACAGAGCCTGCACTCGTTTTTTGTGGCGCTCTTCAGTGGTGCGGATGAAATCATCGTTCGAGATTCCCATCTGCTTCCAAAGCTTGCGAAATTCGGAAGAAATCTCATCCGCATATTGCTGCGGCGTTTTGCCGGCAGCTTGCGCCGCCCGTTCAATTTTCTGCCCGTGCTCGTCGGTGCCGGTGAGAAAAAAAGTGTCGAAGCCCAATAAACGTTGCCGCCGCGCAATCGTGTCGCAGGCGATGGTGGTATATGCGTGGCCGATGTGCGGCCGGGCATTCACGTAGTAAATCGGCGTCGTGATGTAAAACTTTCGGCTCATATATCTCTTAATCGGGAAGCCACAGTGGCACGGAGAACTATTCTGTGGGCCTTTGTGCTAATGCTTTTCGCTCTTCCCGAGATACTGCCTCGAGGCCTCCTGCATCACCGCCTTGAGTGGCACCTGATGCTCGGCTGCGATGCGTCGGCAATCTTCATATTCAGGCGCATAGTTGGTGACAGTTCCATTCATGCTGGCGATTTTGATTCGAACCTCTCCCCATTCGGTTCGAACATTTTCCCAGCGCCGCGACAGAGTTTGCCGAAGTTCATCTCGCCGGCGCACGCCGAGCGTCGTAGTTTCGGTAAAGATCAATTGTGTCAGCCTGCTCGCATCTTCCGGTTTGCACAGCACCGTCAGCAGCGTTCCCGGCCGGTTCTTCTTCATTTGTACCGGCATGCAAAATGCATCCAGAGCGCCTTCTTCGAGCAAACGATCCAAAACATATCCGAAGACCTGCGGATTCAGGTCGTCCAAATTAGCTTCCAGCACGGCGATGGTTTCGGACGAAGTTTTTGAGGCCAGTATGGAAGCGGCCTCACCAACGGTTAAACGCACAACGTTGGGATGTCCAGCGAAGTCCCGTGTGCCAGCGCCGTATCCTGACTTTTCGATTCTCATCTCAGGAAAAGCGGCGAAGCGCGTGGCCAGCGTTTTCACAATCGCCGCTCCCGTTGGCGTGACTAACTCCGCTTGCAGACCCGAGGAATAGAGTGGCGCTTCTTTCAGTAATTCCACCGTCGCGGGGGCGGGCACAGGGAACGTGCCGTGCGCACACTTCACCGTTCCGCCGCCGACGTTCAACGAGGAGCATATAATTTCATCCACTCCCAGCGCCTCAGCGCCCACAGCTGCGCAAACGATGTCGATCATTGCATCCACGGCTCCGACTTCGTGGAAGTGGACCTTCTCGATGGAGGTAGCGTGAATCTTCGCCTCGGCCGCGCCCAGAGCCTCAAAGATTGCGATCGCAGTCTTCTTGGCGGTTTCGCTGATTCGCGCGTTATGGATGATCTCGCGAATTTCGCTCAATCCGCGGCCGTGAGAATGCTCATGTGGCGCGGGCGCCCCCGCCCGCGAGGTCCCTGTCTCGGAGGCGTGCTCATGTTCGTGATCATGTTCATCTTCATCATGATCATGTTCGTGGTCGTGCCTGGTATGACTGTGCTGGTGCTGACCTTTCGCGGGCGAGGGCGCCCGCGCCACATTCTGCTTGGCCCAGTACTCTTCCCGCGGAAGATCTTTTTCCCCATCGACCCAAACATCCACCTTAGTGGCTGAAATCCCGCTACGTACGACTCGCGAAAACTCCAGCCGAGCTCCCACGTCGAGCGCAGCCACAGTCTCTTCCAGCAGTTGGGGCGGAACCCCGGCATCGATGAGTGCGCCTAGAAACATGTCGCCGCTCATGCCGGAAAAGCATTCAAGATAAGCAATGCGCATATGCAAAAACCGTCGTTGGTCCTTAGTCGTTCGTCGTCGGCATACGACCAACGACCAAAGACCAACGGCCAACGACGCAGGTTTCATCATAGGGAACGCTTCCATCCTGCGTCAAACATCCTCCGGCAACATGCTTCGCCAAACATGCTCTGTCAGCCAGCACAGTCGGGCAATGTGTTGCTCAGCCATGCCCGCAATCATGCCCTTCAAACGGCGCGCCCCTTACCCGCTCTGCTAAAATCACTGTTCTTCAATCGCTTAGAGGGTTGCTTGTATCGTTATCTAGAACGCCGTCTTACCCATCACCTGCTGCAGTGTCTTCAGCGCCTGTACCCAGGCGTTGTCCTGCCCGGCATCGTGATCGAGCAGCCACCAAAAGTTGAGCTTGGGGACTTCGCCATTCCGTTTTTTCCCTTCGCCAAGCCTTTGCGATCAGCTCCGCTGAAGATTGCCGAAGCCATTCGGGCGGAGATCGGGCCGATCCAGGGCATCGGAGAGATGCAAGTTTCTCCTCCCGGCTATCTGAACGTCAGCATCGATCGTGGTTGGATGGCTGCTGCTTTGGCCGCCGATGCCAAGCCCACCGTCGAACTTCCCCGCGGCAAGATTCTGGTGGAGCACTCGAGCATCAATCCCAATAAGGCCGCGCACATCGGACACCTGCGCAACGCCGTTCTCGGCGACACTTTCGTGCGACTCTTACGTTATGCGGGGCGCTCCGTGGACGTTCAAAATTACATCGACAACACCGGTGTGCAGGTCGCCGATGTTGTTGTCGGCTTCACTCGCATCGAAAAGAAATCTCGCGCCGAAATCGAAGCGCTCAGCAAGGGACCGCGATTCGACTACTACTGCTGGGATTTATATGCGCAAGTCTCGAAGTGGTATGAGGCGGACAAGCAGAATCTGCAAGTACGGCTGCAGACGTTACATGCAATTGAAGACGCGTCAACGGAAACTGCCGCTATCGCGGACCTGATTTCTGTGGCGGTGTTGCGTCGCCATCTAGAAACCATGGACCGTCTCGGCATCGAATACGATTTTCTTCCCCGCGAGAGCGAAATCTTGCACCTGCATTTTTGGGATGCGGCTTTCACAAAGTTGAAAGAAGCTGGCGTGCTTGCTTATGAGGCTGAAGGTAAGAATAAGGGCTGTTGGGTGATGCGGCGGGCTGGAACGTCAAAATCAAACTCAACCACAGAGGGCACTGAGGGCACTGAGGGCGCAGAGGGGGGTACAGAGAAAGACAAAATCACCGAAGAAGATCAGAAAGTCATCGTCCGCTCCAACGGCACCGTCGGCTACGTAGGCAAAGACATTGCTTACCACATGTGGAAGTTCGGTCTTCTCGGACGGGACTTCGGCTACCGTAAGTTCTACCGCTATCCAAACGAACACGATTGCTGGATTTCTACGGCGGATGGCGAAAAGGATCATCCTCACTTCGGTGATGTCGCCGAGATTTACAACGTCATCGATGCGCGGCAGTCCGAGGCTCAGAACACGGTCATTGAAGCGCTACGCGGACTCGGCCACAATGAGGCCGCGGACCACTACACGCATTTCTCCTATGAGATGGTCGCGCTGACTCCGCGCTGCGCCGCCGAACTCGGTTACAGTTTGAGCGAAGAAGACAAGACGCGCTCGTACATCGAAGTCAGCGGCCGCAAAGGTTTTGGCGTGAAAGCCGATGATCTGCTCGATACGCTGATTGAATCGGCAAAGAAAGAAGTGGATTCGCGGCATCCTCAATTGAGCGATTCTGAGCGCGGCGAAATCGCCACTCAGATTGCAATTGGCGCTCTGCGCTATTTCATGCTGAAGTTCACCAAGCAGTCGGTCATTGCATTCGATTTCAAAGAGGCGCTCAGCTTTGAAGGCGAGACTGGACCTTACGCGCAATATGCGGTGGTGCGGGCCACCAGCATCTTTCGCAAAGCTGGCATCGATCCCGAAATTTTCTCTGGCGGCGGAGCCGGCAGCATTTCTGCCGTAGATCTGGCTAGATATCTGAATGGCGAAGCGGGCAACGAATTCTGGGAGCTCTGGCTGGCATCGTCCAAAACGTCTTACGTGGTCGAGAAATGTATTGCTACCACCGAGCCGGCCTACTTAGCCAAACATGTTTTCCAACTGGCGCAGCTTTTCAATACTTTTTATCATCGCCATCCCATCCTTACTGAAGCGGATGACAGGCGTAAGCAATTTTTGCTGGCCACGGTTGTCGTGGTGCGCCGGGAATTAATTCGCGCGCTGGCAATCATGGGCATCATCGTGCCCTCGGTCATGTAAGTTTTCGGCATTGGCGCTGGCTTTCAGCAAGCGTCGTTATCGCTTTGGTCTTTAGTTCATTCTTCATGCACACAGCAGGGCCCGCAGTCGAATTGATCTTGACTGTCGACTTGATCTTCTCCGCGCCTATTTCTGTTTGTCTCCGCACAGACCTGCTAACCTTTTCGTTCACTTGAGATTCATTCACCGAAAGTTCCGAGAAGATTTTGCTTCGCGTTCCAGGAGTACAGGATGGAATCATCGTCTCGCTCTAACCGTATTTCGCTGATTTTGGTTCTGCTGTGCGGCATGTGGTTGCCGAGTTTGTCGCATGCGCAGAATGCTTCTCCCCAGCCGGTGGTCGCAACCCGCCGGCCGCGAATCGGTCTCGCGCTCAGCGGCGGCGGTGCGCTGGGCTTGGCCGAAATCGGCGTGATCCAATGGATGGAGGAGCATCACATTCCTGTCGATCGAATTGCCGGTACCAGCATGGGCAGCATCATCGGCGCCATGTACGCCACCGGCATGTCGCCCGCTGAAATTCAAACATTCGCGGAAAAAATTGATTGGGATGAGGTCTTTCGTCCCGAGCCGGTTTATACGCAGCTCTCCTATCGGCGAAAGCAGGATCGGCGGGACTTTCAGATCGATGCCCCGCTCGGATTGAAAGACGGCTTAAATGGACCGAATGGTTACAACTCTGGCCAGGCCGTCGGACTATTGCTGGATCGCATCGCTTTTCCGGAGTCGGGCGTCGCAACGTTTGACGATCTGCCGATTCCATTTCGTTGCGTCGCAACCGACATGATAAGCGGCGCAGGTGTGGTGCTGCATGACGGCCCGTTAGCTCAGGCTTTGCGGGCTTCGATGGCGATTCCCGGCGTATTTACTCCGGTAGAAATAAATGATCGCGTGCTCGCGGATGGCGGCATGGTGCAGAACATTCCGGTCGAAACCGCTCTCGCTATGAATGCGGATGCTGTGGTCGCGGTTGAACTCCAGCTCGCTCCGGGCGACCGTAAGGAGCTCGAGACACTTACCGGCGTTCTGTCTCGCGCGGTCGACGTCATGATTACTCAGAACGAGCGCCGATCTCTTGCACTGGCCAAGGCTACCGTGACGATTGGAATGAACGGTTTCTCGGAGACGGATTATTCGCGGGTGAGAGAACTCATTGCACTCGGGCGACGCAGTGCTGCCGCACAATCCGCAGCAATTCTTCCGTATGCGATTCAAGACGAAGCAGAGTGGCGCGATTATCTGGCGGCTCGAGCGGCGCGTAGACGGCGAACGCCGAATACAATCGAAACCATCAAAGTCACTGGCGCCGATTCTGATACTGACAGCAGAATTGAACGCCGTCTCGCTAAAACAGTTCAGGGCCCGCTCAGTCTTTCCAAATTAGATGCGCAGCTCAACCACATAGCCGGGGAAGGCCAATTCGACTGGCTGGGGTACGAGGGTTTCACCCAGAACGGAGTTCCCGGCATTCGCGTGACTACGCACGATAAATCCTATGGACCACCTTTCGTCGACCTGGCCGTCAACGTAGACGGACAGGGCGTGGCAGCGTTCGACTTTTCCGCCGGGGCTCGCATCACGTTTATGGATGTTGCTCACCACGGCGGCGAGTGGCGCAACGATCTTCTTTTCGGCTCGAGCAATCTGGCGGCAAGCGAATTCTATCAGCGCTTATGGCAGTCGCGATTTTTCGTTGCACCCTACGCTTTCGCATCGAAATATGCACGCAATTCCTTTACAGGTTCAACTCGGGCGGCCGTGTTTGGCGACGAACGCGCTGGAGGTGGTTTCGATATTGGATACAACTCCGGACTGCGGAGCGAACTCCGCCTGGGTTACGAGCTCTTTGATGGGAAACTGAGTCCGTTGATCGGCAACGCCGGCCTGCCCATCGTGGGCGGCAGCACCGGTGAATTTCGCGCCCGATATGTTTGGGATGGGCAAGACAGTCCTGCAGTTCCTAGTAAAGGGACACGATTGGTGGTGACTGCTTCTCGCGTGTTGCAAAGCCCAGGATTGGCGCGTCCCATTGGACAAATCGAGGTGCAGACTTCCAATTTTGTTCCCGTTGGGCCGAAGACTTCGCTTTTTTTCAATATTTCCGGCGGGACTACTTTCCGCGGCGATGCTGGACCATTTCAAGTTTTTTCACTGGGCGGCCCATTTCGATTAGGTGCGTATCTTCCTTACCAGTTCGTGGGAAACAACTATGCCTACTCCTCGATCGGTTTTCACCGCGAACTTTACCGTCTACCGGAGCTAGTGGGTGAAAGGATCTATTGGGCGGGGTGGTATGAAGCCGGCGCCGCGTTCGGGACGGCGGTCAGCAATCCGGGGCCGATTGCGGTGCGGGGATCATTTAACCTCGGGTTGATCGCGGACACAATCGTTGGGCCGATTGCATTGGCGGGGAGCGTGAGCCCGACCGGGCTGAGCCGCATCAATTTTTCCGTGGGACGGCTGTTCTGACGCGTTCGCCGATTGATATACTTCGCCCCTTGGTTATACGAAAGGTAGTCTTTAAGAAACTGCACGGAGGAAAACTGGTGCGCTTGGCTAATCTGGGTCTAATTTTACTTTTATCCACTGGTATTTCTGCCGCCGCGCAACAGTCCGCACCGCAGCCCGCCGCGAAGCCTATATTCACACTTCAGGAAGTGATGATTCCGGTGCGCGACGGAGTTCATTTGCAAACCGCGATTCTCACTCCCGTCGATCAGCAAGGCCCGCTGCCGATTTTGTTTCGGCGCACTCCGTACGGCGTCCCAGAGAAACCGCCTGAGCAGATGCCCTCGTCTCTTAAAGAGCTCGCGCAAGACGGCTACATTTTCGTCTTCCAGAATCTGCGTGGACGCTTCAAGTCCGAAGGAGTGTTTAACCTTTCATCATGGGTGGATTTGAATGATCCGAAGGCCACCAACGAGACCACTGACGCTTACGATTCGATCGAGTGGCTGCTGAAAAACGTTCCCAACAATAATGGCAAGGTCGGGATGTTTGGCGTTTCGTACGATGGATTAACCACTGCACTCACCTTGCTGCATCCGCATCCCGCGCTTAAGGCCATCAGCGAGCAAGCCTCGCCTGTGGACCAGTGGATGAATGACGACGACCACCGCTACGGCGCGCTGCGCGAGAGTTACGACTTCGAATATGCGGTCATGGAGCAATCCGACAAGAACGAGAATACGCATTTCGATTTTGAAACCTACGACACCTACGAGTGGTATCTCGACCTAGGCCCGCTCTCCAATATCAATGCGAAATATCTTCACGGTTCCATTCCTTACTGGAACTCCACGGTCGAGCATCCCGACTACGATGAGTTTTGGAAGAAGGAAGCGTGGGTCAACCAGCTGCATGCCTCGACCGTACCCAACTTGAACGTCGCCGGATTTTGGGATCAGGAGGATCCCTGGGGGCCGTGGCAGATTTTTCGTCACGCCGAAGAGAACGATCCGCAGCACACGAATTTTATGGTTGCCGGCCCCTGGTTTCACGGGCAATGGTTTGGGGGCAAGGGCGACACGATCGGCCTCATTCCGTTCGCCGGACACGAGACTGCGCGGGAATTTCGCGAGAATATCGAAGCACCTTTCTTCCGCTATTATCTCCACGGTCAGGGCGAGAAGCCGCAATGGCAGGCCAGCACTTTTCAGAGTGGATCGAACACCTGGCGCACCTACGCCGTTTGGCCTCCGAAGGAAGCGAAACCGACAAAACTTTATCTGCACGCGGACGGAACACTTTCGTTCACCGCGGCGGGCGCAACTAAAGCCGCGGCCGCTTATCGTGAATATGTTTCCGATCCGGCGAATCCCGTCCCGTATCGCCAGCGTCCCATCTCGCCCACATATCCGGCAGGCGACTGGCGCACGTGGGAAGTCGCTGACCAGCGTTTCGTCGATCACCGGCCAGATGTTCTCTCGTTCGTAAGCGAACCGCTCGACCACGATCTTATTGTGACTGGCCCGCTGGCGGCGAATCTTTTCGCTTCGACTTCCGGAACCGATAGCGATTTCGTCGTGAAGCTGATCGATGTCTATCCGCGGGACGCGCAGAAGAATGACTGGCCGCCGGAAGAAGGCCCGAAGCCGAGGCAATATTTTCAGTCTCTGAATGGTTACGAACTACCCATCGCGATGGAAGTACGACGCGGCCGCTATCTCGCAAGTTATGAGAAGCCGTCGCCGCTGACCCCGAACAAACCCACGGA
This sequence comes from Acidobacteriaceae bacterium, assembly GCA_003132445.1. GTDB lineage: Bacteria > Acidobacteriota > Terriglobia > Terriglobales > Acidobacteriaceae > Sulfotelmatobacter. Next base: position 20,964 of record PKXU01000201.1, on the reverse strand, counting down.
GTGGAACATTCCGCTGCGCGATCACGATCACGTTTTTCTAAAGGGACATCGCATCATGGTGCAGATCCAATCGACGTGGTTTCCTGTGATTGACCGCAACCCGCAGAAGTTTGTGGCCAGCATCTATAAGGCAGCAGCATCCGACTTTGTTCCCGCGACGCAACGAATCTATTGCTCGCCGGATCTGCCGTCACATCTGGTTCTGCCAGTCATGCCTTAGCATTGTGTGCGGCGCTCACCAACTGGAGAGCGGTGCCCGCCGCCAGGTGTTGGGTGCGATGCAGACATAAACATAATTCGCGTCCCATGCGATCTGGCCGGTCACACCGTCGGAGCTTGACGATGTGGGAGTGTATGACATGGGCTCAACAATCGAACCGGCAGTAAGCGTTCCCCTGGCATTTCCGGCAGTTCCATCGCCAATGGCCACGGAAGCCGGTCCCAAGCGGGAAATCCCCGCGTCCGCGATTCCCGCCTTCGCGCCGAAGTCGATCACGCCGAAGAATGAACGCGCCGTTGTGCTGTTGACAAGAACCGCGAAATCGTCGGCTCCGGAGTATTTCCCATCAATCGCCAGCCCGTAGTTTACAGTCGCTCCTGACTGCGCCGCAATGTGTACGCCCAAGCTCTCATTTACGGTCCCGCCTGTGATGCTCGGGCCGAGAACGTCCACGCCGATTAGGAAGCCGGTGGTGCCTGCGCCGTTGTGGATTCCAATCGCCTGCACTCCTTTCACTGAACTAATCTCTGCTCCCTCGGCCGGCGAGGAGATGCCATCCAACTGAGCGCCTTGGGGCCCGATCGCGATGCTCCCATATTTTCCCCAGTCCAGGATTGCCTCACCAATGCCGTAAAGGCCCACGGTGGAGCTATCGCCGGCAGCATTGGTGCTCAACGACCACGCAGTAAGGCCGTAGCCACCCGGGTCCGTGTCCGTGGGGGCGACCGTATCTGATCCGGCATTGTTCAGAACGGTCAGCCTGCCGGATTGCGGGGCATAGTTTGGATCCATGCCGGCCTGCGTGGTGTTGCCGATCAGCACGATCTCCTTGCTCTTCGATTGCCTTAAAGGGTCAGGTTTGGCGATAGTCTGAGCCAGGCACGGCACAGCCACAATGGTCAGGGCAAGAATCGCGGCTAATTTTGTCATTGTATGAGGCTAGTTGTCGGCCAGCCCGGACGCAACAAGTAAACTCGTCGAGTTTCTCTTTTGCACTTTTTCGCGTCATCAGGCGTCGGGTAATGCCGTTGCGCCAAGACGCATTCGAGCGGGGATCGCGGACGATCCGCTGAAGATGGCAGGGTCCCACGATTGGGTCGCTCTAGTTCAGATTTCCGCTTCTGCAAAAAGAAACGGCCCGGAAACTTACCGGGCCGTGTTTCCCATCATGCGTTCTTAGTTTCCGCCAGCGTTGCCGTGTTGTCCCAGCCACGACGCCAGCTGCGGTTCCTGGTGCGACTTCAAATCGATACAGTTGTTGATGCGCTCAATCGATTGTTTGTAGGTACGCTCCGCGGCCGCGATCTTGTGCGCAGAAAAGAAGTCCGTCACCTGATCGCGCATCCCAGCGTCGCAGAAACCGCCGGTCGATCCTACAACTGCCGCGCTGGCAAACGGACCACCCGCCTTCGCCACCGCGTTCCAGTGGGATTGAACGAAACTCCAGGCCAGGTCTTGGCCGGCTGGATTCCGCATCACGCCTGCAATCAATCGCAATGCATCCTGCGATCGCACGTCGGGCGAGACGGCGAAATCCAGGGTGCGCTGCAATAGCTTCGGATCACTGAACCGCGCCAGCGTGGAGAAATACATGTAATACTGTTCGGGCGATTTCGGATTCTTGGTGGCGGCCATCACCTTGTCGTAAAATGCGGAATCCCCATTCAATGCTGCAAGGGCCAGCGCACTCGAGGCCATTTCAGGGTCGACCGAACTGGGTTCGGCCAAAGCTTTGTCCGCAATTTTGCGCGCCTCTTCCAGCGTTTCAGGGTCGCGGGCATCGTCGCCGAGGGCCGTAAACACACGCGAGCGCAATCCCCTCTCTTCTTCGCTCTCTCCCGGTTTCGGCTCATAGCCCACGTCTTTCATCGCAGGTGCCAGATATTGGCGCAGCCACATGCGAAACTCATCGCGATCGTTTTCGTTCACCAGGTAACGATTGATGTATGTGAGATTGCCAAGCACATCCACGACCACGGCGCGGTTTCGATCTGACTGCAGACCTTGAGCGAAGGCGAGATAATCGCCCACCGGTTCGCGGCCGACGCGCACCGAGGCCCAGATGTCGTTCTCCGTTGCAATACGCTCGGCAGGAGTCAGCTTGGTCTCCGCGTCACTGGCCAGCGCGCGAACTGCATTCTCCTGGAAGGCTGTTCTGTAGTATCCCGTCGCTCCGGCATTGGCCAAGACCCAAGTCGAGCAACCCGGCACGGTGAACGATTCTTCTTTCTTGGTCATGACCTCGCACTTCGCACCCTTGCCGCTGGCCGATCCCCGCATGCACAGCGGGATTTGCCAGAGTTGATCGTTGGGCGCTTCGAACTTTGTGCGGTCGGAGAAATAGCGCTGCTGCGCCAACGTGACATTCGTGGAACTTCCCGAGCATTCGGCTTTCACATTCACAATAGGAACGCCTGCCTGTTTCACCCACGTCGGCATGATGTGGTCGACCGGCTTTTTCGACGTTGTGGCCTGAGCATCCCAGAAGTCGTCCGCCGTGGCATTCGCGTACTGATGCCGCTGGAGATACGCGTTTACGCCCGCGCGAAATGTCTCCTCGCCCAAATAAGATTCCAGCATGCGCAACACCGCCGCCGCCTTGCCATATGCAATGCCATCGAAGAGTTCCATGATCTGCGCGGGGGTTTCAGCCGCTTGATGGATAGGACGCGTATTCTCCAGAGAGTCGATGCTCAGCGTTCGGGCGGTGTCGCTCACGTCGTCCAACTTGAAATTCCATTCCGGCTTCCACGACTCGATGGGCTTGCTCGACATCCAAGTGGCAAATCCTTCGTTCAGCCAGATGTCATCCCACCACTTCATGGTGACGAGATCGCCAAACCATTGATGTGCCATCTCGTGGGCAATCACGCTGGCAATCGTCTTCTTCAGACCGCCGGAGCCGTGCTTCTCGTCGATCTGCAGAAGAACCTCGCGGAAAGTGATGCATCCCGCATTTTCCATGGCGCCCGCGGAGAAGTCGGGAAGCCCGATCAGATCAAGCTTTCCGTAAGGATATTTGATCGAGAAATAGTGGTCGTAATACTTCAGAACATTCTGCGCGACCTCGAGAGCGAATGCCCCCATGTCCTTCTTACCGGGCGTAGAGTAAACGCGAATCGGAATTCCGTCGGCTTCGCCCTCAACGTATTCGAAGTTGCCCACTACTAACGCCGCCAGATATGACGACAACTTGGCTGTAGTGGCGAAGCGCACTGTGTGCTTGTCGCCTGGTCCAGGAGTATCCGATATCACCTTCTGATTCGAAATCGCCACCAGACCCTTGTCGGCAATTGCAATAATGTCAAAAGTGGCTTTATAGTCGGGTTCGTCGAATGACGGGAATGCCCGGCGTGCGTCGGTGGCTTCAAACTGCGAGGCGGCGTATTTGCGGCCGTGGTCATCTTTGCCAAGGTACAAGCCGCGCATTTCGTTATTCAGAATGCCGGTGTAGGTGATGTGTATCTTCGCCGGGCCGGCTGGCAGTGCTTTCTCGACCTTCAGCACCACCATCTCGTTCTCTTTTTCCGGCGTCACCGTGGCCTTTTGTGTCGCGCCGCCGCTGGTGATGGTGACATCGTGAAAATCGATGTCGACGGCGTTCAGCGTGATCTCCGAACTCGGCTTCAGTAGTCGAATGGATATGATTTCATCGCCCTCAAATTTCGCCTGGTCAAGGTCAGGCGTGAATGTGAGTTTGTAATTCTCTGGTCGTGCACCCTCAGGCAGTCGCTGTGCGACAGCCAGCGACAGAGTGAACACAAGAAATGTCACTACCGCAAAAATGCGCTTCATATTTCTCCTCGGGAGATAGGGTCGAATTGATTCTTTAAAGTGCTTCCTTATTGTGGAACGTGGATTTCTAACGTACCTCGCGCGCGTGCGTATGCTGCACTCAACACCAATACGCGCGACGGCGCGATAAAGCTTCACGCACGCGATGCGACCACGCCATTCAACCATGTTACCGCACAGTGATTGCCGCCGAACCAATATGGAATCTCGCGGTAATCTTCGACGTCAAACATGGCGAGATCGGCGTCCTTGCCGGGTTCGATGCTGCCTTTCCGGTCGCCGAGGCGCAAAGCCCACGCTCCGTTGACTGTGGCCGCTGCCACAGCTTCCGCGGGTGACATCTTCATGTGAGTACAAGCCAGCGACATTGCCATTGGCATGCTGAGAGTGGGCGAGGTGCCGGGATTGTAATCGGTCGCCAGAGCGACTGGCACGCCGCCATCGATCAACCGCCGCGCGTTCGGATATTCATTCAGGCCGAGAAAATAATTTGCTCCGGGCAGCAATGTGCAGACCGTGTTGCTCTTGGCCAGCTGCGAAATATCGCCTTCGTTCACGTGGTCCATGTGATCCAATGACGCCGGATTGAAACGCAAGAACTGAGAGATCCTGATTTCTGAAAGCTGTCCCATATGAGCGCGAACGCTCAAACCGCTCTTCTCCGCGGCCACAAAAATCTGCTGGGTTTCTCCGGCAGTGAATGCGCCTTGATCGCAGAATACGTCCACGAACTGGGCAAGCTTCCGCTTCGCCACCAGCGGGATCATCTCTTTACAGACGATCTCAACATATTTTTGTGAGCAGCCTTGAAATTCTTTTGGAACGACGTGGGCTCCGAGAAGCGTCGCCACGAGCGTTCCGGGCCAGTTTAATGCTGCGTCGCGGATCGCCTCCAGCGACTTGATTTCTGATACAACCGACAGCCCGTAGCCCGACTTGGCTTCCACCGTGGTCGTGCCGAAGGCCGCCATCTGTTTCAGCGCCGTCGTGACTTTCGCCGCCAGCGCGGCTTTCGGAGTTTTGCGAACAGTCTCCACACTCGAGCGAATGCCGCCACCCGCAGCGGCAATGTCTTCATAGGACAAGCCTTCAATGCGCTTCTCAAAATCCACCAGCCGCGGATTCACGAAGACCGGGTGCGTGTGCGAGTCCACGAAACCGGGAAGCACAACTTTGTTTGCGCAATCGACCTCCACCAGGCTTCGTCGATTTTGCTTGACCCATGAGTCGCGCAGAGCATCTTTGGTGGCTCCCACGGAGACGATCTTGCCGTCGAGGCAAAGTACGGCTCCATCTTTGATGATACCCAGTTCGTTCAGTTCCGATCCGCGACGCGGGCCGGCTCCAGGGAATGCCGCGCGCAGCGTGAGAAGCTGCCCAATGTTGATCAACAAAATTGCGCGTGGCGCGTCGGATCCAGAAGTTGAAGAGCTACGTTTTGCAGAGCCAGGTTTTGCAGAGCTAGGTTTCGAAGTAGTCACACACTTTTAGTCTAGCAGGGCAGTCGATCACACGATCAATCGGCAGGCATCAACAGATTCACCTGCTGCGGCTGTACAGAGTTTTGCAATGCGCCTAACATCGACGGAAAGACGATGATGGGGAAGTTGAGGTTTCCTGTGAATAGTCAAAAGTCGATCAGCCATAAATTGCCCGGCCAACAATCTTCACCTGGATGTTCAACTCAGTTTCGCCCGTGCATAACATGCTGCGCCGCTTTTGCAGCGCTGCTGTCGGGAATCGCTTTTCAATCCGGAATAGCGACGCTGAAGGTGCACACTTCTGTCGCGGGGACCACACTGCGCGCAGCCGGCGAGCCGCGGCATATTATGATCGGCGCTGCCGCCGCTTCCGCTAACCTTGCCGAAAGCGAATACGCGGCAGTTCTCGGCTCGGAATTCAGCCAACTGCAGCCGGAGAATGAAATGAAATTTGGTCCGATACATCCGCGGCCCGATAGCGATCCTAATCCTTATAGTTTCGCCGGCGCAGACAAGTTGGTCGCATTTGCACAAAGCCACAACATGCAGGTGCGCGGGCACACTCTGGTCTGGCACAATCAAGTGCCGGATTGGGTAAAGAACGGCAATTACACCGCTCCACAGCTGGCCGCAATTTTGCAGAAACACATTCACACCGTGATGGGGCACTACGCTTCGAAGGTCTATGCGTGGGACGTGGTGAACGAAGCATTCAATGACGACGGCAGCATGCGTCATACGATTTGGTTCGACCAACCGGGAATCGGCGCGGGCGACGGAACGAAGTATATCGAGCAGGCGCTACGCTGGGCGCGGGAAGCGGACCCGCAGGCGAAATTGTTCTATAACGATTACGACGCGGAAGTGCTCAACAAAAAATCAGACGCTATTTATGCGATGGCGAAAGATTTCAAGCAGCGCGGTGTGCCGATGGACGGCGTGGGCTTTCAGACTCACATCAGTTTGAAGTTCGACGATCCCGCAAAATTGAAGTCCTACGAGAAAAACCTGCAGCGGTTCGCCGAGCTTGGGCTTGTGCTGCATATCACCGAGCTCGATATACGCCTCAACGATGACAGCGAAGCATCGCTAAATGCCCAGGCAAAACTCTACGGCGAGATCACGACACTCTGCGTGCACCAACCCGCATGCAAGGTGCTGCAAACCTGGGGATTCACGGACAAGCACTCCTGGATTTCGCAGTTCTATAAGGGCCAGGGATGGGCGCTGCTGTGGGATGACAAGTATCAAAAGAAGCCCGCATACGAAGCCGTGCACGACGCGCTGACGAAGTAAGAGTTCCCACGAAGATTGCAATTTTTGCGCGAGACCCTCTGCGGTTCGCACACGTCGTGTCAGGTTTGCATCGGTATTTTCACGCCGGCTTTCTTGGCGAATTGTTTTGCTTCGATGTAGCCCGCGTCGGCGTGGCGCATGACGCCGGTGCCCGGGTCAGCGGTCAGCACGCGCTCGATGCGCTTCGCCATTTCATCAGTACCGTCGGCAACGGTGACCTGGCCGGCGTGGAGGGAGTAGCCGATACCGACGCCGCCGCCATTGTGAATTGAAACCCAAGATGCGCCGGCGGCAGTGTTGAGCAGGGCATTGAGCAGCGGCCAGTCGGCCACTGCGTCGGACCCATCTTTCATGTTTTCGGTTTCGCGAAACGGCGACGCTACCGAACCGCAGTCGAGATGATCGCGACCCATCACAATGGGCGCCTTGATCTTGCCGTTCTTGACGAGATCGTTGATCGCCAATCCGAACTGCGCGCGCTCGCCGTAACCCAGCCAGCAGATGCGCGCGGGCAATCCCTGAAACTTGATGCGCTTGCGCGCGAGATCGATCCAGCGGCGCAGGGTGCGGTCTTCAGGAAACAGCTCCAGCACCAGATCGTCAGTCACGTGAATGTCGGAGGGTTCGCCCGACAGTGCGACCCAGCGGAACGGTCCGCGGCCCTCGCAAAACAGCGGACGAATGTACTCCGGCACGAATCCTGGAAAATCGTAGGCGTTCTTGACGCCGCGCTGAAAGGCGAAGGTGCGGATGTTATTTCCGTAGTCAAATGTGACTGAGCCCATCTTCTGCAGGCGCAACATGGCTTCGACGTGGCGGGCGATGGCGTCGAGCGACTTTTCCTGGTAGGCCTGCGGATCGTTTTTACGTAACTCGACCGCCTCTGAAAGGCTCATGCCATTGGGGACGTACCCGTTCAGCGGATCGTGCGCGGAAGTTTGATCGGTCAGAATGTCGGGAACGACACCGCGTTCGGCCAGTTCCGGAATCACGTCGGCGCAATTTCCGACCAGCCCGACGGAAACATTTTCTTTTTTGCGGACGGCGTTTTTCAGAATGCGCAACGCTTCATCTAGCGTGTTGACCATGAAATCGAGATAGCCGGTCTTCAGGCGCTTCTTGATGCGATCGGGATCGACATCAATTCCCAGAAAAGCCGCGCCGGTCATAGTGGCGGCCATGGGCTGCGCTCCGCCCATTCCGCCCATGCCGCCGCTGACAATCAGCTTGCCGGCGAGATCGCCCCCAAAATGTTTCTCGCCTGCCGCCGAAAATGTTTCGAACGTGCCCTGCACAATTCCTTGCGAGCCGATGTAGATCCACGAACCGGCGGTCATCTGTCCATACATCATGAGACCGGCGCGTTCGAGTTCGTTGAACTTTTCCCAGTTGGACCAGTGGCCGACCAGATTTGAATTGGCGATCAGGACGCGCGGCGCGTGATCGTGGGTTTTGAATACGCCCACGGGCTTGCCCGATTGCACCAGCAGAGTTTCGTCGTTCGCGAGATTTTTCAGCGTCGCGACGATGGCATGGTAGGCTTCCCAACTGCGCGCGGCGCGACCCGTGCCGCCGTAAACCACCAAATCCCTGGGACGCTCGGCAACCTCTTCGTCGAGATTGTTCATCAGCATTCGCATGGCAGCTTCCTGCTGCCACCCTTTGCAAGTGATGGCGCTGCCGCGTGGAGCGCGGATGGAAACTGGAGCTTGGATTTCCGTTTCAACGGGCATGAGTAGATGTTACTGCTCGATGGAGGCGCGGACAACTTTGCGTTCGCGCGCGTTCGTCGCGATACCTGGGTTTATTTTTTTTTGATATCCAAGGGCTAAATTCCTGGATTTAAAGGAGTTGTTGACTTGGCGGTCGAATTGATCCGGGCAAAATGTTGATTCGAAATGAGTTACCCGTAAAATCTTCGGGAATAAGGAGTTAGCGCGGCAGTTTAAACGTTTTGTGGAAGAGGCTGTGGCATGGTCGCGCATATTCCCAATTTCGCATTTTCTGAATTCTCAGTAAAGGTTGTTCGTCACATAATGGGCTGTGGAAAAGTGTAGCGGGCGAAGGGGTTCTCGGAGCATCTACAATTGTGATCTTCAGGAGGTGGGCCAGCCTGAGGCAAATTCAGGCCCTTTGGTCCGATAATACGGCGATTCGGTTGTTGATGAGTGTAATAGAGATGTTTCACCAACATACCGCGAATTCGAATCCTCGATGTGTTCTAGAATGTTGCGATAGGAGGCACATATGCAGCGTTTAGCTCGTATGCGTCTGAACAGATGGGCCTTCCTATTCTTGTTCGTTTCTATGATGGTGTCGGGTGACTGGGCACAGACTAAAAAGCCTCCACTCGTGGGCTACGTCTATTGTGCCAGCGATAAGCCTGAGCATTCCGTGCCTGTTTTCCTTGACCCTTGCCTGAAGTTTCCCGTCGGGAATATTTCGTGTGGGGAGAAGTTGGATGTGGTTTCAGAGTCGGGATTGTGGCTGAAGGTAGTCAACTCGGATGGAATCACGCGCTTCATAAAGAGCGGTGCCGCGTCGCAGAAACCCGAGCAATTTATGCCACTCGACATCGAAGCTGGACCAGCTCCAGTGTGCAAGGCCCCGACGGAACCAGACCGAGCAGAGAATCACCCACCAAGTCAAGTGTTTGCGCCTGGGCCGGATTATCCTCCGTCAGCACGTTTGGCCAAGAAGGAGGGGTACGTGTCGATAGGACTGGTGGTCGGCATTGATGGTGTGCCTCATGACGTTAGGGTTGTGTCTTCTACGGACAAAGACTTCGACGCAAAGGCAATAGAAGCGGTTCAGCGCTGGCGATTCAAGCCGGCACTGAAGGATGGCCAGCCGGTTGAGTGGCCCATTGAGGTCAGCGTCAACTTCCACCTGTACCATTAGTTCACGTCCTCCCAAGATTCGGAGTGGAGAAGTGTAGTTGGCACTATCGGCGATTACACTCAGCGCTCCTCCGATTAACAGTTCCCGTCTCGTCCCTCAGATCGCGAAAACAGGTTAGGTAGGGATGCTTCGACTGCGCGTTGCCTTCGCTTCGCGACGGCAACTGCTCGCTCAGCATGACAGGCGGGTGCTGGTTCATCTTTTATTGCTGCATACTTTATTGCCGCCGCTTGGATGGCGGTGTATTCTTTTCGCGTAAGAACGTCCGGGTCCGAACGTCGATGGAGGGCGCTTATGCATTGGCGATTCTCTTTCACTGCTGTCTGGTTTGCGTTTCTGCTGGCCGTTGGCATCGGGGTTCTGGGTGCTTCGGCGCAAGACATTTTTGTAACCCCTGTCCCTAATGCTCCGTTTAGCGGCGTTGTCAAAGTGGAGCGCTCGTGGGTGCTCCGTGACGGGTCTATCGTTAACTTCAGAAATATTCGCGAGATTGGGAGGGACAGCCGGGGACGCATCCACAACGAGTCGAGGGCGGCGGTGCCCGCATCGAGCAGTGAGACGCCGCAGCTGTTGCGGGTCCACTTATTTGATCCGCAGACGCGGATTTCGACCTATCTTGATCCGCAAAAGAAAATGTTCTGGACGCAGACGGGGAATCATCCGCCTTCAACGGAGCCGCCGACGCTGCGCTTTGCCTCGCCCCCCGGCGAGGGTCCGCCGAACGAATTTGCGAAAGAGGAAGACCTGGGCATTCGTGAAATGGAGGGCGTCTCCGCACATGGAGTTCGGCAGACCCAGACCATTCCGGCTGAGAGTAGCGGGACCGGCGCGGAGATTGTGATTACGGACGAATACTGGTACTCGGCGGATCTCCGCATCAATTTGATGATCAAACATAGCGATCCAAGGACTGGGTCGGTCACGATGACGGTCACGCAGATCTCGCGGACGGAGCCGGATGCTGTTTTCTTTGACGTCCCGGAAGGTTACCGTCCGCCTAAAGGCGCTAAGGGCGCAGAGTAGATTTTCTCCGTTCGCCGTTGTCGGAAACTAGCCTCGTTACGCATACTTCCCGGTGCGGTAGGGATGCTTCAACTGCGCGTCGCCTTCGCTTCGCGGAGGCAACTGCTCGCAAGCATGATAAGAACTAAATGTCACCAGGTGCTGTAGGCGGTGCCGTCGGTGGCGGTGGCGTTGGAGGCGGAGTGTACGTCGGTGATACCGGGGTCTTGCTGATCGACGGCTAGCATTACATCTTCCTGCACGACTTCCCAGTTGGTTTCGCGGGTCATGGGATCGACCGGAATCTGGCGCAGATAACCTGCGGTGACCAGGTCGTCGAGCGACTGCGGAGCTTTCTGCTTGTCGAGCGTGTATTGTGAGATGACGGAGCGGAGAGTGCTGAGATTGGAGCGAAGGACGGATTCGCGTGCCTGCACGATGGACTGGTTGTACATGGGAACGGCAACCGCCATCAGGATCATGATGATGCTGATGACGATCATCAGTTCCAGCAAGGTGAATCCGCGAACGGATCGCAGTCCGCGACGCGCAAACCGGCGCGCAGCCGCGCTACCGCGAGATACGGGCGCGCCGTGCTGCAACGGGTTCACGTTCTGAAACATTTACCAGTCCTTTATGCTTACCAGTCCTTATATTTCTATTCTTACCAATCCTGATATTTTCCTTTACCAGTCTTTATATTTCGTGCCGTCGAGGGCGGTGCCGGTCGACTTGGAGTAAACGTCGAAGACGCTCTGCCCGCCAAAGGAGTCGGAGTCAGGATCATCTTGCATGGAGCGCAGGCCCCACTCCGTGCTTTTGGTCATCGGGTCGATAGGGATAGAACGAAGAAAACGAATTTTCTTGCCGCCCTGGGCCTCGACGCCCTTGACCAGCGTATCGAGATCGGGAGGATAGCCGCCGCTGTCGACCTTGGTCTGAAACATCTGGCGGTCGGCGCCGTCTTTGTAGCGGTCGATGGCGTCGCGCATCTCCCACAAGGCCTTGTGGAGTTCCTTTTCACGCTCCCGTTGAATCGTGACGCGCGCCAGCGGGAGGGCCATCATGGTGAGAATCGAGAGGATGGCGGTGGTGACGATTAGCTCGAGGAGCGTAAAGCCGCCGAAAGATTTTGCTGCGCGTCCGTGATGGAATGTGTGTAGCGTCATTAATTATTGGATGCTTCGAATGTCAGGGGCTAAAGCCGTGCCGCTTCACGACCCCCGCACGACTGAAGCCGTGCGGTTTCACGACCCCCGCACGGCTGAAGCCGTGCCCTGATACGAGGCGGCGCTTTTCCTCGCTTGAGCTGTGACCTTTCCTAAATCAAGCGGCCCGCATGGCTGAAGCCGTGACCTTTCCAAATCTATCCCGCGGCTGAAGTCGTGCCCTTCCCCAAGCAACAGCGTCGCGGCGCCTCTTTTACTGGACGGTGACTGCGGCCTGCGCGCCGTTGACGGTGATGGCCTGCATGCCCGGATCGCGGGCGCCTCCTCGAGTGATAGTGAGCGGAGTTTGTCCATCGGCTTTGGCCATAAAAGTTAGCGTGACTACAGAGCCCTGGCCGGAAACTCCGCCTGCACCGGGCGGCCGCGTCGCGGTAATCTGCGACTGCCCTATGGATTCATCTTCGCGATGAACCAGAGCGACGGCCTGGCCGTCCTGGGAGAGGAATCCGCCATTGGAAACGTTGACCAGTTGCAGCATTTTTGGATCGTAGTTCAGCTGCACCGGAACGGAATGGACGTTTTGCGCGCCGGAGATCACAAGATTCACGGCGAAGGTATTGCCTTTGACCGCCTGAATGGTTGGCGGATCAAAGAGGAAACTGGCCGTTCCGCCGGCGGTAGAGTTCGGAGCGGGCGACTGGCTTGCCGGAGCCTGATTGGACTGCGGCTGAATCGAGGGGTTGGCAGGCTGCGAGGGCACTTGGCCCGGGGCTGCCGTGCTCGCCAGCGGCCGGCTGACATGGCGCAATTGAATGGTGTTCGCGGTGCCGATATCGATCGCGCGCTGATTGATCTCGTTCACATCGGTGCCACGGACGATGTGCGGAGTAATGGCGAAGACAGTCTCATCGGATGAGTGATCGGTTGAGGTCTGGCCGAAAAGATATTTCAAGATGGGAATCTGCGCCAAGCCTGGGATGCCGCTCAGCGACTTGGTTTGCGAATCGTCGAGGATTCCGCCAATCAGACTGGATTCGCCATCCTTGAGGCGGATTTCGCCCAAGTCAACTTTTTTCTGCCCGATGATGGGCTGGGTGATGCCGCCGATGTTCGCCTGGCCAATTTCCGAAGAGATTTCCATTGTGATTTTCAGCGAAACTTCCCGGTCGGAGTGAACATGCGGCGTGACATCGATATTGACGCCGACATCGATGTATTGAAACTGGGTATTCACGAGAGGGTTGATGCCTACGCCGCCGATGCCTGGCTGAAACGAACCTGTGGCGACGGGCAGACGTTCGCCGATTTTGAGCGAAGCCTTTTGATTGTCGAGCGAGCGAACCTGCGGATTCTGGATCAGCTTGGTATCCGTGTCGCTCAACAACGCTGACAGGTTAGCGGAAGGAATCGTCACCTGGAAATCGGTTGCATTGAGGCTGCCCAAGGTGTTGAGGTTTAAGCCGGTGTTCGACGTTGTCGAAGTAGTAGTTGTGGTTCCTGTAGTGGTGCCGGTGGTTGGGGTGGTGGTATTCAGGTTGCTTTGCAGCGTAACCGAGGCACTGGTGGGCGGACTGAGCCCGAGAGTGCGCGACCTATCTTTGCTGATCTGCATTACGGCGATGTCGACAATCACTTCCGCATGCGGCTTGTCCAAATCTTCGACGAGTTTTTCGGCCAGGGCGATTTGGTCGGGAGTTCCGCGCACGATCAAGGCATTTTGTGAGATCAACTGCTGCACACGCTGCACATCGAGCACGGCGCGAATTGCGTTGACCACATCCTGCAGTTCCGTGGGCAAGGAAAGATTCGTAAGATAAAAAGTCTTGAGGACGCTTTGTTCCAGTTCCTTGCGCTTGGCAGGAGTATCGGCGGCGACGAAAATCGTATTCTGCGTGACGGGACGCCAGAAGGTTTTTGATTCGAGCGCAGTAATCTCCAGCGCCTCTTCGAGTGTGACTCCGTTGAGGTCAACGTTGATGACGCGGGGAGTGTAGTCAGGATCGAAGAGCACGTTAATTCCTGCCAATTGTCCGATGGTGTGGTAGACCACATCGGACTTTTGGGAGAGCATTTTGACGGTAATGGGAACGTTCGAAATGGCTGCGAGTTCAACCGGGCCAGTCGCGTCGTGGACTTTGCGCTCTAATCCGGCTGGCGGGCCAGCGGCCTGCGGCTGAGGATTTCGCTGATCGTTGATGATCTTCAGCGTCCGCTCCAGTTCCTGCTTGGCAATGAACAGAGACGGATCGATGGTCAGCGCCCGCTGAAATTCGGCGACGGCCTCGTCGAGTTTGCCGTCATCGCGCAGCTTCTGGCCTTTGTGGACGATTGCCGCCGCAGCCTCAAAACGATTGCGTTCGAAGGCCGTCCGGTAGCGCAGATCCTTCGGCCTCAGGTCGTAGGCCTTCTTGAAGAAGCCGTAGGCCGCTTCGAAGTCCTGGCGAGCTTCGGCATCCTCACCCTTGGCGTAAAAGTCTTTGGCTTTGTCGGCGATGGCGGGGAGCGTTACAACCGCGACCAGCAACAGCAAGACAGCCGGGCGCAACAAGCGTCTCATTCGATAGTCCTCACGAGATGATCCTTCTTATTCTTATTACAGTCTTATTACAGTGCTCGCCGGACAAGCAGTTTCCCCCCAGTGGGGGCGCACATCCCGCCGACATTTTCGCGTGGGAAAGCTACTCGATACATTGAAAATGCTTTCTTTGAGGCGATTATAGCATCGCAATTTCCGGCATCCGAAGTGCTTGTGCACATGGGAGTTATACTCTTTAGTCGTAGGCCTAGTGAGTGCCGTTTCGGCTTCCGGCTGCCGCAACCCGGCTTCCGGCCTTGTTCACGAGGAATTTTCGGAAAGCCGAACGCCTGAAGCCGGACGCCGAACGATGCGCTAAGATAGTTACCTCCTTAACCTCCATGGCTCGCCAATCGACGCACCAGACTAAGGCCAATCCAGAGAAATCTCCACGTCGCGACCCCACAGCATCCGGCGAGCGAGACGCCGCCGTTAATAGGATCGCTTCACATAACTATTTCTTGCTGGAAAAATTTGAGGCGGGAGTGGTTTTAACGGGTACGGAGGTCAAGTCCATCCGGAGCGGTCTGGCGAACTTGAAAGACTCTTATGGCTTGGTGAAAGACGATGCGGTCTGGCTGCTGAATGCTCATATCGGTCCGTATGAGCATGGGAACATCTTTAATCATGCTCCGCTGCGAACACGGAAGCTGCTGATGCATCGGGAAGAGATACGAAAGCTGATCGGCAAGACGCAGCAAAAGGGACTGACGTTGATTCCGACGCGACTGTACTTTAAGAACGGCAGAGTCAAGGTGGAACTGGCTTTGGCCAAGGGCAAGCAGTTGTGGGACAAGCGTGAGACGGAGCGGCGAAGGACAGCGGACAAAGAGGCGAGGGACGCGGTGCGGCGGGGCCAGAAGCGATAGAGGGCTGGTGCCGCTGTTACAAAGCGCGAATCGCCGGGCTTTGCCCGGCTGGACAGCCGAGAGCCTGCCCTGAGCGAAGTCGAAGGGGCGGCTGTCCCCACATGATTCACTAATGGGCTGTTGATTAAGAGGAGCGTCGCATCAAAACGGTAAATCTGAAGTCTGATATGCCGGCGGTGCATGAGGCGCTGCAGCGGCTAGACCGGGAGATTGGCCTGGCGCGCCAGCAGAAACATTCGCTGCTGAAAGTCGTGCACGGCTATGGATCGACGGGCGCGGGTGGAGATATTCGTATCGCGGTGCAGAAGCGATTGTACGAATTGGTGGAGGCCGGGCAGATTCGCGGATGCATTTATGGAGAGAGCTGGTCGAAAAGCGATGAGGCGACGTGGCGACTGTTGCAGGCGCAGCCGGAATTGAAAAGCGATTCTGATCTGGGGCGGCGCAATGCTGGCATCACGATTGTGCTGCTGTGATTGTTGTTGCTGATACTCTCCTGCGCTGAGGTGCCGGCGATTCGGTTAGGACGTGACGGGAGGCGAACTCGGAAGCACGGGAGCGCCATCGGAAACAACGGCCATGGTGACCGGCTGGGGCTCGATAGGGCGAACTGCGACCACAGGAACCATCATCTGCTGTTGCCAGTACGACACCGCGACGCCACGCTGCCAGAAGCGCGGGATGAACAGCAAAAACAAAGTGAGTTGGCTGACTACGAACGCGCCCCAGATGCTCTCCGGGGCAATCAACTTCATCCAGATCAAAAGTCCAGCGAGCAGGATTACTGCGGCCACAATCGTGGTCACCACATAGCTGCCGAGCAGGCGGCCCAGCGCGCGGAACGTATGACGAAAGCCCGCGGCAATGGATTTGCGCACAGCATTCTGATTATTTAAAACAATATCCGCCTCGGCCAGATCGAACCAGATACGCAGGATGGTCATCACCAGAAAGATTATGGTCAGCCCAACCATTTGCGTTTCGAAGGGCAGAAGTTCGTTTGTACTGTCACCGGCCTTTTTCACGAGCGCGCCGTTGAGGGCGAAGAGCAAGCCTGCGGCGATTCCCATCACGATGCCGGCAACAATCATCAGGCGGATGAAGCGCCATAAATTTCGTCCGCAGGCGCGAAAAAAATCTTCACGGGGCAAGCGGTAGGTCGAAGCGTATGCCAGAAATACTCCCGGAAGAAATAGCGCTGTCGCGAGAAAAAACAGGAAAGCAAAATAGGACACGGGAGCGCTCATCGCCGAGGTCTGCCCAAACTCAGGCCTGGCAATCAGGCCGACCATCACTGAGAGGTCGAAGCCATGGAGAAGTCGATTAGCGGCGAAGCTGTGGTCGAGGATTGCGTGCGCACTCTTGCGAAAGGCAGATGTGCCGAACTCGGCCAGGGTAAGATTCAACAACCAGAACCAGAAAATATAACGCTTGTTGTGGCCGACCATTGCCAAGCCGTCGCTCAGCAAACCCTGCTTCTCATTTACCCGCTTTTCACTCATCCACTTTTCCTCTCGATTATTAAGGGTTAGGCCGCCATCGCGAAATCCCCGGTCTAGTCCTGAACGTGTGGTTCTAAACTGCCCACCAGGCAACCGCCTGGCTTAGGCACTGCGTCACAAACAGCCAATAGTTCGACAACTTGTGCGTGGGCTTAGGATTGGCCTCGACCACGAAACTGTTGTTGAAATCGTTGCGGTCGATCTGCACTTTATGGTCGGGATCGAGTTCCGCCGAAACTACTTTTGCTTTTTTCTGGTAACTGAATCTCGTCCAGCGGCTTTGTCCATCCCAATGCTCGCGGATCTCTTCACCGTTGTCGAACTTGATTTCGACCTCGACCGGCATTATGAAATCTTCCTTGCGACCGAGCGACACGTAGGATTGGTAGACCGTGTCTTTATTTTTCTCGCTTTTTCTGTCTTTCTTTTCTTCGTACCAGTTCACCGGGAAGGAATCGACCTTCAGGACTTCATAATCCATTACCTGCGATCCATAAATGGCCTGGTTGAAGTACCAGCGCAAATCTTTCCCGGAAACTTCCTCGATCGTTTTTAGAAAATCTTCTTTTGTCGGATGAGTGAAACGGTATTTCATGAAGTACGCGCGCATCGCCTTTGCCATTGTGTCTTCGCCGATAATGCTTTCGAGCGTGACCAGCACGCTGGCAGTCTTGCCGTAGGTGATTCCGCCATACGATCCAAAGCTGTAATAGTCGTAGGCTTTCTGAGCAATGGGATCGCGATCGGCCGCGCTGACATAACCCAGCCGCTGTTCTTGGCGTTCACCCATCGTAATGCCTGCGACATTCATGATGGACGTATTCTTGCCGAGAATAGAATCGAGAACTTTTACTTCGCTGTAGCTGTTGATGCCCTCGTCCATCCATGCGTCTTCGAATTCGTTTGTGGCCACCATGCCGTACCAGTATTGATGTCCAAATTCATGCTCCAATACTATTTCCGGCAGGTATAACCCGTCGGGCATGAACCAGCTCGATTCTCCGGTGATAAAGGTTGGGTACTCCATGCCGCCGGCCGCTGAGTCTGGCTCGGGATCGACCACGGTCAAGGTTTTGTAGGGATATGGACCGTACCATTTCTCAAAGTGGTCGAGCGTTTGGCGAATGATTCGTTCGTGGCGTTCGGCCTGGCTCCAGTGCGCGGGCTGCATCAGGAAACGCAGCTTTACCGGCCCCATCTGCGCCTGATAGACGCCTTCTCTGACTCTGTAGCGCGGACTTGCGGTCCAGGCGAAGTCATGAATGTCATCGCCGTGGTAGGTGTAAGTTTTTGTGTTGTCGGGATTATTCATTTCGTTGACCAGCACGCCGCTGGCGCCGACTATTTCATTCTGCGGCAGAGTCAGCTTTACATCGTAGACGCCGAAGTCGGCGAAGAATTCGGTGGTGGCGTGGTACTGATGGCAATTCCAGGCTCCGTGCCACCATACGCCAACCTTTGGGAACCATTGTCCTCCGAGGACGAAGTCGCGCTTCCATCCTGAGCGCGCCTGGGTTTCGGGAAACTTCGTCTGGAATGCAATCTTGAATTGAACGTAGGCGCCGGGCGCGATCGGTTTGGCCATGCGCAGGTCGATGACGGTCTTATCATCTTTATTGCCGTCGTCGGGCGCGATGTATTGCAGCTGACTCGTAAGGTCGCCCTGGCCGACTACTTCGAGATTCTTAATTTGTTCCGAGCCATATTCTTTTTCGGTCCACTTGTCATAAGCGGTGTCGCGGCTGCCTTGAATTTTGGCTTCGCGCACCCAGGTGGACGTAGGCTGAAACGCATTCTGATAAAGATGGAAAGGGAAGTGGTCGAGCGCCTGGCCGGTCAGGTTGTGATAGGTGAGGACTTCGGTGGCGTCGACGGTGTGGGTGGCAGCGTCATATTTAGCATCGATTTCATAGTGCACGACACGTTCCGACATGGGCTTGTCGGAATTGATGGCCAACGTGGTGTCGGGGATTGTTGGCACTTCTGAAGACGGCGCGGTTGCGGCTTGCGAGGTTTGCGGAGCGGAAGCGGCGATTGGGGCCGATTGGGCCTTCGCGGCATGTTGCTGCACGGCCAGAGATAGCACAATTACTGAGAGCAGCGGGAAAAATAAAATAATCCACCGAATCTTCATGAAGTAAACCTCATTTGCGCTGTGGGATCGAATCATATCGCACGGACTTGGATAGCGTCATCCTGCGGGGCTGTACAGGGTGATGATTTGTTGCCGACGGGCGAGGTGCCCTGCAAAAGGCCCAGCCGCACTGGCCTCTCGGGGCGGGCCGCTTGCGCTTATCCCTCGCTCCCGACGATACTGAATATTCACACAAATTATGAAAACGACCATCTCATTATCAACGCCCGCCGAATTGGAAACCGAATGCCTTGTAGCTGTCGTGCTCGACAGTGCCGAGCCCGCGGCCAACGAAAAGAACAAAGATAAAAAACCGCAACTCAAAGTCGGGACTACCGATTCCGCAGTGCAATCGTTCGCCGCGGATTTGCTGGCCAGTGGGGAAGTCGCCGGCAAATCATTTGAGACGAATCTGCTGCACAAGCCCAGCGGGTTGAAAGCAAAGCGCCTGCTGTTGATCAGCGGTGGAAGCGCGAAGAAGTTCTCCAGCTACGATTTGCGGCGTCTGGCTGGAGCGGCCGTGCGCGCGCTCAAGTCACGCGGAATCCGTAGCTTTGCCTTTGTTGCACCGCCGAGCATTCCGGCGGAAGAGGCCGTGCGCGCGATTGCGGAGGGAGCGCACGTAGGCAACTTCGATCCTGACTACTATCGCAGCGATCGCAAAGACCAGAAGATTGACGCGCTCACGGTGGTCGCGAGCGGCGACAAGTCCACGCTGGAAAAAGCTGCCAATGAAGCACAGATCATCGGCGAATCGCAAAACTTTACGCGCGACCTGGTCAACGAACCTTCCAATCGCATGACGCCGACGATTCTCGCCGAGCGGGCCAAGAAGATGTGCGCCGAAGTTGGATTGAAGTGCGAGGTTTTCGACGCTGACAAAATCAAAGAAATGAAAATGGGGGCGTTCTGGAGCGTCGCCCAGGGGTCGGACGAACCGCCGGCACTGATTGTGATGCGCTATGAACCGGCCGGCGCACCCGAGAAGCCGATGCTGGGCCTGGTGGGGAAGGGAATTACGTTCGACACCGGCGGCATCTCGATTAAGCCGGCCGATGGCATGGAGAAGATGAAATACGATATGGCGGGTGGCGCGACCATGATCGGCGTTATGCGCGCCATCGCGCTGCTGAAGCCGAAAGTGAGAGTGATCGGCATTGTGTGCGCCACCGAGAACATGCCTTCGGGAAAAGCGCAGAAGCCTGGCGACGTTCAGATCGCCATGTCGGGGAAATCCATTGAGATCATTAATACCGATGCGGAAGGCCGACTGGTGCTGGCCGACGGATTGCACTACGCGCGGCAACTCGGTTGCACGCATCTGGTTGACGCAGCCACTCTGACAGGCGCGGTTGTGGTGGCGCTTGGTTTTAACAATGCAGGAATTTTCGCCAATGACGACGACATGTACAACCGCTTCCACAGCGCGAACGTGAAAGCCGGCGAAAAAATGTGGCGCCTGCCGCTGGACGACGAATACAAAGAGCAGATTCGCTCGTCGATCGCCGACATAATGAATACTGGCGGGCGCTGGGGAGGCGCTATCACAGCGGCGATGTTCCTGAAAGAATTTGCCGAAGAGACCCCCTGGATTCATCTCGATATCGCCGGCACGGCGTGGATGGAAGAACAGAAGCCGTGGATTGCGAAAGGGCCATCGGGTATCGCGCTACGCAGTTTGGTGGAGTTCGTCAAGGGCTTCGCCTGAGATGCAGCTGCGAAGCTGGTGGAATGCTCACAAATATTTCTGCGCGGCAGACTTCAGCCGATGATCGGTAATCGATTAGCAGGTGATCTATAAAGTCCTGATCAAAAAATTCGCGACGGTGATTTTTCGCCGCAACCAGCAAGAGACGCTGCACGTTGAGGGAAATGAATCCGGTTGTTATAATCGTGAGCGCCCCACACGCATCCGCAGTGGAGAAATTTGGTTCGGTTAGGAATCCCGCCACATTCAGCGTGAAGCGAAGGTGTTCGCGGCCCGCGGCCCGCGAGTTTAAAGTGGCCAGGTAGCTCAGGT
>PKXU01000190.1 GCA_003132445.1 Acidobacteriaceae bacterium | reverse complement strand
TCGCGATGTGCTTTCCCTTGTAAGGAGCGATACGGATTTATCCTGTTCCGTTGGAATGACGCGATAGGTTAGGTCCACTCTTTACGCCGGCAGTGTGGTATGACCATGACGGAACATCCCCTACGTTCCGTGCCCACTGCGAGAAGAACCGCGCAGCATTCTTAGGTTCTCTGAGATTGACGACGCTTACGAGCATTCGTGTATTCTGACCTTGCTATCAAGCCTAGGCCCTCTCCACATTGTGCTAGTAGATACACCGTCGCCTCGCGGTTCCGATGCTACCCTTGCGGGTATGGGTACATTGTCCGAGGGCTTCGAACGGTTTGTTGCCGCCCCGCTCCTACCTCGTAGGCTACATGCGATGGCACGCACGGTCTGACAGTACTTTTTCCTCCTTCAGACAATCATTCCAACAGCTTTCAGGTCGCAGAGTAGATGATCTCCCAGGGTTCCGTTTCTCGCCCCGTAAGCTCTTTCTCCACTTCCTTCTTAAAGTCTTCCTTCGGCATCTGACGAGCTTTGTGCAACCAGGTTGCACAATCGAAGTTCTGCCTGTCTCGTCTGGCCAGTTTCGCTAGCTCCAAACCCTTCGCCCACCCCAACTCTTTCAATTGTTTGCTCGCTTGCGGCGGCAAGTGTTCGTGAATCGACATCAAGTAATACGCCTTTCTTCTCGAATCCGGAAAACGCCTTTCCAGAAATTCGTCGAAACACTTAAAGGCCTCCAGCCGCCAATATTGGCCAGCCCGCACCTCGCACAGATAGCGTCCCAGTTCGACGAACTTGGTGTCACGCTCTATTTCCTTCCGCTGCTCCCAAGCCAGAATCTCATCAATCCTGCCGAGTACAAATATGGCACGGCGGCGGTTGAACTTCGGTGGCATAGGCGGATTCCTAGTAATTAAGCTCGTCAAGCCAACCAAGNNTGCGGAAAGCGGATGCCGCTGTGGGGAAGAAAATCTGCCGACTCGATGCGTCGGATGGCGCCTTCCACTAATTGGCCAAATTCTTGGCGCCTCTCTTCCGATATCGTGGTGCGCAGGTACTGAACCTCGGCCAGCCGTTTCCGGACAAATACGATCTGCGCTACCTCCGCAATTCCGGTCATCCACGAGTAGCAGACGAGTTGGGGACCTAAGGCCAACAGTCCGTGTGGCTCCTCTGGGTACCGGGCCGAAGAAGTCTTCCACTCGAGCAAACATCGCGTGCCGTCGAGTTTTCCGATGGCATCGATATAAGCGACGAAGTCATTGTTTCCGGCGATTGCCCGTGTGAACTTGATCTGCAGATTTCGCCGAGGCTGGACGACCTGCACACGATCGTCCTGGCAGAACCGCGTCAAGAGCATGATTCCTTGCCGCAGCATGCGATCCCAGGAGTCGCCTTTTGAGTAATGCAGGCCTTGGTTTTGACAAGCCGACCACTCGGCAAAGAGCACTGCTCCCGGATCTTCGCGGCGGAAGAGGGCGCCAAGGGCTTGTTCAAAGGCACGGCCGAACAGCATCGCTGGCCGGGTGTCCTTCTCCTTCCAACCGTCGAGATAGCGATACCGATACCGTCGCGGACACGTGAGGTATTGGCTGATCTGAGTATAGCTGTACGTCATTTACGCCACCTGCGGGTTGTCCAGATTGGCGGGTGAGAGTTCGTCCCAACGGCTAGCTGAAACAAAACCGTCCAGTCGAAGCAGGGGAGTACCGCTAACCATGATGTGACTGATCTTGACCACACCCTTCAAACCTACGAGCTGAGTTTCATCGACTTCGTCGCGTCCGAGCATCTCGATGTCGTAACCGAAGTCGCGCAGGAACCAGTTCAGTTTCCAAAGTGCTTTCGGAGTGCAATAAAGCCGGCTCGAAAGGACGTGGCCAGAAAACCGACTGGGCTCCAGAATGGCCAGTGCCAAGGTGTAGTACGGCTTCTGTGCCTGTCGGTGAAAATGGACTCGTTGTACTCGAACCAGGAAGACTCCATCGGGAATCTGCTCCGAGGCAGTGCGATCGGCAGCGTGGAGGCCGGAGATCTGACGTTTCATGCGGCACCTTCCTTCTGACCGGGATAACTGTTGAGTTGGCAGAGCAAAGCATTTCGGTCTTTCTCGGCCCAGTCCGCCAAGTGCGCGACGAAGTTTTCCACCTGTTCGCGAGTGGCGTCGCGAAGGGCCTTAACACCGCAGAAGTCGGTAGCGTAAGACTTAACCAAATTGGGATCGAGCTGATGCTGACGGATGATCTGATGTAGGCGATCGCGGAGCGTGCGACCAGTCCCGTTTCCGTTGGCAGGCTGTGGCGGAAACTTTTTCGAATCGGGAACTGATTGTAGCGGTTCCGCAGCGGACCCGATCTCCTCGACCGAGCAGATGCCGATGCCGTAGGCTTTCCGCAGGGCTCTGTTTACGGCCCGGGTTTCCGCCACGCGCATCTCGGCACCGTGGACAAGGAAAGAAACGTTAGAAGGGTCGGCGTCGCCGTAACCGACAAATCCCTGAGATTTTTGAGATTTATAGACGGTTGCTTTAAATGCATATCGACGATTGAGCGCGTCCGAAAATTCGGGAATGGGGTCAACGTGAATTCCACTGCAGCGTCGTCGAGTTGCTATGCCAATCAGACCAACGTGAGTCACGTACCAGTGTTCGTCGAGAATAACAAGATCGCCCGAGGCGATGGAAAGTTGCAGTTCGTTCGAGAGTTTCTTCAGCTGATCAAGACCCGACCGCTTTACTTTGCCCCATTTCGACTTCGCCAAGCGAAGATTCGTCAAAGTTAAGGCCTTCTTCCTGTTTGCCCCAGTCGTCATATCCAGTCCTCTGTCTGTACCGCCAATGTAACGCAGATAGCGTTACATGTCAACATCGGTTGACCCCACCACTGACCTTGATTAGGATTCACACTTAGTGCCTGGGCTTGAGCCGAAACCGATGGGAAAGACTGAAACTTTGAATCTCCGCGTTTCCTCCGACTTCAAACGTCGCCTGACTGAGGAAGCGGCGAAGGAAAAGCGTTCGATCACTAACTATCTTGAAGTCATACTCAGTGAATTGTGGGAGCAACGCGACTCGCGAGCCCGCCGTAGCGCGGAGAAGCCTGCCAGAAGATAGTACAGAATCGGTTTAACTGTGTTTAGCTTCATAGAAGTATATTCGCCGACTGCGCTTGGCGGTTAGATTCGGCGACCCCCATCGCTTCCTTCCGCAGGAGCTGCGAAATTACAAAAGGAACCCAACTCTTCTAAGGGAGACCGTTTGCTCCAGGTGCTGTCACGAGCGGTCCCTGTGGTGCCTGGGAAAACACGTGGCCGTAGCCGAGTCGCCTTGCGAGTTTCCGCCCGATTTAATGCAACAGGGTGCTTCCAATATGCTACAATGCTTACAACAGTTACGAATTGGAGGTTGCATGAGATCAACCCGTTCGATGGTCATCAGCATGCGCCTGCCGGCGGAGAGCGGAAAGCGTCTCAAACGCATGGCCAATCGACATGGATGGACCCCCAGCGACGCCAGTGCGCGCTTGGTGGAGGAGGGCCTGCGCCGGTCGGAATTTGGATT
>PKXU01000146.1 GCA_003132445.1 Acidobacteriaceae bacterium | reverse complement strand
CATTCACCTCTGGTTCGACCGCCAGATTTCCGATCTCGACCACGCCGTACTCCTCGACCGCACCATTCAATGGATGTTTCACAAATCCCGCCTGCAGCCCATGCGCACGCAAGCCCCAGCCGCGGAGCGGCGAAATAATGCAGCCCACGGCGTCAGCCGTGGGTTCGAAGACCAACGCGACCCGAGAGACGAACGGGAGGCGCACGACTTCAGTCGTACCGCTCCAGCCTCCAATATGCAACGGGCTTCAGCCCCTGAGGGCGGCAGCTACATCGAACTCGTGGTCAGTTCCTCGAAAACGCTCATCGACAAATCCCGCGCCGAGATCGTCGATCTCGCTCTCCGCGAAGTCCGCGAGTTTTTCCCTGCCGCGCGCGAAGCCAATCTCGTGAAATCCACCGTCATCAAAGAACTTCACGCCACCTACTCGCCGCGCCCCGGCATCGATGCGCATCGCCCCTCTCCACTCACCCCCTGGCCGCGCGTTTTTCTCGCCGGAGATTGGACCGCGACCGGCTGGCCCGCAACCATGGAAGGCGCCGTGCGCAGCGGGTATCTCGCCGCCGAAGCCCTGGCTCGCGCCGCCGGTGCAACCGACTTGCGCTTCCTATCGCCAGACCTCGCTCCCACCGGTCTAATGCGCTGGTTCACATAGCTGTGAGCCCTCGCTTCACAGTGAGTCAATTCGGAACAACGGCCCGTTTTGAAACCGAAGCCCTCCCGTAACTAAACCCCACCGTTCTCAAGCCGATAAACATGACATGGAAGGCCGTAATATCGAACCAAGAACGGTCCTGTGGGCAGTGGCCGAGGTTTCCTGGGAAGATCACACTGGAACGCCTAATCGCGCCGTTGCAACCCTGGAAGACACTTCCCCGTCCGGTGCCTGCATCCGGCTCAAAACTTCCATCTCCATCGGTTCCAGGCTCGTGGTCAGGTGGAAGAAGGAGCAATTCTCCGCCATCGCCAAAAATTGCCGCAGCGACGGCCGAGACTTTCTCCTCGGCGTTTGTCGCGACACGGACCCAGCGCATATTCCACTGACTCCGCCATCAAAAGAACTCACAGCGCAGGTCTCCGTCGCTCCAGCAAAAGGTCCAGTCACAGAAACTAACTCCATCGCGGCCGCTTCTCAAGCCACATCCCCAGACTCGCTCACGGCCAACGTTCAAAGCGCAACTCATTCACCATCGGGCCGCGAACGTTTCACCCAGCCGCGCTCCCGCAGAAATGACTCGGAAAGATATGCAACTCGCCGTTCCTCCGACCGGCGGCAGCCTTCCGAACCAAGATTTTCCGATAGACGAATTGCAAATGAGCGAATCGGTGAGCAATGGCCCGCCGAGCCACGACCACTCGAATCAAGACCACCGGAGCAACGATCACTCGAGGACCACTCTGCCGAGCAACGATCGGTCGAGCGGACAAGGCGCTGGTGGGCAGGTCCGGTTCCCGCATCGCAGTCTCAAATCGAAGGCGCAACCCCACGCCAAGAAAGGAAAGTTATGCCGTCGAAGGGATTCTTTCCCAATTTCTGGCGCAAGCAAGACGCTATTCCCGCGCCCCACAAAATCACACCCACGGAGGCTCCTATGAAGCAAGCGCCACTGCCACCTGCGGAAGGCCTGACCGGCCCGCAAAGCAATCTCCTTTCCTACGAAGACATCTACCGCGCCGCTGGAATCCTCAGCCCACGCTCCGGATACGGCATCCACAAAGTCGTCGACATGCTGAACAGCGACCGCATTCGCAACCTCTCTCCCGACATCAAGCGCGCCTCGGTCCTTATGGCTCTCGACGCCGCCGGAACCTCCGCCGACGATTTGCTGCAGGACGCGACCCGTCGTCAGCAAGCCCTCAGCTCCTATGAGGCAGGACAACAGAGACAACTCGAGGAGTTTGAAGCGCGCAAAGCGCAGGAAAACACTCAAATTCAGGCGGAGATGGAGCGCGTCACCGCGCACTATGCCGAGCGCATCCAGCAGAACCACGATTTAGTAGGAAAAGAAAAGGAAGCGCTGCGCAACTGGCAGATGCAGAAGCAATACGAAAATCAGCGCATCACGGAAGTAATCGACCTTTGCGGCAAGCAGCCCGCTTCTGCCCCGCTTCGCAATGCCGCCGCCGCGCCCTCTGGCGCACGCGTCTCCTCGGACCCAGCGGGAAACAGTCCCGCCCAACCCAACTCCATTTCGATTGCCGCGGGAAGGTAACCGGAAATAGCAAAAGGTCTATGTGGGGACAGCCGCCCCCGGCTGTCCGGCGCGGCGCGCGACTCCAACAACTCGACTAGCTCAAAAAAGACAGGCCGGGATACTCTCCAGCCCGTCGCCATCTAAAGGCTATGCCATGAACATTTCGAAACCAGCACAGACCTATCGCCCCAATCCCTCCGCCATGGTTTTCACCAAGGTTCCATTCGCATCGTCATCCTTCAGCGCCCAAACGTAAGCTCCGCCCAGGCCTCCCGGCACTTTCAGATCGATGTACAACATTTTCAGAAATGCTGTCGTTGGATTGTCGTAGGTATAGAAGTTTCCGCCGCTGGGATCGTAAAGCGTCACCGCAATTCGCAGCGGATCGAAGTAGACGCTATACCCATTCGCGGTCAGCTTCACCAGAGTCGCATAAGTGGCCAGCCCGGGCGTCAGCAGCGGATCGCAGCCCGCAGTACTGCCGCTCCAGTCCGTGCACAGCCCCGTTCCATTCGCCAGCGGAACCGGCGAAGGCCCCGTGGAATTCTGGTATAGTCCGTGATTTTTATTCGGCACACCAGTCCAGCCGGCTCCATACGTTGGCACTCCCATGGTGTACTTCGAGGGCGGCACGCCCGCCTTCAGATAAGCATCCACTGTCGCATCGATATCCAGCCTCTGCCCATATAGCGGATCTCTCTTGCTATCGAACAGCGGAGAAGCATCGTTGGTTTGCGTGTCCCACGATCCCGCATAGTTGTAGCCGTCAATCGTGATGAAATCCACCTGCTTGGCAGCAGCTTTCAAATCGATGTTTACGTAGTTCTGCGAACCCGCCGGCCCGTCGAACGACATCACATAATCTTTCCGCGTCACTTTTTCCAGCGCGTTGAGCTGATTGCGGAACTCCGCCAGCAGCGCCGTGAAATTTTGCGTATCGCTGGCCGTCGGAAACTCCCAATCGATATTGAAGCCATCAAACAATCCCGGTGCGGTAATCCCCGGTGCAATATTGCCATTCACGAACATATCGATGCAGGAGGCAGCCAGCGCTTGGCGCCCCGCCGCCGTGCTCGCCGCAGTCACGAAAGCCGCCGTATTCGCCGCCGAGGCTCCGCCAATCGACATCAAAACCTTCAGCTTCGGATGAAGTTGCTTGAGTTGTTGAATGGCCGCAAAGTTTCCATAGAGCGGACCCGCATAAGGAATCCCGCTCACACTCGGCAGGTACGGGGTCGAATAGTCCGCCCACGAATCCGCAATGACGCACGCCGGTGCAGGGTTTGTAGTTACATCGGCGAACGCGTACAGCAGATGCGTAAGTTTTCCCGCGACTCCGTTCTGTTGCAGGTTCGCAATGTTATATCCCGCGTAATAGATACTCCACTCCTCGAAATATCCTCCCAGGATCTTCTGGCTATTTTGTGCGAACGAAGGAACTACCGATGCAATCAGCGTGATTACGCCAACCACGATCACTCGGCAAGAGTGCGATGAAATAATCCTCGACATGGCAAGCTCTCCAGTGCTGCGAAGTACGAACGGGGCGGAGTATAGTACTATATAGCGGATTCGGCAACATCTAATTATTGCGCGCACTGTGCAAAACTTTTCTCAGCAGCACTCTATAGCACTTCCCGCTACCATACTAGCGAGCCGAGGATTCGAAGCATCTGTATTTCTGTATTAATGAGTGGGCTTTAGCGAAACGAAAGCAATTACCGGAGCAAAGTCTAGGCCCTGATTTCTTGCGGAAGCCGCGCCGGAAGACAACGCCGGGGCAAAGCGTACCCTAGGGCTTAACCCTATTGACAGCCAATTTGGCTCGATGAGAAACTGCGCCTGTCGGCTCAAACGCGGTCTTTCCAATCAATCCGCGCTCGTCCAAGCCGCCAGGTGGGCTCCGCTGTATGTCCTCCCCTTCCAATCTCGACCGTGAAGCTTTTCAGCAGCTTCTGGCCAACGCATTTGCCATCCAGGAAAGCCAAATCCATCCGCAATCCCTCGCCGCCATCATGGAAGTCCAGCGCTCGCTCGACAGCGGCAAGCTGAATTTGGATGACGCGATGGCTCACATCGTGGAATCGGCGCGTCATGTCGCCAACGCCTCCGGGGTCGCCATTGCTCTGTTAAAAGGAGACCGGCTCACCTACCGGGCCGGGAGCGGAATCAGCGCAGCTCACATCGCTCGTCAGGTAACCGCGTCGTTGACGGTTTCAGCGGACAACAAAACCAGCCGCGAAATTCTGCGCGTGGAAAACGCCCACACCGATAAAAGAATTGAGGCGGATATTTGCCGGCAATTCGGCGCCGGAGCCCTTCTAATTCTGCCCATTTATCACGGTCGCGCCCTTGCCGGAATTTTCGACGTTCGCTTCGAGGAAGCGCACCGCTTTCAGCAGACCGAAATCCGCACCTATCGCTTGATGGCCGAGCAGATCGAGGCGGCTCTGTTCCGTGCCCCCCATCCGCAATCCGAACACATTTCTACGCCAGCTTCGCCGTCTCTCGCTGAATCGATTGCTTCCGAAGCACTCGACGCCGACAACTTTCCAGACACATTGCCACAGGATGCCTTCGTTCCCCCGCCTGAATTCATGATGCTCCCGCAAAACGAGCACTCTCTCTATGCCCGTTGCGGAGCCGTTCTCGGGGATATCGGCAAGTTACCGTTACTTCAGCATTGCGCCGCGCTGGGCTTGACATTGAAGGAGCGAGCCAAACGGATCACCTTTCCCAAACGTCCGCAGAACTTGTCCATCGCGGCAATTACAAAATCGCCGCTATTCCAGCGCTCAGCCTTATTCGCTTCCTCGCTGCGGCAGCGGGCCAAACATCTCACCTGGCCTAGCCAGCGCCGGCGTCTGGCATTGGTAGCCGTTGGCGTTGTCTTAGCATTCACGGCCGCAATCGCCTACAGAAGCCGCAGCGCGGCTTCTTCCGCGGAATCTTCAACGTTGCCCGCTGCGCAATCTTCCGCTGCGCAATCTGTCGATCAGCGTCCTCTGATCCCGAAACCAACGCCGGGCAAACGTGCCTCCGAGATGCGCCTGGCCTCAGCTGCCTCGCAGCCAGTGAAGTCAGAAAAATCCAGGCTCAAGCGTGTCCGTGTGAGTCCGACTGAAGTGGACTACATCGGAGAGGATGTTACCGTGCGCTTCTTCAATGACAAGCCCGCCCCCAAGCGCGCCCAGCTTCCGCGCGCGCGGGTCGCACACATCGGCAATGATGTTACGGTTCGCTACTTCACCCCAAACCAACCAACAACTCGAACCGCCAGCCGGTAAAGTCACTGCAACCCACAGACCGCGAGCGCGCGGCCGGCACTGGTCACGCGGCCGGAATTGAATCGCCCCACGCAACCCCCAGAGAATGGAGGATTAACCAATCGCCAGGCGTGATCTTGGTTTCGTCCACCACAATCTGATACGCATAAGAAGCTCCCGGATCTCGAATCGCACACCAGGACTGATGCTCGGAAACGCCCTCGCAGAGCGCACAGCTGGACGGGGCACGATGCTGCTTGCTGTCGTAAGCGGGATTGGCATTGTTCATGGCTCTTGTCCTATGCGCGGCCTGCTTATTTCGTCATAACAGTGATCGTCATAGCAGTGACCGGGAACAAAAAGTTGGATGGTGAACGGCGCGCCCGCGCTGGAACTTGCAGTGCGAAACTGCCGCGAATACTTATAAAAAATGTAGGATTTGCTGCGTCAGACCCACGCTATGTCAGGTAAAAACCGCAGGCAGTCGCCCGCGATTCAAATGTGGGGACAACCGCCCCATCCGTCCGCCCGCGATTCATGTGGGGACAGCCGCCCGCAGCTGTCCGCCGGGCAGATCCCGGCACAGTTAGTCCGGACCTTGTAGCCAGCAGAGAAGTACAAAGCTCCTCGCCACACTCGCGTCCCTCGAAAATAAAAATGGCGCAGAGCCTGCATCAGGCCCGCGCCAACTTTTCTTTCTATCTATATCCAGAATATCAAATCGAAGCAGGTGAACCGGCAATTTTCTAAACTTTATATTCGGCTCCGAATCAGACCTTTACGCGAAAACACTCCCCAAACACCCCTTGACAAGATTTCGCACCAATCCAACAAAAACAGAAATCTCGCTCCCATGAAACTTTTCTTCACAACTAAACTGACTCTCCTGGGCTGCCAGCCCGGCTTTCTCGTAAATTCCACATTGATCCACAACATTGAGCCAGGAAGCACGCGCGCGACATTGCCTTGCACCGACGGCCATGAAGAGCGGCCTCCTCTTCAATAACGCACAGCGAGGCGAGAGAGAAGAAAGAAAGGAACAGCAAAAACTGAGAAGAATAAACAGGGCTTTCGAGAAAACGATTCAGGACAACCCTTAGAATCAAGAGGTTGAAAATTCAATGGAAGATACGCATGTCATCCCGCCAGCAGCGCTACTCCGCCCGCTACCAGAACAGCGGCGATCCAGCGTCGGCGGTCAACTTTCTCATGCAGGAAAAGTTTCGCCGCAAAGGCGTTGCCAATAAATGTGAGCGAAGCGGCCGCGGGAGCGACCAGGCTTACGTCTCCCCAGGAGAGCGCAAACAACAAACTGAAAAACGCAACCGCCATCGCGCTCACGCCCAAAAAGAAATTCGGATTGCCCAGAGTGCGCGAGACCAAGGCCCACAGTCCCGCACGGCGCCAGAGCTCATGCACATCGCCGACCTGCTTCATGGCGCGCGCCAACAGAACATCCCCCACCACCGACGCAAAGACCACGACCAGAATCCCGCCCCACGTGTAAGCGTTCTTCATCGCCGCACCCTCATCTTCGCACCTCACCAGAAACCGCAATCGCATCGGCAGCTGAGTTTGTAGGTGCTCCCTGGTTGGACGGGGGTGCCCCGTTTCTCGCTTCTTTTGCGAGAAGCGGGGATTTTGAATCTAGACCACCCTCCGAGTGCGCCGTCAGCGCGGGCCCGCCCGCCACGAATCCCACTCCGCCGGAGATCAGTGCGATCCCCAGCCAGCGCAGCGGGCTCACTTGCTCATGCAGCGCGAATCGCGCCACTAGCGCCAGCAAAACATATCCCAGCGATGTGGCCGGCAGCACATACGTCAGGTCGGCCCACGATAGCGCATTCATATACGAAGCGAAAAAGGCGAGCAGCAGAACGATGCCCACCGCGACCCACGGGTTCAGCACCGCGAGAAGAATGCTCTGCAGATGATGGATAGAAATGTTGCCGGTCTGCTTCATTCCGTGCGAAAGCATGGAGTCGCCCGCCGCGGCAAACACGGTCACTCCAGCCAGCACCAGATACTTGCGAAAGCTCACTTAAGACTCAATGATTCCTAACCGTTGCAATTGCGAGCGAAACGCTTTCTGCTCAGCGAGGAATCTCGCGGATCCGAGGCTGCGCGTTGATCGCTAGAGATTGATCGCTATACATTGGTCGCTGCACATTGGTCGCTATACATTGACCGGCTGCCCGGCCGCTGCCTCGTCATGATGCTTCTTCACCATCTTGTTGCGCGCCGACCGCAACTTCAGAAAAGATTTCGCCTCTTTGTAGAGCCGCTTGCGATCGTTGCTGTCGAACGCCGCTTTTCTCAGGATGCGGAACACGGCCTTAGGACGAAAATAGTATTCGTCATAGAAACGATGCACGGCCGACATAATGTCATCCGCAGGCAGCCCCGGGTATTGAATCTGCGCCAACTGATGTCCACCTTCATCGACCATCTTGTTGTCGCCCACCATAAACCCGTTCTTCACCGCGTAATCATAAAGCTCCGTGCCGGGGTACGCATGCGCCACTGAAACCTGAATGGTTTCCACGTCGAGTTCTTTCGCAAACGCGATCGTATTGTTAATCGTCTCGTGCGTCTCGCCCGGCAACCCCATAATGAAATCGCCGTGAACCACCAATCCCAGCTTGTGGCAATCCTTGGTGAACTGGCGCGCGCGCTCGATGGTCGCGCCCTTCTTAATATTCTTCAAAATCTGCTGGTCGCCGGATTCATATCCAACAATCAGCAACCGGCAGCCCGCTTCTTTCATCGCCTTCAGAGTTTCAAAGTCGGTGGTCACGCGCGAAGTGCAAGACCAAGTCAGCCCCAGCGGCTTCAGCTTCGCGCAGAGCTCAACCGTCCGCGCCTTCTGAATATTGAAAGTATCGTCGTCAAAGAAAAATTCCTTCACGTTCGGCCACATCTCTTTGGCCTTGGCCATTTCGCGCGCCACATCGTCGGCAGACCGCTTGCGCCACGGATGCCCGCTCAGCGTCTGCGGCCACAAGCAGAACGTACACTGCGCCGGGCAACCGCGCGTAGTGTAAAGCGAAACAAACGGGTTCAGCAGAAAAGGCACGTTGTAGCGCGTTACATCCAGATCGCGCTTGTAAACCTCAGTGACGTGCGGCAGCGCATCCAAATCCTGAATCTGGGGAGCGTCCGGATTGTGCACAATCTTCCCGTCTTTCAGGAAAGACGCGCCCGGAATCTCCTCCAGCGGCTTGCCCTTCGCATAATCGACGACTGCGTAATCGAATTCCTTGCGGCAAACAAAGTCAATTTCCGGACAATCGCGCAAGGATTTTTCCGGCAACACCGTCACGTGCGGTCCCACAAAAGCAATCTTGATCTTCGGATTCGCGCGTTTAATCGCTCGCGCCAGAAGCACGTCGCCCGGAAATCCCGGCGTCGACGTGAACAGCACCAGGAACTCGTACTCCTTGGCAATCTCAATCGTCTCGTCGCCCGAAACGTGATGCGGCGGCGCATCCAGCAGGCGAGCTCCCTCCAGCATTCCCGCCGGATAAGCCAGCCAAACCGGGTACCAGTAACTTTCAATTTCGCGAGTGGCGGGCCAGCGGGAACCAGCGCCTCCGTCAAAATTTTCAAACGAAGGCGGATTCAGAAACAGAGTTTTTAGAGGCATAGTGTGTGTTCTTATTTTAGCATTCGGGCAGGGTTCCTCCACGGTTTGCGCCCGTGTTTCTGCAGGTTCCCCACTCTCTCGGCCATGACCTAAACAGTTGATTTCACTGTACTAGCTCTGTTGCCAAAAGGGAATATCAGAGGGGTGAAACCACCGCTGGATGCAGCGAAAGGCGAATTGGCGCTGTAAGCGGGCCTAAGCCCGTCCTCAGTAGAAGTTTGATTGAGCTCGTTATTGGGCTTCGTTGCTCGCCGGAATCCGGAAACTCAGTCCGCGATCGTCGTTGGCTTTCGTGGTGGCGGGCAGGTCAAGCTCAGACAAAGGGATCTTTTGCGTACGCTGCGGAGCGAAGTTCCACAGCGTCTGGCCGACGATGGCATAGTTCTGGATTTCCAGCTGATGCTGGTCGCGGAAAACCAGCACGGTCGCGGGTAAAATCGCGGCTCCCTGCGCTTGGTTGCCGGGCTTGGGATCGGAGCGCGCGTATATATCCCGATCGCCGTCGGCTTGCTCCTGTTGCAGCATCCGCTGCTGATCCAGACTCTGTTGATCCAGACTCTGCTGATTCATGTCATTGGCATTGCTCAGATCCTGCTCGTAGGCATCGTCGGAAGAGCCTGAATCACCCCACCAATACGGATCGTAGTAACCGCCATACGCCCAGGGGTAGCCATAACCCCAGCATCCATAACCGCGGCAATTATTATTGCGGAAACCGTAGCCGCGGCCTCGCAAGCCGATTCCACCCCGGTTCGAAAAACCCCGATTTGAGAAACCTCGGTTCGAGGAACCACGGTTCAACAAACTACGCTGCGAAAGAGGCTGCGAGAACGAAGGCGAATGAGCGTAACCTCGCGCGATGCCCGAGGAAGAGGACGAAGAAGAAAAAGACGGGGCAGAATGCGTACCGCCGCCTAGGGCGTGGCCGCCTCCGCCAAACCCGCCGGCGTGTCCCCCGAAACCACCGCCTCCGGCATGACCTCCGCCTCCGCCGTGCTGCGCCCACAAGGGCAGCGTCAGCAAAACCGCGAACGCGGCCATGGGAGCCAGCCTACGCATACCGCCATTATAAGCCCGTAAGGCAACAAATTCCGAGTCTTTCACGTCCATGCAGTCACACGCCAAAGTGCTGAAACTGATTCCCAAGAACGGCCAGGAAGACGACACTTTTTTCAACTACCGACAAGCCAAGCCGAGTTCCAGTTTGGAAGTCCGTCAATGAATGGAAGCTTGAATGTGAGAATTCGCGACCGCGAGTCCGCGTTTTTGCCAATCGATCTTGAAGCCGTTATGAGAATTGCCAACTGAGAATTGCCAACGATGACGATGACGATAAGGATTGTGCTTTGACTCGCCTTGTTTTTATCTTTTTTTCTTTCCCTTGGTGGGTTTCGCTGCCGACTTAGGCGCCGGCTTCTTTGCCGGCTTCGCAGCAGATTTCGCGGGTTTGGGTGAGGTTTTTTCCGACTTCGATTTTTCCAGCTTCGATTTTTCCGGCGCTTTGGCCTGGGCTTTTGCCGGCTGTGGCATTGCCGGCGCGGGAACCGCAGCCGCAGGGGTGGCCACTGCGGCACCTTTCGCTTTCTTTCCTGCTTTCGCGCCCGGCTTGCCTGCCGCCGTGGGAGCTTCAGCTACAGCCTTCGCGGCCCGTCCACGCCGTGGCGCCGGTAGCGGCGGCGGAGGCGGAGGCGCGAACGGCTTCAGAAATTTCAGCGTCTCCGTGCGCGATCGCAGCTTTCCATCCAGCAACAACATGAAGACGTCGTGCGCAATCTTCGGATACTCCGGTAATTGCGGAGTGATGAGCAGCTCCGTCATTTCGGGCAATGGAATTTTCTGCTGTACCTGTCTCCACTTGGTCAGATAGTTCTTGATCTTCTGCTCGACCGACTGCTGCTTGGCCTTCACAGCGAGGAACAATACCATCTCCGGCCTGGCCGAAGAGAGGAGCTGCCAGGTGCGCGATGGCGTTGCCGCCTCCTTGCCCATCAGGCGCTTGGCCAGGGTCTTGGCATGCTCTTCAATATCGCGCCACGCCTCCACCAGATCCTTGCGCGGAATCTGCTTCTGTATATCCGAAACGTCTTTGTCGGAGAGGTGCGCGGTCAGAAAATACATGAACGCGGGACCGGCATCGGGCGTGTATCCCATGTCGACCATCTGCTGCCGCGTCTTCATCAGCGCGCCAATGCCGTTGGTGTCGACCTTGGCGACGGTCCAATGGTCATGCAGGATCTCGAGCCAACCTTCCTTCTCGAGCATCTTCACCACGTGCAGCGGATCGTCCTCATGCGCCAGCGCCGCGATTTCGTGCCCAATCGACGAGCGCAAGATATGGTCGATGTACTTGCCCTCTTTGGCTGCGTCATAGCGCGCCTGTGTGCGCTCTTCCAGCGGCCAGTGGAAGCGCGCCGCAAAACGCGTGGCGCGAATCATGCGAGAGGGATCTTCCAGGAACGAATAATTATGCAGAATACGAATAACTTTGGTCTCAATGTCGGCCACGCCGTTGAACGGGTCGAGCAGCAAACCGCGCGATCCTTCATTCAGCGAGAGCGCCATGGCGTTGACCGTGAAGTCGCGCCGGCGCAGGTCATCGTGAATCGTGGCTGGCGTAACGATCGGAGGCTTGCCCGTCTTCTCGAATCGCTCCGTGCGCGCCATGCTGATCTCGGCGCGGGCATTGCCGGGCAGCGATATGAAAATCGTCCGCATGTCCTCTTCGACCGCGGTAATCTTCGCCCCAGCTTTTTCCAGATCTTTTTGCAGCTTGAGAGGATTGCCCTGGACCGTGAAATCCAGGTCGCGGATGGTGAACCCGCTGATAATGTCGCGGATGGCTCCGCCCGTAAGGTAAAGATTCATCCCGGCGGCGCGGGCCACATCTTGAACCAGCCCCACGCCCTTCAGTTGATCCGGCGTCAGCCGGATTTCCATCGTGTAAATGTAGTCAGCCATTCGCTTTCAAGCGGCTGGTCTGGCTCACTTCCAGGACGATCCTCAGTTCAATCGCACCGGGGGAGGGCCGGACTTGCCAAACAGCACTCACCGAACTTTCCACAAGATTTCCACAGCTTTAGGCGTCTTATTCCTTCCGGGCCCAGCCACATGGTGCAAGTGGTTTAATACAAAGTACTTATACAAATTATAAACTTCACGGCAAGTAAAAGAAAATAACACACCGTTTACATTTTGGCTACTGCCAAGGCGGATTCCGGCCATTTTCCCCGAAAAGATGCGAGAATCGAACCGGCCTCAGGCTTCCGGCTCTCGGCTTTCCGTTCGAGCACACACTAGCAGCACAAGATAAATCGCGGAAGCCGGAAGCCGAATAGCGGAAGCCCAATCCATGCCCTCCACTCACAAAAAAGTGATCGTTCGCAAAATGGATCGCGACACGGTCTCCGGTTACGTCGCGCCGGAGCACTTCGTCCACGAGGGCAAGCTGGAAGTTTTGAACACTTCGGGCACCGTGATCTCGATGGACCTGCGCGAGATCAAGGGCGTGTATTTTGTCCGCGAGTTCGGTGATTCCGAGTCCCTCACCCGCAAGACTTTCACCTCCCGCCCGCGTTCCGAAGGCCTGTGGGTGCGTCTGCGATTCAAAGACAGTGAGATTCTCGAAGGCCTCATGCCCGCCGACCTGACGCAAACCACTCCAGAAGGATTTCTGGTAAACCCTCCCGACCAGCGTTCGAACACGCAGCGCATCTTCGTGCCACGCACGGCACTGGAGTCCCTAACCGTGCTGGCCGTAATCGGCGCAACCCGGCGCCAGCGCCGCGGTGCGCAGGATCAGCGCCAAGTCCCCATGTTTGAAGAATAAGGTTTGAAGAAATAAGGTTTGAAGAAATAATTTTCGACCAAGACTTTCGACGAATAATGTGTCCAACGATAAAGTTCGAGAAATTTCAAAAACAATTCGCGAAGAATAGATTCGCGCAGCCTGCAGCCTCAGCTTCAATCCGCTGACGCTCGATTACCGTCAGGAGTCATCCCGAAGTCCCGCGTTTTCTCCAGCGGGACGAGGGATCTCCCGTGCTCATATACCCTCCCGCTCAGGACCGCACCGAACTGTGAAATCGAAAAAACGTTGAAATCCTGCTATGAGTTGATGTAGCGTGTCTCTTCCACACAGGCCCTACGCCTGAAAAAGAGACGATCGGGTCCCTCCTTCTCCCGTCCGTTCGGTCTCCGGTGGATCAAGGCCATCTCAACCATAGGTGTGTCCGAATGCGCGCGCTTCCGCTCCCTAGGAATTTCCTTTCGGCTGTGCGTGCCAGCTTCATCGCAACCATTGTGTATCGTGCGCTGTGTGTCTCGATTTTCGTTTCGTTGTTCGTATCGTTGTGGATATCGATGTGCGCACCGGTCTTTGCGCAGGAAGCGACCCAGCAAGAATCGCAGCCGGGCGCGCAAATGGCAGCGCCCTCGCATCCGCTGATCACGCAATCCGTGGACGAATCGCAACTCACCACGCTGCATGGCAATACGCATCCGCTGGCGCGCCCCCAGTTCGATCTGGGAACGGCTTCCGCCAGCCTTCCCATGAAGCGTATGCTGCTGGTGTTGAAGCGAAGTCCCGATCAGGAAGCCGCGCTCAGAAAGTTGCTCGACGATCAGCAGGACAAAGCTTCGACCAACTATCACCACTGGCTCACGCCCGAACAGTACGGCAAACAGTTCGGACCGACCGATGCCGATATCCAAACCATCACCCAGTGGCTGCAATCTCACGGATTCGAAGTAGGCTCGACCAAAGGACGCACTGTCCTCGAGTTCTCCGGCACCGCCGCCCAGGTCCAGGAAGCCTTTCACACATCGATTCACAGCTACCTCATTAACGGCGAGCAGCACTGGGCCAACGCCACCGACCCGCAAATTCCCACGGCGCTGACGCCCGCCGTCGGCGGCGTCAGTTCCCTCAATAATTTTCCCAAACGGGCTATGAACGCTCCTGCCGGATCATTCTGGCGCGACAAAGCCACCGGAAAGATTCATGCCATTAAGCCGGAGTTCACGTTTCCGAACGGCTGTGTCGAGAACAACGAAGAAGAGGATGCCTGCTATTACGGAGTCGGTCCCTACGACTTCGCGACTATCTACAACGTGACGCCGCTCTGGAACGCGGGAATTAACGGAACCGGAGAAACCATCGCGATCGTGGGCGAGAGCAACATCAACATCGACGATGTCACCAATTTCCGCAGCATGTTCGGGCTGCCAGCCAATAATCCCACCATCATTCTGAACGGGCCCGACCCCGGCCTTCAGGGCGACGAAGCCGAGGCCGACATCGATGTGCAATGGTCCGGGGCAGTCGCACCGCAGGCAACCATCGACTTCGTGGTTTCGCAATCCACGGAAACCACCGCCGGTGTTGATCTCTCTGCCGTCTACATCATCGAGAACAATCTCGCCCCCGTCATGAGCGAGAGCTATGGAGAGTGCGAGCTCGGTCTCGGCACTACAGGCAACCAGTTCTACAGCTCGCTTTGGCAGCAAGCCGCTGCCCAAGGCATCACGGTAATGATTTCAGTAGGAGACAACGGCGCAGCCGGATGCGATAACTTTACCGCACAATCGCCGACTCCCGCCGAGTATGGCCTTCAAGTCAGCGGATTCGCCTCAACTCCCTACAATGTCGCCGTAGGCGGCACTGACTTCAATGACTTCAGCAATCCCAGCACATACTGGAGCACGACTAATAACTCGACCACGCAGGCATCAGCATTGAGCTACATTCCCGAGACCACCTGGAACGATTCCTGCACCAACGCAATATTTGCTACCATCGGCTTCAGCACGAACCCGGAAACGAACTGCAATAATTCGCAATTGACTGCAAACTTTGTCGTGCCCGAAGGCGGCTCCGGAGGCGTAAGCCAATGCACCACCCCCGGCAGCAACACTCCTGCGAGTTGCTCCGGCGGCTACGCTAAACCCGCCTGGCAAAGTGGAAGCGGCGTTCCCGCCGACGGGAAGCGCGACATTCCTGACCTCTCGCTATTCGCCAGCAATGGATTCGTCGGCAGTTTCTACATCATCTGCGAGTCTGATCAGACCAGCGGCATTTGCAACCTCAACTCCGATGCCTTCTTTCTTGGATACGGCGGCACCTCTGTGTCCTCCCCGGCCTTCGCGGGAATCATGGCATTGGTCAACCAGAAAACGGGATCACGCCAGGGCAACGCCAATTACGTTCTCTACAAGTTAGCCGCGCAGCAGCCGACGGCATTCCACGACGTAACGGTGGGAACCATCGCCATGCCCTGCGCCACCGGAAGCCCCAACTGCGTCACGTCGACCGCCGGAGACGCGTATGGAGTGCTCAGCGGTTACAACACCACCACAGGCTACGATCGAGCCACGGGATTGGGCTCGGTAAATGCAAACAATCTCGTGACGAACTGGACTTCAATTACGGTCGCGCCCACCCAAACCACTCTGAACAGCTTGACCCCAACCACCATCACCCACGGGCAAGCAGTAAATTTCAATGTGACCGTGAAACCGCAGACGGGAACGGGCGTGCCCACTGGAACAATATCCTTTGAAGGCGGCCCTACGAACAGTACTGAGGGGATTGCCGGCTTCAACTTGTCCAGCGGCACTGCCGCGGGCAGCACCGAACTCTTGCCCGGCGGAACCTATTCGCTGATCGCGCACTATCCCGGCGATTCCACCTACGCCGCCAGCAATTCCGCTCCAGTCAGTGTGACTGTGAGCAAGGAAAATAGTACCCCGCAAGCCTTCTTGGTGACGTTTGATTCCAACGGAAACATCATCAGCAGAAACACGAACACGGCCGTATATGCGTCACCGTACCTGTTGCGAGTAAACGTTGAGAATTCGGCAGGCCAATTGTGTGCGCCAGTTAACACCTCCGGGGCAACCGGATGTCCGTCGGGTATCGTGACTTTGACGGACAACGGCAACTCCCTCGACGGCGGCACCTTCACGCTCAGCAGTTATGGGTATTTCGAAGACCAATCGATCCAGTTGACGGGGGGATCTCATTCGGTCAAGGCCGCGTATGCGGGCGATGAGAGCTTCAATTCCAGCTCGCTAACGAACGCGATCACGATAACACCCGCCTCTACCTCGATGTCACAACCAAATATTTACGGCGCAGCGGTTGGGCAATCCGCAGCGATGTCTACTTACGTGAACACGACGAGCTCGGGTGCCGCACCATCCGGTACCGTTACCTTCTATGCAAATGGCACGGCCCTCACGGGAACAACGGGATATAGTCCGCAAGGCGGGGGGCCGGGATATTCAGCCTATCTTCAAGCCACCCTCACCAGTGACACCAATGCGTTTACTACATCGG
Source organism: Acidobacteriaceae bacterium (assembly GCA_003132445.1). Lineage (GTDB taxonomy): Bacteria > Acidobacteriota > Terriglobia > Terriglobales > Acidobacteriaceae > Sulfotelmatobacter. Next base: position 9,531 of record PKXU01000146.1, on the reverse strand, counting down.
GAAATTACGCAATCACTGCGAGCTACAGTGGGGATGCAAACTACACTTCGGCAAATGCGCCCGCTCAAAACGTTACCGTTAAGTACCCGACCCCGCTTGTAGTCGCGACCCCCAATTCGCAAACCGTCAACTACGGAGGCACAGCCAGCATTACCGTGCTGGTCGACACTACCAACCATTCCGTCTATCCAACTGGGACCGTGACCTTCAATGGAACCTCGGCTGGAGCTGTCGCATGCATCAATGTAAAGGACACGAGTGGGAACTTCGCTTGTCAGGCAACTGGAATGTTCACGGTGAATTCCGGCGGCTCGATCCAAGTGCAATACAGCGGCGATAGCAACTATCCTCCATCGTACTCATTCGCCTATATCAGCATGCCCGACTTCATGTTCAGCGCATCCGGCTGGATCCAAGTAACCGCGGGGCAATCGCAGAACTTGACCGTTACATTCAGCAGCTTGAACGGACTCAGCGGAACTATCTCCAACATCGGCTGTTCCGGTTTGCCCGCCGAGATGACCTGCACCTTCAATCCGACTCAAGTTACGCTCCCGAGTAACGGAACCGTGACAACGAGCCTGACGATTACCACGGCCGCCCTCGGTCAATCGCGCAATCGCGAATCCATCGGTATGGGAACTATGAATTGGGGGATCACCGGGGCGGGGATGTTGCTGGGTGCATGTTTCGCCGGACTACCTTTTTCACGTCGTCGCGCTGGACGAATCACGCTTGCCTTGATGTTGCTCGGGCTCCTGGTCGTTCTGCTGAGTTGCGGAGGCGGCAGCAGTGGCAGTGGAGGAGGAGGAGGNNGGGAGGCGGAGGAGGAGGAGGAGGCGGCGGAGGAGGAGGCGAGAATCCACTGCCTGCCATCACCTCCCTCAGTCCGACAACGGCGGCGGCGGGCTCACAGGTTCAGAGCCTTTATGTAAACGGTACGAATTTCCTGAGCACATCGACGGTCACCTATAACGGGGTTCTTCACAACAGTTCTTTGCAGAGTCCGACGCAAATTCAAATTGCACTCGCTCCAAACGATGTGGCTGCGACCGGGTCATACCCAGTCGTCGTGACGAATCCTAGTCCGGGGGGCGGCTCGTCGGCTCCGGTGAACTTCTCGGTTGTAACCGGCACACCAACAGGTTACTTCACCGCGAACATGAACGCCACGATTGGGCCAATCACCCACAGCGCACAGTTGTCGATACAGATACAGTGATAACCGTGATTATATATTTGACTTAGAGAGCAATCTTGGTAGGCGCACAAGACGCGAACGAGCTTTGCGACGAGAAAAGATTAAGGGGAGGGGGACCCTGTTATAAAAAGGTACAGATATTCAGGTAAAGACGGTTGCGGTGGCCTACTTTTGGACTGGTGTACGATTATTTCGCCACTCATTCCATCACCATGAAACTTTCTCAGATCGCTTCTGCCCTCGACGTGCGCCTCGAAAACGGTTCTCCCGACACGGAAATCAGCGGCCTCAACGGTATTGAACACGCCGGTCCTGGGGAGCTCACGTTCGTCTCGAATCCTAAATACGCGGCAGCGGCGCGCTCGACTACCGCTTCCGCCGTCATCGTCGGCGAGGACTTCCCTGCCATCTCCGCGGCGATGTTGCGCGCCAAAGATCCTTATCTCACGTTCGCCCGCGCGCTCGAATTGTTTCATCAACCTCTCCGCTATGCGCCGGGCATACACGCCACTGCGGTCATCCATGCCAGCGCCCGCATCGGTGCCAACGCGCACATCGGCCCCTACGTGGTCGTCGACGAGAATGTCGAGGTCGGCGCAAATGCCGTTCTGCTGGCGCAGGTCGTCATTTATCGTGGCGTGAAGATCGGCAACAATTTTTTCGCGCACGCGCACGCCGTGGTGCGCGAGAACTGCCGCATCGGCAACAATGTGCTTCTGCAAAACGGCGTCGTCATCGGCGCCGACGGATTCGGATTCGCAAAAACTCCGGACGGACATTGGCACAAGATTCCGCAGCCCGCCCCCGTCGTCATTGAAGACGACGTGGAAGTGCAGGCCAACTCCTGCATCGACCGCGCCAGCGTCGGCGAAACCCGCATTGGACGCGGCGTGAAGGTCGACAACCTGGTGCAGGTCGGCCATGGCTCCCACGTGGGCGAAGACGTTCTTCTCTGCGCGCAGGTCGGACTCGCCGGCTCAACCGAGATCGGCAACAAGGCCATTCTTACCGGCCAGGTCGGCGTGGTCGGGCACTGCAAAGTCGGAGAAGGCGCCATCGTCACGCCCCAAAGCGGCGTAGCTCACGACATTCCAGCGGGAGCCCTCGTCAGCGGCGCCCCCGCCGTCGACCACAAGCAGTGGCTAAAATACTCCGCCATCCTGCCGCGCCTGCCAGAAATAGCGCGAGCCGTTCGGACAAAGAAATCTTAAATTCCTTGCTCTGGAGAAAGGTCGAGTGCGGCCCTCAGGTCTATCCCTTTGAATCGGCGTCATCCCGACTGGAGCCGTTCTTCAGGCGAAAGGAGGGATCTCCCCAGCCAGCCGACATCGCCGTCCAGCGTTCTCACGCAAGCCGCCCCGACCGGGTTGCCTCGCTCCGAGCCAACTCTTCCAAACGAGGATTCCCGAACCGGGACGTCCCTCATCCTCCCGAGCGCCCACCCCTTGACAATTCCCCACTCATCTCTTAGAATTAGCACTCGATAGGCGCAACTGCTAACAGCAGTCCCTAACCCAGCAAAATCATAGCTTTACGCAAATCACCTAGGCAGTACAACGTTCTCAATCCTTGAAAGGAGTAGCAAACATGGCGAAATTTTCACCACTCCATGACCGTATTCTGGTCCGTCGCGTGGAAGAAGCTTCAACCACCCGTGGCGGCATCATCATCCCCGACTCAGCCAAAGACAAGCCGCAGGAGGGCGAAGTCATCTCCACCGGCAAAGGCCGCACCAACGACGAAGGCAAGACCTTCCCCTTGGCCGTCAAAGAGGGCGACCGCATCCTGTTCGGCAAGTACTCCGGCACCGAAATCAAGATTGATGGCGAAGACTTCATCATCATGAAAGAAGAAGAAGTCCTCGGCACGCTCACCGGCGCCGCGACCCCGGCAAAGAAGGAAAAAGAATTCGCCGGCTCCCGGAAATAAGTACCGATGGCGTCATCCTGAGCGGAGCCGCCTTTCAGGCGAAGCGAAGGATCTCAAGGTTAGCTGAAAGCCGATAGCTGACAGCAAAAGAAATCCGCAGGCAATCCTGCAAACAGATTAGGAGAAAACAGCAATGGCAAAACTCATCGTTCACGGAGAAGAATCCCGACAGGCGATCCTCCGCGGCGTCAACCTTCTGGCCGATGCCGTGAAGGTCACCCTCGGCCCCAAAGGTCGCAACGTAGTCATCGAAAAGAAATTCGGTTCGCCGACCATCACCAAAGACGGCGTCACCGTAGCCAAGGAAATCGAACTGAAGGACGGCCTGGAAAACATGGGCGCCCAGATGGTTCGTGAAGTCGCGTCGAAGACGTCTGACGTAGCCGGCGACGGCACCACTACCGCTACCGTTCTCGCCCAGGCCATTTTCCGCGAAGGCGTCAAGACCGTCGCAGCCGGCGCCAATCCTATGGCCCTGAAGCGCGGCATCGAGAAGGCCGTCACTGTCATTACCGGAAAGCTCGACAAAGAAGGCAACCGCATCAACGGCGAACTCGACAAACTGTCCAAACCTGTAACGGGAGAAATGATTGCGCAGGTCGGCACTATTTCGGCCAACAATGACGAGACCATCGGCAAGATCATTGCCGAGGCCATGAAGAAGGTCGGCAAAGACGGCGTCATCACCGTCGAAGAGTCGAAGACTCTCGAGACTCAGCTGGAAGTCGTCGAAGGTATGCAATTCGACCGCGGCTACCTCTCGCCCTACTTCGTCACCGATCCCGAGCGCATGGAAGTCGCACTCGAGAACGCCTACATCCTGATCAACGAAAAGAAGATCAGCTCCATGAAAGATCTTCTCCCCTTGCTCGAGCAGATTGCCAAGTCCGGCAAGCCGCTCCTGATCATCGCGGAAGACGTGGAAGGCGAAGCGCTCGCTACTCTCGTCGTCAACAAACTGCGTGGCACGCTGCAAGTCGCGGCCGTCAAGGCTCCCGGCTTCGGCGATCGGCGCAAGGCTATGCTGCAGGATATCGCGATCCTCACCGGCGGCAAGGCCATCACGGAAGACTTGGGCATCAAGCTCGAGAACGTGAAGATCGAGGATCTCGGCCTGGTCAAGAAGCTCACCATCGACAAGGACAACACCACCCTGGTCGAAGGCAAAGGCAAGCACTCGGAGATCGAAGGCCGCGTGAAGGAAATTCGCAGTCAGATCGATAAGACCACCAGCGACTACGACCGCGAGAAACTGCAGGAGCGGTTGGCGAAGCTGGTCGGTGGCGTAGCCGTCATTAAAGTCGGCGCCGCAACCGAAACCGAAATGAAGGAAAAGAAAGCTCGTGTGGAAGATGCGATGCACGCCACCCGCGCAGCCGTGGAAGAAGGCATTGTCCCCGGCGGCGGAGTTGCACTGGCCCGTTGCGCCGCAGCGCTCGACAAAGTGAAGGCCGAAGGCGATGAGCAGATCGGCATCAACATCGTCAAACGCGCCATCACCGAGCCCCTGCGCCAGATCGTCGAGAACGCCGGCGAAGAAGGCGCAGTCATCCTCGGCAAGGTGCTCGAATCCAAGGAAACCAACTTCGGATTCAACGCCTTCTCCAACGAGTACGAGGATCTGGTTAAAGCAGGCGTGCTCGACCCCACCAAGGTCGTCCGCACCGCCCTGCAAAACGCCGGCTCCATCGCCAGCCTGATGCTCACCACCGAAGCCCTGATCGCGGAGATTCCGGAAAAGAAGGAATCTCCCGCCGGCGGCGGACACGGTGGCGGCGGCATGGGCGACATGTACTGAGCGCGCAGTCCGCGGCGTCTGAGCCGCGGGCGCTCATCCTGAGCGCGGTTTATGCGCGAAGGATCTCAGCAACTCCGAAAGCCCCGCCGAAAGGCGGGGCTTTTTATTTCTTCGGATCGCAATGCTCGTGTGGTGACAGCCGCCCTCGGCTGTCTCTTAACCGAATCACGAACGGCACATGGCTGGAAAGTACTAAACAGGATTTCGCAGAATAGTGCGCCATTCCTCTATGTTCTTTGATGTCATCTGTTTTGCGCGTCCGCCGAAGGTGCCCGATTGGAGAAGGCACTCTAGGCTCGGTCTGCGATCTTTATGATTGAACTTGCGAAGTACGTCCTTAAAAGCCTCGTATGCGATCACATCTGCTGGTTGGAGTGCAATGCAATCTTCCCATCCTAACGGCGCGATGGTAGAAAAGAGTTCCTTGCAGTCGAAGGTTGGATCGTTCATCATTTGATTAAAGCCTTCCAGGTAAGCAAAGTCATAACTGCATCGCTCATGAAAAAGGACGTACTTTAGTGGTTTGATTTGCCGCAACTTGCTCTTTGCATCCTTGAGTTGGGCCACCATTTCCAACATGACGAACTTTAAGGATTCTCTGTAACAGAGCGGCAAAGGATCGCCGTCGATGTTGAATTGCTGGATAAATTCGCGCAACGGCAAACTCCATGCGACCGTAGTAAGCCATGCCCTGCCTCGACTCAGAGTACCAAGTAGCTGTATTGCCAATTCATCACGTTCTCCCTTGCCCCAACCTTCAAATTCATGGTCACGCGCATTTGCATGACTGGCGTGGTACCGAGATAGCTCGCGGCGTCCTTGGTTTCTTAGCGATTTATTCTTAGCTTGTAGACAATTCTTCCAGCCTCTCTCAATCTCTCCCCATCCGACAGGATCACTCAGGGAGCAACAAAGAGTGAAAATGTCGTTGTCGTAGCTTTCATCGAAATACCCACAAAAAATCATAAGAATCGGTTGACATTGCGGCGGGTAGAAACCATCGCAAAGTTTCTCGGCAACGCGCTAACGTCGCAAAAGGCGCGACGTTAGGGCGGCGCACCCGGCTCGCAAAAAGAGAAACGGCCTCAAAGATTGAGGCCGTTCCGTTCCTTCGCACCCCGTCAAGGTCAGTCTAATTATCGCCGGTCGCAGGCTGGCAATCAAGAAATTTCCAGAAACGAAGAACCGCGCCCCCGCCGGCGCGGTTTCGTTCTGAATTCCTTCGCATCTCCTTCACGAAGGAATGGACCTGACGGGATTCGAACCCGCACCTGCTACCTTGACGGGGTGCTGTGCTTCCCTTACACCACGGCCCACCCGCCAAGCTAAGCGAAATCTCATGCGAATTGCACTCTTATTCGTCGACTCGACGCCGGCTCGTTCCCAAAAGCGAACCCTTTCGCGGAACATTCCTCCGATCTCCTCCGTACTCTCATCTGCCGCACCCAATCCTCTTAGAAAGCGAGATGCTAATGAAAGCACGCCTGTCGCCGATCCTGTTGCTCTTGCCGATCTTTCTCACATTTCTCGGTACCGCACCCGCCCAAACCGTCCCGCCGCTCGACAAGATTCAAAACCAGCAGGAGCTCGACAGTGCGATCACCACTCTCGATGCCGCGCTGTTCGACGCCTACAACAAATGCGACCTCGACAAGTTCGCTTCCTTCATCGACGAAAACGTAGAGTTCTATCACGATCAGGGCGGCATCACCCTCGGTAGAGCGGCCTTGACCGACAGCGTCAAGAAAAACATCTGCGGCAAGGTCACCGGCGAACTCGTCCCCGGCAGCCTGCACGTCTATTACATGAAGGGATACGGCGCTCTCGAGGTCGGCGTTCACCGCTTCCACCATCCCGGCCACGAAGACACCGAAGGAGTCGGAGAAGGCAAATTCATTCACCTGTGGCAATACAAAGACGGCGCCTGGAAAATCACCCGCGTCATGAGCTACGACCATCACTCCGCCGGCAAATAACTGGGGGATAGCCCGCGGAACGGCGCTCGATTGACATCAATCGACGTTGTCGTTAATCAACTTTGTCGTTCCGAGCCGCTCGCAGCCGCAAAGCGGCGAGAACGTGTCGAGCAACCTGCTGTTGTATTGCTCTGAGGCCAACTCAATTTGCCGGAGAAGAATCTCGGAGCAAATCAGAAGTCGCGTTCGCAAGAACCGCGCCTTCTGACTGTGGAGAGACAGTTCTCAATGCTCCCGGTCCCGTAGGGACCTCCGAAAATAGCCCGGCGTTTCCAACGCCGGGTACACTGAATAAGATGGGAACCGCGCCCGGGAGGGACGCCTGAATCATCCCCACAAATACTGCGGATCGTATTCGACGTTGTGCCGTTTCAAAAACGCCAAGAACTCTTCCTCGAAACTCCGCTTGCGATGGTGCTCAGCCTGCGATCGAATATACGCAATCGTATTGTCCCTCTCCGAAATTCCAACCGTGAACGCTCCATAGCCTTCCTGCCATGCGAAATCGCGGCCGTGTTTTTCGTTCATCCATCGGGACGACGCTCCCTTCACGAGCTGCATGGCCTTCGCCAAGGGCATGGTCGCGGGCAATGACAATAGAATGTGCACATGATTTTCCGTGCCACCGACGATAAGCGCCTTGAATCCGTTCTTGCGCGCGATGCCGCCGAGAAAAGCCCAGAGTTGCGGTTGGATCTCAGGAGAGATCAGATCGCGGCGCAGCTTCGTCGAGAAGACGCAGTGTACGAGATCGGAAATGTAGGTGTGCGCCACGTTCGATTCGAAGCATTCCCTTGTACGCGCTTCGATCTTTCAAGCTTACCCGCCATTGAATTGCCGGGCTACGACAATGTGTTCTCGCAAGATCGCCAATTCCACATTGGGAAATACGCGAGAGTCGTGGCAGTTCATCAAGTATCCCTACGGGGACACGTTTGCTTGGTCCCGCACATTCCCGCCAGTGGAACTGGCGGGCTATTCTCAGCGGTCCCAACGGGACCGGCAACGGCGTATTCCGCTACGCTTTCGTTCGGCCGTTATCACGATTGCGCTGTGCTCGCCTGGCATTACGATGCGGTCGACTGGTATTACGATTATGGCGTTGTCCGCCGGCATTCGATTACGGTCGGCAGAATGTTCGGGCCGCAGCCGGATCGGTCCCGTAGGGACCTCCGAAAATAGCGCGGCGTTTCCAACGCGGGTAGCAAATGACCAAGATGACAACCGCATCCCGAAGGGACGCCTGAACTAATGCTCTAAACCGGAGCGCAGGCGCCAAAACCATGCGGCCGACCTCCACGCTTTTCCACAGCCTTCCACAGAAATATTCCTCCCTTGTGTGACGAGCAACCTTGACCGTGGATACAGAAAGCGCATAGTTGGAAACGTGCGCGGAGTATCCTCAATCCGATTGGAAGAGAACGGTCTCCAGATCGCCGCTAACTCCTTATTCTGGAAGATTTTGCAAGTAAGTCCTTTCGTTCCAATATTTTGCCGCCAAGTTCCCATATCCATTTCCCCCAAGTGGAATCGAATCAGGATTTTACGGTGTCGATATCAAAAAAATAAAACCCATACGTCCCCCTCTCTCGAACCAGATTCATTCCAGCGCAGGCTCCGCGACCTCGCATGCTATAGTGCGATTTCGCGATGGGATCTTTTCTGTTCTTCGCTTTTTCGTGGTGGTCGATTCTGCTGCGGGTTGTGGCCATCGTCCACTTCATCCGCCGGCGACCGAACTTTTTTTGGATCTGGGTGATCCTATTTCATTGGGTCGGCGCGTTGGTCTACATCCTGGTCGAAGTCATTCCGGACGCAAGCCTGCTGCGGGGAACGTTTCAGGTTCTCCCGCGCCGTCGCCGGATTCAGGAACTGGAGCGGATCATCCTCGACAATCCTTCGGCGGGAAATTACGAAGAGCTCGGCCTGCTTTATCTCGACGACGGCAACTTTGCGCGGGCGCGCGCCTGTTACGACAAGGCGATCTCTTTGCGGACCGATGATCCCGACCCGTTTTACCGCCGCGGCATCGCGGAAATCGAACTCGGGGACTTCCCTGCCGCAGTCCCCGATCTCGAACGCGGCGTGAAATCTGATCCCGGCTATGATTTTCACCGCGCTAAAGGCTTACTGGGCTGGGCATATGCGCAGACGGGTCAGCCGGAGAAAGCGGACAGGATGTTTCGCGAAGCGGTTCAGATTTCGACGATCTCTGAAACTTATTATCACTACGCGCTATTTCTGCAGTCGCAGGGTCGCGCCGCCGAGGCGCGGGAGTGGGCGCAGAAAATTCTCGAAAAAAAACCGACCATGCCTGTGTATCTTCGCCGCCGGGAACGGCCATGGTTCCGCAAGGCAAGCATGCTGTTGGCGCGGCTTCCGGCGGCGTGAGACTTTCGGCGCATGGCCGAAATCGCTGTCGAGCTTCGCTCGACCGGACAGCCCCTTCGACTTCGCTCAGGGCAGGCTAAGGCGGCTGTCCCCACATGGGCCGATAAGATGTCCCACATGACCTGTGGCAACCATGCGACCGATTCTCCCCTAGGCCGATGGTAAAATTGTAGTCAGTGAAGATTTCCCGGCCTCCTATTCGATTGCTGGCGACCGACATCGACGGCACGCTGCTC
>PKXU01000133.1 GCA_003132445.1 Acidobacteriaceae bacterium | reverse complement strand
TGACCGCGATCATGTCGGCTGCATTCTCGGTAATGACTTCAAAGAGTTGATTGCGCTGGGTCAGTTCACGACGGATGCGCTGGAGTTGGAGTTGCTGGTAAACCGTGTAGATGTCGAATAGGAGCACAAGGCATGCCAGCCCGCGCACCCACTCCTTGAGATCGAGCCACTCGGAGTACTCCAAGAGGTGGGGGCCGGAAAGGGTCAGAGACACGATGCCCGCCGTCAACACTAGCGTGACAGTGACGGCAAATCCCCACAGCCACCACTCGCGTGCTTCGACCTGCCGCATCGGCCTCGTGCGGCGTTGCTTATGTCGTTCGTTATTCAAGGCCAATCCGACGCAATGCAAACATTAGAGATTAGTGTGAGAACAATGTCGGGAAAGTGAAAGTTACGAAAGGTGCAAACAACGACAGTTCCGTTCTGATTTCGTAACAAAACAGCTATGTTGTGCGCAGGCGTCAGCTTCTTGAGTTTTGGGGACAGTACGTCTTTTGGCAATTTTCTTACAGGAACGGACAGCACGCTTGAAGAGCGGAACACAATGCGACCTTTAGTAACGTCGAGTGTGATCAGGATCACAATCGTATGGATTAGCGACGTTCATAATGCGCGTAGCCCTCCCTCAGTTGATGAACTACGGTCTCTGCTTTAGGTCATGCTTATGAAGCAGATGACCTTCGACGCTTTCAAGTTCCCTCTTGTGTCTGAGGAGTTTTATGTCTAGGCGGTATCAAATCCTGAGGGCTTTGCCGGCCGGACTGGTGGCGATGTGCGTGACGGCGGTCTACGAGCTGACAGTTGACCCTCGACTGTCCATTGTGCAATCTCACATCATCATCATCTTTTTCGCAGGCTGTGTTGGGTTCTGCATCAGCTTCATCATTCGTCAGCGGGAACGAGCTGCCCAACAAGGCCTGTTACGGCTCGCAGCCATCGTGCGACAGTCGGACGAAGCCATCACTAGTGTGACATTGGACGGCACCGTAACAAGCTGGAATCGTGGAGCGGAGCGCACTTATGGCTATTCTGCTGCCGAAGCACTGGGTCACCACATTTCGTTTTGTGTTGTTCCAGAGAAGCATGCTGAGCTTAATCTTCTCTTGCAAAGGATTGCCGATGGTGAAGTCGTAGAGCGGTTTGACACGCAACGCCTCACAAAGAATGGCACGATCATCGACGTGTCTTTGTCAGTGTCTGCAATCAAAGACGAAACCGGGACAATAGTCGGCGTATCGGGAATTGCACGAGATGTTACTGCTTACAGGCGTACAGAAAAAGAGCTGCACCTGCGATCATCCGCGCTAGAAGCGGCCGCAAACGGGATCGTGATCACAGACCGGCAAGGCAGAATCGTTTGGGCAAATCAAGCATTTTCGAAGTTGACTGGCTACAGCAAGGAAGAGATATTGGGCAAGAATCCCCGCTTGTTGAAATCCGGAGAGCAACCCGATGGCTATTATGCCAAGCTCTGGTTAACTATTTCATCAGGCAAGGTTTGGCAAGGCGAGATTGTCAACAGGCGGAAAGATGGAACAACCTACACCGAAGAGATGACGATCACGCCTGTGACGCAAGATTTCGGCGGTGCGACCGATACTTACTTCATCGCCATCAAGCAAGACATCACCGAGCGCAAGGCCGCCGAGGAACGTGTCCAATACTTAGCCTACTACGATGCGCTTACGGGACTGCCCAATCGGACCCTTCTGCAGGATCGATTATCAAAGGCACTCGCCAGTGCTCGTCGGCAAAAGAACAAAGTTGCGCTTCTGTTCCTCGATCTCGACCGTTTCAAAACCATTAACGACTCGCTCGGGCACTCGGTCGGCGACCTTGTTCTGAAGCAGGTCGCAGAGCGCCTGAAGAAATGGGCGCGTGAACAGGACACAGTGGCCCGGATGGGCGGAGACGAATTCCTCATTGTGTTGACTGCGGTAAAGGAGGTCGCCGACGCAGCAGTCGCCGCTGAGCGGATCAGGAATGCGATGACCGCTGAATTCGTCGTTCAAGGTCACTCCCTTGACATTAGTTGCAGCGTCGGCATCAGCATTTTCGCGGAACACGGTACGGACGGCGAAACCCTGATCAAGAATGCCGATGCGGCCATGTATTGCGCCAGAGAGAGCGGACGTAACAACTTTCGGTTCTATACAAAGGACATGAACGCTCAGGCTTTGGAGCGATTGACTTTGGAGAACAGCTTGCGACTGGCACTCGACAAAAAAGAACTCTTTCTCGTGTATCAACCGCAGATGGATATTGCCACGGGAAAAATCATCGGGCTGGAAGCACTCCTCCGCTGGCAACACCCGGAATTGGGCCTCGTGCCACCTGATAAGTTCATACGAATCGCTGAGAACAGCGGCCTGATCGTGCCGATTGGGGAATGGGTGCTCAGGACTGCCTGTTCTCAGGCACGGAAATGGCAAGACGAGGGGATTCCCGCAGTGTCGGTAGCGGTGAACGTATCTGCGGTCCAGTTTCGTCAAGAGGGCTTCGGCGAAGTTATTAGGAAGGTGTTGTACGAGACTGGGCTCCCGCCGCAACTCCTCGAACTGGAACTAACGGAAAGCCTGCTGCTGGCGAATGCGGACGTGACGTTTTCGGTTCTTCAGGAATTAAAAGACATGGGAGTGACGCTGGCGATTGACGACTTCGGAACTGGCTATTCCAGCTTCAGCTATTTGAGACAATTTCAGATCAGCAAGCTCAAAATCGACCGCTTATTTATCCGAGATGTCACCCTGAATTCTAACGATGGGGCGATCACAACCGCCATCATCGGCATGGCAAAGAGCTTGAATATCAAGGTGATTGCCGAAGGCGTCGAAAACGAAGAGCAAATGGCATTCCTGCGGGCACATCAGTGTGACGAGATTCAAGGCTACTACTTTAGCAAGCCTTTAGCGGTGGACAAAGTTGCTAGCAAGCTACGCGGCGACAGCCCCGAGCCGCAGGCCCGAGCACAAGCAAGCGGTACGCAATCATGAAAGGTGACCTTATAAAGGAGTGTGTTTTATTATGGCAATCGGACTTGCGCTTTTAGTATCCGCTGATTCAGTGGCAATTCAACAGTTCAGTTACGCCTTACAACAATTGTCCATTACTCCCGATATTTGTCGGGAAGTCCCTGCGGCCGTCGGCCTATTGAACCGCCGAAAGTTCGATGCCGTTATCGTTGATCTCCAACTAGGTGACCAGTCAGGACTGATTTTGGACGAAGTACATCTTTCCTCATCGAACCGGACGGCGGTCACGTTCGGCATCGGAGATAATGATGCAGAAGTCACCTCGGATTTCCGCAAGAAATCACAGTTTGTCTTCGAGAGACCGCTTTCTGCGCAGTCAATCCACAAAACGCTCAAGCCTGCTTTCGGACTTATCTTGAGGGAGCGAAGACGCTACTTTCGTTACCCAGTTTCTATCCCCGTCATCATCCAGAGGCGAAGCAGACAGGAAATTCGCTGCAACAGCGTGAATATCAGCGGCGGTGGGATGGCGTTGAGCACGCAGGTTCCGCTGGTTCCCGGAGAAAACGTTCGCGTCCAGTTCACTCTGCCAGATCACGAAGCACCAGTGGTTGCGGAATCGACGATCTGCTGGTCGAAAACGGGGCATCTGGGAGTTCGCTTCGCATCCATTTCTGAAGAGCACAAGTCCGAGCTACAGACGTGGCTCTCTCAAAAGCTGGAACAGGTACTCCCGGAATTCGTTGCCGATCAATTCCGAAAGGCAGAACGTGGTTCCAAGTAACACGTTGACTCAGAACCCCGACAAGAAACGGAAGGTCAAACTTTGACGCATTCTTCGTCGTTGCCGCCGTCCGATTCGCCATTGACCCTGATGTTTCTCGGCCAATATGTGAGCAAGCTGATGCAGGAAACAATCAGGTATCTCAAACTGCCCTACGACACGCTGGCCCACGAAATGTCGATTCCCGAGTTGGTGTTGCGCGATGCGGTCGAGGGCAAGATGGGACTGACTCGCGGACAGTGGGTAAAGTTTGGTCGTTTGTTGGGTCTCCCGACGATCTATCAGCTACGACCCGGCGAGCGGGATGGTACTCCCTGCTGGGAAATCTGCTTTCCGCCCGTTGCTCTCACCGCGAACAAGACGTAGTTCGCCATCTCTCCGTCGCAGAGTTCACCCTATTTCGTTGGCTCACTACGACGGTTCCTCGTAAGTAAAGCTCAGGCTCACTCAAGAGGAGATTGCGGGAAGTATCGGGACTAGCCGCCAAGTTCTGAGCCGCCTGTTGTTCGAATTCAAGCAAAAACAATTGATACAGGGAAATGGGACGACGTTTCTGATCTGGAACGCGGCATTGGAAAAGATCATTCAGTCATAATCTCGTGTCCAAGGCGCAAGCCGCTTCACCCAGTTCACCTTCAGATCGGCAAGCGGTCTCGGTTTTTGGAGTACTTTGCCGAGTCTGAATGTGGTCGGTTGTTACTTCAGATTAGTGTGAAGGTTCTCAGCTTGCCAGCCTTTTGGGCCTTTGATCAGGTCGAACTGCACCGCTTCCCCTTCTTGCAAACGACGAAAGCCGCCTCCGAGAATAGCGGAGAAATGCACGAAGACATCCTCACCATTTTGACGGCTGATAAAGCCATAGCCCTTGGCATCGTTAAACCACTTTACGGTTCCTTGTTCTGCCATTTGGACGCTCTTACTTTCTGTCGGCACGGGCGTTGTCGATCTCACCTGACAGACGCATAGGGGCAGGCTGAGGTTGGCTCGTCATTCGGGAGCAAAGGCGCCAGTCGCGGCCCTACTACAGGTGATTGCGTTGCGCATCCAGGCAGTTTGTGGGTTTGAAATCTAATAGGGCGGTCCCACGTTCGCAACGTAAGTGTCAGAGCAAACGCACGGTTGACAGATTGAATCTGCAGCCAGCAGTTCGTTCAGGGCAGATTACTGCCGGTTTGCCCGTCACTCGGGAGGAATCGCCAATTTGCCCCGTGAGACAGTTTCGTGGCGCATCATTTTCGAGGGAATGAGGCAATGGTCCAAGCATTGGCGTTCGTAACGATGGGACCAAAAGCCAAGTAGTTGCCGTCAGGCGATGGCGAAAGCGAGAAGATATCCCAAATGGGTTTGAACAAGAGTTTTGATCCGGCGGTGAAGTCCATGTGGACAATCGATGTTCCGCGTGATGAGAAACTGGCCAGAAACAAGCTCTTGCCATCCGCAGCCCACGCAACCGCAACCAGTTCCGTCCAGGGCATCGCAGACAATTTCTGCGGATCGCCACCGGCTAGCGGAATGATCTGTAGATCGCCTGCCTTATAGTCAAAGATCGCCATTGCGACACGGCTTCCATCGGGAGAAAGGTCCCATCGCGTCAAATCCGAATTGGCCGGAACTTTGGCAAGTTCCTGCTTTCGCCCCTGCACAGGATCAAAGGCTGTGAAGACGATCTGCTTGTCGTCGGCTTCGGCGAGTACGCAAGTGGCGCTCGCGTGCAAAGGACAGCGGAAGCTGGGATAGCCCGCCACGGTCTCGGTTGGGTCGCTGCCGTAGGTAATCCAGGGCTTTCCTTTAATATCCATGACCGCTTCCGAGGGGCCGCCGGTCAGCGAAGCGCGCATTAATTTTCCGGGTGGAACGGGCGCTCCCTCGGCGGCCTTGGGCCATTGCATGTAGAGAATCCATTTGCCGTCAGAGCTGATCTGCGGCGCCCATTTTTCTTCCGTGCCGGTGACAACGGGTTCGGCGTTGCGTTCGCTGACCCCCTGCCTGAAGATGTCAAAGGTTCCGTTGCGATCGGAATAGAAAAAAACGGTTTTTCCATCCAGTGACCAACCGCCGGGCCAGTCGATTCGGTCATCGAGTGTCAGCCGCTGTGGAGTTTTCAATTCGTTTCCATTGTCCGCCAGTTGGCCGAGATAAACATCACTCTGCCCTCTTCGGTTGAGGAAGACGAAACGGCTACCGTCGGCCGTTAATTCCGGATCGTCGAAAAAGAAGCCGGTCCAGTCAGTGAGGCGTCGCGGAGATCCAGTGGGCGCACCCGTTTCCTCGTCGTAGGGCAATTCCCAAAGGTTGGAGTCGGCATGGTTGGGAGGCGGCTCGCGGACGGCATAGATCAGCCGTCCCTTCTGTCCCCAGGCGAAAGCACTCAATCGCGGACTAGAGAGAAGAAGAGTTGGAGCGCCACCCTGGAGATCGCGGCTCTCCAGCTCCACCGTGGCCTGGCCATTGGCGACCCGATACTGCCCATACACGATGCGCTTGCCATTGGCGAACCATGTGGGATAGAAGAGATGATAGCCGGGGTCGTGTTTAAGCAGGAGCCGGGCGTGCCCGCCGTCAGCATCCATCAGCCACATGTCTTGGGTGATGGCATCGCGAAAGACAATCTGCGATCCATCGCTGGAAAGCGACGCGTCATGGGCATCGTCACGCAGTTTTTTCAAGGTGGCGCCGATCACGGAGATCACCCAGATGCCCTGTTTTTCCTGCGCCACGGGACCGCTCACTAATAATTTGGTCCCATCCTGGGACCATTCCATGCGGGCTCAACGAAAACAGAATTCGGCGGGGATGGGAAGCGACTGGGTTTCGCCGGTCGCCATCAGCCGGAGGTGCAATCCCTCAAGATCAGAGAAGAGAAGATATTTTCCGTCGGGAGAAATCGATGTGACCGCCACCGGATCTTCGGACGAGTTGGCGGTCAGCTGCTGCGGTTTAAGCTCAGCCTGGGTGTAAGGCCGCCTGGTTGTAAACCATCCGGCGAAATAACCCACCACCAGAACAGCCACGATAGCCACCGCAGCGAGGACTGCCGTGAGCATGGGCCACCTACGAGGGCTCGGCTTCGATTCCTGAGGCGCTAGCGGAACACTCCCGGAGACCACTGCGACTTTGGACGACTGCGTATCCCGCTTGAGGCGTTGTAAATCGGCGCGAAGATCGGAAGCAGTCTGGTAGCGCAGAGTGCGATCTTTCTCCAAACACTTGTCAATCACGGCCTCGAGGTGAGGAGGCAAGTCGGGATTGATGCGAACCGAAGCAGTCGGCGGTTTGTTAAGGATGGCATCGAAGATGATCGCGGAGGTGTTTCCGGTGAAGGGCTGGCGCCCAGTGGCCATCTCGTAGAGAACGGCACCGAAGGAAAACAGGTCGGTGCGCGCGTCCAACTCCTCGCCGCGCGCCTGTTCCGGCGACATGTACGCCACCGTGCCCAAAGCGCTGCCTGGACTGGTGAGGTGAGCTTCATTTATGGCGGCGGTTGCCAGCGATCCGCCGGCCGGTTCCAGCTGCGGTGCCTTCCCGGAAGTGACTTTGGCCAAACCAAAATCCAGGATCTTAGCCTGACCACGTTTGGTCAGGAAGAGGTTCGCCGGTTTCAAGTCGCGATGGACAATGCCCGCCGCGTGCGCCACTTCGAGCGCATCCGCAACCTGCGCTCCGAAATCTACAAGTTGCTCGACCGGCATCGGCTTTCCCTCGATGCGGTACTTCAGGGTCGTCCCTTCGAGGCATTCCATTACGATGTAGAGGCGGTCCTGGTGCTCGCCAATGTCGTAGATGGTGCAGATGTTGGGGTGATTCAGTGCCGACGCGGCACGCGCTTCCCGCTGAAAACGCTCCCGCGCCTGCGGGTTCTGTGCGAGTTCCTCGGGCAGGAACTTCAGAGCCACGCGCCGACCTAGACGCTGGTCCTCCGCCTCATACACGACGCCCATCCCACCGCCACCGAGCTTTGTCACAATACGGTAATGGGAGATTGTCTGACCAAGCATGAGGGACCAATGTTAGGTGGTAGACCGAACCAAGTCAATTCCTTAGTCCCCAACATCAAATGAGCATCCCGCCACTGCGAGGCGAATTCTCACAAGGACAGAGGGGTGCTCCGGGCGTGGGTTAATTGGATGCACCCCACATCCTCCTCTCTTGGCGAGGCATGGGAATCCTGGGCAGCATTTTGCAAAGGATTCGACAATTCCGGACGGTTTGTCGGCTAACCTTACCTTAGCGAGTTAGGGAAGAGTAGCCCGTCACTCGGGAGCAATTGCCAAGGTGTGAGGAATGGCCACGTCTCCGGTTCGCCAGCTCAAACCGGACTGACGGTGACTTTGACCTACGACGTATGATGGTTAGGCGAGATTGGGTTTAGAAGAGGATCAATGTATGACACCACTGAAACTCCTTGTCGTGGAAGATGACCTCGCAAGCCTGGAATTGATGGCCGAGGTTTTCACGTCCTTGAAAGCAGAGGTGCGTCCGGTCAGCGACAGCGAGAAAGCGGTCGGCATGGTCAATCAGGAGAAGTTTGACGGAATTTTCCTGGACCTGGAAATGCCCAACCTGAATGGCTTCGATCTTGCCCGCCTGATACGCAAGTCCTCTTGGAATAAATCCACACCGATTATTATCGTGACCGGGCGGGATGAAAGACAAACCATGCAAGAAGCATTTGCCATTGGAGCAACTTTTTTTCTTCAGAAACCCGTAGACAGACAAAAGCTAAGTATCTTGTTTCGGACTGTGAGTGGTGGAATGTTGGAAAATCGACGCAAATACACCCGCGTTCCACTACAAACGGAGGTGATTTGCACTGTGGGTTCTCGAACCATACGCGGAATGACCTGGAACCTCAGCCAAG
>PKXU01000095.1 GCA_003132445.1 Acidobacteriaceae bacterium | reverse complement strand
TGAAGTTCCTGGCTCAACTCTAACCAACTTATGTGACGTTCGGCCAGTTGGAAGCCCGCTGCCTATCTACCGACGGACGCTGAGCGTCACATAAGTACGAAAACAACATAATCCTGGGATGAAGTTCCGTTCTGAAGCCCGACAGATTGGCAGACCACAAAGGCCANNGACGGTTCATGACCTTTATTTCTTATGTGGCGCAAAGATTTATGTGGCGCTCGCTACTGGGCGGGCCTGAAGACGTGCCCGCGCGCGCTAACAAGCGCCACATAACTTGACGCGCCAAACACACCAAGATCAAGCACGCGAAAGGCAAAAGCTCCGCGCATGTGTTCAAAGGTGTTGATCAGATCAGTGGACGGGTCGACAGACAGAACGTCGGCGTGTGGAGCCAGCAATCAGGTTCGGAGGAATGCGAATCGCGCCGAAGTGATTTCACCGAACTGAAGGTCCCCGACTTGAACGGCTGGCTGAGAAGGCTACCGAACTCGGAGTTTCGAACGCTAGAACATGAGTAGATCATCACGGGTACGGGAAAGAAATTGGCCGCGTAACCTGCCTGGAGCCTGGACACCCGTAGCACCATTCCTTTGCCCACGTGCGGCATCCCGAATTCAACCGTTAGCGGCAGGACGAGAGTGCCCGCGGGCTGCAGGTTGTCCAGCCAACTTTCCCTCGGATGGGTCACGCCCGCATTGATCAGGATAGCGTCCGTAACGCCGGTGTCTATCGTACCTCCGTCTCCCTGGACGACCTCAACGTTCGAATAGCGCGACAGGTTTGCTCGGGATTGGTCTGCAAGCGACAGGTCGATCTCGACCGCTGTTATTCTGCCCTTTGGCCCCACCATTTCGGCCATGATTGCGGTGTAATACCCGGTTCCACATCCGAGATGAAAAACGGATTTCCCCTCTGAGAGGTTCAGGGCGTCCAGCCATGGCGCCAGGGTGCCGGGGTTGCCATTTGTGAGAGATCGCGAGGGGTCCAGCAATATCGCCACGTCACGATACAGCTCCGCCGGGTCTGTAACATCAGCCACTTGAGGTTGCATCTGCCCCGGCACTCGTGAGAGCACTTTCCATGGGCCGGAGCCGACAAATTCCTCGCGTGGAACGGCTGCAAATGCTTTCAGTAAGTCAGGCGAAGTGAGGTGGGTATTGGTGCGGATCTCTTCCGCGTATCGCTGTCGTATATCGCTCGCAACCATAGTGAGAGTTTGCCATGGATTTTTCTACAAAACTAGGGTCTCGGAATAGTAGCCAGCATGGGTGACGGCGGGATACTGGGTGGGTTTTCATTCGAGAGGAGAACCACCGTGTCCAAATCAATGCACGCCGAACAAGGCGAACCGTCACCTCACAACCATCACCTGCAACAGTTCCTGGCCTTTCTCAAACAAGAGAGAGGGTTCGCCGACGCTACGATTGTCAACCGCGAACGTTCTCTGAAACCCTTTTTAGGCTGGCTGGTCGCAGAAGACGTGCCACTGTCCACAGTGTCGCCGGTGGTGATTACCAAGTACTTCACCGGTATCGTGGCGGGCCGGTGGAAGCGGACCACCGTCTCGTTCCATGTACAGTCTCTGCGCTCGTTTTTTCGCTATGCCACCGGTCGAGGTTTGTGCGCGGCCGGCATTGCTGAGTCCATCGACGCACCCCGGGTCTACACGTACGAGAATCTGCCGCAAGGGCCGACGTGGGAAGAGGTGAAGAAGCTTGTCACCAGCGTCAACGGCACGTCGCCGGTTCAGATCAGAAGTCGCTGCGCGATCCTGCTTTGCTCGGTCTACGGCCTGCGCGTTGGCGAAGTGTGTTGCCTGCGTCTTGAGGACATCGATTGGGCGGAAGAGAGAATCTCCGTGCGCCGTCCCAAACAGAGGAAAGCCCAAACTTATCCCCTGACGACCGAGGTTGGGAATGTACTTCTGCGGTATCTGAAGGAGGTGAGGCCCCGGTGTCCCCACCGGGAAGTCTTACTGACACTCAGGCGACCATACCGGCCCGTTTCGGTTGGCGCTCTTTCCACGATGACTCGGAAGCTACAAAAGAGGCTCGGCCTTAAGCTTAAGCGATATGGCTCGCACGTGTTGCGTCATGCTTGTGCCACGCACCTTCTGGCCCAGGGTCTGACACTGAAGGAGGTGGGCGATCACCTGGGACACATGTCCGTAGCGGCTACTCGAATCTACGCCAAGGTCGATTTGGTTGGCCTGCGCGAAGTCGCCGCCTTGGATGTGAGACCGCTCGTTGACTGTATCCAGCAGTGTGAACAAAGCGCCGCTCCTTTTTACCGCGTCGGAGAGATCCAGGCTCTGCGGGATGTGGGCAACCTGGGGCTGGGAGGTGTCGCGTGAAAATCACCGATGCCATCCACGAGTTCATCCTTTATAAGCAGTCGCTCGGCATGACCTACAAGAACCGGGCGCTCAAACTGACCGCTTTCGCCCGCTTGGCCGGACCCGTTGAAATCGACAGCATAAATCCGGAGACGGTTCGCCGGTTCCTTGACGCTGGCCGACCGGTGACTGCGGAGTGGTTCAACAAGTTCTCAGCCCTGAAAATGTTCTTTCGGTTCGCATTGTCACGCGGTTACGCAACACGAAATCCACTTCCGCTCTCCCAGCCAAAGAATCCGCGGCAGTTCCGGCCCTACCTCTACTCCATGGAAGAAGTGCAGAAGATGATCCGGGTCGTAGACAATCGGCATCGTGGAAACTGGCACCTTGAACCATACACCATCAGGACGTTGATCCTTCTTCTCTACGGGACCGGCCTCCGTATCGGTGAAGCGATTCGCTTGCAGCACCGCGATGTGGACCTGAATGACGCGATCCTGACGGTGCGCGAAACAAAGTTCTATAAGACAAGGCTGGTACCCATGAGCTCGGATCTCACCGTCGTCCTTCGAGGCTATTTCGAGAGGAAGTGGAAAGGGTCCGGCTCTTCAACCGCCGCTCCGTTTCTGGCGACGTACGATGGACGCCCTGTTACGCATCTGACCGCAGAGCTGGCGTTTAAACGCATCCGATATGAAGCCGGCGTGAAACGCACGGACGGTTTCTACTATCAGCCACGTCTTCATGACTTCCGGCATACGTTCGCCGTCCGAAGGCTTGTGACCTGGTATCGAGAAGGAAAGAATGTCCAGCGTCTTCTTCCGCATCTGGCGACCTATCTGGGCCACGTGAGCCTTCGGGAAACGTCGCGCTATCTGACGATGACCAAGGAACTCCTGGACGAGGCGAGCCATCGCTTCGAATTCTACGCGTCTCCGGGAGGTAAGCAATGAAGAACGACTCCCTCCTTGGCCCCTGGATCAGACGTTTCCTGCTTGAACATCTAGTTGCAGAGCGGAATCTGGCACGGAATACCCAGCGCAGTTACCGAGACACACTTTGCCTCCTTCTTCCACGGCTCGCGGCTCAGTCACAGACAACCGTCGATGTTCTGGAGGTCGAGGATGTATCTGCCAACGCTGTGCGGAACTTCCTCGCGGGCATCGAAGAAGAGCGTGGCTGTAGCGTGGCAACTCGCAACCAGAGGCTGTCAGCCATACACGCCCTTGCACACTTTATCGGGGAACGCAGCCCTGAGCACTTGATGTGGTGCGGAGAAGTCCAAAACGTTCCCTTCAAACGTACGGGAAAGAACCCGCTTACCTATCTGGAAAAGGCCGAGATCGAT
The DNA here is from genome assembly GCA_003132445.1 of Acidobacteriaceae bacterium. GTDB lineage: Bacteria > Acidobacteriota > Terriglobia > Terriglobales > Acidobacteriaceae > Sulfotelmatobacter. The sequence goes on along the minus strand of PKXU01000095.1, from coordinate 697 downwards.
GCACTGCTCGCGTCACCAAATCCGCATACCCAGCAGGGTCAGAAAGATCACGCGCTCCTGCTCTTCTTATACAACTCTGGCGCGAGGGCGAGCGAGGCGGCAGGGGTGAAGATCTCCGATCTCGACGGGGATAACAGACACGGCGGTGCAGTGCGGCTGTGCGGGAAGGGTGCAAAAACAAGGCTCTGTCCGCTGTGGCCGCGAACGATGACCGTTCTGGCTCCCTTGATCGCAGGCCGACCGCAAGACAGCCTTGTTTTCCTGAACCGCTATGGTGCTCCGGTGACTCGCTTCGGAATCCATACGCTGGTCGAAAGGCATGCGAAGCAAGCCAGGGAAAGCGTGCCGTCTCTGGCGAAAAAGCGAGTTAGTCCGCACACGATTCGTCACACGACGGCTACGCACCTTTTGCGGGCCGGAGTGGATATCAACACGATCCGCGCATGGCTGGGACATGTTTCCATCGACACCACCAATGTTTACGCCGAAGTCGATCTTGAGATGAAAGCGAAGGCGCTGGCGGCCTGTGACACGGGTGGGAAAGGGCACGAAAGAAAGATGTGGCGCAAGAACCCGCGCGTTATGGAGTTCCTGCGTAGTCTCTGAACCGAAAGATATGTGGCGCTTGTCTACTCCGAACCGCACGCCGTTACGCGATTGCTGGAGCGAGCGCCACATAAATCTCTGCGCCACATAA
>PKXU01000047.1 GCA_003132445.1 Acidobacteriaceae bacterium | reverse complement strand
CGGCGCCAGCCAAAACGCCGACGCCTGCATTGGATGCGGTGACGGCGTGTGAGATAGTCGTAGGGCTTGTGGGAACGTGTTTCTCGATCGTATTGTCCGCCGCTATCAGCCCGCCTCCGACAAGAACCAACGGCACCGCCCACTCCCAATCCGTTTGGGACATGTGTAACGGAGCAGTCCAAAAGTCCTTCTGATCGACAAAGAGGTTCTTGGGAAACGATTTGAGGTCTACGGGACCCCGAGAGAAATTCGGGACCTTCGCCTGGGGCGCCGGGCCTTTGAGAGGAGCATCTTTGCCTTCAGCGGGTGTTTGGGCACAGGCGGCTAAGCTGCCCGCGGTGAACAACGTCGCCAGCAGCCATGAGGTCGTGATTTGTTTAATGCGATCGCCTCCAGTTCCCGGGGTACGAACAGCTAACTTCATGTAGATCCTCTCAACAACGGCCTCACCGAATCCTTCGTTTCCTATCTAATTTCAAGTCACACTTCAGCTTAAGCAACAGTTCTCCGACTGGAGTTGCGGGATTCCGAATTGTCCAAACTAGCACAAAAGGGCGCCTACCTAAAATCACTGGGGTTGGAGGAGGGCAAATCCAGGGCTTTGGCTTGGCCTGAGAGACGCGGAGACTCAATTTGTCGTAAAATCTAGAATCACTACCTACAGAGCGTCATAATTCTACAGTGCCTATCGACACCGAGACGATCATTCAGGCCGATCCGATTCTGGTTGAAGAAAACGCAGGAGTATCTCAGCCGGAGACGACCGAGGTTTCGCTTCTCGATCTCACCCTGTTGCTGGTCGGGCACAAACACTTTGTCGTTCGATTCGTTCTGAGCGTCGCAGTTCTAGCCATCGTGGTCTCGCTGTTGCTGCCGGTCCGCTACGAGGCGACTACTGTACTGCTGTCTCCGACGCAGAACACGTCTATAGCCTCGGCCATGTTAGGACAAGTCGGGAACCTAGGAGGGCTAGGATCGCTCGCCTCGCTCGCGGGAGGGCTGGGGATGAAGTCGCAGGCGGACTTGTACGTTTCTTTCCTGAAGAGCCGAACTGTGGAAGACGCAATGATCCAACATTTCGGGTTGATGCAGGAATATCGCGAGAAGCGAATGTCGGATGCGCGCAAGGTGTTTGAACGCCGTACGACGGTAGTTGCCGGAGTGAAGGACGGGTTGATTCGGATCACGGTGGAGGATAGGGACCCAAAACACGCCGCCGAGATGGCGAACGGATATNNGGATATGTAGAGGAGTTCCGCAAGTTGTCGGCGTCGCTGGCCATTACAGAAGCTGCCCGCAGGCGGTTATTCTTCGAGCAACAGTTGCAACCGGCCAAGGAAAACCTAACTGCAGCCGAAGAAGCGATGAGAAAGACAGAGCAAACAACTGGCGTCCTCCAGATTGATAGCCAGGCTCGCGCACTGATCGAATCAGTCGCGATCTTGCGTGCTCAAGTAGTGGCAAAGGAAGTACAGATTCAAGGTATGCGATCATTCGCAGCAGAAGATAATCCCGATCTGCTTTTGGCAAAGCAGGAACTTGCTGCGCTGCAAAAACAGCTCGAACAATTAGCGGGGTCGCAGAGTGACACTGGTGCGGGATCGCGGAATGACACTAGTGCGGACATTGTGCTTTCCAAAGGAAAAGTAACCCATGCGGGGTTGGAATACATTCGGCGTTATCGCGACCTGAAGTACAACGAGACCGTTTACGAGATACTCATCAAAGGCCTCGAAATTGCGAAATTGGATGAGGCGAAGGAAGGGGAGATAATACAGGTTGTGGATACTGCCGTGCCTCCGGATAAGAAGTCGTCTCCACACCGAACTATTATTGTCGTGGTTTCGACAATTCTCGCTTTCTTTTTCTCCGTGTTTTGGATTGTTGTGCGCCAGGGGGTTGAGCGAGCTTTTCGGCTTCCCGAGAACCGGCGACGCTTGGATGCAATCAAGAAGCATTGGAAGGAAAACCGTGTACGTGGGTAGGCTGATCAATTTCGGAGAACGGCCCAAAGAGAGCTGAGTACACCGGTACCACAAACTTAAATCCATTACTTGTAATCGGCTCTGATATACTGGTTTGTACGATGCGTGTTTTGTTTCTAAACCCTCCTTTCCACCCTCGCTTTTCCCGCGAGCAGCGCAGTCCCGCTGTTACGAAGAGCGGAACGTTGTATTATCCAAAGTGGCTCGCTACCGCCGCCGGGGTTGCTATCAAGAACGGGCATGACGTGGATTTGCTCGATTGTCCCGCGGCCGGCTGCACATTACAGGGAGTCATCGACCGCATCGCTGCCAAGACTATTGAGGCGGTTGTCTGCGATACATCCACGCCTAGCATCCTCAATGACGTCACAGTCATTGAAGCTTTGGTAGCATCCAAACCCGAGTTGCATGTGCTGCTAGTCGGGCGTCACGTGTCCGCTCTACCCAAAGAGACGCTGGCGATGTCTGCTTCGCTGCAGGCAGTCGCGGTGCGGGAGTACGAATATACGGTGCGCGACTGGCTGGCCGCGAAATCCTGTGGCGCCGACCTCGCCGCGGTTGAAGGACTGGTATGGCGTCGCGCGAATGGAGAGATTGTCAGCAACCCGCCGCGCGAAGCCGTTCAGAATCTCGACGAGTTGCCGTTTGTTTCCGAGGTCTACAAACGTTTTCTGCACACTCCAGACTACTTTTATGGTCATTCGCTGTGGCCTCTCGTGGTTTTCGATACAAGCCGCGGATGCCCCTATCACTGCTCGTTTTGCGTGTATCCCCAGACTTTCAGCGGGCACAAGATGCGCTACCGCTCGGTCAGCAATGTGGCGGACGAGTTCGAATTCATCTCCCGCGAAATGCCTGAGATCAAGACCGCGATGCTGGAGGACGACACCTTTATCATCAGCAAGCCTCGCACGATGGAATTGGCCAGAGAGTTGATCCGGCGGGGAAATAAGTTGCCATTCGATGCGAACTGCCGCGCCGACATCGGTGCCGACGCGGAGTTGCTCTCGACCTTGCACAAAGCCGGAGCGCGGTTATTTTGCGTGGGATTTGAGAGCGGCGACGTGGAAGTCATCCATGGCATGAAGAAGAACAACGATGACCGCCGCGACTCGAAATACCACGAAGAGGCTCATCGGTTTGTTCGCCGATGCCAGGAGTCGGGCATCATGGTGCACGGCTGCTTTATGGTTGGCAACCTGAATGAAACCCCGGCCAGCATGGAAAAGACGCTGGGCTTCGCTAAGAAACTTCAGCCCGATACTGCGCAATTCTTCCCGATCATGGTCTATCCAGGCACTACTGCATATGAGGAAGCCAAGAGCCGGAATTACATTCAGATCGAGGACTGGGGCGGGTGGCTCACGAAGGATGGTCTTCACAACAGCGTTGTGAACCTGCCGAACATTACCCACGAGCAACTGGTGAGCTTCTGCGACCGGGCTCGGCGTAGCTTCTATCTCAGCCCGTCTTACCTTTTCTATAAGCTCAAACAGTCGTTGAAGGATCGCCGCGAACTGCAGCGCAACCTGAAGGGCTTCGTCACTTTATCGAAATATTTATTGCGGGGCAGCCAGCACGAAAAGAACGCGGTCAATGCTAGCCCCAAGAGCGGGCAAGGGTTAACTCAGATCCGCAGCGCAGAAGGCACCGACTAGCGTCACTTTCCCGAAGCTCCATCGAGGAGCCGAGGTCGAAGCGGCGCTTTGCCTCCGGCAGAATGGCAGGCGCTCAAAGGGATCTGCTGAGCATCCATTTGAGCACCAATCGCTTGCGGAAGCATGCACCTTTTCACTGGGGTAGTTGATAGAATTACATACTTTGAGAGCTTGCGTTACTAAACCTCAGAGGTGTCCTGAGTCCATCATGTTAAAAGTGCGTCTGCTGGCGCTGTTCCTTGTTCTTAGTGCTGGAATTTGTTTTTCGCAATCTCTTCCGGAATCTTCTACACAAAGCCCGACGTCGTCGGGTAGTTCAGTGGATTGCAGCGATCCGTTCCAAGCGGATAGTCCCGAATGTAGCGGCGCACAAATTCAAAATGCGACCGGTAGCCAAAGAGGTCAAAACCTTCCGCCTGCAAGTCAAGTGCCCCAGCTGAGAAACCCATTCGGCACATACGAGGGCCAGTATCCTCCCCGGACAACTGTACTCAATCCTTCGCAGATTCGGCAGCCGAAGGCTCCGACTTGGCCTGAGACGGAGTTCGAGCAGATGACGGCGGACTCGGCCGGCCGCCCCTTACCCTTGTTTGGGCAGTCGCTGTTCGATCAAGCCCCAAGTACGTTTGCGCCGATGGACCTGTTACAGGTTCCGAGCGATTACATCATCGGCCCGGGAGATGAGTTGCAAATCAGAGTTTGGGGGCAGCTCGAAGCGGATCTGCGGGTTACAGTCGACCGATCTGGGCAAATATACATTCCGCGAGTCGGCCAAATATCTGTAGCAGGTGTGCATTACGGCGAGTTGGAACAATACCTGAAAAATGAGGTTTCGAAGATATTCAGGAATTTCAGTCTTACAGCCAGTGTCGGACGGCTTCGTTCGATCCAGGTGCTTGTGGTCGGCAATGCGCGGTACCCGGGTACGTACACTATCAGTTCGTTGAGCACGCTGGTTAACGCGATTTTTGCTTCCGGGGGGCCGTCGCCGCAGGGATCATTACGGCATATCCAGGTCCGACGTGATGGCGCTACTATCACGGATTTTGATTTTTACGACCTGCTGATCAAAGGCGATAAATCAAAGGATGTTCGCCTGCAGCCCGGAGATGTTCTCTACATTCCGCCGGTTGGGCCTCTGGCTTCAATTTCAGGTTCGGTAAATACTCCCGCGATCTATGAATTGAAGGAAAGCTCCACACTGAACGATCTGGTCGAAATTGCGGGCGGCTTCAGCAGCCTTGCCGACACCGGCAGGATTACGATCGAACGGCTGGTAGATCACCAAGCGCGCAAAGCGCTGGAATTCCCTTACGATGAAGCATCCCGGGCTCAGCCCCTTCAGGATGGTGATATCGTTCGTGTGTTTTCAATCGTGCCGAACTTTCAGGACACGGTGACTCTACGAGGGAATGTTGCAAATCCTGGAAGATATCCTTGGAAACCGGGGATGCGCATTCGCGATCTGATTCCCGACGCTGAGGCGTTGCTCACCCGCCAATACTGGTTGGACCGTGCTGCAATCGGAAATGGCCATGCCACCGAATATCCCCTCCGTCCGGGATTTAACGTGCGATGTCTGCCCACTGTACAGCAGCCGAACAGCGCCACGCAGAGTCAGACGCAGACCACGACTACGTCCAATAGCGGTCAAACAGATGGCGTTCAAGGCGCAATCGGAACCTACAATGCGAATTCAGTTTCAGGCACCCCGGGTTCTTCCGTAACCTATATTCCGTGCGAGCCAGTTGAACAACAAGATCAGGCGTCTTCGAAGACCAATGATCGCACGCCGCTCGGTAGTCAACAACGAGCCGGGGTATCTGAAGATACGTCGACGACCCAACGCACTGCCAAGAATGTCACTGCTGATTTGCGACACTATGCACCTGAGATAAATTGGAAATATGCCATTATCCAACGCGTAAACCCTACTGATCTCACTTCCAAGCTACTCTGGTTTAGTCCGCGCAAAGCAATCCTCGAACACGATGAGGCCGGTAATCTTGAACTGCAGCCGGGAGACATCGTGACCATCTTCTCGCAGCGAGATATTAACCTGCCGGAGGATGATCGCTCGCGGTACGTGGTCGTGGAAGGAGAGGTGACGCGACCGGGTATCTATAAACTCGAAGAGAATGAAACGCTACACTCTGTTTTGCAGCGTGCTGGCGGATTGACGTCGAACGCCTATGTCTATGGCTCTCAATTGCTGAGGGAGTCGGCGCGCATCGAACAACAAAACAGTCTGGATCAGCTTGCAGATGCTATGGAGGTGCAAGTTCGGCAATCCGCGCTCTCCGTTGCGGCCACAGCGACTGGTGGAGATGCCCAGGTCTTGGCGCAACTGCAGGAGGGAATTGTTTCACAACTTCGCGCGGTCCGGGCTACAGGACGCGTCGCGCTTCCCGTCAAGCCTTCTGATAATAAACTGACCGATTATCCGAACATGTTGCTGGAAGACAACGATCGCCTCATCATTCCTCACACTCCGTCAACAATTTCGGTCGTGGGGAATGTCTACAACCCCGGGTCATTCATTTTCGACCCTCACACAAACAGCGGGGCCTATCTCGCAATGGCAGGCAAAGGAAAGCCGCAGTCCGACCTGCATCATGCATTTGTCCTGCGCGCCAACGGAGTTGTAGTCGCCGCTAACAGCGTCAACGGACTTTTCACAGGTACAAAATTTGATCATCTCCGGCTATATCCGGGCGATGAGATCTTGGTGCCTTATAAGCTTCCAACTGGCGCTTTTGTCCGCGGACTGCGTGACTGGAGCCAGATCACTGCGCAACTGGCGATCACAGCCGCCGCTCTAGCCGTGGTCGCGCCGTAGGAACGAATTCTTTCGCTCATGGGAGGACTTTCGGGGAATCCTTTCGGCAGAAAAAATCAGCGCAAGCTCGGCTACATCATCCACTGAGTCCTCGGCGGTACGGTGGTGACCAGGGAAGACCAAGGTCTCCCAAGATTCGATGTGGACAATCGCGAGGTTCGGAGTGTGATTAGCAATAATTGGTCCCATCGTGAAGACGTCCTGATGGGTTGCTTTGGCGACGTCCTTGTCGAGACCGGTAAGGAAGCTGTCCCAGAATTTCGCCGTGCCGGCGAACAGCACGGCCAAGCAACGATCCCTGGTCGGGGGCGGCTATGCAGCTAATCGGTTACAGGGCTCAAGGAAGAACGTATCCCAATAGCTTATCTGTTTTCTGACCCTCGCATTTCGGATCTCTACTGACAAAATGATCCTGACCAGTGCTGCAACGATACAGCGCTACTAAGTTCAGTCCGCCAACTGGTTGCGCATATGCATAACCCTCTGTGCCAAGAATCTTTTGGCCATCGCAGCCAACGTCGAGCGATACAAAGTAGTCTGTCCGTCCTGCTTTGCAGCCATAGAATGGGACCACCGCCGCCTGAAACGGAATCCCATACAGATGGCCAAGAAGGCTCTCTAGTTGGAACCCACTATTGGGACTTATCCACCCAGTAGTCACCTCATGTACAGTTCCATTGAAGTACCGGTTGAGAGGAAGCGTTGCTTCGACGCTTGGAATCCATTCCATAGGAATTAAAATCCAGTTTCGAACGTCCGCCGATTGTCCTGCTTCCTTTGGCGTTGCTTCCCATTTTGGGGGTGGATAAGAAACTGACGTATACATCTCGACCTTATTCCGGGTAGCCAAATTGAGGTTGCCATAGGGGTCGTGCACGAAACCGGCAATAAAGTTCGATTCGAAACCGCTTGAATTCGTGTCCATCGTGGACAGAGGTTGCCATGGTGAACTACCCGTCAACAGGGCGTCCTGCGGGATCTTGTACAGCTGGATGCCGTATTGTCCACGCTCGACTACCCCTCCCGTAACCCACGGCGACCGAAGTGGCAGATTGAAAACCGCGTACCATTCGCTCGCCTTTGGTTCGTAAGAGATGTCTCCCCAGGTCGCTTGCGGATCGTCCGGATCCAACCCGTTGCTGGTCAGGGTACCTTGCACTGTGAAATGCACACCATCGTTAGAAACAGCAGCAACGTGGTGTGCAGTTGGGTAACTGTCCTCATAAAAAACCCGTAACGCGGATTTATGATCATCGTTGTAAACTGCCGGCTGACCAACCCCATACCCCTGCTGCGAGGTTGACGAGATCACGGGCTGTGGATACTTCCGCCAGTGAATGCCATCCTTTGAAAAAGCCACGCCAATACTGTTGTTCGTCCCGTCAAGCAATGCAGTGCCCACGTAATACATTGCATAGGTATAGGTTTGTCCATCGCCCAGGGGATTTTTGAAGACGCCGGCAACCACCTTCGGGTTGCACGTATAAGCAGAATCCCACGCACCCGGAGTCTCCTGCAGAACCAATACAGGTCCGTGGGCATCAGGCTTCCCCATGCTAACCGATTGGTAATAGATTGCATCCGAATCAGAATTAGCGGCCGGATTGAATCCTTCACTACACCACCACACCTGGCGCGTTCCTTCAGCCTCAATCACAGAGGGCGAATAGTTATATCGGCCACTGTTGCCAATAGCTCCTTCGGGTAGCGCCTCAGGCATTGAACAAGCAACGTTGCCAAGCACCGTAGTAGCAATCAGTAAGATCAATATCGTACCGAGAGATCGATTTCTCATAATAGTCATTGTGGCGCCTCTCAATCCAAGAGAGCTGGGACGTCGATCATTTTTTTACTTTGCTCATCGAGAAACGTCAAGGTGCTTTAAACGTTTGAAACAACAGGAAGGTAAAGTGCCCGACCTAACCTGAAGTGGACCGTCCTAGAATGTGAGTTTTCCAAAAACATGGATTTTCCTTTTGGACGGCTGCGGAGCATTAGTGTGCGAGCGGCGCTATTTCGACTGAGATCCTTGCAGCTCGGTCTAACCTGGGTAAGGATGAAGACATTACTGGCACAAAAGCATAATCAGAGAGCGGATGACGGTTCTGCGACGCTCGCGCCATCCGATAGTCGAAGCCACTTTAGCATTCCCCGCTGGTTATACGACCACAAGAGCGCAAGCATGAGCCAAAACATCGGCTCCGTTTCGGTTTGATAGCTTATGTTAAAGACCAGGATGGCGGCCATGCACGGTACAACGCCCCTCCTCCCGATTATTGGATAACCGAGGATGAACACTAAAGCGAAAAATGCGGGTAATCCCATTTCAGCGAGAGTAGTGACGTATAAGCTGTGAAAGTTTCCGCGTTTATCATCTCCGAAAAAATCTCCCAGCACTTTCGGCGCGGCCGCGTATCCAATGCCTGTGATAACAGTTTTTGTTGAGGTTAACCAGGTTTTGAGACCTCGTTCTATCAATAGAACGTGACTTTCTCCAGAACTCCCCGTGTCCATCGACATCTTGGCAGACACCGCATCTGAGATCTCCCAAGCTTCGGCCAGCTCAATCATTTCCTTTTGGTATACGGCCAAAACCACTGAACCAAGAATGGTGATTGCCGCCACGCGTATTAACACTCTCCGGGTCGCCAAGCGCCTCCAGAAATTGCGCGAGGCTAGGTGATATGCCAAATAACATAGCGCGCCAGATCTCGAAAACGTCAGGATAATCAGAAGCGGGATTGCGAAACGAAGAACCGGTGTGTAGCGCGATTTAGCCGCAAACCTATCGAGCAGCGCCAGGTACATCGTCAACGCGAAGCCGGAACGGTTGGCGTCATATGAAGTTCCAGATAGCGTTGGCGCCCAAGGTCCTAACGTACTAGGTGCAAATGTGGATTCAAGCCATGGGCCACCTCGTTGGGCAGTCATGAGAATTCCGTGGGTCCACGCAATGAACTCCCCAATGCAAAAAATTACATATACGAATAACGCAAAAGCGACGGACCGTACAATCAGCTTTTCCTGTGACGGCTCTTCTAATACCTGCAGCGAAATGTGATATCCGAAAACAGCCACGAGGAGCAAATCAACGAAAGCCACCAGGCCCCGTTCCGGGTCAAGGCCGATTGGGACGGAAAAAAGCGAAAGAAGCAAAAATAGGCTGGATGCAGCAAGAAAGGGGATCTGTCGCCGGATGGGGGATGTGATTGTAAAGCGAAACATCCTCGCTGGCTCGACGCGGAAGACACCAATTAAGAGGACCAAGGGCGCAAGGACGAGAAACGGAGTGAGTATGAACGGAGCACGCCCGGCAAATAGATCGATGCGGTCGGCAGCTATCAAGCCAATGCTCCCAACCAGGCAAATGTGTTGTAGTTTTTTCAACATGAGCTACGACATTAGCGTATTTTACGGGACACGCATACGCTTCAGCAACGCGAGAAATGGAATCGTAGTGGAGTCGCCCGAAGCGAACCGTTAGGAACGGGAGTAACGCAAGAGGAATCGTCGCGCTAGTTTAAGTTGCTTTGTTGCGACTGCGTCCCAGCCAAAATACCAACAGTCCGAAGAGCATCTGAGATCTCATTTTTAATCTCGTATAATTGCTCAACTTGATCCGGCCAGTTACGTTTGTCGAGTGCCGCCGGTATGCGACCAGGGGTTCAGCGATATATTTTGTCTTACCACCAATCAGGGCGTTCATGCACCCAATCCAGGTGTCATGATGCACTAGCCTTCCGTGCGGGAAAGGCAACACGCTCCGCAGCAGAGTGGAACGAAATGCCATTGTGCATCCGTGGAACTTTCCAATCAGTAGGTTCGACCACAGTCCAGCCCGAAATTCGCCTCGCTTCGCATAGAAGGAATCCCCGATCTTGGCGCCATCCTCATCGATTAGTATCGCGTCGCTCGCAACCAGCAGCACGGCAGGGTCGTGAGCGAACGCGTCCAGGACGGTTTCAACCTTTTTCGGAAGCCAAAGATCATCCTGATCGCTGAGAAACACGATCTCCCCGGAGGAACTGGAAAGTGCTGCCTCAAAGGCACGGAGGACTCCTTGGTTTTTGGTGTTCCGTAAAAGGACAAGACGAGGATCTTGCAGCGCAGATATTACGCCGCACGTACCGTCCGTGGAACCATCATCGACCACAATGACCTCATCGTCAGCAGACAACTGCCCAAGGATTGAGCGCAATTGGAGGCTGATATAGTTTTCGCCTTGGTAGGCCGCCATGCATACCGAGATCTTTGGCCTGGGATTCAATCGGTCTGTCCACTCTTCCGCGCAGAGCATCTGCGATGCCTCGTGCCATGGCGCACAAGTTTTTGCATTTCTGTCCGGCCAATAGGCATTTTGGCGGCGTCACAAACAATGTCCCGCCCTCGCCACATCCAAGCGCAGTCGGCCACATAGTGGATCAGCAGCCACAGGCGATTGGGATCATATAATAGCGCCGCCTGTGAGAATGGTTTGTGAGCGCAAGCGCAATCCAAAGGAGGATAATATTTAGTTTTCTCCGGAGAGTGCAAGGGCACCGATGGGAATTGAATGCCTTGTGGGGCTATGGCTAAGATATTGTCGATGATCGTTGACCGGGATTGGTACGTAACCATCACGGCAGATACAGATGCCGCTGCCATTTTGTTGACTCCTCCTAGGCTTCCACCTGTTTGTCTGAACGAGCACGTGCCAAGACAAGAAAAGTGACAAAACGAATGGGGCAGGATTCTTTGCAATTGGAGAGCCGGGTCGCCGGCTGACCGCGAGTTGGCCACGGCATTCCAGTCAACGCCTCAATGGTCAAGAAGGAGAGATATTGGATATTAGCCTTTCAGTAGCGATATGCACTTTTAACGGAGGGCGATTTCTCGGTGCGCAACTGGCGAGCATCGCTGCCCAAGAGAGGCCCCCAGACGAACTCGTAGTCTGTGATGATGGTTCCTCGGATGGAAGCGTTGAAATCGTAAGGGAGTTTGCTCGCCGCACGAGGTTCCTTACCCGTATTGTAGTCAATGAAAGAAATCTCGGTTCGACCAAGAACTTTGAGAAAGCGATCTCTCTCTGCAAAAATGCAATCGTCGTCTTGGCGGACCAAGACGATGTTTGGTATCGGCACAAACTTTGCCGGATCGAAAAAGCTTTTTTGCGATCGAGCGAAATAATATTAGCTTTCAGCGACGCGGATATGATTGGCGACGATTCACAACCGTTGGGCGTGCGCCTTTGGTCCACCTTTTCATTTAATTACGCAGAACAGCTCCGGTTCGTGAACGGACATGCTCTGAAGGTCCTGCTGAAACATCCCGTGGTGACGGGTGCNNTTCCGGAGGGAGTGCTTCGATCGCTTCTCTCCGATCCCAGCTAAACAAATCCATGATAGGTGGATATCGTTCTTGCTGGCGGCACAGGGAAAGTTTGAAGTAATTCCGGATCCCCTGATGCAGTACCGCCAACACCGGCTGCAGCAGGTGGGGCCAGGAGCCCGGAGCCCGCGGGAACGGGTAGGGAGAGCTAGGCTCATGACGCCGAATTCCTATCTCGACGAGGTCGAACGCTTCCATGAATTCAGAGACAGGCTGCAAGAACGCCGCACGAGCTTGCCGGATGCCG
>PKXU01000122.1 GCA_003132445.1 Acidobacteriaceae bacterium | reverse complement strand
CAGGGACAACAGCATACCGTCCAGGACTGCCCCTCGAATTTGTTAAATCTGACCGGAATATGCATAGGAAATAATTGCCCGCCGTAGAGAACACAGTATTGCGAATGGTTGTCTTCGGATTCTTTGGAGCGGACGAGGATTTTGGATGAAGCGCGAAGGAAAAGTCATTACCGAGGCCCGTTGGGCATCTGTTTTCCGGAAGAATAACGGAACAGGGTTGTCGCGACCCGCTGCCGCGGTCATTCTCGTCTTGGCGGCGAATCTTCTTTCTCTCTCGGTTGCGTGGGGACAAGCCAAACTTGGTGGCTCCGGCTACGAACCGACTGGACCGGGACCGGGGCCGGTTATACCAGTTTCGCCAGTTAACCAGCCTTTGGACGAGACTTGCGTCGTGAGCGTGCTTAATCGTACGACACAGGTCAACCATGACGGCACCTGGATTCTGCCGACTATCCCCGCCAACTTCGGACCGGTTCGCGCACGCGCCACATGCGTGCGTAATGGCGCTACTCTTTTCGGTCAGTCGGATTTTTTTACCATCGGGACGAACCAATCCGTCACGCTGCCCGCGATCACGCTCGGAAATACCACGCCGATTCCAATAGGCATCACTATCAACACGACGACACCTATGCTGACGCAGGCCGGCCAGACGACGCAGCTCACAACGATGGCCACTTACTCGGACGGCAGCACGCTAAACATTTCGGCTTCGAGTACGGGGACACAATACCGCACCAGCAATGCGACGATCGCCGTTATAAGTTCAGAAGGCCTGGTAACAGCGGTAAGCAGCGGCACGGTGGTGATTCAAGCGCTGAACGAAGGTGAGCAGGGTATCCTTAATATTCAGGTAGTCATCGCGGGCGCAAATAACGGCGGAATTCCGAATTCCTGGATTCTCACCAATTTCTGTCCGAACTTCTCGGCGGGAACTACATGTCCGCAGCTTACTGATCCGGCATTCCCCGCCGAGGATCCGGATCACGACGGGCTCACCAATCTTCAGGAATTTCAGCTTGGCACTAACCCGAATAATCCGGATACCGATGGTGATGGCCTCACCGATGGCCAGGAAGCTCTGGTTTACCACACCAATCCATTGCTCTTCTCGACTGATGGCACCGGCATTTCAGACGGAATCGAAGTGCAGACCGGCACGCTTGGCGGGACGTTCGCGGCCAAGCTGGCGAAGGCATTACAGTCGGTCGAAGTGAAGCCGGCCACATTTATTCTCGCAGTGAATTCGCTAAGCCAGCAAGCCTCTCAGCAACTCGACGTAATCGGCCATTTGATCGACGGCAAAACGACAATTGATTTGACATCGACGCAAGAGGGGACGAGCTATTCGTCGAGCGATCTCACTATCTGCAACTTCGGCGTCCCGGATGGAAACATCTTCGCGGGGAATGTTGGCGCTTGCACGATCACCATAACCAACAGCGGATTCACGGCAACCTCCAGTGGCACGGTGAGCGGTTTTAGCCCCACCGCGCTCGGCTCTGTCGCTATCCCCGGCTTCGCAAACGAAGTAGCGGTCAATGGCAACTATGCGTACGTTGCCGCGGGATCGGCTGGGCTTCAGGTAGTGAACGTAACCAACCGCAGCGCTCCGGCAATCGTTGCGTCGCTCGCTCTCGCCGGCAATGCGAACAGCGTAAGGGTGGCTGGCAATCTTGCATTTGTCGCCGCGGGGACGGCTGGTCTCGAAGTAATTGATATTACAAATCCGCTTTCACCAGCGCTTCGCGCCACGCTCAACACCTCCGGCACCGCCTTGGATGTGACCGTGCAAGGAAATCTCGCATACGTGGCCAACAGCACCGGTCTGTTCCTCGCCGACGTCACCAATCCTATTGTGCCGACTGCACTCTCCTCTTTGCCACTCACGGGATCAATTCGGGGCATCAGCGTCGATCCGCAGCGCGAGATTGCCGTGGTTGCCGCAGACACTAGTGGTATTTACGTCGTGGATGTTTCAAATCCGGAAGCTCCCGCTCAGCTCGGACAGCTTTCCACAATCGACGCACACCAGGTGGCAATCAAGGGCAATTACCTATTCGCTGCGGATTATCAAAGCCTTACTACTGGCGCACCTTATCAGAACAGCGTTGCGTCGATCGACATTTCCAACCCGGCTGCTCCGACTTTGGTCTCGGCAATCACCAACAAGAATCTTGGCGGAGTGCAGAATGATCTGGCGCTTTCGGGTAATTTAGCGCTCGGCGCGTGCGTTTCTTTCCTGCCAAACGGTGTTCCCATCACTGACATCACGGATCCCACGAACCTGCTGTCGCGCGCCATTCTGAGCTTTCCACAAACTAGCGACTACGGGACGGGAATCGCGGTCGATGGCTCTTACGTCTATGTCACTGCGAACAACACAAGCTTCGACAAATTTGGTTCCACTGCCAATGGCAACCACCTCTACATCGGGCAATATCAGGTTCTGCAAGACACATTTGGCATTCCACCGGTGGCAACGATCGTTTCGCCCACGTCGGGGAGCACCGTCGTGCAAAGCCAGACCATCGCCGTCACCGTCAATGCCACAGACGACGTGGCCGTTGCTGCCGTCAATTTGTTAGTGAATGGTCAGCCTGTCTTGACTGATAGTGTCGCTCCTTACGTCTTCTATTACACCGTTCCTGCGACCGCCACCACACTGACGCTCAGTGCTACAGCCGTCGATTATGGCGGCAATGTCGGAACCGCGCCAGGCGTGGTGTTGAACGTAATTCCCGACCCCGGAACAACCGTGATCGGCCGCGTGATCGATGGAAACCAGAACCCGCTGCCCGGCTTTATTGCGCAGGTGATAGGGCACTCCTCGATCACGGCAGCTGACGGAACGTTCTCGATTCCCAACGTTCCCACCGTCTCTGTCGGAGTCAATGGAATTACCGTGAGCGTGCTTGGCGTGGACAATGGAGTCGTTAGGTCCGGAACGTCAGCCACCGTGCCAGCCGTACTCGGTGGTACGACGAATGTAGGCGATATCGTAACCGTCTCCCGTCCACTGATTGTTGGTGCGGTAGTCGCCATAGACACTTCTCAAAACCCACCCACGACAATTTCGACAACTGGTGCGTTCGGAGCTAACGCGGAAGGAATCTCCGAGACTCCAGACGGCACCAAGACATTCGTGTCAATCCAGGGGTACGGATCACCCATCAGGGTCTTCGACCTCACCAAAAACCCACCTGCTTACGTCACCGACATCAGCCGTCCGGGTGTCATATCGAACACACTCACGAACACCATTACCGCCGACGCGCGATTCCTGCTGGCCGCCTGGAATAGCAATGCCGTCACCAGCATCGATACGAGCGCCTATAAAGTGGTCAGCACCTTCAACTTGCCATCCGGATCCAGTGTTAGTGAAATCGCGGTCACGCCTGACAGTACGACTGTAATCCTGGCGGACGTCTCCGATAATGTATTCCGCATCCTGTCGCTTTCTCCGATTGGAGTCCTCAGCGATACCGGCAAGACGATTCCTTACAATTTCGCGTTTTGGACTCCCAACATCGCAATGGCGCCCGACGGCCACTTTGCTCTAATTGCGAATCCCAGCGCGAGTTATGTCTCAATCCTGCGAATCGACGCTCAGCATAATGTCACTCTGAACAGTACCCGGATTCCGATTTCCAGTTGGCCATGGGGAATCGACTTCACCCCTGATGGATCCAAGGCCTATGTCACTGTTGCAGGATCGGAGAGTCCCGTCAGTGGGACGCCCGGCACAGTCGCGGTGCTGAGTATCGACGCTAACGATAATGTCACCGACAGTGGTGTCCGCATCACCATTCCAAACGGAATACCGTTGCCTCCCGGCGGCTATAACCAGGGCCCGTCTGGCATCGCAATCGCCGTCGATGGACGGGCCTACGTCGGAAATTGGGCAGCCAGCATCACCATGGTGGACACGAAAACGGACGCGGTCATTGGCACGGTGGCGGTTCCAACTCCTGCTGGAATTGCGGTACCAAAATGAATATGACTTTCCCACGCTGGACGGCACTTGTCGGCGCTTCGCTTTTGGTAACCCTCCCGGTCTTGTCTGGCGGGCAACAACCCCGAACCCGCATCGGCGAGGAACGCGCTATTCCTCATCATTTGCAGGATGACGAGGAATTCACCACTTCGCTAAAAGATCTGCTCGAGTACGGTAAGAAGCTGTTCATGGCCAACTGGACGGACCAGGATGGTGGCGGTCTTCCGCTGATGAAAGGAAACGGAACTGCTCTGTCGGATCCCTCGAAACCTCTCTCAGGTTCAAGAGCATTTAACCGCCTCTCCGGTCCGGATGCCAATTCCTGTTATGGCTGCCATAACATGCCATACGGCATTCCCGGCGGCGGCGGCGATTTCGTTACTGGCGTGTTCGTCCTGGGCCAACGATTCGACTTCCTGACTTTTGATCCAACCGACCGCGTACCAACCAGCGGCGCGGTTGACGAGCAACAGAAGGCCGTCAGTCTGCAGAATGTGGCGAATCTGCGCAGAACCACGGGCATGTTTGGCGCCGGCTATCTGGAGATGCTGGCGCGCCAAATGACAGCCGACTTGCAGGCCATTCGTGATTCTCTGAAACTCGGCGAGAGCAAGCAGCTCATCAGCAAAGGAGTGTCATTCGGGTGGCTCACTCGCCGGAAAGATGGCACCTGGGACACGTCAAGAGTAGAAGGTCTGCCGCGCCTGAGTATCGTCGCCCCAACCCCGGTCGACAGGCCGACTCTCATACTTCGTCCTTGGCATCAGGCCAGCAATATAGTTTCGTTGCGTGAGTTTACCAATACTGCGTTTAATCAACACCACGGGATGCAATCCAGCGAGCGCTTTGGGCTGAACACTGACGATGATGGCGATGGCGTCAAAAATGAACTCACCCGCGCCGATGTCACTGCGGCCACGCTCTATCAGGCGACGATGGCGGTACCCGGACGCGTGATTCCAAACGATCCGGAGATCGAGAAAGCGGTTTTGAATGGCGAGCAGGTCTTCGAGCAAATTGGCTGTGCCTCCTGCCACATTCCGAAGCTGCCGCTTGACAGAAAGGGCTGGGTCTACACCGAGCCCAATCCTTACAATCCCGCCCTTAACCTGCGCACCGGAACCACAAAGACCCTCGCGGTAGATTTAAACAATAATAAGGATCTGCCCCGCCCGAGACTGGCGCCGGATCCTGCGAATTCCGATTTAGTCTGGGTGCCTGCTTACACCGATCTCAAACTCCATGACATCTGCGATCCGACGGACGCGGGTGAACCGCTCGATCAGAACCAAACTCCGTGGACCCCAAAGTTTCGCCAAGGCAACCGGCGCTTCCTCACCAAACGCTTGTGGGGCTCGGCTAACGAGCCCCCGTTTTTTCATCATGGTCTGTTCGTAACTCTTCGCCAGTCGGTGCTGGCACACTCCGGGGAAGCGCTTGCGTCTCGCAAGCAGTTTCAAACACTAAAATCCTATGATCAGGACTCACTCATCGAATTCTTGAAAACCCTTCAGGTCCTTCCTCCGGGAACTCCTTTCTTGGTGGTTGACGAGAACTTTCACGAAAAGCGCTGGCCACCACTAGCGCTCATTTCTCAAGAGAAGAAGTAATGAACTAGAGGACATTTCCAGTCGGAAAATCCGAACCGTGATCGGTTATTTACTTTTGTGGTCGGTTGTTCAACGACTCGCTTTCAGGTGTAGCATCCTCGCGAAGCGCCATCATTGCGGGCTCAAGGATCTTGAGTTGCCTTGAGATCCTGCATCGAACGTCGTTGAAGATAACCGCGTGCTGCACTGCATCAGCCAATTCGTGTACGCCTTCGAACCCTGCATCTTCAGCTCTGCATCGACCTACGCCCCGCGCTATCTCGCCTTGTGTCAGCATTGATTTGATTCGCATATGGGATGCGACGCACTACTGTGGGCATTACAGCTGTTACATTCGTAACCGCCCACTAACCCGGTATCAAGAGGCACAGCGCGTCTGGGGGCTATTTCGTGTCCGAGCGCCCCCACCTCTCAATCGTCCAATTACCTTCGTGCCAGAGCACCTCTGGCGGGCTGGGTTAAACTTGTTTTTCACAAATACAAATGGACATGGCGAACGAAAGCGTATTGGCGCGCGTCGGCCAGCAACTTTCACAATTGGAAAGGCGTGATTGGGAGCTTTGGCTGATCGTGTCGCTTACTGGCGTGCTGGTCTCGACGGGACTGGCGGCGATTCTTTTTCCGGCAGCGTTCTTCAAGCATGACAATATGCATTTCGAGGTAACGGTGTCCAGGCCTCTGGCTACGGGCCTCTTTATTTTATTGGCGCTGCTCAATACTTATCTTGTCACGAAGCGTCTTGAAATTCGTCGACTACGTGAAAAGCTCATATCTAGCACGATCCAGCAGGAGCTTGCCCGACAGCAATCCTTCACGGATCCTTTGACCGAGATCTATAACCGTCGTTCCTTGGAGGAAATGGCGGAACGGTTTATAAGCCACGCCAAGCGGTTGAAGAACCCACTCTCCCTTTTGCTGATCGACGTCGATCGCTTCAAAGATGTCAATACTAGGTTTGGCCACCTGACGGGCGACGTGGTGCTAGCAGATACTGCCGCTCTCCTGAAGAGTTCGGTTCGGGGCTCAGATGCGGTGTTTCGCTACGGCGGAGACGAGTTCCTGATCATTTTGGCGGATACCTCCCGCTCGGGGGCAGCTAAGGTTATTGAAAGAATCAGAGCCTACCTCCTGGATTGGAACCGAGCAGGTACCCTAGACGGGTTTGAGTTAAGCCTGAGCATTGGTATTTCGGAATGGTCCGATGGTGTGACCTTGGACGAATTGCTCGATGAAGCCGACCGACAAATGTACGCGGCAAAAGCCAATCAAGCGTTGGACAAAGGCCAAACTAGTCTCGTTAAGGCCGCGGCCCGGAAAATCGGGCTCTGAACCGTGCCGCAAACCCATCCTACGATAGCTATTGCCACGATGTCCGGCAATCACTTTGTAACTCTCGCCGCTCCGCAGTAGTTCGAAACTCCGGTTTCATCCGGATGTGGAGCTAGCAGCTTTACCGAGCCTGCCAGAAACGCCTGTCGTCCGGTTTTTACTTAGAAGTTGGTCGATTTCTTCGCTGGGAACGGGCCTGGAGTATAAGTAGCCTTGGGCCAGTTCGCAGTCAAGATCTTTGAGCATGTCCGCCTGCACTTGTGTTTCTACACCCTCTGCAACCACCTTCAGGCCCAGGCCGTGGGCGAGCATGATAATGATGCGAATGATTTCGCGAGTGTCGGCATCCGTGTCCATGCACGAGATGAAAGACCGATCAATTTTTAGCCTATCGACGGGAAAATGCTGCAGCCGGCTCAGCGATGAGTAGCCGGTGCCGAAGTCGTCGATGTCCAGACGAACGCCGAGCGCCTTCAACTCCGATAGCACGAGAGCAGACCGGTCAGCATCGGCCATTGCGATTGTTTCGGTAATTTCCAGGTTGACGTTGCGCGGATCCAGTCCGGTCTCCTGTAAGGTCTTGCCGATCTGAGAGGCCAGGTCGGGCTGTGCGAATTGCTTGGGAGTGATATTGACACTGAGGGTGAAGGCAGGATCAGAGGGAAAGATCGCGTGCCAGGAACGGAGTTGCCGACAGGCCTCATAAAGAAGTTGCTGGTTGATGGACAAGATGATGCCAGTCTCATCCGCGACCGCAATGAATTCCCCAGGCATGACCAAGCCTTCAGGACGTTGCCAGCGGCTGAGAGTCTCGAACCCTACGATCTGGTCGTTGCGTAAGGATACGATCGGTTGGTAGTAAACTCGAAACTGCTTCAACTCAAGAGCCGTGCGCAAGTCGGTTTCAAGTTGCAACCGTTTGATAGCGCCGGCATGCATGGCGTGGTCGAACACTTCACAGCGGGCCTTGCCGGTACTTTTGGCGCGATACATAGCAATCTCGGCGTCGCGGAGGACGTCCTGAGCCTCTACTGCACCGGCGCTACTGAACGCAATGCCAATACTCACGGAAAGCACGATCTGTTGATTGTTGGAATCGAAGGGAACGGCTAGTCGTCGCTGAATGCGCTCGGCGACACGAATGGCGTCGCTGGGGTCATGAAGTTCCTCGACAAGTAGTGTAAATTCATCCCCACCGGGGCGGGCCAGAGTACCTTCGCCGATATAGGAGTTTCCGTCTCCACTTTGGCGTGGACGTGAAACCGTGTCGACGCCGCGGAGGCTCGCACTTAGGCGCTGCGCGATCTGTACCAGAAGCGTGTCTCCGGCGGCATGTCCCAAGCTGTCGTTGAAGACTTTGAACTCGTCAATATCGATGAATAAGACCGCGAACTTGAAATCCTTGTGCCGTCGCGAATGAGTGATAGACCGTTGCAGACGGTCAAGAAAGAGAGCGCGGTTCGGAAGACCGGTTAAGCCGTCATGGAAGGACTGGTGTGCCAGCTTTTCTTCGGCGCGCTTCCGCTCGGTGATGTCGCGGTTCACAATGACCAATCCATTCGCGTCGCCTTCAGAGCTGCGAATCGCACTAGCGGTAGACTCAAGAACGCGCCAGGATCCGTCTTTGTGTCGAATACGATATTCCAACCGTTCGCCCCGTCCGGTGCTGTTTGCCTTCGCCGAAGCTTCCATTACGCGCGCGAGATCGTCAGGATGAATCTGATCCATGGAAGAGGTCGCTGCTAATTCTTCTGGACCGTATCCAAGAATTTTCTGATAAGCGGGACTGTTATAGATACGCTTTCCGTCGCGGTCTATCACCGCAATCATGTCCGCTGCGTTTTCCGTAATTAAGTGAAAGATTTGCTCGCGCTCGGCCAATTGGCGGCGGATTCGGTGCAATTGCTGCTGCTGGTAGAGGGTGTAGATGTCGAACAACAGAACCAGAGCGGCCAAGCCACGAACCCACTCTTTGAGATTCAGCGAATAGGTTTCGTCGGGCGAGTGAAGAACAGGAACCGCTAGCGACAGGATACCGAATGTTAGAACTAAGGTGACGGCTACGGCGGCGATCCAAAGCCACCATTCCCGCCCCTCCACTTGGCGCATTTCGACGACCGGAATCGTCGTTTTAATGCCGGACACCGGGTATCTACTCACAGAATACGGCCCCGTCGACAATCGAAATTATGAGGACATTGAAATTCTAGAGGAGCAACAGGGAAGTGAAAGTTACCGAAGTGTTAACTGGCGTAAACCTATGGCTATGTGATCCTCACTACGGGAATACGAACAAGGAGGAAGCATTTAGTGCCTAGCAGCCGGTGGTGAAACGCTGAATCAGCTGATCTGCTCGACCAGCAGCTCTCTGCGGGCCTTATCGTAGAACGTCATCGTCATCCTACACGGTCTACACCGATACTTCGTCAACTGCGCGCATTGCGATGGGGAAGGGCAAGCAGCGACGACAAGAGCGGCCGTGGATCACACAAACGGAGTTACACCGAGCGCAACTCAGCCTGTCCGTGGTATTGTGCGGAGGTTGAGGACAGACGCATGCAACCCATGAAGATACTCGTGGTCGAGGATAACCTTGCTAGTTTGGAACTCATGAGTGAGGTCTTTTCGTCTCTGAAGGCTGATGTTCGCCCCATCAGCGACAGCGAAAAAGCTGCGATCGTGGTAAATCAAGAGAGGTTTGATGGAATTTTCCTGGACCTGAAAATGCCAAAGCTGAATGGTTTCGACTTGGCCCGCCTGATCCGTAAATCGTCATGGAACAAGTCCACGCCTATCGTTATCGTAACGGGACGAGACGAGAAACAAACCATGCAAGATTCGTTCGCGCTCGGAGCGACCTTTTTTCTTCAAAAACCGGTGGACAGACAGAAGCTGAGTGTCCTGTTCCGCACGGTGATCGGCGCGATAGCGGCGAACCGAAGGAAAAATTCCCGTGTTCCTATTCGGGCTGATATCACCTGCACAGTGGGCTCCCGTACTGCGCGCGGGGTAACTTGGAACCTAAGCCAGGGCGGAATGCAGGTGGAGGTTTCTGATTTGAAGCCCAAAGATGCCGTTCGATTGTCGTTTCAACTACCAGACTCCGCCGTAGTTATTGATGTCGCCGGTACCGTTGTTTGGGCAAATGAAAAGCGCCAGGGGATCCAATTTACATCTGTAGGTGCACGAAGTCAGCAGTCGATTCTTCAATTCATAACAGAAGTAGAAAAAACGGAATCCTAGAATCAAAGTCTCTAGCGAGTTGTCTAGATACCGCCCCCAGATCCCGCTTTCTTCGCAGATTGGTCTTCACAGATATCTGCGTTCGCGAGTTGATCACGTTTCGTGAGGACGCGGTCCAGTTCCTGAGTGAGGGAGGATGCGTTGACGGGCTTCGACAAGTAGCCGTTAAAGCCCGAATTGAGAATCCGTTCCTGATCTCCTCGCATGGCGTACGCAGTAACTGCTATTACCGGCAATTTCGCCAATCTCGGATTCTCACGGATTGTCCGTACGACCGCGAATCCGTCCATTACTGGCATGCCGATATCTAAAAGCACCAGTTCCGGTTGAACCTGCTCAATCATTTGAAGGGCTTCTCGACCGTCGCAGGCTTCCAGAACTGTGTATCCACGCAGTTCCAACAATTCGCGGAGCAACTCCCGGTTAACTGAGTTATCTTCGGCAATGAGGACTTTGATCATAACTGTCCAGCAGATTGTCCCCGACTGCGGCTTCGAACGACCCGGCCAAGTTCGGCAATCAGTTGTTCCTTCCAGGATCCGTCCTTTTGCAAGAAACCCTGAGTTTCGCGGTTTAGAAGCGCCATCTCTTCCTGGCTGAGGTTTTTCGCGGTCATCACGAGGATTGGTAGATCCTTGAGGGTTCTTTGTTGTCGAACATGGCGAATGACTTGGAACCCATCCATGCCGGGCATGAGCAGGTCGAGCAGAATGGCGCCCACGACTTTGTTCGCGAGCACCTCCAAGGCGCGCGCTCCGCTGCGGACGCCCTGAGTTTCATATCCCGCCGAGCGTAAGGCCTCTTCCATGAGTTCGATCGCCTTGGGGTCGTCGTCCACCAACAGAATGGACGAATCATCGTCGGCGGGCAACGGAGCGTGTCTGCGAATCGCTTCCAGCAGCGCGGGCTTGCGAACCGGTTTGATTAAATAGTCCGCGGCGCCCAAGGCAAAGCCTACTTGCTTTTGATCCACAATGGAAAGGATGATGACCGGGATCTTAGCCGTCTCCGGGTTTTTTCGCAGGGCTGCCAGGGTTTCGAAGCCAGTGCTTCCGGGCATCAGCACGTCGAGAGTGATGGCATCTGGCCGTAATTGTTGAGCTTTTCGGATAGCGTCCGCTCCTGACGCGGCCATGGCGATCCGGTATTCGGGCTCCAGGTAGCTGGCCAGAAGCTCGCGCGATGGTCCCTCGTCGTCCACAAGCAATACTAGCGGGGTAAGACGACCTGAGGCTGCAAGCACAGGGGCCGCTCGCAGAGATGCAGCCACCGGCTGGACGGTCTTTGTTTCTGCGGCGAGAAGAGTAAAGGTGAACCGACTCCCTTTTCCCAGCTCGCTCTCCACGGATATCTGGCCTCCTTGCTGCTCGACCAACCGTTTGGTGATGGCCAGCCCTAATCCGGTGCCTTCGTGAGTACCATCGGCAGGCCCTTCCACCTGCCGGAATTCGTCGAAGATGACCTTCTGATCTTCCGGTCCGATGCCAATTCCTGTATCAGTCACCGAGACACGGACGAAGTCCCAGTAGTCATCGCATTCGATGCCGATACGCCCGCCTTTGGGTGTGAATTTGACGGCGTTGCTCAGCAGGTTGTACAGGATCTGCTTAAAACGCACGCGGTCTGCCTTAACCCGCGATGTGCTCTCCACTTTCTGTTCCACCTGGATGTTCTTGGCCATCGCGAGAGGATGAATGGTAGAGAGGACTTCCGGCAGGGCGTCCCCTACAAGAAATTCTTCGCTCCGCAGTTCCAGCAGTCCAGCCTCGATCTTGGAAAGGTCCAGGATGTCGTTGATCAACTGCAACAGATGGGTAGAGCCTTGCTTGATGTGGTTGATGAAGCGCTGCTGCTTTTCGTTCAGCGGGCCCGGAGTTCCTTCCGCCAAGAGATCGGAAAAGCCTACGATCGCATTCAGCGGAGTTCGTAATTCGTGGCTCATGCTGGCCAGGAACTTGCTCTTCATCTTGGTGGCGCGCTCGACCTCGCGATTGCGGATCTCCAGTTCCCGATTACTGGCGGCTAATCTCTCATGGATTGCTTTCTTTTCGGCTTCGTCTTGTAGCCTCTGGGTGACGTCGACTGCAACCACGACCACCGCAGCGCGGCCTGCAAAGTTCATCACATACGAGGTGATTTCCACAGCGATGTCAGTTCCATCCTTTTGACGATGCTTCCAAAAGCCCATATTCCCGCTTTTTTTCGTTAGCTCTTTAATATCTCTGAGGAGTGCGGGCACCTCCTCAGAGGGGCGGATGTCCTTGATGGTCATCGCAAGAAATTCCTCGCTGGAATATCCGTACTTCTGAATGGCAGCGCGATTTACCGCGAGAAATCGCAGCGTCTCCTGGTCATAGACCCAGGTCGGATGCGGGTTGTTGTCAAACAACTTGCGGTGTCGCTCTTCGCTTTGCTGGAGCAGATTTTCGGCCCACTTGCGCTCGCTGATATCGCGTGCAATTTTTGAAGCGCCGACAATCGTGCCCCGGCTATCCTTGATCGGCGAAATCGTCACAGAAAGATCGATATGCTTGCCGTCCTTGCGGACCCGGACGGTTTCAAAGTGTTCCACTCGTTCCCCACGCCCGATGCGCGCCAGAACGTCGGCTTCCTCGTTTTCTCGCTCAGGCGGTAATAACGTCCGAATGGGTTTGCCGATCGCCTCGGATGAGGTGTAGCCAAATAGTGTCTGAGCGCCGAAATTCCACGCCGTTATTGTCCCTTGAAGGTTCCTGCTGATAATCGCGTCCTCGGAGGAATCCACAACCGCGGCCAGGTGTCTGTGCACTTCCTCCGCCCGCCTGCTCTCTGTCACATCGCGCGCCACCGCATAAATAAGTTTCTGCTCGGGCACGGATACCGCATTCCACAGCAGCCACTTGTAGGAACCGTCTTTACATAAATAACGGTTTCCAAAGGAAAGAGTGACTTCGCCCTTTGCCAAACTAACAGTTTCGGCCACCGTTGCCTGTTGATCATCCGGATGTACGAATTCAATGAACGGCTTCCGCATGAGTTCTTTTGCGGTAAAGCCCAGGGTCTTCTGCCAGGAGGGATTCAGATTCTTGAAGTATCCATCGAAGCCGGCAATACAAAACATGTCCACCGAGAGATCGATGAGCCGGTTACCAGTCTCCAGTTCAGAATAGAGGGAGCCGATCAACGTGCTCAGCGTGAGACCGACTACGATGAACACCAGTCCCAGCAGCCACACTCGCCGCTGCATGGCCCAAACGTGTTGCTGCAAGATAGCCGCCGGCTGTTCCACCAGAATTCCCCAGCCGAAAAGATTTAAGGGTTCGTAGTTAGCAAAGAATGTTTTTCCTTCCCGAACAAACGCTCCGTTACCGGCGTTGCCCGCAAGCATCCGCCGCACTGGTTCGTAACCACTCAGGTCGACTGCTGACGAGTGGGAATCGATGTTTGGCCGGGCCACCAGGTGCCCATGCTGATCCACCAGCGAGATGGTCCATGCTCCTTCAAGCTGGGTCTGCACCAGATCGCGACTTATCGCATCGAGTGAGATCGGGGCCATGAGAATACCGGCTGGTTGGCCGTGATCGTCGGTTATCGGGACCACCACCGCGACGACTTGTTGATTGGAGACGACAGATTGATACACCTCTGAAACGTAGGGCTTCCATTCCTGCGAAGCTCCCTTGTACCAGTCGCGGTAGGCGAAATTCTGATGCAGTAATGCGGGCTCAGGGGGATAGATTGCCCGCATAGTGCCATCGAGCTCGTACACACTGACGAAGGCAAAGTCAGGTCGCAAGGCGCTGGCTTGCTCCATTTGACTCTCGACGATCTCGAGATCTCGCTGGTTCCAGGCTTCGCGAAAGCTCTGGCGCACAGCAATGGACTGGAGAAACGCACTGCTCTGGCGGAAGTGATCGGCAACGAAGGCGGCCGACACGCGAGCAATTTGGGTGCTCTCTGTGACCGCCTGCGTTTCGGTCTGGTTTCTTAATACCCTACCAACATAATTTGCGAAAAGCGCAATGGGCGTGATCATGAGCAACAGAAACAGGGGATAGAGCCGCCAACGGCTCTTGGCTAGCCATTTCCTGACTCGTGTGCGCACCGTCAATGGCATCGTCCTCACTTAGTGAAAAGAATTTTTCAGAGAGTTCGCTACTTTGCGGCTGCCGCGCATTTCGCCCGGAAATCTGCAGCGCGGCTCCCGACTAGTTGTTCGAACTGGGCAAAAATATGTGGATCCCACCACCCCTTGGCGATTTCCTCCTTCATGGTTTGCAGGGCTTCGGGGACGGGAAACGCCTTCTTATAGGGACGCTCTGTAGTTAGAGCATCAAATACGTCAACAATCTGAAGGACTCGAGCCGTAATTGGAATGGCATCGCCCCTCAGCCCGTCAGGATAACCAGAGCCGTTGAGTTTCTCGTGATGATGGCGGACGATGGGAAGCACATGGCGGAAAGACTTCAAAGGCGCGCAAATCCGCTCCCCCACCACGGTATGTTCCTGGATGATGGTCCACTCTTCGGGGGTCAGGCGCCCGGGCTTCAACAGAATTGCGTCGGGAACCGCGATTTTCCCAATATCGTGAACAACGCCAGCTCGGCGTAGCGCAATAATCTGCTCCTCAGAGAGCCCGAGGTGCTGCCCTAAAGAAGCCGAATATTCTGCTAAACGTTCACAGTGACCGTGAGTGTAGGGATCTTTGCCTTCAATGCTGCGCGCAAGTGTAAACAGCACGGACTCCGCTTGCTCCAGCTCATCGGTGCGGAATTTGAGTCGGAGAAGCGAGCGCACCCGGGCGAGCAGTTCGGTCCGATCCACCGGCCGGGTGAGGAAATCGTCCGCCCCCGCTTTGATACCGTCGATTCGATCTTGCTTACCAGAAAGCGCCGTAATCAAGATCACCGGCACTAGATACGTGTCTGGGTTAGCCTTGATCTTCTCGCAGGCCTCAAACCCGGTCATGCGAGGCATCATTACATCCAGAATCACTAAATCAATGGGGGTTCTAGTCAGCTCTTCGAGGGCAGCGATTCCATCCGGCACGCAGACGACCTTGAATCCATGCGCGGAGAGAAGTTCTTCCATCAACTCGCGATTGGCGCCGTGGTCATCCGCGACCAGGATAGTGCCACTGACAGCCTGATGTGACTTTGGAAACATCCTGCACTGCCTGATGGTGAATCAAGACTTGTCATGAGAATTGCATATAGGATGTGAAACCGCTAATTACCGAGGTCACACAACCCTCATAGTTGCGGATTTCGTAACAACGCTGTGCTTCAAATTAAGTCAGTTCTTGGATGATCGGCTAAACCTTACCCTGGGATTATTTCCCGCTTGCCCGTTATCCACCCGCGATCAGCAAACACTAGATCGGCAAACATTATGCGACATATCGTTACCAGTCTGGACTAGTCTGGCGGTTTACATTCGCGTCGCCTCCCAAGGCGTTTCTCTGAGCTAGCCGTTTTCGACGCGCTCGTTTATATCCGCGTACGCCGCATCAATGAGCCTGCTTAGCGCTGCAGTGTTTGTGGCCGTTCCCGGTCTCAACTTCACATGGCGCATGAANNTGCGAAGTGAATACATTGACGTAGCCGAAGGGCGCATCTCCCAAACATGCAACCGGACAGCCGTCATGCAAAAGCTCCCGGACTTCGTCCCCGCATTTTCGCATCACCTCAAACCACTGATGCGCGATAGCTCCCAATTCACCTGCATGCGCTTTCATCCACGCATCGATGGCTGGATCCCGCTCCACAGCGCCGTTGAATCGCAGCAAT
Organism: Acidobacteriaceae bacterium; assembly: GCA_003132445.1. GTDB lineage: Bacteria > Acidobacteriota > Terriglobia > Terriglobales > Acidobacteriaceae > Sulfotelmatobacter. The sequence continues at coordinate 136,296 of PKXU01000122.1, read as the reverse complement.
TCCGTTTTCATCGTCGCTCCACTTTCTCCTTTCGAGATCTGTGGATTACGTGGCATCCTTATCTTCATCTTCCCTCCGCCAAAATCGCCCGTCTGCAAAGCCGGTGTTCTTTGAAGAGAGTGTCCCTTCCGGCTAACTCCATGGTCATTTATAACTTAGATCGTCTGTAACTTGGATCCTCTGTAACTTGGATCGTTGATAACTTGGATCGTCGGTGACCAGCTTGTCTATCGTGACGCTGGCTCATGTTTTTGCCTCCTGGGCTCATTCCCGAAACCGGATTGGGAAAGTCATGAACCGAGTTGGCTGGTAATCCGCGGTTGTCTCCGTAGAGCTTTTTGAGATCCTGCCGAATGGTTAAGGCATGAGCTCTCTATTACAAGGCACCATAGCGCGCCGAAGAAGCGACCGAGTCTCAATTGCTTTTCCCCTGGAGGTTGCAGGGATTGATCGGTTAGGTAAGCGTTTTTCCGAGAGAACCAAGACAACCCGTGTGAGCCGCTATGGCTGTTGCCTGTCTTTGACGCGGTTCCTGCAGTCGGACCAGGCGATTCAGATGCGGCGGATCGGAACCAACGATACTGCCGTGGCTCGCGTGGTTGCGCCCCTGGGCGTGCAGGCCGAAGGACGCGTGTATGGAGTGGAGACGCGTGAATCGTGCGAAGGATTGTGGGGCATTCGCTTCTCTTCGGCTTTTTACGAGAATCTGCTCGACAGCATGAACGACGGGGTCTCCTTCCTCAGCAAAGATCGGAAGATTACCTATTGGAATAACGCAGCAGAACGGCTGGCGGGTTATGCAGCCAGTGAAGTGATTGGCAACGCGTGCGGCGATTCGATGATGGCATGCGTGGACGAAACCGGGAAAGAACGCTGCAACAGCGACTGTCCCGTCGATAGTGTCATGCAAGATGGAAATCCGCGCGAGGCCGAGCTCCTTTTCAGGCATAAGCAGGGATATGGGGTTCCAATTTCAGTACGCGTATTGCCCATACGAAACAGCACCGGCAATATCGTGGGCGCGGTCGAAGTATTCAGCGATTCCACGGTGCGGTTGAAATTTGACAAGCGAGTGACTGAACTGGAGCAACTGGCGTTTCGGGATGCGCTGACGGGACTGTCCAACCGGAGATACATGGAGTTGAAAGTCGAACAAGCTTTACAGGATCACCAACGCGTCGGAAGGCTCTGCAGTGTGCTGATGTTCGATCTGGACAACTTCAAGAAGGTCAACGACACGCACGGCCACGAAATGGGAGACGCGCTGTTAAAGGCCATTGCCGAGAGCGTATCCCGCGGCTTACGGCCGGTGGATATTGTAGGACGCTGGGGAGGGGAAGAGTTCCTGGTGCTGGCGCCGGACATCGACGCTTTAGCCTTGGGCGATCTTGCGGAGCGCTGCCGCGTGCTGATTGCGGAGTCTTCTACCGAAGCGGGTTTGTCCCGGGTATCAGTGACAGGATCCATCGGTGCGACCGTTCTGATTCATTCCGACAACGCGAATTCGGTAATCAGCAGAGCTGTACCAGAGCAAGCATTCGGGAGGCGACAAAACCACCGCGGGATAGATCCGGAAAATCTTTGGTAGAGAAATTCGATTAGCCAGTCGAATTTTGTGGAGGAACTGGCTCTGCAGACGGTTCATCGTCGCCCGCAGGAATGAGTTCGAATTTCTTCAGCTTGTAGCGCAGCGCGTCGCGGCTGATGTCCAGAAGGCGGGCAGCGTGTGTCTGGTTATTATTAGCCTGTCGCATGGCGAGCTCCACCATGGCTCGCTCCACTTCTTCTAACGATGTTCCCTCCTCTGGAATATAGAGCCGGGGAAGCATGCGACCGTTGGGCAGCGGTTTGCCGCCATTGCCCGGAGAGGTGCTGTGCTCGAAAGCGGTCAATCCGCCGCGGGCTGCCTCGCCGACGGCGAATGGCATATAAGCCGGCCGCAGAATCAGTTCATCTTCAAGGATCATGGCCCGCTCGATCGAGTTCTTCAATTCGCGCACATTGCCCGGCCAATTGTGAGCCAGAAGCAAGCGCCGCGTCTCCGCGTCGATGCCGCGAACCGACTTCTTGAACTTGCGGTTGTACCAGCCAATAAAAAAATCCACCAGCGGCAGGATGTCTTCCGTGCGCTCCCGCAACGGAGGAATAAAGACAGCGATAATTGCCAGCCGATAATAAAGATCCTGGCGAAAGTGGCCTTCGCGAACGGCTTTTTCGAGATCGCGGTTGGACGCAGCGATCACGCGCACATCGACCTGCATGTCGCGCACGCCCCCTACGCGGCGGATGACTTGATCTTCCAGCACACGCAGAAGTTTCGCTTGCAACAATGGGGAAAGCTCGCCGATTTCATCCAGGAACAGGGAGCCGCCGTTGGCGGTTTCGAATAGGCCTTTCTTCATCTGCTTGGCGTCAGTGAATGCGCCGCGTTCGTGGCCGAAAAGTTCGGCTTCCATCAACGTTTCGGGAATCGCGGAACAGTTAATGGCGACGAAGGGACCGTTTTGCCGCGAGCTCTCATAGTGAATGGTCTTGGCGATCAGATCTTTGCCAGTGCCGCTTTCGCCTTGAATGAGAATGGTGGTCGCCTCGCTGGCAGCTACTTTTTGCACGAAACTCATCAGCTCCATTGACTTGGGTGAAACCGCGACGACCTCGTGATAACCCGCGTTGCGCCGCACCTCGCCCCGTAGCGATTGCACCTCGGTGCGCAGCCGCGAAGCTTCCAGGGCATTCTGAATGGTGACGCGTAATTCTTCGAAATCGAGAGGCTTGCCGATGAAATCGTAGGCGTCCAGTTTGAGCGCAGTCTTCACATCGTCCAGTTGCGGATCGGCGGTGATCATGATGACGGCTGGGGCGTCAGGATGTTTCTTGACCTGTTCGAGAATCTGGATGCCGTTCAAATCGGGTAAACGTACGTCGAGCAGAACCAGGTCGGGAGATTCTTGTTGCACCTGGCGAAGGCCAGCTTCGCCGGCGGCGGCCTCCACCACGTGGTATCCCCACTCTTCGCACTTCTGACGCAGCGACCAGCGGACCAGGCGCTCGTCGTCTATGATGAGGATCTTCTCGGCAGGCATGCTAGTTTAGCTTACTACGGAAGGGAAGTTGGCGGCACGTCATGGAATAAACAGAGATGGGGGCGAGACTGGCTTTATAGCAGACGCGACCCGATCAAGACCCAGAGACTGGCACTGCCGCCCTCTGCAGCGGAAGCACGACCGCGAAGGTTGTGCCTTGGCCTACCGCGCTGGCGACGTCAATGCGGCCTTGATGGTCCTCGACGATCCGGCGGGCTAAAGACAATCCCAGGCCGGTGCCTTCGCCTTTGGTGGTGTAAAACGGGCGGAAGATGCTAGGCAATTGATCGGATGGAATGCCACGGCCATTGTCAGCCACCTCAATCAGGGCAGCGTTCCCCAGGCCCTTCACGGTGACTGTGATTTTTCCTTTTGCGTGATCGGGGTGAGAGTCATTGCTCTGAACGACATTGCCCTGACCAACACTGCCCTGACTAGCATTGCTCTGTACGTCGATCGCCTGCAGAGCGTTCAGAAGAAGATTCAGCAACAATTGATGAATCTGATCGCTATCGTGTTCAACCTCGGGCAGTGACGAATCTTTATAGAGCGCGATTTGAATGGCCCTCGCCTGGGCTTGCTGACGGCCTAACATCACGGCGTGTTCGACCGTCGTGTTCAGGTCGCTCCTGCGCACGGTGGGAGGATGCGGGCGCGCGGTTTGCAGCAGGTCGGTGACGATGTGATTGATGCGAGCGATTTCCTGGCGAACATCTTTCACTACGGAGCGCGCGGGACTGGTCGCAGGGAGGTCGCGGCTAATGATTTCAATGACGCCGGCAATCCCCGCCAAAGGATTTCGGATTTCGTGCGCAAGGCCAGTCGCCATTTCTCCCAGAGTCGCGAGATGCTCGGCGCGCGACATTTGAGTGCGGTGCAGTTGTTCGATCTCAGTCCGGCTTTCCCGGAGTTGCTGAACCATGCGGTTGAAGTTGCGGCCGAGATCGCCGATTTCGTCGTTGCGGCGGGCGAAACTGACGGCCGCACTGAGATCGCCGCGGCCCAGTTGCGCAATCTCTTGCTGCAATTCGACCATCGGCCGTTGCACCGTGTAGGTGAGCACCACGAGCAGCGCGCCGCAGATGGCGACCGCGCCTGCGCCCGCCACTAACAAAACGATGTGGCGCTCGGGATCGCGCCAGGAGAGCGTTGCCAGCAGGAACAACAGCATTCCGCCCAGTAAAACGCAGGCGATTGGAACCAGCGCTTTGATCTCCCAGTTAATGCGAAGCCAGGGCAGATCGGAATTCCCGGAAATTTCTGCCGCGGAGGCTGAATCAGCAGGAATCGGTGACGTCGCAATCGCATCTGCCGGCGTAGCAGCGGATGTGTATGCCGTGCTGTAAAAGCCGGTCCGCGACCGCGCAGAAACCGCTGGCTTGGATGCGATTCCGATACCCGGGGCGAGTTGCTCTTTTGTCGTTTCAGGCATATGCGTGGAGTCCGGGTAGCAAATAAGTAACGCCGAAGAAAGTGAACATTACGACTGCGAATCCCAGAATGGCGAAATAGGCAGCGCGCCGTCCGCGCCAGCCGCGGGTGATGCGCATGTGCAAGTAGCCGGCATACACCAGCCAGGTAATCGCCGCCCAGGTCTCTTTAGGATCCCAATTCCAATAGGAACCCCAGGCCCGGTTAGCCCAGTAGGCGCCGGCGGCGATCATCAGGGTGAGTAAGGGGAAGGCAATGCAAATAGTTTTGTAGGTGATGCGGTCGAGCGCGTCAGCATCGGGCAGAAGTCTTTCCAGATCCTGGCGCCGCCAGAGCAACAGCAGATAAAGGAGGTTGGCGAAGATTCCGCCCACCAAGGCCGACAGAATGAACGGGCTGGTGGCCAGACTGGTGGCATAGAGGCCGTCGGCGTCGAGCGAAGGATATTGTCCGTTGCGCACACGCAGCAGGAAAAACACCAGCGCCAGCGATTGCAGCAGGATGCTCAGGAAGACAGCGCGATCGGCAATGGCCAGCAAACTTTCGTTCTTTCTTACTCGCGACAGAATATACAGCACGAGCGGCGCAAGCACCGCGGCAAAGACCAGAAGCATCAGCCAACCGAGATCGGGAATCGTGACGAAGAGCCGCACCCCGCGCGAGATAAATACTTCCGCTTTATTCTGGGCGTCCCATGCGATCACGTTGAGTCCGCCCCATTTTTCGAAGCGCAGCAGGATTGCGCCATAAATTCCCACCGTGAATACGCTGGTGGCCGCGAGGAAAACTTCAGTCTTCACTTTATCCTGAATGAGAAACATCATGGCCAAGGCAAAACTCAATGCGCATGCGGCGTAGGCCAGCATGGCGAGCGTGACGTGCACGTGCAGCCAGGTGGATTGCAATGCGGGAACCAGAGGGCGAACTTCGCTGGGCAGAAGCTGCATCAGGATGACGCCGACAATCGCGACGGGCATGGTCACGGTACCGATCACTTTGACTCCATAGCGTTTTTCCGCGATCAGCGTCAGCGCGGCCAGAGTCCATACAAAACTCAACAGCATCTCGTAGATGCTGGCGAACGGTGGATGGCCGGCTCCGTACCAGCGATGAGCGACCGCTCCGGTGTTGGCCAGCAGCCCAGCCCATGTCATCAGCGAAGCGAACTTGATGTAAGCATCCGTTCCCGTGACCCCGAAGCCAAGATAAAGCGCTCCCGCACCGGCGTAAAAAACCAGCGCGGCATAGAGCAGATTGGCTTCGCTCAAAATGTTTCCGCTCTTGACCACGTTTAGAAAAGCAATGAACAGCAGGAACGCAATTCCTAATCCCACCATTACGACCAGCGTGTTGCCGGTCGCGGGATGCTGTTCTACTCTTTCGCGTGCCATACTTTATCCTCCGTAGCCGGACTCACCTTCCGGCAGTGGTTATTCCCGAGAGCGTCTTGCCCGACATCGTCCTTTGCGGAATCGCTGCCGTCGAGGCTGAAGGCGCAGCGACTTGGATCTTCAATTCTTGCTGAATCTGTTCCACGACTTTTTTGAACTTCAGTTCGAATGCGTCGCGATTGCGGTTGGCAGTTCCGCCGATCCAAAGCGCGCTGTGGCCTTGCGCATCGACCACGGGAACAACCCAGAACCGCATGTGAACCACGTAAAAGACAAATGTCAGGCCCAAAGCCATCAACACGACTCCTGCCCACACGGCAAACTGGCCCGGCTCGTGCGAAACCTGCAGCCCGGTGTAAACCTCAGTCTTCAAATCCTTCGGATCAAAACTGTAGGAGGAGGCCGCGTTCTCGTCGACGCCGGGAATTTCCGGCAGCCAGACGTTCACGCTGGTGTTGTTTTTTTGCGAAGTCACCACCAGATGAACCGCCGGGTTGACGACCTCTTTGCTGCGAGCATAAACACGCCCGTCCTGCACCACGAAGTCAGGGATGAAATCGACCAGTTGCACACTGGTGTCGGAATCAAGCGCCACCGTCTGGTTCATCGACAAAGAAACTTCCTGCGTTGTGCGGGTCGCGCCATTCAGGCGCGTTGCGTCCACGATCAGCTTGTCGAGTTTGCCGGTGCGGCCCCAACTCGCCTGGTAGAAGCGCAATCCGCGATACACCAGCGGATCGTTCACCACAATTTCTTTGCGAGAAATCTCATGCCCTCCATCGACTACGGCAAGCTTTGACCACCAACGCTTCGGGCTTCCGTCGGTGTAGGTCTCTTCGCCGGTGCCGTCGCAGCGGATGGAAAATGGCAGAGTCCGAAGCGCGCCGTTCTTCAATTCAACCTGGTTGCTGGCGGTTCCCGGACTCAGCATCAGGAAGCCGCGCCATCCGTAGACCGAGTCCACAATGAAACCCAGGAAGATCAACAGCAGGCTGGCATGGACGATGTAGACGGCCATCTCGGAGATGCGATTGCGCTCCGCAAACAACGAGAAACTGTTGCTGCGAACAATCCGCTCCGCTGGCACGCCCAGGTTTTTCAATGCGCGTTCGGCGGCGCTTAGACCTTGCTCCTCGTCATAGTTGGCGAGTGGAACTTGGGCCTGAGTGGGAAGGACTTTGCGAAAGCTTTCGTCGGGACTCTTATAGGGACGCGCGTAGTATCGCCAGGCGTTAGGGAAGCGCTGCACCGACGCCGCGATGATGCTGAAACTCACCAGAATCAGCAGGGCGATAAACCAACGCGTGTGGAAAATGTCGGTTAGTCCCGTGACGTCGAGAAAGCGCAGCATGGCCGGCGAGTAGGCGCGCTGCATGTCGTCGGCATCGGTCATGGGGCGCTGCAGGATAACCGTGCCAGCCGCAGAGAAGATGACAACCAGAATAATTAGAACGACGCCCGTTTTAATGGAGCTCAGCGTCTGCCAGATTTTGCGGCTCGAAGATCGAAATGGGAGCGCCATGATCGTTCTCTTCCTCGCATCTGGCACTGCACGTTCTGCGCCACAGTCACGCTGTAGGACCAAGTCCTTTGTGATCAATTCCTTGAAGCTGGATTCTCATTTCTGTTAGAGGCTGCGGATGGGCCATAACACTCAACGCCGCCGACCCGGGCTGAGATTTCACCCAGCGTCGGCGAGTGTGTAATTCAAATCACAGCACCCCGCCAAATTTGCTTGTCAAGGCCCGCTGTCCAACATTGGCGCACTTGGGTCATTTGACCAGTCCCGCTGTGGGAGAAAGCCCACTTTGGGCCACAAGACTCGACCTGTAGAAATTTTCAACAACCTTCACGCTGAGGCGAACTTGCTCTGTAGCAATAACTTACAGCTTGAGCAAAAAAAACTTCTCGCCCCAGAGTTAGGGTGAGGCTCGTGCACATGCACAGGTGGCCATGCTGCCGAAATGTCAAACCCGATGGGCCTCGATCAACGGTCCAAACTTCGTGCAAACTCTGGCCGGTTTACCTCAATTCCTTATCTTTATTGTGCTGCTCTTGATTGTGCTGCTGGGGTTTGCGCCAAGTCTGCTGGCGAAGACGCACCCCGTCCCCCTTGATCCCAAGGCCGATGCCTCCACCTGCATTACTTGTCACGAAGACAAGACTAAAGGTAAGGCGGTCCACTCCGCGATCGCGATGGGCTGCCTGAGCTGTCATGAAATCCGGGTCAATAAAGACATTACCCACGTCAGGCTGATCACCGCCGTTCCCTACAAACTTTGCCTGACCTGCCACGCCGATAAGGATGCCTCCAAGATCCAAGGTCATGTGCACCAGCCGGCGGTTCGCGACTGCCTGCAGTGCCACGATCCCCATACCTCGGACAACAAGAACCAACTTCTGAAAGCGACCTCGGGAGAGAAGAAGGACAATCTCTGCCTTACTTGCCATATGCAAGGAACGAACGTTCCAGAAAAGGGCAGCCGCCACGCCGCTCTGGACATGGGATGCGACACCTGCCACACCACGCACAAGACCGGCCCCGAGCAGACCATGCAGAACCAGTTTCACCTGGCCAAGGCGTCCCCGGCGCTCTGCCTCGACTGCCACGATGCCAAGGACGCCAGCCTGCAGAAGGCGCATCACGATCAGCCCTTCGCTACGGCGAACTGCGTCAGCTGTCATGACCCGCACCAGTCCGCGTCTCCGAAACTGATGGCGAGGTTCACCCACCCGCCCTTCGCCGACAAGAGTTGCGACCTGTGTCACGCTCCGGCGAAAGACGGCAAGGTGGTCCTCACGCAAGCCGACGCCAAGGCGCTCTGCGTTACCTGCCACGACGAGCAAGAAAAGAAGATCGAGACCGCAAAGGTTCCGCATCCCGGCGCGCAGGCCGGCGAATGCCTCGACTGCCACAATCCGCACGCCAGCCCACAGCCCGGACTGCCGAAGACGGACGCGGTCAACATCTGCCTGGGTTGCCACTCCGATATAGCCGACGCTGGCAAGAAGAAGGTTCATCACCAGCCCGTCTTCGAGCAGGGATGTTCGACCTGTCACGAAGCGCATGGCTCGGACAATGCGAAGCTGCTGCGGGTCGCGGGCAACGATCTCTGCATGGAGTGCCACGGTCCGCTGAATAACGCCAGGCCGACCGATTCAGACGATTTCGTAACCATCTTCAACGGCAAGGTGACGATGCCCAAGAAGTACGCGGCGATCGCCATGCACCTTCCCATCAAGTACGGCTTGGGTCATCCCACTGAAGGCCATCCTGTGGCGGACCAGATGGACCCCAAGGATTCCTCCAAGGTACGCCGCAAGATCAACTGCCTGACCTGTCACCAGCCGCACTCTTCCGCCCAGGCGGATCTGCTGGTGAAAGACCGGGCCAACAACATGGCGTTCTGTGACAGCTGTCATAAAGACCGCACCAACATGCGGAACATATCAGGAGACTAACGATGTTTGCCGCCCACTCAGTTCGCGTTCCCACACTCCGGCACTCCTGCAACATTCTTCTTGCGCTGCTGGCGCTGATGCTGGCTTTGCCGCTTCAACTCTCCGCCGGTCCAAAGAAGAAAGCGACCACGGATAACAAGGCGCCCACCAACTTTCTCGACAAGCTCGACATTTCCAAGATCGTGTGGCCACAGCCGCCGGCTATCGCGCGAGTGAAATACATGACTTACTACTCCGGCGAGAAACTCGATCTCGCTGCTCTGCAACCCGGCGCAAAGAAGAAACAGACCTGGATGGACCGGCTGGCCGGCGCACAAACCGAGAAGGAAATACGCGACGAGCATCCCCACTTCGTTTTGATCGAACCCTACGGAATGGCCGTCAACTCCAAGGGAGAGCTTTTTGTGGCCGACGAAAAAGTCGGCGCCATTTTCGTCTTCAATACCGAAAACAAAGACGTGAACATGATCAAGAACGGCATTCATGCCAACTTCGGCCGGATTATCGGACTCGCGATCGACGACGGCGATCGCCTCTTTGTCTCCGATGCCAAAATGCGACGCGTCCTCGTCTTCAGTCCCACGAACGAAGTAATTGGTCAGATCAATACCGGGCTTAGCGCCCCCTCCGGACTTGCCATCGATAACGACAATCGGATTCTCTACGTTGCCGACGTAGGGCTTGACCAGGTGCTGGCCTACGACGCGGACACGCTGGACCCGATCCGCAAGATCGGCACTACCGGACACAACCACGAACTCACCACTCCCGGCGACTTTTCCAAGCCGATCGGGGTGGCCGTCGATTCCGAAGGCAACTTGTACGTCGCCGACACCATGAACAACCGCATCGAGGTTTTCGATGCGGATGGCCAGTTCATCAAGGAATTCGGCAAAGCTGGAGACGGTCCCGGTTACTTCGCGCGGCCGAAAGGTGTCGCCATCGATTCTGACGACCACATCTGGGTCGCGGATGGCATGCAGGATCGTGTGCAGGTGTTCAACAAAGAAGGCCGGCTGCTGACCTACCTCGGCGGTCACGGCAATCTGCCGGGACAATTCGCCGCGCTGTGCGGCATCACCACCGATAAGAAGAACAACCGGGTTTTCACCTCGGAACAGTACCCGGGCCGGGTGCAGCAGTTCCGCTATGTGACCGAAGCGGAGGCCGTCGCCGAGAAAGCGCGCCGCGATGCTGAACTGAGGGGCAAACGCGCCGGCATAACCCCGGCAACGGTGGAGACGCAGGCTTCGAAGCAAGAGCCGGCCGTGAAGGCAAAGGATTCCGCGCCGCAGTAGGCGCAGCAAGTTTGGTTGTCCGCGGACAGCCAAAAGAAATCGGAAGAGGACCTCCGGTTTCAGTACCACGTGGTAGCTGTAACAGCTGTCAAATAAAGGAGGTTTTAATATTTATATGAAGAAACTCTCGCTAGTAGCTCTATTCGTTGTCATGGCAGCGAGTTTGGCACTCGCCCAAAACGGCAACGCTTACATTCCAACAACCGATGTTCTCGGCGCTCACCAGAACCAGGGTCGTGGTTGCGCGGGTTGTCACACACCGCACAGCGGCGCGCGCGGTTCCGGCCAAGCCACAACCGATGTCAGCAGCGGTGATACCGCTCTCTGGGGTCAGGACGTAGCCGTTCTGTACGGCAAGACCTTCCAGTTCGGCGACAAGCCCGCGTCGTACGCCCCCTTAAGTGCCTACAACGTAACCCTGCCCAGCAACATGTCGGCTGGAATCAGCGATGCTGAGACCGGTGGCTTGCTGATGTGCTTGAGCTGCCACGACGGCAGCGTCACGCAGACCAACATGATGACCAACCAGTCTTACGAGCAGAAGATCGGCGTACTGCCTTCCGTTTACGGCACCAACCCGATTCCCACCCTGCTCGGCAACGATGGCGGCACCGTGGGCGATTACAACAACGATCACCCGGTAGGGCCGAATGCGCAAATCTCAACCGATACAGGCTCAGGCTGCACGCCTAACGTGAATTGCACCGGTCTGGTATTCACCCCCAACGGCAAAGGCAGCGGCGTACTTTCCGTCACAGCCGGATCGCCGTACGCAACCTTCGTCAACAACTACGGCTGGCCGGCGCTGGCCCCCGGCCAGTGGAGCAATCCTTACGGAGTCGCTGTGGCCCCCTCAACCGGCCAATTGGGCGCCTTCGTGGTTTGCACCACTTGCCACAATCAGCACGTAATGAACGTGTACACCTCCACACCCGGCGTCGCGTACGGCACCCAGATCGCTGCCGACGGCGGCGGCAAGCACTATCGCACGTTCTTCTTCATCAACGGTCCTTATAACGTGACGGCCAATACGGCCTTCAACGGCGGCGGCATGGCCAGCTCGACGACACAGTTCTGCCGTCAGTGCCACTTTGACACGTCGAACGAAACCAACGGCGGCAGCATCCCCACGCTGTTCTAAGTGGGCTTCGCCTTACATGGGGGAGAGAAATCTTCTCCCCCTTTTTTGAAAGCAGCACAGACTTGAAAGCAGCAGAGAGGAATCCAGATGAAGTACCGGATGACGATCTACGGAGTGACGATCTCTAGAGTTGCGATCTGCCGAATGGCGCTCTGCGGTGTGGTTCTGATGGCGCTGGCTGTGGCTGCGCCGGCGCAGGTAGCTTCGCACGCGGCCACGCTCACCACCACGCTTCCCGCTCCGGCGATGGCGCCGACGATGTCGATGGACCAGCCCGTGGCCAAGGTGAATGGAACGGTGCTGACCCAGCGTGACCTGCTGCGCGAGATGTTTGCCATTTTTCCCTACGCGCGCGTGCACAACGGCTTTCCCAAGGAACAGGAAGCGCAAATCCGCCAGGGCGCACTGGAGATGATCGTTTTTGAGGAGCTGGTTTATCAGGCGGCACAAAAGCGCCAGGCGCCGATTACGGCGCAAACCGTATCCTCCGGCCTGCGCAGTTACAAGGCGCAATTTTCCAGCGCGGAGCAGTACCAGGCTTACCTGGCAGACGAATGCCAGGGTTCGGAAAAAGTTCTTCGTCAGCGCGTCCGGCGCTCTTTGCTGATCGACTGGATGCTGCGCACGCAAGTGGAGAGCAAAGCGGTAATCACCGACGCGCAGGCGCGGGCCTACTACGTAAAGAATCCAAAATTCTTTGCCCGTTCGGAAACATTCGCCATTCAGACCATTTCGCTCATTCCCCGACAGAACGGGAAAGAGCTGCCAATCTCGGTCAAGAGACGGGCCGAAGATGCGATCCGCCAGGCCAGCACGAGCAAGAGTTATGAGCAATTCGGATTATTGGCGGAGAAGCTTTCCGATGACGACTTCCGGGTCAACATGGGCGAGCACAAGACCGTGCAAGTCTCCGACTTGCCTCCTCAAGTAATGAAGACTTTGCGCGGCATGAAAGCCGGACAAGTCAGCGGTTTGATCGCAGTGGACGATGCTTACACCATCGTTCGGCTGAACAGCTATGCTCCCGCCGGCCAACGGCCGTTTGCGGAAGTGAAGGCGAAATTGAAAGAAGAACTCACCAAGCAGAAGCGGGAACAGTTGCGCGCCGCACTGGATAAGGAATTGAGGAGCACCGCCAGCGTGCGGTTGATGTAGGGCAATCGACGGGAGATATCAAGTGGGCCGGTACATTCGAAATGCATGGGTGGTTGTACTGGGACTGGGGATGGGGCTGCTGGTGCTCTCCGGGACTGCGATGGCCCAGTTTCAGTTTGGGAATCTCCGGATGATGGCAAATGGGAGCCTCACCGGAGGTTACAACGCCGCCTCGGGTGATCAGATTGAGTCCAACCATGGCTTCCAGTACGGCGGCAACGCGACGGTTGACGGCTCCTACTACGACCCTCGTTTTTTTTCCTTCGATGTGCGGCCCTATTACAACCAGTCCAGAGCCAATTCCGATCAGGATTCGATTTTCGATACCAGCGGAGTCAATGTCACGTCTCAGATATTCAGCGGTTCCCACTTTCCCGGGACCATAGGGTTTTCCGACTTCGGCAATAAGAGTTCGATGTTCGGGATGGCGGATGGCCCGAACGTCACCACCGACGGCAAAGGGCATGGATACAACATTGCCTGGAGCGCACTGCTTCCCGGTCTTCCCACGTTAACCGCAGCCTTCACTTCCGGCACGGGCACAGGCTCCGTGCTGGGCGCCGGTGAAACCAGCACCAGCGACACTCGAAATTTCAACCTGCGGTCGAATTACAGCGTGGCAGGTTTTCACCTCACCGGCATGTATCAAAAAACTACGCTCGACTCGAAGATTCCAGGGTTTATGGTCGGAACCCCGGAAATCGATTCATCCGGCAGCAACGACGTCTTGAGCTTTCAAGCTACGCACTCTCTGCCGTGGCACGGAAATACTTATGGCGACGTGTCGCAAACCCATTTCGACAATTCCTTCGAGGGAGTCAACGAGGGGCGAAGCACGATGGATACGGTGACCGGCGGCGTATTTCTGATTCCCACGATAAAGTCGAGCCTGTCGTTCAGTGGATCGTACTCCGATAATCTCTACGCGTCGCTGAACCAGTCGATCGCGAGTAACGGGGTCGCGCCTCCGCTCCTGTTGGGCGGGGCGGCTTCGAACACCTACACGGTAACCGGAGGCGGCAGCTATGAGATTCACAACGGTCTCTACGCTGCGGCGAACGTTACGCATGTCGGGCAGGACTACTCTGGCGGAAGCTACCAGGAGACCTATTTTACGGGCACGTTATACGGGAACTACCGGCGCCCGCTCTTCGGAGTTCTGAACTGGTCGGTCTCAATGATCGACAATTCTACCGAGGAAGGAAATGGCAACGTAGGTCTGAACACTGCAGTGAGCGCGTCGCGTCGATTCAATCATTGGGAAACCGGCGGCGAGTTCGCTTTTCAGCAGAACGTAGCGACCATGCTGGTCGGGTATAATCAGTCGGATTACCGCTGGAGCAGCCACATCAATCGCCGCGCCGATCACTGGTATTGGAGTGCCGGGGTCGGAGGAGGTCAGAGCTTGCTGACGGGACAAAGCGGCACTGGCAACCACTCTGAAAACGTATTTACCGCGCTGGGCAACGGACGGTACTCGACGAACTTCAATTACTCGCTATCCTCGGGAACTTCGATACTGACATCGAATGGGTTACAGAGTGTGCCCCTTGCCGCAGTGCTTTTGCCAACTTCTTCTCAAATCCTTTTCAACGCTCACAGTGTTGGGGCTACGGCGACAGCGTCGCCGAAGCGTTCGCTTACCCTCTGGGCTTCCTATTCCAAGGCCACCAGTTCGACGACGAATGTATCCACAAACTCCTACAATTCCACTGGAATGCTCAGCGCGAACGCTACCTATCACGCCCGGCGTTTAGGTTTTAACGCCGGCTTCAACCGTTTCTCCCAGAGCATCACCGCCGCCGGCGCTCCACCAGCGAATGTAAACTCATACTACGTTGGAGTGAACCGATGGTTCAGTTTCTTCTAGCGGGTGCGTGCCGGATTGTAATGCGCGGATGGTGGAGAGCGGCGTGGATCATCTGCCTTGTGGGAGCCTTCGCCAGCGCTGCAGACAAAAAGAATAATGAAAAAAAGAATAATCCTGTCGAACCGGGCCCGCCCGACATTCTGATGGATGGAGGGCGAAGGCTGGTCTACGAGCGCGTTTTTAATTCAGCGCATGACGTGGAAATAAAGCGCGCCTTCTGGAAGAAAGTCATTGATGTCATCGCCGGTCCGCCCGAGTACAGGGGCCTGGTTCGCCCGTATGACATTGCGGTTGATTCGCACGGCCGGTTAATCGTGACTGATCCCGGAGCGTACGGAGTTCACATTTTTGATTTCGAGCAGAAGAAATATAAGTTTCTGGAACGCAAAGACGCGGGCAAGGACCCGATGCGCGCCCCGCAGGGAGTGGCCGTCGACGCCAAGGACAATATCTACGTGACTGATTCCAAGTCGGGAAAAATATTTGTCTTCGATGCCGGCGGAAAGTTCCGGCGCGCACTGGACAGCCTGAAGGGCGGAGAAGGTTACTTCAAGCGGCCGACCGGCATTGCCGTGGACTCCGAAGCGAAGCGCATCTACATCACCGACACTTTGCGCGACCAGGTGTTCGTCCTCGATATGGACGGCAGTGTTATGGAAAAGATCGGGCACAACGGCACTGCGGAAGGCGAGTTCAACTATCCCACCGAACTGTTGCTGAATGGGAAGAACCTCGCGGTGGTCGACGCCATGAACTTCCGGGTACAGATCATGGACCGCAGCGGAACATTCGAACACACCGTCGGCAAGATCGGCAACGGTATGGGAGGGTTATACCGGCCCAAGGGGATCGGGTTCGATTCCGAGGGCCATCTGTACGTGGTGGACGGCTTGTCCAGCCTGGTGCAGGTGTTCAACAACGAGGGTCAGTTGCTCTACTACTTCGGCGGAAGAGGCACCGGCCTCGGATATTTCCAACTCCCGACCGGATTGGCGATTGACCGCTCCGACCGGATTTTTGTGGTTGATAGTTTCAACCGCCGGGTCCAGGTTTTCCGCTATTTCGGAATCGGGCAATGGGGCCAGGGGGGAACGCATTGACAGGAGGGGACGCATTGAGGAGGAATGCATTGAAAGCCAGTCTCATCTGCGCACTCCTCCTGATCGCGATCTTCGCGGGCAGCGGAGCTCGCGCGCAAACCGGCGGCGACGTGCTGGGCATGCATGACCTCACAGTCGGCGGAAAATCGCCGATCCAGGCTCCTGGGGCGTTGGGTTGCACATTCTGCCATGCGCCGCACAGCGGTGCCGGCGACATACCTGCTCTGTGGAACCAGACCTTATCCAAGCAGTCCTACACTCCCTACAACAGCACTACTTACCACCAGACCGGCCAGACCCAGCCCACTCTGGGCGCCGCGAGCAGTTTGTGCCTTAGCTGTCACGATGGAACCGTAGCTATCGGACAGTCGACCGCCTACGGCAAAATGCCGACCGTCGGTTCCATGTACCCGCAGGACATATTGGGCACCAACATGCAGAATTCGCATCCCTTCAGCCTTGTTCTGCCGATGAAGGATTCCCCTGATCTGGCGAGCACCTTGGTGGCGAATGGGACCACCTTAGATCTGACGCACGCCGTGAAGCTCATTAACGGCAATGTCGAGTGCACCAGCTGCCACAATCCTCATGTTCAGGCCATCGACAAAATCTCGCAGAATTTCCTGGTGTTGGATAGCTCTATGGGGCGCTTGTGTCTGGCGTGCCATGATCCCAATCGAACCGTAACTGGCCAGGTAAATCCGCTCACGGGTTGGACCCAAAGTATCCACCAGAGAGCGACCAACACACCTGCGGTAGGCGCGCATGTCGGGACCTATGACACCGTTGCAAAGAACGCCTGCATTTCATGCCATATGCCGCACAATGGCCAGGGAGTGGCGCGGCTGTTGCGGCCAGCCACGCCGCCGGCGCCCAGCCTCGACCCCACCAGCCAGGATTGTGTGACCTGCCACAGTGGCGGCTTGAATCTGACGCCGGTAGCTCCGGACATCGCTTCCGAACTCGCGAAGATCTCTCATCCGCTGCCTGCGGGTACGGTCACGAGCATTCACGATCCTGCGGAAGCCGCCGTACTGAACAACAACCGTCACGCCACCTGTACGGACTGTCACAACGCTCACGCGGACAATCAGGTTACGACGTTCGCCGCCCCTCCGCTGATTCGCACCTCTGAGACAGACGTGGTGGGAGTAAGCGCTTCTGATGGAGTGACGATACTCGATCCTGCAATTAATCAGTATGAGAATTGCCTGCGTTGCCACGGCACCAGCAGTGGCACGCAGATATTGCCGAAATTTGGATATTTCCCGACGCGGGACGTGGCTGCGCCGGATCCGCTGAACGTGATTCCGGAATTCAGTGCGACCGCAACTTCCAGTCATCCGGTTACGCACGATCGCTCCAGTGCGCTGCCGCAGCCAAGTTTGCTGACGAACATGATCAATATCGGTCGCACCGGTCAAAGCCGTCTCATGGGTGTGCGGATTTTTTGTACGGATTGCCATAACAGTGACGATAACCGGGAATTTGGCCAAACCGGCCCCAACGGACCGCACGGTTCGATCTATCCGCACATTCTCGAACGCCAGTACCAGTTCAGTCAGGTGGCGGCAGGGGCGGGACCGGGATCTACCATCATCAATTTATTCGCTCCGCCAGATCTGGGCCCGACGGGGCCATATGCGCTCTGCGCCAAGTGTCACGATCTAACGAACATCCTTTCGAATGCCAGTTTCACGCAACACGCCAGTCATATCAACGCCGGATTCACGTGCTCCACTTGCCACACCGCTCACGGTATGGGCGCAATTTCAGCCAACATAACCGGCGAGCGGCTGGTCAACTTTGACTTGCAAGTCGTGGGGATGAACGGCGCATCTCCGATCAGTTACAACCGCAGCACGAACACCTGCACCTTGACCTGCCACACCTACAACCATAATCCGGACGGGAGCGTTTCCCAGCACAGCGGGGCTCGCAGGAAATAGGTTTCACCTAAACGTCAGACAATTACTGATGAGATGATTCCTGCGCTGAGGGCCCACCACCACGCCAGAAGACAATCATGAGAGGGACTGCACAACTGATCAATAAGCTTGCCCAAGGCATTACCGGAGACACCCAGAACAGACCAGGGTGGTCGCGAACCAGCACCACCCAGGCAAGATATCCCACAGCGCCCGCCGCCAATGCCAGTCCTCGACGTGACCAGCCGTCGGCCATGCAGAGTGACCACGGAATCAAAGAGAAAAAGAATGCAGCCAGAAGATCAATCAGGTAATGCTCGCCGTAAACCATGGTTGAGACGGCGGTGAGCAAGACGAAGGCGAGCGCTAGCCATCGTCCAAGTTTCTTTGCCCGACAACTCCTCCCTTGACAGCTCTTCCCCTGATAGGACCAC
Source organism: Acidobacteriaceae bacterium (assembly GCA_003132445.1). Taxonomy (GTDB): domain Bacteria; phylum Acidobacteriota; class Terriglobia; order Terriglobales; family Acidobacteriaceae; genus Sulfotelmatobacter. The sequence continues at coordinate 118,003 of PKXU01000122.1, read as the reverse complement.
AAAATCAAGAGCGCCCAGCCCATGTGCAGAGACGGCATTCCGTTGCGCGGCCACTGTGAATCGATGTTGATGAACGAAGGTCTCCCGGAGAAGAAAGACGCGGTGGAGCAACTGCCGTCAAAGTAGAAGCATTCGTCGCCGAACGGAAGATAGGCAGGTCCGCAAATGGGCAAAAGCCGATAGCACAACACCGCCAGCACCCCAGCCAGCAGGAAACAGCAGAACACCTTCAGAGCTTTGGATTGATTCTCTAAGAATGATGCGTAGGCGAGTCCCATGGCAAACGGCAGACCCTCATAGATTCCCTGCAAAAAGCCCCGCAATATCTTTGAGGAACACAGGTGATGAAGCCATATACTTGGTTGGAATCCGAAGCTGCCATCCACATAGAGAGCGTAGAGATCGAACGTCCTGCCTTGCATTCCCACAGGAGCCGAGGGTGAAAGCAGAAGGGACCTCCAAACATAGAACAGTACAAGGAATGCCCCCGGAAGGAGTAGCCAAAGGCTGGGCTTTTGTTTTGCGAGCAGCCAACTGCAGCAGATACTGAGTTGACCGAGCGCCGCATACCCAATGCCCCGATGTCCGGTGGACATCGCATAGGCGGTCAGCAGGACGCAAGCGATCGAGATGGATAGGACGAGCAGAATTGAGGATCGCGGCAAGAAGCAGATTCGCAAATTTCAGATCGACTTTCAATATCGAATCGAACGCTGACCATCTAGCGATCCTTTAATCTCATGACTCAATTGTGGCCCGCTTATCCAGAGGAGTCCTTGAGAAGGCGGACCAGCTAAGCGCGCTAGCGCGTTAAATCACCCGCAGAGTGCGAAGAAAAGCGCGTTTCCGCGGCGCTTCCCGACGCATAGCAATCGACAAAGCCGCTAAATTATTGATGGGTAATCATTTAGTTTAAGTCGTCCAGCGCGGCAGTTGGCGGCTCTCATGCGTATAAACAAGAGAGTGAATCCGAGGAGCGGCTGGGCACCTGGGCCGCAGGCATCGCGGAAATCGAGTGGGATGAGTTCAAAACAATCAATCTCCAAACGGCAGGTTGAGGCAAAGGGCGAATGGCGCCGCTTGGCGCCACGTATCGCGATTGCCGTTTTTATTCCGTTCCTGGTGCTCGTATTAGTGGAAGTGGCCTTGCGGCTATTTGGAGTCGGGTACTCCACCGAACTGATGGAACCATGCACGGTGCACGGCAGTCCATCGTCTTGCTACAACCTGTTCTTTCCGGCGCCCTTCTTTCCGCCGGGCATGATTAAGCTTCCTCAGGTGTATGCGATTCCTGCTGAAAAAGGCCCGCAAACCTACAGAATCTTCGTGCTTGGGGAATCCGCTGCCATGGGAGATCCCGATCCTGCGTATGGATTCAGCCGCTACTTGGAAGTAATGCTACGCGAACGCTATCCCTCGATGACGTTCGAAGTTGTGAATACGGGAAGCGTCGCCATGAATTCGCACGTCATGCTGCCAATCGCGAAAGGATTGGCCAAGTACCGTCCGGACCTCTTCATCATTTACTCAGGCAACAACGAAGTAGTCGGACCGTATGGTCCGGGTACGGCACTTTCATCTTCCAGCATGAGCCTTCCGGTCATTCGCAGCGCCATTTTTCTGCGCTCCACTCGCATCGGACAGCTTCTCACCAAAGTGGGCACCCAGAAGCAGGAGTGGGGCGGGATGGCGATGTTTCTCGACAAGCAGGTTCGAGCTAGTTCACCGCTCATGAAGTATGCCTACGCCAACTTCCAGCAGAACCTGTATGACACGATCGAGGTAGCTCGCCGCGCAGGCGCCAGGGTCATCGTCTCAACTGTGGCGACCAACCTGCAGGATTGTGCTCCGTTCGCATCTTTACATCGAGAGGATCTGGGCCAGGATGCTTTGCACTCCTGGTCGGCGCTGGTTCAACAGGGAGCGGAGAAAGAGAGCTCCGGCTCCTACGCGGAGGCATTGAAGTTGTATCTCTCCGCCGCTGGCATTGACGACGACTATGCAGAACTCGAGTTCCGCATCGCACGTTGCCTGGAAGCCCTGGGAGAGGACGGCAAAGCGAGGGAGCATTTTCTTCGTGCCCGCGATCTAGACACACTTCGCTTTCGTGCTGACAGCCGGATCAATGACATAAATCGCTCGGTTGCGTCTTCGCTTCCCGGTGTCAAACTCGTCGACGCCGATGCGATTTTCGCCAACGAAAGTTCCCACGGCATTATCGGTAGCGAACTTGTGTACGAGCACGTTCACCTGACTCCGCATGGTAACTACCTACTCGCGCGTGCAATGTTTCTTCAAATCGCGAGCACCCTTCCCCCTGAAGCTGGGAAATCACTTCAAGCGGAAGACGTTCCTTCCCAGGAGGAGTGTGAGCGGATGCTGGCATTTACCAGCCATGATTCTTCCCGGGTTGCCGCAGAGATGCTGCGACGGTTGCAAGAACCGCCATTTACGAATCAGCTAAACCATTCGGATCAAGTCTTGCGGCTGATGATGAAGGTGAACAATCCGGACGAAGATCCAAATCAGACAGCGGCGCAGTATCAATGGGCGATCATGAGAATGCCAGACGATAAGATCCTTCGACGCAAGTTTGGGCTTTTCCTCTTTCAGTACAACCCCGCCGGAGCGCTAAATCAGTTACAGATGGCGCAACCTTGGGATGGATTTCCCGTGGTCACGCCGGACGGTAGGCCAATCCAATAGAATCGAACAGAGAAGACGATTTTTGTTGGAAATCACGATCTGCTGCATCTTGATGCCAGCTCAGGGCGCGAGTATTTACTCCGTGTAGCCTGATCAACTTCAGTTCAAAATCCCCGATACATGAACTGCGCCGCGCTTTCACTTTGAGCATCCGTCACGAACAACACAAAGAGCAACGTCAATCCATAGAGAGGAGGGATCCAGTACCAGCGCCACTGGGCCAGGAAAGCAATGATCCCCATGGGTTCAGGTTTCTGCGATTCCGCTTTACCTGAGTGGAGATCGAGGATGTCGCTCACCCAAACCGCAATCGCATACGCCAGCGCCAGAGTTGCAATGCAGAGATAAAGGCTTCCAGTCAGAAAATGTGCGCTGTAACCTGTCAGCGAAAGAATGGCCGACAGCATTTCACGAGCTTCATTCAGCGAGTTGGCGCGGAAGAATATCCATCCCAGGTTAATGAAAGCGATGGTTGCGATCCATGAGATTGGCGTCCAAAGGGCTGCGGCAGGCGTCCAATCGAACTTGCGCTGCACTTGTTGTACCTGACGGTGCAGCACCAGAAGTACCCCGTAATAGCAACCCCACAACAGAAGTAGCAAACTGGCCCTGTGCCATAAACCGAACAGCACCATCGCGATCACAAGCGAAAGATTCCGCCACCACATCTCACGGCGCATCATGGCTAGCGGAAGGAAAATGTAGTCGCGGATCCAGAACGACAGCGACATGTGCCATCGTGTCCAGAAAATCGAAGGACTGGTGGATTGAAATGGGCGCGCGAAATTTTCAGGCACCGTTAACCCCAGCACCTTGGCCGCGCCGATGGCGATGTGCGAGTAGCCGGCGAAATCGAGAAAGAGTTGCAGGCCGTATCCGACGGCCAGGCACCAGACGTCCGTGCCACTCCAATGCGTGACGCGATCGAATCCGCTCACGATCCCATCGCCGCCCAGAATTCCTTGTCCCAATAATTTGGCTAGTTGCATCATCAGGACGCCGGTGGCGATCCGGCGAAATCCCTGCGTGATGTCATTCCATGGCGTGAGTTCTTCGGAGCGAAATTGCGGCAGCATATCGGGCATGCGGCAGATCGGGCCCGAGATCGTAACGGGGAAGAAAGCCATATACAGCGCAAACTCGAAGAAAGTTGGATCGAGTTCCTCGCCACGATACAGATCAAACAGGTAACTCATCGCTTGAAAGGTCCAGAAAGAAATCCCCAAGGGCAGCGCCAGGTGTGCGAACCGTTGCAGTGACGAAAAAGGGAGGTGGACTGTGGCTTCGGGAAGGTATTTAAAAATACTCAATAGCGCCAGGTTTAAAAGAATGCCGAGAGCGAGCGGGATCCCAGAAGGTTTCCGGCGAAGCCATTGGCCGACCAGGAAGTTCATCACCGTGGAGGCGAGAAGAATGGCGCCGAACCAAACTCCCCAGGTGAGGTAGAGGACATAGCTGGCGATCAGAAGAGCGGACTGGCGCGCTCGGCGTGAGCGCACCTTGGCGAAAATCACGACGCAAAGCAGGAACAGCAGACCATACAGAATCGGTTGGAGCAACTTTCCTCCATGCGGAAGATAACCGCCCTGGACCAGCGAACAAGAATAATGGGCGGCTGCACGGGAAACAAGGAAGCCGAACTTCATCTACTACAATGACGTGTGCTTCGCTACCGCAATCTGCTCGAGGCCCTCGCCGCGGCTCCGGCCAATCGTCCATTCGTGACGGCCTGGGTCGACGAGGACGAACAGCAGACCCTAACATTTGCTGAGTTCCGCTTGCGGGCTCGGCAGCAGGCCAATATCCTGCGCGATCACCGCGTGGCGGCGGGCGATCGGGTCGTGATCATCATGCCCCAGCGCATTCCGGCGATGACGACGTTTGTAGGGGCGATGATGCTGGGCGCGGTTCCCACCTTTCTCGCCTATCCCAATTTCAAAATCGAGCCCGCGAAATATCGCTCCGGACTCGCGGGCGTTACCGCGAACCTCAAGGCGCGGGTGGTCGTCATCGACCAAGAATTTCCTGACGATATGCTCGGCCATGTGTCCCTGGGTGCGGAAACCAAACTAATACGAATCGGCGTCGGAACGCCCGCTCAAGGGGACACGGAAATCCTAACTCCGAAGATCGAGCCCGACAGCCTCGCCTTCATTCAACACTCTGCCGGCACGACCGGATTGCAGAAGGGGGTTGCTCTCACTCACGCGGCCGGACTGCGCCAACTGGAGCATCTAAGCAGGGCCCTGAAGATTGACGGGAAAACGGACCGCATCTACAGCTGGCTGCCGCTCTACCATGACATGGGGCTAATCGCCTGCTTCATGTTGCCCATGGTTTGTCACATTCCGCTGGTCATGCAGTCGCCGATGGACTGGGTGATGCATCCGAGAACCATGCTGCAGATCATCAGCGAGCACAAGTGTACCCTCGCGTGGATGCCGAATTTTGCCTTTCAGTTCCTACCTAGGCGGACGCCACCCTCCCGCTGGGCGCAATACGATCTGTCATCGGTGCGCGCATTGATCAATTGCTCCGAGCCGGTCCGCGCCAATAGCATGCTTGAATTCGAGAATGCCTTCGCGGCCGCGGGACTCAAGAGTGCAGCCCTACACTCGTCGTACGCTATGGCGGAGAACGTATTTGCCGTGACGCAATCTTCCATCGATGGATCCCATGGCCCGGCGCGCCTTTGCGCTGATGGTGTGCAATTTCGCGGTGCCCATCGAATTGTCCCGGCAGTGGAGGGAACTCCCGGCGCGATGGCATTTACATCATCGGGCCGATTACTGCCCCATCATGAAATTCGTATCCTCTCCGATGCCGGTACTATCCTCGGCGAGAGCTGCGTCGGCGAGATTCTGGTCAAGAGTGACTGCCTGTTCGACGGTTACTACAACCGTCCCGATCTCACCGCGCAAGCCCTCGTCGCCGGCTGGTACCGCACCGGTGACTTGGGTTTTTGCCGTGACGGAGAACTCTATGTCGTCGGGCGGAAGAAAGACCTGCTGATTATCGGGGGCGAGAATATTTATCCCCAGGACATTGAGGAGATCGTCGAGGGCCACTCGGCCATCCATGACGGCCGGGTGATCGCCATGGGCGTGTACAATCCCGACCTCGGGACCGAAGACATCGTCGTGGTCGCGGAGGTGGAACGCGACGAGTTGCTGACCGGCGCGGCCGAGATCGAACGAGAGCTTCGCAGCCTGGTCGTAGCCGGTATGGGAGTCGCGATTCGCTCGATTTTCTTAAAGCCGCCCAAGTGGATCGTGAAGAGCACGGCGGGGAAGCCGGCACGTTCCGCGACTCGCGAAAAGCTGTTCCAGGAGCATCCCGAACTCGGCGTCGATTCTTAGGAGAGAATGTTCGTGACTGCAGAAGCGCAGCAGATGATTCAACACATTGTTCAGTTAATCCGAAAGCCGGGAGTGACTTTGGATGAAAACACTCCGCTGGTTTCCTCGGGTCTGATCGACTCGATGTCCCTGATCGATCTGTTGCTGAAGCTCGAAGACCTGACACACATGCGCATCCCGGCGGGAAAGGTGCAACCGAAAGACTTAGACACCGTGGCGAAAATGTTCGCGACCGCGCAGCGAGTGGGGAAGCCTCGGAAGTAGCCTGACTGGAATCGTGCCGTCGAAATCCCCGCGCCGTGGGGATGGAAACAAGTTCTCAGTTCTCAGTGATGTCTTGCTGCGAACTGAGAACTAAGAACTGAGAACCAATCCGTTTCGGACCTCTCTTTCTCTACTACTGCTCCCGTATCCTTGCAGTATCTAAGTGGTGGCTGCTCATCGCGCTAGCCTCCGCTTCTTCCATCATTTGATTACGATCCCATTACGGGCGCAGGACCATGGCCTTGATGTGGAAGTGCGATTCTTTGGAGGCGTCATCGATGCGTATCAGCATCTCGTTTTTCTGAAGGCGGAATCGCGTGATTTCCGCGAGAGGGATGAGCTGATCGGAGGTCTTGCCGCTGATGATATACACCACTTTCTCCCCCGCCAGAACGTATTCGGGGCAGAGCGCACCCGATTCCACCTTACTCGCACCTGACATGGCTGCCATGAACCCGTGCTGCGGCCCCATGCAATCCGTCATGCGCATGCGGATGATGGTGCCCTGCTGTGAAGAGTGGTCTTGGGCTGAAAGAAAAACTGGAAAAGCGAACACGACAATGCAGAACAGCGCGCGTTTCATAGGCCTCCAATCACTGGACTTGGTTGGGATAGTAGTACCCGATTCTGCTCCGGAACTGCAGCTTGAGATTGTGAGTCGGAAGAATCCGGACAGCGTGAAATCCGGGGGCGCGACTGGGTAATCTGTAAGTAACAATATAATTTGCTCGCAACTCTTCAAGTAATGCATTCAGTACACCGGTGGTCCCTTCTGGCGGCGAGAAATAACGCCCTCCGGTTGCGCTGGCGAGATTGCGTAGAATCGCGGCCCCCTGTGATCCGTAAGCGCTCTTGTTCAGGTCAATACAATCCAACTGAACCTCGCTCCTCACGGAAGCGTCGAGTGCATCTCCCAAAGAATCTTGACTGACGGAGTCTACGCCGTCCGAGAACACGATAAGTGTTTTCTCGGCGCGTGCGTCGCCGTGATGGGCGAGATAGTCCTCCGCGAATACGATGGTGTCAAACAACGGAGTCAGTCCGTGAGCGCGTACCTCCGGAAGTCTTCCGGCAGCTTGTGAGGCGCGGCAATCTCCGGCACAAAGAAGAGCTGGACGGGAACCCTCAAAAGAAAAAATAGAAAGGTTTTCGGGAGGCACGCCCTCAGCACTCGAAACCAGGTGCAGAATGTCAGCCATCTCCTGGCTAAAGCGCGGAGTCACAGACTCGCTGGCGTCAATGAGAATTGCAATTTCGAGTTTGGTCCAATCCGAGCGAGTAAAGCTCTGAAAATTGCGGACGACAACATCGCTATCAACCACAGCAAAGTCACTGGCCTGCAACGTGGCCACGCCGTGATTGTTCTGGTCCGCGGCAGAAAAGTTCAGGCGCACTTCGGTGACGTTGCTGCGGTAAATGAGTTTGGCCGGATCCCCGGCAACGGTCGGAGAAGTTCCGACGCAAAACAGCAGAAGCGAAGAAAGCGGCCAGTAATGCCGACGACCCACAGGAATCGACATACCAACTACATCGTCCTTTGGCAGAAAACTTTAGCACGCCGCCCCTACGGCGGATATTTCTTCCTTACTTTCGTAGCACGATACGGTGGAAGGGTTGCCGCGGACCACTGGAATGCAGAGGTTTCTGAGAGTGCGCCAATCTAGCGGGGCCACACGATTGAAAATCAACGCAGGCAGTTGTGTACGGGAAGTAATTTCCGAGAGTGGCTAGTTACTGGGCTTCGGTTGGCGGGCTTCCACAATTAGTTTCTGGACTGCGGCCTTCTTGTCTTCGGCCAGCGTGGGGTTCAATTTCAGCAACTGCCGCCATGCGTCGATCGCGCCCGCGGGATCGTTTTTCTTCTGCATGCGGATCATCCCCAGATTAAAAAGTGAATTGGCATCCTTGGGGTTGTAGCTGAGAGATTGCTGGAGTTGCTGGATGGCGCCGTCGGCGTCACCCTCGTAATAGAGACAGGATGCCAGATCCGTGCGCGCGGCCACGTTCTTAGGGTCGGCATCGACTGATTTCTGGAAATACTCAGTCGCCTCCCTGAACTGATGAGTTGCTTTGTAGAGTATCCCGATCTGGTTCAGCAGCCCAGAGTTGTTGGGATCGTTCTTCAGTTTGGCTAGCAGAGGTTCGGCCTTCTTGTCGGCCATGTGCTTCATGTCGTCCAAGCTGGGCATTTGTGACTGCGCGCTCGCCGGAGCATCTATCATCGCAGCCTGCGAGGTTTGCATCGGGCGTGATGCTGACCCACGGTACAAATACCCCAAAGCCAACCCGATGACCAGGCAGATACTCGCCATCGCATAGACCTGGGCTGTCCTCCAATTGCCGGATGCGTCGGCTCCCACCTCGTTCGCCATAATCTCGTCTTCTCTCCAGAGCGGAGTTCGTCAGCCACAACGGACGTCTGCCCTCACACGAGGGTACTTCTCAATATGCACGCCGGCTGCCAATTCCATGTTTATAGCCAGGCTGCGTTTTCAATCGCTTACGACGAACAACGGCAAACAACTGGCAGGAAACGGGTGTTATGGCCGAGGATCGGGGGTTTCTCCACAGCTGCGGTGGCAATAATCTGGTGACTGAAGAAGCTAGGGAAGCGGCCTCGCTAGCCCCCCGCTAACCTGCTTTACCAGATGCGCACGCGATCGGGCGGCGCCAGATAAAGTTTGTCCCCCGGCTTCACATTGAAGGCGGTGTACCAGGCGTCGATATTGCGGACCGTCGCCGCACGATATTCGGCCGGGGCGTGCGAATCGGTTATCACGTCCTGGCGCAGCGCAGCCTCCCGCAGCTTCGATCCCCAATTCTGCGCGAAGGCGATGAAGAACTGCTGGTCGGCGGAGAAACCATTCTGCGCGGGCCCGATCTTACGTGAGAGAGAAGCCTCATAACCGTCGTAGGCAGCGGAGATGCCGGCGACGTCGGCGATATTTTCCGCCAGCGTCTGCTTGCCATTCACCGAGAGATCGGGAAAGGGTTTGTAGGTATCGTACTGCGCCGCCAGTTGTGCCGTAGCGGCTTCGAAATGCTTAAGATCGGCGGCAGTCCACCAGTTTCTCAGCCGGCCTTTGGAATCGAATGTGCTTCCTTCGGTATCGAAGGTATGGCTGATTTCATGTCCGATTACGGTTCCGATGGCGCCGTAGTTAGCCATAGCCGGAGCCAGAGGATCGAAAAACGGAGGCTGCAAAATCGCCGCAGGAAAATTAAGCGCATTTTGCAGCGGCAGATTCACAGCGTTTACGGTCTGCGGCGTCATCGACCATTCCTTGCGGTCAATCGGCTTGCCCAGGCGCGCGATCTGACGCTGATATTCGGCCAGGTTGCCGCGCCAGATGTTGCCGAAGATATCGTCGGGCTTTACTTCGAAGTTGGAATAGTCGTGCCAGGTTTCCGGATAGCCAATTCCCACATACAACGTTGAAAGCTTGGCCTCGGCCTCGGCCTTGGTCGCGGGATTCATCCAGGGAAGCGCTTCAATACGTTGGCGAAACGCGGCAATCAGATTCGCTACCATGTCTTGCGCCTGCGCTTTGGCTTGTGGCGAAAAATAGCGCTGCGCGTAGATTTGGCCGACAGCGTCGCCCAACAATCCATTCACTACCGCGACCCCGCGTTGCCAGCGTGGGCGCTGCTGGGTGGTGCCGGAGAGAATCTTGCCGAAAAACGCAAAGCGTTCGTCCACCCAGGCTTTCGGCAGCACCCCTGCGTAAGTATCGATTAAGTGGAATGCAAGCCAGTCCTTCCAGGTGTCGAGCGAGGTGGAAGCCACCAAGGCGGACTCGCCGGTGAAGGCTTCGGGCTGCCAGACAAGGAAGCTGCTTTGCTGGTCGAGGCCGGCTGCGCGGAAATACTCGGTCCAGTCCAGACCGGGAGCCTTGGCTGAAAAATCAGCCAGAGTCCAGGTGTTGTTGGCCTTGTAGATATCTTCGTTGTCGGCCAGACTGCGATGGCTCTGCGCGATAGCGTGCTCGAGTTCGAGGATGCGAGTCGCGCGGGCATCGGTGTCGGTGAATCCAGCCAGCTTGAGCATGGCGGCAACGTGAGTTTGATACTGGGCGCGAAGATGGCGCGTGCGTTCCTTGTCGTCCAGATAATCTTCGCGGTCGGGCAGTTGTAGTCCGCCTTGCAGCAGATAGGCTTTGTAGTGCTCCGAATCATTGAAGCCGGGAGCGACCCACAATCCAAAAAGATTTTGAGTGTGAAAGTTGGTGTTATTGAGCGCGTCGACGTCGGCGCGCAAAGTTTCACCCAGGGCGTGAGCCAATTCGCGCTTGTCATGGATGGCCGCGATTGCGTCCAGGTGCGGGCGAAGAGGCGCGAGGCCTTTGGCCTCGATCGCGGCTTCGTCCATGTAAGAGTTGAAGAGATCCGCAACTTTGCGCGCGCCCGAGCCTGCGGGCGGGTTGGACTTGGCAATCTCTTCGATCAAGTCCGCAGTACGCTTATTGCTGAGGTCGCCCAGCTTGGTAAAGACGTCGACCTCGGCGCGATCGGGCGGAATTTCAGTGCGCTTGATCCAATTGCCGTTGGCGTACAGGTAAAAATCATCTCCCGGCTTGACCGAGATATCGATGTTAGCGACAGCGATTCCGTGGTCTTCTGGCGCGGATGCATTTTGCGCGCTCCCCACCAGGGCACACATCGCCACGCAAAGTAATGATTTGCCGATTAAGACGAAATTTGAAAATCTTGGATTTCGCATTGAGTTTCCTGTTGGAGCTTCTTCTTGAATCTTTCAGTTGGATTTCCGTTGAGTTCCCGATTGAGTTTCAGGTTTGCTTCCATGCTAATCGCGAGCGCGTTCGCGCCCACGAGTTTTAGAGCGCGCCGAGCTCGAAAAATCTTCTGGCTTAAGTGATACTAACTTCGGTATATGTGCCATAGACCTGCCGCAAGGCTTCGCAGATTTCGCCCACCGTGGCATAAGCGCGCACCGCGTCGACGATGTAGGGCATGGTATTCGCGGCAGAAACGTTGCCGTCAGTGCCGGCGCGCGGCTCCTGCGCAGCCGCTTTTTTCAGCGCCTCCAACGCTCGATGTACCTCATCATTGGAGCGGCGGGCGCGCAGAGTTTTTAATTTCGCAGATTGCTGGCGAGCCACGCTTTCATCGATGTAGAGAATGTGCGGAGACTCCTCTTCGATGACGAATTCGTTGGCACCGACGATCACCTTCTCACGCGCTTCCACTGCGCGCTGATACTGATACGAAGCTTCGGCAATTTCTTTTTGCGGGTAACCGCGCTCAATGGCTTTCACCATGCCGCCCATAGCGTCCAGCTTGCCGAAATAATCGAAGGCGCCGTTTTCCATTTGCAGAGTCAGAGTTTCCAGGAAATAGGAGCCGCCTAGCGGATCGACCGTCTGCGTGACTCCGGACTCATAAGCAATAATCTGTTGCGTGCGCAACGCGATGCGCGCCGCCTCTTCGGTGGGCAGGGCAAGCGCCTCGTCGTACGAATCGGTATGCAGCGACTGTGTCCCGCCAAGAACTGCCGCCAGCGCTTGAATAGCCACGCGCGCGATGTTGTTCATGGGTTGCTGCGCCGGCAAAGAAACTCCGGCAGTCTGGGTATGGAAACGCATCAGCCAGGTGCGCTGATTCTTGGCCTCGAAGCGCTCTTTCATCACCCGATACCAGATCTTGCGCGCGGCACGATACTTGGCGATCTCTTCAAAGAAATCATTGTGCGCGTTGAAGAAGAAGCTCAAACGGGGACCGAACTCGTCCACATCGAGCCCGCGGCGGCGTGCCCATTCTACGTATTCGACGCCGTCATACAAGGTAAATGCGAGTTCCTGCAGAGCGGTTGATCCCGCTTCGCGAATGTGATATCCGCTGATTGAAATTGTGTTGAAACGCGGCGTGAATATCGAACCGAACTCAAAGGTGTCGATGACCAGCCGCATCGAAGGAGCCGGCGGATAAATGTATTCCTTTTGTGCAATGTATTCCTTAAGGATGTCGTTCTGAATGGTGCCGGAAATTTTCTTCCAGTCGGCGCCCTGCTTTTCCGCGACCACCAGGTACATTGCCCACAGCACAGACGCAGGCGAATTGATGGTCATCGAAACCGTCGTCTTTTCCAAATCGATGCCGCCGAAAAGAATCTCCATGTCTTCGAGCGAATCGATGGCCACGCCGCACTTGCCCACCTCGCCCTCGCTGGCAGGATGGTCGGAGTCGTAGCCCATGAGCGTAGGCAGATCGAAGGCGACGGAGAGTCCGCTGCCGCCATGCTCAAGCAAATATTTGTAGCGCTGGTTGGTTTCTTCGGGCGAGGCGAAGCCCGAGAATTGCCGCATGGTAAAAAGTTTGCCGCGATATCCCGTGGCGTGAATGCCGCGCGTGTAGGGCGGTTGGCCGGGATAGCCGAGATAGCTTTCTGCGCTCCAGTCCTCGGGTAGATCGGCTTGCGTGTATAGGCGGCGAATGGGTACGCCAGAAATCGTGGTGAAGCGCGCATGGCCATGCTCGTCGAGGTTCACGCCGGTGGGAGCGCCGATGGGCCGCTCGGGAGATTTTTCCAGCGTAGGCGCGAGCGTTTTCTCAGCCCATTGTCTTTCGGAGTCGGAAGGATGACGGTTCTCCAACACGTCGCCGATTGGACTCTCGGCCACTTGCGGCTGGTTGGACGGACGAGACGGCTTCTTTGCCATGCGAACCCCACTGCTCTGATTCGATGATAGGGAAGTGAGAGCGTGTGAGCAAGGCGGGTGAGCGGCATTCAAACGACCGGTCGGTTTGCCGGTGCACGCTGAGACGTAGCAAGCTACGTCTCTACGATAAGTTTCTGTAGAGACGTTGATTGCAACGTCTAAGGGACCATCACGGCTGCTTCCGCGAGAGTTCCCACGCCTTGGCGTATTTCCAGGAAACATATACCGCGTGGTAGAGATGCAGCAGCAGGCCTTCGCGGCCGTCGAGGAAGCCGAGACGGAGGAAATAGTTGTAGAGGAACGTCGCCAGCGGGCGCAGAACGATGTTGATCACGCTGAACCGTACTCTGCCGTTACGTTTCGCAACCACCATCTCCGCGCCCAGCGACGAATAGCGGTTCATATGATCGATGTAGTCGGAGAGCGTAGGGTAGGAGTGGTGCACTAGCGCACTGAGCACGCCTTTGAGTCGCCCAGCTTTACCTGCAAATGCAATATCTTCGTGCACCGCACGATTTTCAAATCTTCCTGAGCCTTTGCGAAATAATCGCAGCTTCAGATCAGGCCAGAAGCCCCCATGCCGGAGCCATCGGCCCAGGAACAAGTTCCGGCGTTGAATCCAGAATCCCTGGAGGTCGGCATGAGATGTCGTCACACCCATCGCACTCAGGAGTTCCTGCTTCGGATGCGGTTGCCTCTTTGAAATCACATAAGCAACCAGCGACGCTAAATCGCGTTCCACTACCTCGTCCGCATCCAGACTCAGAATCCAATCTCCGGTCGCCTTGTCGATGGCAGAGTTCTTCTGCGCGGCATAGCCTTTCCATTCGTCGACGAAGACTTTCGCACCGAATGACTTTGCGATCTCAACTGTCCGGTCAGTTGAGCCGGAGTCGACGACGATGATTTCTCCTTTGCCGTCGGCGACCAGTGGTTTCACGCTTTCTAGCGTGCGGCCGATGTTGGCTTCTTCGTTAAAAGTAATGATGACAACGGAGAGATTCATAGGTGGAAATGCGGCCGTTCACGACTCGCGGCTTTGCTGCGCGGACTCGAAATTGTCTCACACGGGGGCTGGTCGCGATTTTGATGGCCTCCTTCCCAACGCGGGACCCAACTGGGGGAGATCCTTCGCTCCGCCTGAAAAGCGGCTGCGCTCAGGATGACAATACTAGAGGGGGACGGCGTTAGATGATGCCACTGCCGCTTTTCGGCTGCAATTGATCACGCTGCTTTATCTCCGACAATAAGAACACGATCAGGATCACCAACTCGGGTTCGATGGGATGGCGATAACGTGCGTGGGGAAATACGAAGTAGTAGATCGTGGGATAGGTCAGCACCAGTCCCGCGAAAAGCCATGCTGCGGGCCGCTTCTGGCGCAGTGCGCGTCCGAGTCCCCACAGCGCGAGCACCGATATTGCCAGAAATGCTGACGTGCGAAAGTCAACGGGAGCAAGGCTGTTCGTCGCCCGCGGCACGCCGTTCCAGTAATAGAAGAAGCGCTTCAGGCTGATGACCGCGAAGCGTACGGGGTGGGTGCGGATCCAATCGAAGGCGATACGTTTGCACCTTTCCGCATACGCGATCTCGCCCATCTGCTGAAACTTCTCGAGCTCCAGTTTATTGAGATTGGGCTGGAGGTAGGCCATCAGCATTCCGTCAGCATAAGGGCCGTTGCCCAGGCGGATTTGCAATCCGAAATCATCGCGAAGAAAAACGAAGCGTCCGAAGACTTCGTAGTTGCGAACCACCCACGGAGTCAGCACCAGAAAAAATACGACAGAAGCCAGCGCGACGCCGGCGAGAGACGGAATGCCACGCCGGTAGCGCTGTCGCCAGACCCACAGGCCGCTGAAGGGCAGGAACGCCAGCATGGTGGGGTTGGCCAAAGCTCCGATGCCGAACAGTGCGCCGAAAAGTATCCAGCTGCGCCAGTCTGCCTTGCGTAGGGGAGGACGCATTCGTCCGCCCGGCGAAGCGAGGCTCGAGTCTCGCGAGTCGTCGCTGACGCCCCGGACGAATGCGTCCGAGACTACGCGGTCTTGCTGTAGCTTGAGTGCCAGGAGAAACAGGCACGCGAGTACGAGCGGCGTGAAAGTTGTGTCCCAGATCCAATGCACCGACCAATACCAGACGTAGGGACAGAGCGCCCACGTTCCTGCCGACCACACGGCTATCCGTTCGCCGAAGGTTCGATGCGCAATAAAAAAAATCGGAATGCAAGTTAGCGCGGCGAACAGGCTGTTGATGCTGAGCAATGCCCAGGCAGACGCCTGAGTGTAGACGCCAAAAATTCTAAACACTCCGGCCATTAGGTACGGGTAGAGCGGCGGTTCCCAGGCTGTCGCTCCGGTATTGCCTTCGTAGGGACTGCTGAAGCCCTGGCCCAGAGCGATAGAGCGAGCGACGCGTCCCATTTCCCAGCCAAATTCGAAGTGCTCGTCGCCGGCGCGCGTTTTGTACTGATGGAAGATGGCGATAGTAGCCAGCTGAAGCAGGAAAGATAAAGGCAGGAGCCAGAGGAAGAATCTGGGAAGAGCGGGGCGCGAAGATGTCGCCATCGGGCGTAGTGTATCAGGCATGCGTGCCAAGTGCTGACGAGCAAGAGACGTTTCCGTCTACCATCTATGTGTCAAAAAGCGGTGCTAGTTTACAAAATGTTCCTTGCGGAACATTTTATGTACAAGAGTGTATGTACAGTTACACAAATGTACGTACAATATAGGGTGGAGCCGAGCGCAGATCGACAGTCACATTGAACCACGGGGCATCGCTCGGCCCGACAGCCGAGGGCGGCTGTCGCCCCATTTATTCAGAAACGCCAATTCCCGCCACAACTTTGATCAATCCACTGCGCCGGCGGTCTCCGGCTTCTAGCAGCCATCGGGCCGGGACATCCTGCGTCAAGGAGCCCATGCTGTGCCGAAGCTCAACGCTACATTTGGCCGCCTGACGGATTGGCCGCCGGTGCCGCGGAAGACGGCGGGCTCACTGGCGCAGCATCCGGGCGCGGGGCCACGTAAGGCACGTTGGGCAAGTGCGTGACCTGGCCGCGAGCGGCGTCGGCAACGTTGATTCCAGCGTGATCGAGCAGCAATCCGGTGGCGCGATCGAGTTCAATGACTGACTTTTCGTAGGCGGCTTTGGCCGAAACGAGATTTGATTCGCCCGTGGTCAAGGTAGCGGCGTCCTGCAAAATCGCTGTCTGCGTAGTCAGGCCAACTTTCAGCTTCTGCTGATCGGCGTCCAGCGTCTGCCGCGCTAGGTCGACGGCCGATTGTGCGGCCTGCACGGAAACCCGATTCTGTCGCACATCAAACTGGGCGTTGCGCACCTCCACCCGCACTTGATTTTCAAGCTGCAACTCCCGCACCTGGGCCTGGCGATATTCCAGCTCGGCTCGTACCTGGTTGGATTGCGCCAGTCGATTGCGAATGGGAATATTCAGCGACAATCCCACGCCTTTGTCGGGCGCAGTGGAATTTACCATCTGGCTCAAGGTTGCGCCATAGCCCACTGTGGTGGATTTTTGAAATGGCGGTGGGGCGTTAACGGGATTGAAACATAAGGCGCTGCTCGTGCTGGAGCAGCTGGGCACCAGCGAGTTTACATCTCCGCCGACGCCGGAGCCGCCGTAATAGGCGAATGCCTGCAGCGTTGGCAGCAGCGCATTGCGTACGGCCTTGCTGTTGATGTCGCGCGATTGCAGATCGATGCGCGATTCGACCAGTTCGGCGCGATGGCGCAGAGCGTCGTTAATCATGTCCTGAACCGGAGTGACCGGCTCTTGCTGCGGCAGTTCCATGGTCGATATGGGAATTACATCGGCTTCGGCGAGCACGGGATCTTCAATGCTGCGGCTGAGAGCGTTCTTCATGAGCAGTTGTTGAAGCTGCAAATTGTTCTGCGCCACAATCAGATTCTGTTGATCGGTAGCGACCGTGCTCTGCGAACTTACAACTTGAATGGGAGGCGCGGTGCCGACCTGCGCCTGGCGTTTGGAGTCGTCGAGTGCCTTCTGCGCATAAGTCAGCGATTCTTGCTGCACGCGAACATTCTCGTAGGCATAGACCAGGTCCCAGTACATGTTTTCGATCTGGTCGACGGTGGTGATAATTTGCAGACGAAAGGCTACGTCAGAAATTTCACGGTTGTTCTTGGCGATACGGATGAATCGCGTGTTGGGCAAAGTTCCCCAACCTTGCAAGAGGTTTTGCGTGAAACGGAACTGAAAGTTCGAGCCCAATTGCGGCGTCAGCAGGCTGGTGGGATTGTTGGTAGTGACGTGGGTGTTGTTGAAGGCTCCGGTCAGAGCGCCACCCCATGCGAAGCCTTGCGTGTAGCCGAAATTTGACGTGTAGGTATTTTGCGCCACGACCGGGACTGGGCTGAAGATGCTGACCGATTCCGTATCGTTCTTGTCAAGCTGCAGTGTGCCCGTGAGTGCGGGATCGAAACTAGTGATGGGCGCGCCAATGCCGAGAGTTGAGCTGACCAGGCCGTTGGTCCCGGTGCCAGCGCCGCCAGCGGCCACGGTGGTGCCGCCGGTGCCAGAGCCGACTGTGCCGCCCAAGCCGCCAACGCCGCCGCCGGGCGTGTTCTGCACGATGCCGGTGTTTACGCCGAGGATGGCGGCGCCTGATTTCGCGCGCAGCAGGTCGGCATCGGCGATGTTTAGGTTATAGCGGGCAATGTCGAGATCGAGATTGTTTTCCAAGGCGAGCGCAACCGCGTCATTGATGGAGAGATAAATTTTTCCGTCTTTCATGATCGAGTCAATGCGCGCCGAATTACCCAGATTCGGCTGCGGCACTTTCTGCACCTCATAGGGATGCAGGAAGTGAGGAAATGCCGAGCGGGGAACTGAATAGTCCTTCAATTGCACCGTGGGCGCAGCGGGCTGGGGCGCCGCGGGAGGCATGGATTGTGCCGATGACGGGGTCGCGGCTTGTTGCGCCCGAAGTGAAGCAGGAGCGATTGCAAAAATTATGGCGGCCGCGGCACATAGTGGCAGCATCGCCAGCCTACGAATCGAACGTGGTACAAGCATCGGTTTCTCCTTGAATCGACGATCCTTACAACCGGGATCGGGGAATAAATCAGCGCTTCAACAGCGCGCCTCTGAATAAACAAGTCTTTAATTCACAGGTCCTTGAGTAAATCCGTCTTGAAAAAAATCTTCCTCAATAGTGCACTGCGCACGAGACGGGAAAATTATTGTTTCACGATCAGACTTTCCATGGATGCCGGTGTTGGCTGCGGGATAGAAAAATATTTCACTTCAATCTTAGCGGGAGACGTTTCGCGGAAACGGCGCGGGATTGTAAAGAATTGTGAGAGGTCATGAGATGCAAGCAGGCNNGGCGCCGTTGTTGTCGAGCAACAGCGGCGCCTTGCTTCGGGCTAAGGTTGGACGGGCGGCGTGGTCTGTTGAGCCGGTTGCACCAGCGATGGCAGGTCTTTGCGCGGCGCCACATAAGGAACATTGGGCGAACGCGTGACCTGACCACGAGCGGCATCGTCGATACTGATGCCGTTGTCGTCGAGCAAAGTGCCAACGGCGCGTTCGAGTTCGACACGTGATTTCTCGTAAGCGGCCATCGCCGACATCAAGGTGGATTCAGCGGTAGCGAGGGCGCTGCGGGTTTGTAGTACCGCTGTCGTAGTCGAGGTGCCGAACTGATATTTCTTCTGTTCGGCATCGAGTGACTGTTGCGCGTAATCTTGCGCGGCCTTGGCCGAAGCCACGCTGGCTTGATTTTGCTCCACGGCGAATTGGGCCTGGCGAACTTCGATGCTGACGCGGTTTTCGGTTTGCTGCAGCGCCATCTGGATCTGGCGGTATTCCAGTTCCGACCGGATCTGGAGCGCTTGGGCGGCGCGGTTGCGTAGCGGGATGTTGAGCTGCAGGCCGACACCTTTGTCGGGAGCGGTGGAGTTGACCAGTTGGTTCAGAGTGCCGCCAATACCCACCGAGGGCGTGGGAGTGCTGGTGCAGCCGAAGCCCTGCAGTTCGGGGGCTAGATTAGAGCAGAGGTTCGACACATTCTGCGAGCCGCCGACGCCGGACCCGCCATAGTACCCATAAAGGTTGAGCGTGGGTAGAACGGCGCTGCGAAGAGCTTTGTCGCTGATCTCCTGACTGTTCAACTGAATGCGGGACTCGACGAGCTCGGGCCGATGGCGAAGAGCATCGTTGACCAGATCCTCTGTAGGCTGGATCTGCTCATTTGCCGGAACTTCCATGGTAGATGTTGGAATTACTTCTGCTGCCGCCAGCATGGGATCGTGCAGCGTGCGGCTGAGTGCATTCTTCATCAGCAACTGCTGCAACTGAAGATTGGTCTTGGCCACGGTGAGTGCCTGCTGGTCTGCGGCTACGGTGCTTTCTGCGCGTACCGATTCGATGGGAGCGAGACTGCCGATTTCGACTTGCTTTTTGGTGTCAGAGAGTGTCTTCTGCGAAAAGGTGAGCGATTCTTCTTTGACGCGCTGGTTCTCATACGCAAAGAGGAGATCCCAATACATATTCTCGATCTGATCGACGGTAGTGGTAATTTGCAAACGGAAAGCCACGTCGGAAAGTTCGCGGTTGTTCCTGGCGATGCGGATGAAACGAGTGTTGGACGCGAACCCAAACCCTTGCAGAAGAGGCTGAGTCACAGTGGCTTTAAAGCCGGAGTTCAGAGCAGGGCTAAGACTCGAAAAGAAGCTGTTCGTGGTGCCTCGCGTATTGTTGAAGCCCAGAACCAGGTTGGTTCCCCAATGGAAAGCTTGTTGGTACGAGAAATCTACCGTGCCCGTGTTTTGAGCCAAGCTGGAACCCGGCAGCACGCCCTGGAAAATGCTGGTGGCCTGTTGACTGAAATGATCCTCTTGGAGAGTGCCCGTGAGAATCGGGTCGAAGCTATTGATCACCGGCCCGTAGAGGCCGCCTGCCGTCGAGCCCACCAAACCACCGGCGCCCGCACCCGCACCGCCCGCGCCGAGGGTAGTGCCTCCTGTGCCTGACCCGACCTGGGCTCCGACGCCGCCCACTCCACCGCCGGGTGTGTTTTGCACAATGCCGAGCGACACCCCAAGGATGGTGGCGCCCGCTTTGGCGCGCTGCACATCGGTATCGGCAATGTTCAGGTTGTAGCGCGCGATGGCGATATCGAGATTGTTCTCGAGCGCCAACGCGATCGCGTCGCTGAGAGACAGGTATAGTTTGCCATCGTGCATGAGTTGGTCAATGCGTGCCGTATTCGCGAGATTTGGAGGCGGCAAGTCCCGCGGCCTGTACGGGCCAATCGGGTTGGGGAAATGCGATACCGGCTTGGCAAAGTTCAACACCGGCAAAGGCCGTGCTTCCGGCGTATTCTGCGGAGTCGGAGCCGTGGGCGCGGCTGCTGAAGGCGCCGCAGGCGGTTCCTGACCCCAGCACGCGAGAGTCAGCATGGCAAACAGACATGCCGTGGCGGCGAGACGTACTGTCGAAGGTAAACATGCAGCTAAACGTGCGAATGGCATCTACTCATCTCCGTTTATTTAAGAACTACTTAGAAAATTAAAGCCTGAGTGCTGAGATCTGAGACAGCCAAACTGGTCAAATGAAGTCCTGCCCAAACATGGGTACGCAAACGACCGCAGGAAGGTTCCGGAAAAGCTGGAGAAAAACGATCCTGCGGGCGGCGTTTATTTCGTTGTCGTCCTTGTCTTCCTGCTCTCGGTAATTCCTTTGACGTGGCGATGGAGGGATGTCCATCCCGGAGACCGGGACCGCTCGGAAACCATCCAGTATATCTGACGGGAACCAGGCTGAAGGTGCGTCGCACATTTACGCGAGCAGTCCTTCTCTGCGACGGGAAAACGGCTCCAGTCAGCATGACGCCGAAGGCAGGAAATCGTCGACATTCAAATCGCAGGATCACCCCCCGAGTAGGAACCTGATAGATTGCTGGCGAAGCCTGAAATTGCTTCGATGATGCAACTGCGAGCGGCGACTCGAAAGATCGAGCGACCAACGATCGATGCATATAAGAACGAGGCATAAACGATTGAGGAACAAAAGATCGAGGAATAAAAGATCGGCGCATGCGTAACCTTAAAGTCACCCTTTCCTATGACGGGGCCGAGTTCTCCGGCTGGCAGGTGCAGCCGAATGCGATTACAGTGCAAGGCACAATGGCCTCAGCCATTGGACGGATTACCGGGGAAAAGGTATTGCCGCAAGGTTCAGGAAGGACCGATGCCGGGGTGCACGCGCTGGCGCAGGTGATGACATTTGTCACGGAGTCGTCGGTTCCGACCGGAAATTTCTTGAAAGCGATGAACGACATTCTGCCGGCTTCGGTGCGCGTGCTGGAGGTAATGGATGCGCCAGCGGAGTTTCATGCCCGCCATTCGGCGCGGGCAAAAACGTATCGCTATCGAATTTATCGTGACGCGATCTGCCCGCCGTTCCTGGCGCGCTATGTTTGGCACTATCCTTATCCGCTGGCCGAGGAGGAAATGGCGCGTGCAGCGGCCCTGCTGCTCGGAGAGCACGATTTCACTTCGTTCGCGGCGGTTGATCCAGAGCGGGGGCGGGAGCATGCAGAGGTGACGAATGTTCGTACCATCTTTGCATCATCCTGGCAGCGGGCAGGGGACGAGCTGACTTATAGCGTGCGCGGCTCGGGATTTCTGCACCACATGGTCAGAAATCTCGTCGGCACCTCGATTCTCGTTGGCAAGGGAACGTTGCAGGTGGAAGATGTGACTCGCATTCTCGCGGCTCGTAACCGTTCGGCGGCGGGAGCGACCGCGCCTGCGAGTGGACTGTATCTGGTCGATGTCGAGTATTAGCGTGTGGACCGGGATGTAGTGCGTGGCGAGCTATGTGTCTACAGACGTCTCGACAGACTAAGATTTCCCTATGGCTACTGATCTGCAGATTGCGGCGCGGAAGATCGTATCGGTGAATCCGGCGACAGGCGAAGTTCTGCGCGAACTCGAGTGCGCGGGCGAGGGTGAGGTCGCGGCCGCCGTGGTGCGCGCAAAGCCGGCGCAGGTTGCGTGGGCCGAACTGGGGTCGCGACGGCGGATCGCCATCCTGCGCGAGTTTCAGGCAAAACTGCACGCGAAGAAAGTTGAAGTTGCGCAGTCCATCACACGCGAGGTCGGCAAACCGGTCGCGGAGGCGCTGGTCACGGAGGTTTTAGTTGTGCTGGATGCAGCGCGATTTCTCATTGATAACGCCTGGGGGCTGCTGCGCGATGAGCGCGTTCCACATGGAAATTTGGCGACAAAGTTCAAGAGCGGACGGCTGGTGCGCGAACCGCATGGAGTAATCGGAATTATTTCGCCGTGGAATTATTCGTTTTCGATTCCGGCAACGGAAACGTTGGCTGCCCTGGTGGCAGGCAACGCCGTAGTGTTGAAACCGTCGGAGCTGACGCCGCTGGTGGCGTTGGAATTGGCGTCGTTGTTGCACGGCGCAGGCGTGCCCGAGGACGTGTTTCAGGTTGTGGTAGGAGAGGGTGCGGCAGGAGCTGCGCTGTTGCGCGCGCCGATCGACAAGCTTGTATTTACGGGCAGCGTTTCGACCGGGAAACGGATTGCGATGGCCGCCGCGGAGCGTTTACTTCCGGTGGTATTGGAACTTGGTGGAAAAGATCCCATGCTGGTGCTCGAAGATGCCGATGTAGAAGTAGCTTCGAGCGCGGCTGTGTGGGGAGCATTCGTGAATGCGGGGCAGGCCTGTTTGTCGGTCGAACGTTGCTATGTGCATCGGAGTTTATACGAACAGTTCGTCAAGAGTTGTGCCGAAAAGACGAAGCAGTTGCGCGTGGGCAATGGCATGGACGCGGATACCGATGTAGGGCCGATGATTCACGAGCGGCAAGTATGGATTGTCGAATCGCATGTGGAAGATGCCAAGGCGCATGGAGTGCGGGTTTTGGCCGGAGGCCAACGGTTGCCCGAACTGGGGAAAAATTTTTATGCTCCGACAGTGCTGGCCGAGGTTACGCAAAGCATGCGGATCATGCAGGAAGAAACGTTCGGTCCAGTGCTGCCGGTGATGGCCTGTGCGGATGATGACGAAGCCGTGCGCCTGGCCAACGACTCGGAATATGGATTGGCGGCGAGCGTGTGGACGCGCGACCGCAAACGCGGCGAGCGGCTGGCAAAGCGCATCCACGCAGGCACGGTGATGGTGAACGATGTGATTTCGTGCTTCGGCATCAGCGAAGCTCCGCACGGCGGCGTAAAGTCCAGTGGCGTGGGGCGCACTCACGGGCGATTTGGCTTGGATGAGATGGTGAGGGTGAAATATTTGGATATCGACCGCATGCCCGGAATGAAAAAAGTTTGGTGGCATAGGTATGGAAAGAACTTTCGACGGCAGATGGAAGGGTTTTTAGATATGCAATTCGCGCGGACCTTGGGAGGGCGGCTGCGTGGAGCGGTGCGCGCGGCGGGAGTGGCGAGACGGAAACAGCTTTAACGCCGATCAGTGTAGGTACCATGCGCGGTTACGGGTCGGCCGGGCTTCGCCCCGGCCGGACAGCCGAGGGCGGCTGTCCCCGCATAAGCATGGTCATGCGCGAGTTACTCGTCGATGCGGTCGCCGTGGCTGGGAGGTTGCGAAACCACCAGGAAGCGTACGGGACTGGAGGACGGGTTCCGAACCTGATGTCGCGTTCCGGGAAGGATGCGGACGCCGCTGCCCGCGGGGATCAGCATGTTCTCACCATTGATTTCCATTAAGACTTCGCCCGTCAGGATGTAGAAAAATTGCTGTGCGCGCTCGTGATAATGACGAATCTCGGCTGCGCCGGGCGGCATGAATTCTTCGATCACAGTCAGCTGCTTGTCTTTGACCAGATGCCAGCCATCACAATCGTTGCCCCACCGATAATGCTGTGCATTGTCACGGCTCACGGCAATGGGATGGGCCGGTGCGGCCTGCGCCGAGCCTGCCTTTGCCGGATCTGACTTGGGTGAATCGGACTTCGGAGAATCTGATTTTTTAGAATCTGCCTGCACAGAATTTGCTGGAGAATTCGCTTTTGCCGAATCCGTGCCCGCGAAATTACCTTCCGAGGAAGTGGCATGTTCGGAAATGTTTTGAACGGAATCCGGATGGGCCAAACCTAATGCGGCAGATCCTTGGGAGGGTTCTTTCAAAGTCCTTTTCTTCGCCATGTTTTTCGTCGGCATACTTTTCGTCTCCTACCAACCAGTGTAAACTTTGTCGCCATGAACAGTCGTGGGAAGTCCAGTCCGGGCAAGTTCAGTTCTGGTAAGTCCAGCCCTGGTAAGGTTCAATCCGCTGATTCTGTCTCGGCCTTCGATCCCAAACGAGAACTGTTCCGGCACACTCTGGCCACATTGGCTTATCGCGGCGGGAAGGCGTTGCGCGACGTCCCCGAGAGCTTTGCCCAATTTCAGGCTGGCGAGGGAGTGCGCACGCCGGGGCAGATTCTGTCGCATTTGGGAGATTTGTTGGACTGGGCTTTGTCGATGGCCGTAGGCCAGCAGAAGTGGCGCGATTCAGAACAATCACCGTGGGAGCAGGAGGTCGCCAGATTTTTCTCGGCGCTGAAGGAACTCGATAACTTTTTGGCTTCGGGCGAGCCAGTGCAGGTGCCGCTGGAAAAATTGTTTCAAGGTCCAATCGCAGATGCGCTCACCCATGTTGGACAGATCGCCCTTCTGCGCCGAATGGCGGGCGCGCCAATGAAGGGCGAGAACTACTATGCGGCAGAAATTGTGACGGGAAGAGTAGGTGTGGAGCAGGCCAAACCGAAGCGCGAGTTCTGAACGCGAGTGTAAGCAACGAGGAACATGTTTTTGCCCACCAGGTTTCAGTTACAATGACCGCGTAAGGCCGAATCTGGCGGCATTTGGGCCGCTCGAATGAGGGTGCTCCTTTGGCGACCAGCGAAGTAACCGCTTCCCAATCGCAGGATATTCCGCAGCTTCCCAACCATAAGGTCAAGAGGAAGAAAGCAGGGCAGCGCGCCTGCAACGAGAAAAATGAGAAGGGAAAATTCTGTGGTGGACATTTGAAGCGCTGGTTTTATACCACAGACATCCTGGAGCAGGCTTGCGGCGACGCGGAAAAGGCCTGGGGACCGAACGCCGAAGTCTATCGCTGCGAGCATTGCAAGACTCTATATCTGCCTAATCCCGCGGAGGCGAAGGTCAATGTAGCGGGGCAGGGAATGATTTCAGTGTTCGGGCTGACCCTGCCGCCGAAGGAGAAGTGAACTAGCTAGCGGCCAGCTGCAGGCGATAGTGGCTGCAAAGTGTGCTTTGCATCTTCCTGTGATCATGCATTCGAGCGAGGCCGAGCTTTGCTCCGCCGGACAGCCGAGGCCGACTGTCCCCACATAAATCTGCTAAGAGCTGGCAGCCAAAAATTTTTCCATGCATACTCCCGATCTCATTTACGACTGGAATCAGAATCATCCCCCGGGGCTGAAGCCGCCGGGGCCGGTGTTGATTAACGACGAGACTTTGCGTGATGGACTGCAGTCGCCCTCGGTGCGGGATCCATCGATTGCGGAGAAAATCGAAATCCTTCATTTGATGGAGGCGCTGGGAATTCATTCCTTGGCGCTTGGACTGCCGGGAGCGGGACCGCGTGCGATTGAAGCAGTGACCGCGTTGGCGCGCGAGATGGTTGCGCACAAGATGAAGATTCGCGCCAACTGCGCCGCGCGGACCCATGAGAACGATATTCGCCCGATCGCCGAAATTGTACAGAAGACCGGGCTCCGCATCGAAGCGGCGACTTTCATCGGATCCAGTCCGATTCGGAGATTCACCGAAGGATGGAGCGAAGATTTCTTGCTGCAAACAACGGAAAAGGCAGTCAAGTACGCGGTTTCGCTCGGTCTCGACGTGATGTACGTGACCGAAGATACGAGCCGGTGCGATCCGGAGACGGTCAAACGCTTATATGCGACCGCGATTAACTGTGGAGCGCGGGCCATTTGTATCTGCGACACGGCGGGTCACGCGACACCGATGGGCGCGCTGGCACTGGTGCGATTTGTGATTGCCGAAGTGGTGAAACCTTCGGGCGAAAAGATTCGCGTAGATTGGCACGGACACAGTGACCGCGGATTGGCGATTGCCAATTCCATGGCGGCGATTATCGCCGGAGCAAACTGCGTGCACGGCTGCGCCATAGGACTGGGAGAGCGCGTCGGCAATACGCAGACCGATCAGATGCTGGTGAACTTGAAGCTGATGGGAATTGCACCTTGGGACGAGCAGGACCTGACCAAGCTAAAACAATATTGCCAGGCGGTGTCGCGGGCGACCGGCGTGCCGATTCCGGCGAACTATCCCGTGGTGGGCGACGATGCGTTTCGCACCGCTACTGGCGTGCACGCATCGGCCATCATCAAGGCATACCACAAAGATGACATCGTACTCGCCAATACTGTGTATTCGGGAGTGCCTTCGCATGTGTTCGGGCTGGAGCAGATCATCGACATTGGTCCCATGAGCGGAAAATCGAATGTGCTATGGTGGCTCGAGCGCCACAATATTCCCGCGAGTGAGAGCCTCGTGGAGCGCATTTACCAGCGCGCCAAGCAGAGCGATCACACTCTCAGCGAGGTGGAAATTCTGGAGTGCGTGCCGGTCGCGAGGCAGGAGAAGTGATGCCTGGAATGATTGCCATCCGACATGCAATTCTCGGGGCAGGCGGAGTCGGCGGCCTGATGGGCGCGTGCTTGGCGCATGCTGGAGCTTCCGTCACCATGGTGGTGCGGCGCGAGACGCTTCAGGATTATCCCCGCAAGCTTGATTTGGAAAGTCCATTCGGAAAGTTCACTGTCGCTGTTGCCGTAACCGCGGAGGTACCTGCCGTTGATGTGCTCTGGCTTACAGTGAAGGCAACGCAGTTGGACGCTGCGCTGACGGCCATCAGAAATCCGGATGCGGTCGCAGCCATCGTTCCGTTGCTCAATGGAATCGATCATTTGGCGCTGCTCCGTGCTCGATACGGTGCCGGCCGCGTGATCCCGGCGACATTTGCGGGCGAGACCGAGCGGGTAAGTCCGGGTCACATCGTTCATCGCTCGCCGTTTGCACGGTTGAATGTTTCTTCCGCTGGGCGAACCTTGCTGGGCAGTACACTCGACCAGCTTCAGCAAATGGGTTTTACCTGCCAGTTTATCGACGATGAGCCTACTCTGATGTGGGGCAAGTTAGTTTTCCTGGCGCCGTTTGCGTTGAGCACGACGGCCGCGAATAAAACTGTCGGCGAGATTTTGTCTGATTCGGAGCTGCGGGCTTTGGGCGAGGCTTGTGTGCGCGAGGCGTGTGCCGTTGCCCTGGCGGAGGGCGCCAAAGTTGATGCCGAATCGGTTCTCGCGTGGGTAAAGACGACTCCGGCCGGCATGCGGAGCTCCATGCAAAAAGATGTCGAGCGCGGCAATCCGCCGGAAATCGACGCAATCGCAGGTCCGATCCTGCGCAGCGCAACGCGCCACGGGATCGAAGTGCCGGCGACGAAGAAATTGGTTGCAGCCGTGGAAGAACGAGCCAGCGTAGGCGATTACGGCGCGTTGTAGAGGCCTTACGAACTTCGAGACGAAACTATGTCGATTAGTCAAATCACTGAGATCACAGCTGCCAAGCGCCTCGATCAAGTCCGCTACGCCATTCGCGACCTGGCCTGCGTGGCCGACGAGGTCATCCGGCAAGGCCACACAGTCCTGCCGCTGAATGTTGGCGATCCGCTGAATTTCGATTTCCAGACGCCGCCGCACATCATCGAGGCGGTTTATAAAGCCATGCGCGACGGCAAGAACGGCTACGCGCCCTCGCCCGGAATTCCTGAAGCGCTCGAAGCCATTCGCGGCGAAGCTGCGCGCAAAGGAATTACAACTGTGCGCGATGTTTTTGTGACTTCCGGCGTGAGCGAAACGGTCGATCTCTGCATCTCCGCTCTGGTAAATCCCGGCGAAGATATTCTCACGCCCAAGCCCGACTATCCGCTCTATTCGGCGGTTCTGTGCAAGCTTGGCATCGCCATCAACGCCTACGATCTGAGCGAAGAAGATGCATGGCAGCCCGAATTGGCCGACATCGAACGCAAGCTCACGCTTCGCAGCCGCGGCATCGTACTCATTAATCCTAATAATCCTACCGGTTCGCTGTGCACGCGGCAGATGCTCGAGCACATTGCCGAGCTCGCGCGCCGTCACAACCTCATCGTTTTCTCGGATGAAATTTACGACAAGCTCATTCTCGATTACGATTCTCAAAAAAACGAAACGCCGCACATCGCCTTCGCCGCCGTTGCGCCGGACGTGCCCTGCATCACCTTCGGCGGAATGTCGAAGAACTATCTAGTCCCCGGATGGCGCATCGGATGGGGCATNNCCGGCTGGCGCATCGGATGGGGAATCGTTTCTGGCGATGCCACCGCAGTGAAGGCCTACACCGAGGGGGTGCATCGCCTGTTGCGCGCGCGCCTTTGCGCCAACCACCCCGAGCAATACTCGATCAAGCCTGCGCTTGAGGGTCCGCAGGATCACTTGATCGAAGTGAAGCGCAAACTGCGCTCCCGCCGAGATCTAACGCAGAAGTGGTGTGAGTCGACGCCGCGTGTCAGCTGCGTCGCCCCACGCGGCGCGTTCTATGCCTTCCNNCGCATTAACATTCCGGAGAGCGACGAAATCTTCGTCAAAGAACTCATTCGCCAGAAACATGTCATGGTTGTACATGGCTCCGGCTTCGGCCAGAAACCGGGCACGCTGCACTTCCGGATTGTGTTCTTGCCGGACGAGAAGACGCTGACCACGGCCTACGCGGAGATCGCAGATTTCATTCGCGAACGATATGGAAATAGTTAACCGGAGCCGCTGCCCGCTTCGAAATCCAATAACATCGTCTTCCGTATGACCATGGTATAATGACCATGATCGAAAAGGATATTCGTCCATGAAAAAGATGGCGGCAGGTGAATTTAAAGTCCATTGTCTAAAAGTCATGGATGAAGTTCAGTCCAAGCGCCAGGCCGTGCTGATCACCAAGCGCGGCAAACCCGTTGCAAAACTTGTCCCTATTGAAAAAGAAACAGACGACATTTTCGGCTTCTTTAAAGGCAAGATCGAAATCAAGGGTGACATTGTTTCTCCGGCATTCAGTCCCGAAGAGTGGGGCGATCTGTATTGATACTGCTCGATACGCACGTCGTGATTTGGCTGGCGCGTGATCATCATCGCATTTCGTCAAAAGCGCACGAGGCGATTCAAGAGGCCCGAAACAACGGGCGCGGCCTAGCGATTTGCAGCGTCACTCTTCTGGAAATTGCCAGACTCTCAAGTCACAGACGAATTCAGCTGACGCCCGACCTAGAAACTTTTCTGTCTGATGTTGAACTCCGTTTCACCACGCTCCCAATCACGGCGAAGATCGCAAGACAAGCGTTTGAACTGCCGGAGGGCTATCCTAAGGACCCCGTGGACCGGGTTATCGGCGCGACCGCATTGATCGATGACCTACCCCTCATTACCGCGGACCGCGAAATCCGGAAGTCGCGGGCAGTACCGACCATCTGGTAACTCGCTGAAGTCCTCAATAAATCCCGGGAATGACCGCGGGCACGCGCCTGGCATAATCCTCGAAGTCGCTGCCGAATGCATCGCGCAACAGCTTCTCTTCGCTGCGCACCCGGATCGCCATGCCCGCGCTGAAGACGATTACTGCCGCGATGGTCGCTGCCCAGTGTTCGATCGCCAGCCCGGTTGCAATCAGCATTCCGAGCATGGCGGTATAAATTGGATTCCGAACATAGGCGTAAGGTCCCGCCGTAATCAGCTTGTGGCCTTTGACCAAACGCGCCGCCAGCGCCCATTGTTTTCCGAGAGTGCGAATCGCGGATTCACTCAGCCAACTCGATCCGGCCGCGAGGGCAATGACGAACACCGAGAACACTACGCCCCGGATTCCAGCAAGCGCCGCAACCGGCGGCAGGAAGGGCTGTCCCGGAGGTTGGAACCAGACCAGGAAATATCCGCACATCTGTAAGACGATGCCCAGCGTGGCGAGCCGGTCCCGTTTGGTTTCCGAGGCTTTCGGCGGCCGTTTGCGGAGGAGCAGGATGCCGATGTGAATCAGCCAGCAAAGGACGACGGCGAAGAGCGTTACGAGCGCGAGCGGCGTTGGGCGCATGCCTTCCAGGCCTCGCAGGCTATGCTAATGCATACGTCTCCGCGCTTTCTCTTTCTTCGCGAATCTGCTTAAATCAAGATAGACACAACTTTGGGCGTTATGCTTGGGTTTTGACGAACGTGGTCGATATTCACTCGCACATTCTTCCAGAAGTAGATGACGGACCTAAATCATGGGACGTCGCCGTAGCCATGTGCCGCACGGCCGCCGCCGACGGCATCACTCACCAGGTCGCCACTCCCCATGCCAACGACCGTTATCATTATGATCGCGAATATCTGCAGGGTTTGGTCGCCCATCTGCAACAACTTGTTGGCGACTCCCCGAAACTGAGCCTGGGTTGTGACTTTCATCTTTCTTACGACAACATCCAGGACGCATTGGCCCATCCCACGCGTTACGTCATCGACAGCACGCGCTACCTGCTGGTCGAGTTCAGCAACTACAGCGTTCCGCAAAATACAACAGATAGTTTCCTCAGACTCGGGGACAAAGGAATGACTCCTATCATCACCCATCCGGAACGCAATCCGATTTTGTGCCAGAACCTGCAACGAGTCGCGGATTGGGCCGATCAGGGTTATGTGATTCAGATGACGGGCTCGGCGCTAACGGGGTTCTGGGGCGAACGAACGCGCCGCGCCGCTCTGTGGCTGCTGGAACATCAGGCCGTGCACGTGCTCGCGACGGACGCGCATGAGACCGAAAAACGCGTCCCGATTCTTTCGACTGCGCGCGATGCGGCCGCCGCAATCTGCGGAGCAGAGGTTGCGCAGGCGCTGGTCGAAGGAAATCCCCGCGCCATTCTTGCGAACCAAACGTTGCCCTACTTCCCACGCCCTGTGATGCCGAGCTATCGGAAGAACTAATTAGGCGTCGCCAGCGATTCGCGAACGGCACACAACCTAGAGCCAGCGACAGACACGCAACAGAGCTTGTTGGGAAACGTGCGGCTATTGGGAAACTTACTGTGGGCGGGAGGAATCTGTCTGACCGGAACTCGCAGCTGGCGCCGGATATGCCGTCGGTGGCGCGCTGTGTGAGGTGGTGGGCATCGGTTCCGATCGTGGCGCATCCGGCGCGGTGGTCATGGCGCTCTCAGGATTGAGCAAGTGATCTTTGCTCGGTCCCAGACCTAACTTGATCAGCGCTCGCGAGTCGGGAACTTCCTTGCTTTGCCAGCCGTTATCGGCCTGATAACGGCGCATAGCCTCTTCACTGGCCTGGTTCCACGTTCCGGTAGCTTCTCCGCTCAAATAATGTTCACGGATCAACGCTTCCTGAATAGCTTGCGCTCGTTCCGAATCGATTTTTTGCTGACCGCGCACCCGCGCCGACTTTTTTCGCGACGAACGCTTTCTCGAAGCATGGGCCTTGTCGGTGGACTTGGTTGAGCTGGTCGCGGAATGCCCAGCGGCCGAGGACTTCGTGGTCGCAGGTTTCTTTACCGCAGGATCGGTGGACGAATTTTGGCCAACCACGGCCAGCGCGTAGGTGCACACCGCCGCCAGCGCACAGGTAGTAACGAATCGCGCTTTCGGATTTTCAGTCGCAGTCCTCAATAGAAGCCTTCGCTGCAAAAGCCTAAGCCGCAAGAGAATTTTTAAATCAAAACTTTGCAAAATAAAAAAGCCCAACTGAACTGGTACTCCAATCATCCTCGATAGGATGCTGCAGTGCCAGTTCCGATTGGGCTTTCTGAGTTACGGAAGTGTACCCGCGAGAAAGACCGTTCCATCCTGGCGAGACGAACCCCGCGAGCGCACCAGGAAGACAACGTCCTGGCCGCTCTTGAGGCTCGACTCGATTCTCGCGAAATCTTCCTCGCTATTCACCGGCTGCTTATTCACTTCCAGAATAATGTCGCCGCGGCCCAGGTTCACGTCTTCCGCGAAGAAACCGGGTTTCACGTCCTGAACAATCACGCCTTTGCCGGCAGGCAAGTCGAGGCGATCGGCCATTTCCGGAGTCACCTTGCGAACGGTTACGCCGAACTTGCTCTGTTTGGGAGTGCTCTCATCGTCGTTCTCCTGTTCGTCCCCAAGTCGTCCGGCAAACAGTTTGGCGCGATCCGCAATGGTCACCGTGGTCTCCTGCGATTTGCCGTTGCGCAAGAAACCCAGATTCGCTTTCGATCCTGGTTTTCGCGAGGCAATGTCGCCCACCAGTTCGGCACCTTTCATCACCTTCTTGCCGTCAATGGCCGTAATGGTGTCGCCCACTTTCAATCCCGCCTGATCAGCCGGGCTACCCGCCACGACGCTGGATACCGTAACTCCCGACCCCGCGCCATAAACGCGCATGATTGCCGGGTTTTCGACCGCGTCAAAGGTGATGCCGATCGATCCTCGTGTTACCCGGTGCTCCGGTCCGGTTAACTGGTTGTAAACATCGACTACGGTCTTCGAGGGCAAGGCAAAACCCACGCCAGCATAGGCGTTAGTCTCGCTCAAAATTGCGGTATTGATGCCGATCACTTCGCCATTCATATTGACCAGCGGACCGCCCGAGTTGCCGGGATTGATCGCTGCGTCGGTTTGAATGAAAGTCTGGAACTGCCGGCCAGGCACGATGTCACGGCCCTTAGCCGAAACGATTCCGGCCGTTACGGTTTCTGACAATCCGAATGGGCTACCAACGGCCAGCACCCAATCCCCGACCTGCATGCTATCGGAATTGCCTAACCGGGCGGCTGGCAGCGCGCGATCCACATTCACCTTGATCACGGCCAGATCCGTTTCCTGATCAGTGCCGATTACTTTAGCGTCGTGCTGCACGCCCGGAGGATCGTCTTCAAAGCGAACCCGAATGCGATCTGCCTTTTCCACTACGTGCCGGTTGGTGACGATGTATCCCTTGGGATCGACAATCACGCCTGAGCCAAGCGAACGCTCGCGAATGGGGCCATCGTTGCCTGGGAGTCCCGGGGTCGCCTGGCCGCCGGGGCCACCGAAAAAGTGGTTAAAAAAGTCATCCATCCCGCCGCCGTCGCCGCCATCTTCGTCGTCTGGATTCTGTCCGCGGCGCCGGTGAACATTCTTAATCGTCGATTCCGTGTTGATATTGACTACGCTCGGTTCCATCTGTTTCGCGATCTGCGAAAAAGTGTTCGACATCTGCTGCGGCGAGGGCAGGGTGAGCGGCGTCGCGTCTCCCTTTTGTCCTTCTTTTCCTTTGACTCCGTAGGAAATCACCGTCCCGATCAGAATACCGACCGAAAGCGTTGCCAGAATGCTGAGCGTATAGACCCAGCGATGAGCCTTCATGCGCATCCACATCGCGCCCGAATCCATAAGTCTTCTTGCCTCCGAACAATCCTTAATAGTATACCCATTCAAACCGTGCGGCCGGGCATTGCGCGCTCCGAACTATTCCGGATTAACGAGTAAGGGTTTTCTCTCTTAGACGCACAAAACGACGAAAGCGTTTTATATTTCTCTTGCGTAAAGTATTGTGTAGGGAAGTTTTAGCGGAGATCGCTGCTCACTTGGCCTCATAGACCGTTTTTCCGCCCACCACGGTAAGCAGAACCTTCGTCGCAAGGATCTTCTCCGGCGCAACGGCAGTCACATCGCGGTCGAGGACAACAAAATCTGCCAGCATGCCCGGAATGAGTTTGCCTTTCTCTTTCTCCTCGAACTCGGCGAATGCCGAGCCCGTGGTATAGGCGGCAATGGCTTGATCCATGGTAAGCCGCTGCTCAACAAAGTAATGCTGCTTGCCATTCTCGCTTTGCCGCGTCACTGCCGCGTAGAGCCCGCGGAATGGGATGACCGGTTCCACCGGATAGTCCGTGCCAAAGGCTAGCGTCACTCCTTTGTTCAGAAAGGCCAGCCAGTCATAGGAAGTCGCCGCACGCTTCGGCCCCAAGCGATCCTGAGCCCAGCGCATATCCGTGAGCAAATGACTGGGCTGCATGGAGGCAATCACTTTCAGCGTTTTGAATTGCGCAAACTGCGCGGGCGTAGTTACCTGCGCGTGCTCCACTCGCAGGCGAAAATCGTCGCCCCCGTCCGGAGCCTTCACATGCGCGTCGCGCGCGGCTTTCTCGGCGCCGGCGAAGGCATCCAGCGCCATCTGTATTCCCTTATCGCCGATTGCGTGAAAGCCGATCTGGAAGCCGGCCAGCACCCGCTCGGTGGTCATCTCATTCAATTTTGCGGCATCATATCGGGGCAATCCGGAGTTTGTCGGATCATCCGAGTAGGGCGCCATCAGGGCCGCGGTGTGCGACCCTAGGGATCCATCCATGAATCCCTTAAGCATTCCGGTGTGCAACATTAAATCCGACTGAGGATGCGATTCTCGCTTCTGGGTCAGATCTTCCACCGGTTCGTCGAATGGCAGCCATTCCGTGATGCGCGCTGTCAGCTTGCCTTCTTTTTCCAACTCTTCGTAGATCTGAAAATTCTCCCAGGCTGGAGAATAATCCTGCGCCGAGGTCACGCCATGTTCGGCGAGATCCGCAAGCGCCAGCTCAAGGCCCTCCCGTCGCTGCCGATGGGTAGGTTTGGGAATCACCTCCAGAACGGCTGACTGAGCGGTTTCCCGCAAGATTCCAGTGGGTTCGCCGTTTTCATTGCGGTCAATCCGGCCGCCCTGAGGATCGCGGCTGGCCAGCGTAACGCTTCCTAACTGCAACGCGCGAGTATTGGCAACCGCGATATGCCCGTCGATTCGAACCAGAAAAATTGGATGCCCACCCGCTACTTCGTCCAGATCCCAGCGGGTTGGCGGTACTTTGACTGGCCACAGCGTTTCGTCCCATCCCGATCCGAGAATCCAATCTCCGGCCTTGGCCTCTTCCACTTTCTTTTCGACACGCGTGCGCAGGTCCTCGAGAGACTTCACGCCCGTGAGGTCGACGCTTAACTTGGTTGTTCCCGCATCGTCCAGGTGCAGGTGAGCGTCGTTGAATCCCGGCATGAGGAAATGGCCGCCAAGGTCGACCACCTGTGTCTGCGGTCCTTTAAACCTCACCATGTCGGCGTTCTTGCCAACCGCCAAAATGCGATCGCCACGCACTGCGAGGGCTTCTTCGCGCTCAATCGAACTGAACTGCGAGTTCGCCGGCACGCCCGTATAAATATTCGCGTGCTGGTAGATAACGTCCGCTTTGGACTTAGAGTCCGCCATAGAACTGGCAGAGGGATTCTGTCCCCAGACAGGCGGGCACAGGCCGACAAGGCCGGCGAGGCTAAGGGCGAGGCAACCGAGGGCGAGTCTACTGAATACGAAAGCGGATGAAAGAACTGGACTTCGAAATCGAGAGAAATACTTTCGCGACGAAACAGTTTCGGTCCTGGCATTTAGCTTCGTGGAAAGCTCGTTCTCTCGCCCCTGAATTAGAGCGCAACCCCGCATCAGAATCATGAAGCCCCCCTAACATCCGACTCATTTCCTGCTCCGGCGAGGGTCAGCATTGTCAGCAGAATCCGTTTCAATCCCAGCTCGCGTCCATTGGAATCGAACCATTCCTGCAAAGTATGTGCCCCACCCCCGGATCCTCCGCCGCCAATGGCAACCGCTTCCTGCCCCAGCGACAGCGGAACGTTCGCATCGGTTGATGCCCGCTGCACCTGCGCGGCATTCGAGAGCTGCGCATCCACCGAACGCACTACCTGAAGAATTCGCGCCCCTGCCCGCAACTCTCCCGCGGGACGGTTGCCAATTACCACCACTTCGCAACTGACGCCCTGCGGCCGCTTCTGCGCCGACGATCGCATCTCAGCGGCCACGGTTTCATCTTCCACCGCTCGGTTCAAAGCCAGCCGCAGCGATTGCTCCAGGCGCTCCATCTCTGCCATCGACGTCGAGCGAATATCGACCTTCATGCTGGCCGATTCAGGAATCGAATTGACTGAAGTCCCCCCGCGAATCACGCCAATGTTGAAGGTGGTTTTTGGCGTATTCGGAACCGGCGTCGCACTGAACATTTCAATTGCCTTGGCCAGAATCACAATCGGATTGGGCGCGCCAAAATCGCTCCAGGAATGGCCGCCCGGGCCGCGCACGATCACTTCAAAACGACGGCTGCCTAGAGCTTCGGCCACAATCGTATCCGAGCCCGCGCCATCCAGAACCAGACTGTAGGCAATCGAATCTTTCCAGCGCGGCGTGGAAAAAATGTGCCGCATCCCGCGCAGGTCGCCTTCGCCCTCTTCGCCCACGTTCCCGATAAACACAAACGGCAGCGCATGGCGAATACGCACCGTCCTCAGCAGCGCCGCAATCCCTAACATCGCTGCGACCCCGGCGCCATTATCGGAAACTCCCGGCCCGTAAATCCGGCTGCCTTGCTGGCGAATATTCAGCGGTGTATTCGCCGGAAAAACGGTATCGATATGCGCGCTCAGCGCCACATAGCGTCGCCCGAATCCGGGATGCGTGCCGAACACATTGCCCACGTCATCGATGCGAACGTCGTCCAGCCCCAGTTCGCGAAAGCGTTCCGCGAGCCACGCCCCGCGCGCCGACTCTCCAAACGGAGGCGCCGGAATTCGCGCCATCTCCATCTGCCAGTGCGCCAGTTGCGGCTCCTGCGTGCGAAACCAGTTGAATGCCGAACGCACTTCTGGAGACGCCGCCAGGCGCGCCACTTCCTGCTGCACTTCTTTCTCAATGGCAGCCGTAAGGTCCGGCAAATCCGGGCGCAGGGGAGTCGGGCTCATGATGAGAGTTTTCTAAGTTTACAATGGCTTCGACGGAATAGGGATTGGCTAAGACGTTACGCAAGTCAGGCCACGGGTGGCGCCGGTGACTTTAGAAACATGCGCAGGCGCTAAAACTTTCGCGTCTTTCGCACGAATTTAACGCTCGGGCGATGCAAGCTTCGGCATCAGTCTTCCCGATCGATCTGCGCCTTCTGCAGCTTATCGGAATAATCGACGTATACCGATTTCCACTCCGTATAGAAATCGATTGCGCCAATGCCGCCTTCGCGATGGCCGTTGCCGGTCGCCTTGGTGCCGCCGAAGGGAAGATGAACTTCGGCCCCGATTGTTGGCGCGTTAATGTACGTAATGCCTGCGTAGAGGTCGCGAATCGCGGAGAAAGCCTTGTTCACGTCTTTGGTGTAGAGCGCGGACGACAGGCCATATTCGATGCCGTTGGCAATCTCGATGGCGTCTTCCAGATCTTCACAAGGAATTATCGAGACCACGGGCCCGAAGATTTCTTCCTGCGCAATGCGCATCTTGGGGTCGACGTCAGTGAAGACGGTCGGCTCCATGAACCATCCATACTGATATTCGCCGTCAGCGAGGTGATTGCCGCCGCAAACCAGTTTCGCACCTTCGTTTTTGCCGATATCGACATAACTCAAGTCGGTGTGAAGCTGTTTCTCGTTGATGGCCGGCCCCATTTGCACCGTTTCATCCAGCCCGTTGCCGACTTTCAGTTTCGTGGCGCGCTCCACGTAGCGATCCACAAACTCTTTATAAACGCCCTTCTGCACAATGATGCGGCTGGTGGCGGTGCAGCGCTGGCCGGTGGTACCGAAGCCGCCCCAGAGGCCGCCTTCAATGGCGAGGTCGAGATTGGCATCATCGAGCACGATCATAGGATTCTTGCCGCCCAGTTCGAGCGAGCAGTGCTTAAAACTTTTCGCCGCAATGCCGCCGATGATGCGGCCCACCGCAGACGATCCGGTCAGCGAAACAGCACGCACGTCGACATGCTCCGCCAGCGGCGTGCCGACGTCGGCACCAAATCCGCTGACGACGTTGATGACTCCTTTCGGGAGTCCGGCATCGGAAAGAGCGCGAACAAGATTAAACGTCGACAACGGCGTATCTTGAGCGGGCTTGATGACGCAGGTGTTGCCGCANNGGCGTGATCATGCCGCAGACGCCGATGGGCTGGCGCACGGCCATGGCAAACTTGTTCGGCATTTCCGACGGCACGGTGGGACCGAACAGGCGACGGCCTTCGCCCGCATTGTAATAAGCGGCGTCAATCGCTTCCTGCACGTCGCCCCGCGTTTCGGCGAGAACCTTGCCCATTTCGCGGGTCATTTCGCGGGCATAGTCTTCCTTACGCTCAATCAAAATCTCGGCAGCGCGAAAAACAATCTCCGCGCGACGCGGAGCGGGAACCAAGCGCCACTTGGTGAAGGCCCGCTTGGCGGCTTCGACGGCAGCATCCACGTCGGCCCTGGAGGATTTCTGAAAAATGCCGACCAGGTCGCGGGTGTCGGCAGGATTGCGATTCTCAAATGTCTCCCCCGTGGAAGCCTCGACCCATTCCCCGTCGATAAAATTCTTGAAAACTTTTGTCTTGCCGTAGGCAGGCGTCGCGGGCGTGATAACCGTATCGGTGGCCATGATTACTCCTTATGAATCCCTAAGAATTGATGCTACAACCCGCAAGGAAGGTGCGGCAAGAGAGGGGCTTTGCCGAGGGAACGTCTACCGCCAGCGCTTCAAGTGCGGCCAGAGCTGAGTCAGCGTCCCGAACTTCGCGCCCCGGCAAATGTAAACGTCAATCCGTTGCTCCAGCGCATAGGGATTTGCCGCGGACGTGCCTATGTATTCCACATGCTCCCAGAGTTTGTCCAGCGTTGCCTTTTTATCATCCAGCACGATCATGCAGTTGCCCGAGTAGCCGTGCGGTCCCCAGAGAAACCAGGTCTGATGGCCGCTGAGCGAAGCCGGCAAGCCCTCGCGGCGGCCGAGAAAGTCGATGGCTCCGGCCTGTCCGTAATCCTGGGCGAAGATGCCGCAGTCTTTTCGTTCGTCGGGCGAAAGCCGATTCCATGCGATCGCGGTTTCTTCCACAATCTCTTGCCATCCGAACTGGTCCGAAAACCACTGCGGCAGCGCAGCGCGAGCGTGGGAGTGCTCCATCACGGGAAGTTTGAACCGGAGAGATTTTGCGTACGCGAGGAAATGATCGGGCGAAAGAACGGGAACGACGATGGGCGCGAGGTACGCCCCGCTGGCCAGCAAGAGAAGCACAATCGCAGGCTTCAACCACCGCAGGCGAGACCAGCCACCATCCTTGCCATCGAGCGCAGATTCAAGGACCACCGCTCCCGCCGCGAACAGCATGGGATAGACGGGCGCCAGGTAGTAGTTTTTTCCGTGCAGTCCAAAGAAAACTGTATAGCAGACCAGATAGCACCAGCCCAGCACGCGATAAGGTCTTAGCTGCTTCCAGAACAGGAGCGCAAACAATCCCGCCAGCCAGATTGGCGCGGTTAGAGGATTCACGAGCAGAGTCTGTTGCAAGAAGAACGGAAGCGGCCCCAGCACAACGTCGCGGCCCTCGGCGAGGATGCCGCGCATCAATTGCACGAACGGCCAGTCGTAGTGAATGTTCCACAGCAGGTTGGGCAGGAAGATAAGAAAAGCTGCGAGCCCGCCCAGCCAGATCCACTTCTTTAAAAACACGCGGCGCTGCTCAGTGAGCAGCAGCCCGACGACCATCCCCAGGCCAAAGACAGCAATGGAATACTTTTCTTCCAGGCCGAGACCGGCGACTATGCCGAACCACAGCCAGCAGCGTGGATCGTTTCTCTTGATGGCGAGGATTGCGAAATAAGCACAGCCCATCCAGAGGTTGGGTTCGAGACAATTCGTGCCGAGGAGGCTGCCGTTCGAAAGATACTGCGGCGCGATGACGGCGCAGACTGCGCTCAACAGCACGGCGTAACGGCGCCCTCCGAGCTCGCGGGCCAGCAAGGCAGTCTGTACAACCAGAAGGGAAGAAGCCAGAGCAGGGATGAAGCGAATGCTGCGCAGCGAGTCTCCCAGCACGGCACGGCAAATGTGGATCAGAAACGGAATAAGCGGAGGTTGGTCCACATATCCCCACTGCAGGTGGTCGCCGCAGACAATGTAATTGAACTCATCGCGAAAATAGCCGTAGCGGTTATTGAAATAAATGTGGAAGAGCAACTTGGCCAGCGCAATCACCCAGATCGTCGCCATGCCCGAAGCAAGGAACGACTGCCGGTCGCGGTCGGGAGCGGCAGTTGCTCGAGGAGTGCTAGCCATGGAGCGGCAAGGATAGCTGATCGCAACGGGCTTTCACAGGCCGCCATTCAACCTTCCAACCCCCCGGGAATCGGTACAAATGGACCCATCGTTTACACCAAGGTAACGTCCCAAACTGATTACGTGTCGTTCCCTCGGTTTTGCTTGTGCTAACGTTTTATCTACCGCATATTTACTGAGGTTTTTGGTCCAAAGTGTCTGCTGATAACCGCAAACCGGGGATCCATGTTGCGTGGACGACCGTCACCTACCGCAGCGTGGTGCTGCTGATTCTGGCGGGCCTCGCCATCTTTCTCATTGTGATGCATGTCGCCTTTCCACAGTTCACCGAGAGCGGTTTGAGAGCGGGCGAAAGCGCCGCCAGTAAGGTGCTGGAACGCATTTCAGATATGGCTCCGGCGACGGGATCAGGAGTTTCCACCGCGCAGCAGGCGCACTTCACCGCACTCGATGGAACGGTGCGCGTGAAGAAGAGTAACGGCAACAGCTGGGTCACCGGCGATTACAGCATCCCGTTGGAAAAAGGCGATGTGGTACAGACGGGCTCCGAAGGCATGGCGAAGGTTGTATTCAATGACGGCACCAGTTACACCGTGAAACAGGATTCACTGATCGTGATTGAAGAGAACTCCGCCAACGACCAGCAGCAGACCAATGTGGCCGTGGCTGTAAGCACCGGAACCGTGGATCTTTCCACCGCGACTTACAGTCAAGGATCGAAATCGCAGGTGATTGTGGCGGGTGCGACCGCTTCGCTGGCCCCTGAGTCGGCCGCCCAGGTGCATAACGATCCCAAGGCCGACCAGCACGAAATCCTGATGAAAAAAGGAACCGGCGAGGTCACACGCAACGGTCAGACCGTGAAACTGGCGAACTGGGAAAAAGTGAGTTTCCAGGGAAATCAATCGCGCCTGGAGAAGGACAAGGAAATTGGTCCGCCGACGCCGATCGCGCCGGCCAATATGGCGCCGCTGTTTTCTTCGGGTGAGGCAACGAAGGACGTATCATTTTCCTGGACGCCGATGGCGAATGCAGTTGGTTACCGCCTCCGCATCTCCCGCAATCCGTATTTTTCTTCTACACTCGTTGACAAGAAAGTTAATACAGCCGCGGTAACAGTCACCAGCCTTGGAGAAGGCGCTTATTACTGGATGGTGCAGTCTTACGACGCAACAGGAAAAGAGTCGGTGGAGAGCGAGAAAAATCGCTTCACCATTATTTCCAAAGGCAAGCAAACCGAGGCCATCGAACTGGAATTGGACCCTTTCATACAGCATGGGCACGTGATCGAGGTGACGGGCAAGACCCAGACCGGGGCGCGGGTGATGGTGAACGGCAGTGAAGTGCCGATGGTAAATCCAGACGGCGGGTTCCATTACTTCACTCCGCCGCTACCCACGGGCGAAGCCGTGATTACGGTGACGGCGCAAACGGCGCAGGGCGGAGTCAATACGCAGCAGCAGAAGATCATTATCCAATAGGCGGATAACGGGTTTGTTGCGAGCTAAGTTGGGAAGTAGAGCGGTTGAGCAAGAGAACTTTCGGGTGGGGCAGGGTTGCCAGCTTTCCCGTAGAATGAAGGCACCCTGTATCCACCACAATCGAATACTCCGGCAGGCTCCGGAAGAAGAGCACGTCGAAAGACGCGAGAACATTTGTCATGTCAAATAACGGATATCATTCCAGTCCTACACGCAGCCACAACTTGCGGTCGCTGTTCAGCATTTTCTCCAGCGATCTGGCCATTGATCTCGGCACTGCCAACACACTCGTATATGCGCGTGGCAAGGGCATTGTCGTCAACGAACCCTCCATTGTCGCCATCAATAAAAACACGGGCGAAGTCGAGGCGGTGGGTAAAGAAGCGAAAGAAATGTTGGGCCGCACCCCGGGCAACATCGTCGCTATCAAGCCTATGAAAGATGGCGTCATCGCCGATTTCAAGGTCACCGAGAAGATGCTCAACTACTTCATTCAAAAGGCGCACAACCGCAAGATGCTGGTTCATCCCCGCATCGTGATTGGCGTGCCGTCGGAGATCACGCAGGTGGAAAAGCGCGCCGTCATGGACTCCGCCTATCGCGCCAAGGCCAGTGAAGTGCATCTGGTGGAGCAGGCCATGGTGGCGGCGATTGGCGCAGGACTGCCCATTACCGAGCCCAGCGGCAACATGGTGGTCGATATCGGCGGCGGCACCACCGATATCGCCGTGATTTCGCTGAGCGGCATCGTTTATTCGCGTTCCGTGCGCATGGCCGGCAACCAGATGGACGAAGCTGTGATGAATTATCTGAAGCGCAAATATAATTTGCTCATCGGCGAGCGTACGGCCGAGCAGATTAAGATGGAGATCGGTTCCGCGCACCAGCTCGATAAGCCGATGACCATGGAGATTAAAGGCCGCAACCTGATCGAAGGCGTGCCGAAAACAATTACCGTCGATGACGGCGAAATTCGCGAGGCGTTGAGCGAATGTGTATCGACCATCATGAACGCGATTCGCGTAGCGCTGGAACGGACGCCCCCGGAACTTTCGGCCGACATCAGCGATCGCGGCATCGTGCTGACCGGCGGGGGCGCTCTATTGAAAAATCTCGACAAGCGCATCCGCGAAGAAACCGGGCTGCCGGTTTCCATTGCCGACGATCCCCTATGCAGCGTGGTGCTGGGCACGGGCAAGATGCTCAGCGATTTCAAGCTGCTGAGGAAGATTTCGATCGAGTAGATATTTCGGTGTGAAGTTTCAAGGTTTCAGAGTTTCAAGGTTTCACGTCGACCATCGGCGCGAATGTTTTGAGACCTTGCAACTTTGAAACCTTGAAACTTTGAAACTGGTTTCTTATGGAATCTGTCCTCGGCCGTTATCGCAACCTGATCATTCTTGTAGGAGTGTTGTTTCTGCAGGTGCTGGGGCTGGCCGTCCAGGTCAAGAAGAGCGGGAATGATGAGGAAAAGACTCGCCTGATCCGCATTTGGGCCGTGGATGCGGTCACTCCTTTCGAGCGCGCGCTGGTTTGGGTCGAGCGCGGCAGCGGCAATCTCTGGCACAACTATTTCTATCTGCGCGGAGTGCGCGCCGAGAACCGGCAGCTCAAGGACGAAATCGAGCAGATGCGGCTGCAGCAGGTCCGCCTCGCCGACGACGCCGCGCAGGCGCGGCGCCTGCAAACGCTACTCTCCTTTAAAGAACAATTCATTTCACGCACCGTGGCCGCCCAGGTGATCGGCTCCAGCGGCAGTGACCACTCCCGCATTATCTATATCGATAAAGGCGAGAATGCCGGTATCCAGCGCGATATGGCGGTGATGACGTCCGATGGAATTGTCGGCAAAGTGCTGCTCGTGTTTCCATCTGTCGCGCAGGTGCTGTTGATTAACGACGAAAGCAGCGGCGTGGGCGCGATGCTCGAAAAGACACGTCTGCAAGGCGTGCTGCGCGGAACAACGAACGGCGAAGTGGTGCTGGAACGGGTGATGAGTGATGAGCAAGTCCCCGTGGGCGAGACTGTCCTCACCAGCGGCGGCGACCAAATCTTTCCCAAGGGATTACCGGTGGGCACTGTCACGAAAGTCAGCAACGGCCGGGATTTGTTTCTGAACATCAAAATCAAGCCGGCCGCCGACCTCAGCAAATTGGAAGAAGTTTTGGTGCTGGTGGAGAAACAGGAGCGGACGGCGACAGCTGAGGATGCTGTTC
The DNA here is from genome assembly GCA_003132445.1 of Acidobacteriaceae bacterium. GTDB lineage: Bacteria > Acidobacteriota > Terriglobia > Terriglobales > Acidobacteriaceae > Sulfotelmatobacter. Next base: position 74,130 of record PKXU01000122.1, on the reverse strand, counting down.
ACCTGAGAGCTTCCGATATTCTGTCGCAGCGATTACCCTCCGTTCCCGACAAGCCGGCTGCGGATGCAAAGTCCGCTGCCGCCATTTTGAATAATGGCGCGGCCGCTGGTGCGCCCCCAGCCAAGCCAGCAAGCAATCCAACAATCACAGCCACTCCCAAGCCGCAGGGAACGGAACAAAGTTTGACGGGATCAGCCCCAGCCGGCTCGGTTGCAGCAGCTTCGACGAAGTCATCTTCCGTCGCCCAGAGCGGAGTGGCAAAGACGGGAACGACAACAACAAAGACCGGCATAGTCCAGCCGGGAGCAAACACTGGCATCGCGAAGACAAGCCTCGTGGGCACTAACGCCGCCGGTGTTGTGAAGACTGGCAAGAATCCAGCGGATTCAAGTGGCGAAACCGGCACATTGTCAGCGCCGCCTCAAGCCAAGGCATCCGTTCCGTCCTCGGTGCGTCCGACTTCAATCGCCCAAAAGTCCACCAATCCGGCAGCAGCGCCGTCGATCACACCCGACGACTCCAATTCTCCTAACGCGAAGCCGAAACCATCTTCATCATCCTCGTCTGCGCCGTCCCAATCTACCTCGCAGCCCGCGGCTGACGATAGCCCACACTAGCGTGCCCATTACTTACACATCCGGGGAGCAGGTTGAGGTCTACCGGTTCAGTATTCCGGTAACGGTCGGCGTTCCGTTATTGGCCCTGTTTATACAAGCCTTTGTTCCGCTGCGCTTTCCCTGGTTCGCGGTCTATTTCGATCTGCCTCTGCTGGTTACGATCTTTTTTGCCATGGCGCGTCGCAATCCGATTTCGGGCCTGATCACCGGAGCCTGCATCGGCTTGGCACAGGACATGCTAGGCCACAATCCGATTGGAATCTACGGAATTGCCAAGACTGTGGTGGGCTACGGAGCGTCATCGCTGGGAGTGAAACTCGACGTGGAAAACGCTGGCGCGCGCTTTCTGGTGACCCTGGGATTTTATCTGGTGCACGCCGCCGTCTATTTCACGGTGGCCCGCGGACTGGTCAACATGACCCAGACCTGGAGTTGGCCGCACGGAATTCTAGCCGGGTTGGCCAACGCCTTCCTGGGAGTGTTGCTGTACTTCGTGCTCGATAAATTTAAGCAAAGAACATGAAACCCAGTTCTCAGTTGTCGGTTCTCAGTTCTCAGCGGAGAGGCTGGTGACTTACGTTACTCCCTGTTCTGAAGCTGGAAGCCCGGCTGGGATTAGAATTGATCTACACGAAATATCCCCGCAGTTTTCCGTTCGAGTGGTGAGCCGCAAGTCTATAACGCTTAACTGAGAACCGGGAACTGAGAACCGAGAACTGACAAGCAATGCTCGGACGCGACGACAAAGTTTCCGCCATGCGCCTGACGGCGGCGCAATACATCATCCTCGGCATCTTCCTGGTGCTGGCCTACGGGCTATGGCGCCTGCAAGTAATGCAGAGCGATTTCTACTCGCTGGCGGCGGAAAAAAATCGCATTCGCAACGTGCCCGTGCTGGCGCCTCGCGGCAAAATTCTGGACCGCGAAGGGCGCACCATTGTCGATAACTATCCGTCTTTTTCCGCGTTGATGATGCGCGATTCGTCGCGCGACCTTGCCGGCGACGCCGACCTCATCGCGCAGGGGCTGCATCTTGACCCCAGCGAAGTGCGGGCGCGCATCCGTCATTTCGCCGCACTGCCGCAATACCAGCCGATTTTCCTGAAAGAAGACATTACTCCCGACGAATTGCAGTTCATTGAGGCGCATCGCAACGAATTGCCTGAGCTGGATACGATCATGGCGCATCGTCGCCTGTATCCGCGCAATGGTTTCATGGCCCACCTCATCGGCTACGTTGGCGAAGTCAGCGAAGACATGCTGAACCAGCCGCAGTTCGAGCTCTACAACGCCGGCGATGTGGTCGGCATTTCCGGGGTTGAACGCCAGTACAACACGCTGCTCATGGGCACGAATGGATCGCGTCAGGCTCTGGTTGACAGCCACGGCCGCGAAGTTGGACGGCTGGGCGAGACTGATGCGATTCCGGGCAAACAACTTCGGCTGACGATCGACATTGATTTGCAGATCGCGGCGGAAGAGGCATTGGCGGGAAAGAACGGAGCTATCGTCGCGATGGACCCGCGCACCGGCGAAATCCTCGCCATGGTGAGCGGGCCGACATTTGATCCCAATGACTTTGCCGTGCACGTGTCGCGCGACCAATGGAACAAGTTAGTCACCGACCCCGACAAGCCGCTGCTGAACAAAGCCATTCAAGCGCAGCTGGCGCCCGGATCGACCTTCAAAATCATCATGTCGGTGGCCGGCTGGCAGGAAGGGATCGCGCAGACTCTTCATGTCAACTGCACCGGCAGTGCGGAATTTTATGGCCGCCGCTTCGGTTGCTGGGTAAAAGGCGGGCACGGAGAAGTCACTCTTGAAAAAGCGATCTACCAATCCTGCGATGTTTTCTTCTACACGCTGGCGGAAAAACTCGGTATCGACCGCATCGCGAAATACGCCACCGAGCTTGGATTAGGCCAAAAGACCGGAATTGATCTGCCCAACGAAGTGAGCGGTGTTATGCCATCGGAAGAGTGGAAGATTCGCAACTTCAAGCAGAAGTGGTTCGCGGGCGAAACCATTTCAGTCGGCATCGGGCAAGGCGCCATCGCCATTACTCCAGTGCAATTGTTGCGAGCGATCAGTGCAATTTCCATGGGCGGGCGGATGGTTGTGCCGCACGTCATCAATCCGACCGACATGCCACCGGGCTATGTAGAAGCTCAACACTATACGGAAGTGAAGAACGTTCCGATTGACCCGAATGGCTGGACATTCATCACTGACGCGATGGTCAAAGTGCTTCTGCCGGGAGGCACCTCGCCTATGGCTGCCGTTCCGGGAATAGAAATTGCAGGCAAGACGGGCTCGGCGCAAATTGTCTCACTGGCGACTCGCGCAAAGTTCAAGAACGACGAAGATCTCGCGCAGAACGGCTGGTTCGTGGGTTTCACGCCGCGGCGCAATCCGGACGTAGTGGTCTGCGTACTGTTCCAAGGCGGCGAGCACGGAAAGTTGGCGGCACGCCTGGCAACGCAGGTGATCAAAGCCTATGTCGAGAAGCAACGCCGCACACCCACCAAAATGGTCGAAAAGCCGAAGAGTGACGGTACCGTCGATATCGGTGGCCTATGGACCGAGCCAGATTCCGACGGCGATAAAGAAAAGCTTGCAGGCGGAAGATTTGTTCTCGACTTGCCAAAGAAACCGATGCCGCTGGCAACGGCGGCACCGGGACTGCGCTAGTACCGAGTCGCAAGTACCGAGTACCGAGAGAGAACAGAAGCGTTCGATGAGAGTACAGGAAATGAATTTCGTGGAGGGTCGTACTCGGTACTCGGTACTGGGTACTGGGTACCGATGAGCCGCTACGTTTCATACCGCGATTTCGACTGGATCCTCCTGATGTTCGTGCTGATCATTTGCGGCATGGGCGTGATGGAAATCCACAGCGCCACCATGCACACGAAGTTCGCCGGAGCGCATATTCGCCAGGTCTACTGGGTCGGGGCTGGCGTGGGCGCAATGTTCCTGATGAGCCTGGTGAATTACCAGGCACTGCTTGACCAGGTCCACTGGTTCTATATCGCCGCAGTTGCCTCTCTCATGGCGGTGTTAGTCTTCGGCCAGAAATATCTCGGGGCAAAGCGCTGGATCAAAATGCCCGGCGGCAATCACTTTCAGCCTTCCGAGTGGGTCAAGCTGATCCTGATTCTCGCCATCGCAAAATATTTCGCCGACATGCGCCAGCGGGAGCTTTCGTGGACCGATTTCATGAAGGCCGGGGCAATCGTCGGTATTCCCATGTTGATGGTGCTCAAACAGCCGGATCTCGGCACGGCTCTTACTTATCTCCCAATCGTGATCGTGGGCGTGTTTCTAGGAGGGCTGCAGTGGAAGCAGGGGTTGGTGGTCGCCCTGCTCGCCACGGCAGCTGTCGGGGCGGTTTTCTTCGTCCCCAAGGTGCATGTTTTAAAGACGTACCAGAAGCAACGCCTGACCAGCTTTGCCGATCCCGAACTCGATCCGCAGGGGTCGGGGTACCAAGTTGAGCAATCCAAAATTGCCGTGGGGTCGGGGGGCCTTTGGGGCGGCAAAGGCTCGCAAACACACGGCGCTTTCCTCCCCGTTCCGCAAACGGATTTCATTTTCGCGGCCTTCGCCGAGGAACATGGATTCGTAGGCGCTCTGGGGATTCTGCTGCTATACTTCATTGTGCTGATGCGTTTGACCCAGAACGCGCAAACAGCGCCCGACCGCGCTGGAACGTTCGTGGTGATGGGTGTGGTGGCTGTGCTTAGCTTCCATATCCTGGTCAACGTCGGCATGGTAGTTGGCTTTATGCCGGTTACCGGAATACCCCTGCCGCTGATGAGTTATGGTGGGTCTTCCGTGTTGTTCATGTTCCTGGCGCTGGGGATGGTGATGAACGTCCGTATGCGCCGCTTCGTAAACTAGCTGGATGGGTAAGTAGGATAGGTGAATAGGTAAGATGGGTGAGTAATTAGAGCCAGCTAGCTCAACTAGGGTTCAGAAGTAACGGATTCAGGAACCGGAAGACGGCAGGAAGCAGTTTGCTGCGCTTGGAGGCGCAGCCCCAAAAATATCGATCGCCCTCGCGTAAAGGGGGCATTTCACCGGCCAGTCGAGCAGTCGAAGGCCGGGAAGGATTGAAGCTGAGAAGTCAGCCGGGCAGGGAACGGCCCCCCGACCCAATAGGGTCTGAGAGTGCGGTCACAAACCTCGGCAGAAGTTAAAGCGATAAGTGCAAAAGATTCCCAAGCTTGCGCAGCGGACTCCGCTTAGAGAAGAATTCTCTGGCCTAGTCTGTCCCCCGTTCGGGGCAGCATCGCGACGCTCTTCGTTTCTTCCTCCCGCAACTCTTCTGACTCCGCCCCGGTGAAGCTCGTCCGCTAAGAAAGAAACGCGGGCGGGACCGGAGTGTTCGATGAACAAGGAATTATTTGTCTCTTCCACCCCTCACGAAACCAAAGTGGGCCTGGTGGAGGACGATCTGCTCGCGGAAGTCTATCTTGAGCGCGAGAATGAATACACATTAGCCGGCTCCATCTACAAAGGCCGTGTTACCCGCGTGCTGCCTGGCATGCAGTCGGCATTTGTCGACATTGGCCTGGAGCGCGACGCCTTCCTCTATGTCTCCGACTTTATGGAGTTGGAAGAGCACGACGACGATCTGACTGACGTCGTGCCTGCGAACCGCAGCGTACAGGATTTGCGCCAGCAACCAGCTCGGGCCGATGCGAATTCGGCTGGTGCGGAATCCGATATCGCCGAACCGTCGGAAAGAGACTCGGAGCCCGAACCGACTGAAATCGCGGAGGAAACCGACCATCCGGCCGACGCCGAGCCCGCAGTCGCGGCAACGCCCGAAGGTGCAGGTGACTCGCAGAACCGCGAACGCGGAAACTGGCGTGGACGCCGGCGCCGTCGCGGCGTACGCCGCGATGGCCGAGGTGAGGCTCGAGGTGACGGGCGAGATCGAGTTTCCGAACGCGGCCCAGAACGTACCGCCGATGAAGCCCGATTCGGGCGTCCTGCTGAGACCCCCTCTTCGCGCGCCGATTTCGGCCGAAACCAGCCCGCTGGGCCGCCACCTGGATACCAGCCCATCCTCTTGCCCGGCGAATCCATCTCAAAGTACCAACGCTGGGCACAGCAACCCGCCGCACCGCAGCCTCCCGCTGCTGAGACTCGCAGCGAAGCCTCTCATCCTTCTGCGGAATCCGTCGCCCCGATAGTCGCGACTTTTCCTGAGGATGAGCCCATCTTTGCCACTGCCGGTGAATCGGCTGCCGAGCCGCTCCATGAAGAGCACGAAGATATTCGCATCAACCACTCGGAGCATATGGAACATAGGGAGTCGGCCTCGACTTCTACAGATTGGAATCAGGAATTCCGCAATCCCGAAGCGGCGAGCGTACCCGCTCTTGGCTGGCCCGGCGAGTCCCGGCTTGTTGAGGAAGTTGCTGACGAACACGAAGAAGAAGTTCGTGAACCAGAAGTTCGTGAATCAGGGCGCCCGCACATCGAGTCGCGCCGGGAACGGGAAGAAGAAGAAAACCACTATTCCGCTTCTGCTCGCGAACACGCTGATGAGCCTGCGCCTTCCCCGCGCGAAGAGCAAACTCCAGTGTTCGCAAACCCGGGCACCATGGAAGAAGAAACCATCGACGAAGAAGAAGCGGACGCGGTCCATTACGAATCCTCCTCCGACGAAGGTTATGAAGAGTTTGAGGAAGAAACCCATGCGGCCGGTCAGCCGGCGCAGTTGAACAGCGAGGCCCGCGACGTCGTTTCCGAAATTCACATGGCGTCGCTCGCCGATTCCGGCGATATGCACGCTGCCGAACCAGCTCCTGCCGAAGGCGAAGACGACAGCGAGGAACTGGAACTCGAAGAGGCTCAGGCGCAAGCGGAAGCCGCACTCGACGCTGAGGCTCGCGGCAACGGCACCGTTGACGCACGAGTGGAAGTTCGCGCTCCGTCTGGGACTGCGGGTTATACGCAACGCACCCAGCGACCCCGTCCCGGCTATGATCGCCAGAGTGGTCCGCGCGACCGCCAGCGCCGCGGTGGCGGCGGACGCCGTTTCCGGCGCCGTGAGAATTCGCCGGTTCCATTGATCAGTGATCTGCTCAAAGAAGGCCAGGAAATTCTGGTCCAGATCGCCAAAGAACCGATCGGCAAGAAAGGAGCGCGCATTACTAGTCACATCGCGCTGCCCGGGCGGTTCCTGGTCTACATGCCCACGGTGAACCACACCGGCGTCTCGCGCAAAATTTCTTCCGAGGAAGAACGCCAGCGCCTGAAGCGAATTATTCTCAGCGAACGCGAGAATGGCCACGGAGGCTTCATTGTCCGAACCGCCGCGCAGAGCGCCAGCGAAGAAGAACTCCGCGCCGACATCCGCTTCCTCAAGGGCCTGTGGCAGGACATCAAGGCTCGCACCGAAAGCTCCAAGCCGCCCGCGCTGATCTATCACGATCTCAATGTCGTTGAGCGGGTGCTGCGCGATCAGGTCACTTCCGAATTCAGCGTGATCTGGGTCGACACCGAGCCCGAGTATGAGCGCGTGCTGCGATTCTTCAATCGCTTCCAGCCTGCCATGGTCAAGCGCGTAAAGCTCTATACCAAAGAGACTCCGCTATTCGAGCAATTCGGGCTTGCCGAAGAGATGAACAAGGCGCTCAAGTCGAAAGTGTGGCTTAAGAGCGGCGGCTACATCGTCATCAACCAAACCGAAGCGCTGGTCGCGATCGACATCAACACCGGCAAATATGTCGGTAAGACGGCGCGACTCGAAGACACGATCGTCAAGACTAATGTTGACGCGATCAAAGAAATCGTGCGCCAGATCCGGCTGCGCGATCTCGGCGGCATCATCATTATCGACTTCATCGACATGGATGAGCGCCGCAACCGCCAGCGCGTGATGCAAGCTCTCGAAGAAGAACTTCGCCACGACCGTGCTCCGTCAAAGACGCTTCAGTTCAACGATTTCGGGCTGGTCGCCATCACCCGCAAGCGCGTGAAGCAGTCGCTCGAACGCACCATCGGCGCACCTTGTCCGTACTGCGAGTCGACCGGATATGTAAAGTCCGTGACGACGGTCTGCAACGAAATCTACGTTGAGATGCGCAAGATCGCAAAACACCTCGAGCATGAAGACGTAATGCTGCGCGTGCATCCCGACGTTGCGAAGGAATTGAAATCCAACAACGGCCGCTTGCTGAACGAGATGGAAGAACTGACGAAACGCACCATCATCGTGAAGAGTGATCCGGCGGTGCACCAGCAGCAATTCGATATCAACTAGAGCCGGTCGCAGGCATTGACTGGAACGGGCCAACTGGCTGCGAAACGGTTCGGGTAGGGCACGCCTTCAGCCGTGCCGCCCAGAGCCAATAAAGAGGCGGGCTTTAGCCCTTGAAGGTTCGCTTCTGGGCTGTCGTCTAGCTCACGTTGGCGAGTGTTTTCACGGCGATATCAGCGTGATTCCGTAGCTTTTGTACCGATTCGTGGATGGCTCGCGCGGCTCCGGGACCGCTTTGTTCAGCCCCCTTGGCCACGCTGCCTGCGTCTTCCGTGGATGTGCTGGCCATATCCAGCAACACAACCACCGCATCAGCATGCAGCTTCCATAAAGACGACATTTTCTGGCTGCGTTTCAATTCTTCCAGTTCTGTGCTGATGCGTGCGGAAATTGAGACCATCCGGATTAATGTTCGTGCCACATCGGCGCGTAGACTTTTTTCTTCCAAATAGGGCGCTCCGTAAGCATCGGCTTCCGGCGTGGTTAATGTCAGGTTGAAGAAGCGCATAGGCACAACCTGCCGGTATTTCGGATCGGCGACGCGCACAAACACTCGAATCGATTCTTCTACACGGCGAAGCTTGCCTTCCTCGGCCGAGATCTGCTGCGCGGTCACGGCTGGCGGCTGAAATACGGGAACCGCAATTGCAGGCTGTTTCGCTGTCGTTCGGGCCGCTTTGGGCGCCGCCGCTGCACCGGCTGCGGTGCGCGATGTCTGCCCACTGGGCGTCAGCAGCGCTCGCCGGATCGGCGGACGCCGGTCCAGTTCCTTTTTCAGCTTCGAGACCCGGCGAAACTTTTCAAATGCGCTGCCGTAATCGGCCTGCAGCAATTGCTGTTCTTCAATCGCCGCCACGTGATCGACCGTCACTTCCACCCCGTCGACGGTGGTCAGAATCGTACCACCCATTTCTTCCAGCGCCTGGCCAAAGGTTTTGATTTCGGTCAGAGCCTTGGCAAATAGTTCGTCAAATCGTTTTCCGAAAGCAGCGTTGTAAGCAGAAACCGTCGCCAGCACTCCGGGGTGATAAAAAGATGCATCCAGCCACTGTTTTAACTCGCGCACGCGACCAATGATGCCGGAATCGATGAGCGCGTTGAAGTCCCGAAAGCGGGCAATCTCCTCGCGCAACGGATCGAATCGCCGCAGCAATTGCACGTGCTCCTCCGGCAGCGAAGGCACGTCGGTGTCGGCAAGGATTTCGATCAGTGCGATTTCGAACGGAGAAAGTGGCAACGCGCCGTCCAATCCGTAGCCACTTTGTTGCCATTGTCCCGGCACGCGAGGATGGCGATAGAGAAATGTCGCAATCAGGTCAGTCTTGTCGCGGTTTACGTCACTGGGTTCTCGCCGCCGCACAAAATATCGCAATAGAGCTTCAGCAACCTCCGAATCCGTTTCCGGAGTCAGTGCCTGCCGCACCATCGCCGGAGTGATTGCCATATCCAGCATATGGAGCCAGCGGTACATTCGCGACAACGTCGTCGGCAATTCGTGCTCGGAATGGCGCAGTGCATCCTCGTCGAGACCGCTTGGGATGGGCACATCCCCCCCCAGCGCATCTCGCATGAGCTTCTGGTAGAAGCCCTGCACCGTCGCCAAAATAGCCAATTCAAACCGAAGATCTTCGGCCAAACTCGCCCCCGAGAGCAGAATTCCGTCTAAATGCTTGCGAAGCCTTAAGTAAAAATGAAAAGTAACGTACGGTGCAAGTTACTACCGGAGTGTCTTGTTTCGAGGGAAAGGATGTCCGCAGAAGGACATGACCTTCCGGGTGGAGCGGGATCTTCGCGGCCTTTGGGTGCCGAATCTCGCTGGGAAAGCAATTCGCTACATCTCGACGAAACCACTATTTCTTGAGCTCTTTCAAAATCTCGCGCGCGGCATTCGCGCCCGATCCACCGGTAAGGCCGGCCCCAGGATGCGTGCCGCTGCCGCACAAATACAGATTCTGAATTGGAGTTCGGTAACGCGCCCAATCCAGCAGCGGACGCATGGTAAAGAATTGGTCGAGCGCGAGATCTCCGTGAAAGATCTGTCCGCCCGTCAGTCCATACTTTTCTTCTAGATCGCGCGGAGTAATGATCTGATGAGTCAGAATCAGCTCCGGCAAATTCGGCGCATACTGCGCCAGAGTTTGAACCACGGTTTGCCCGAGAGCGTTGCGTTGTTCCTCCCAGCTGCACTGAGGCCAATCGCCTTTTAATTGATACGGCGCATACTGCATGTAAATCGACATCACATGCTTTCCTTCAAGCGCAAGCGTCGGGTCGGTCAGCGAAGGAATCGTGATTTCGAGATAAGGCTGCCGAGAAAAGTTCCCGTACTTCGATTCGTCGAAGGCGCGCTCGAGATAGTCGATCTCATTCCCGATGTGAATGCGGCCCTTGAGCGCCTCAGTCTTGCCATTCTCTAGCGCGGTAAACCTGGGCAGCCCAGAGAGTGCGAGGTTCACTTTCGCGACGGTCCCATTGCCGCGATAGTGCTGCAACCTCTGCACAAAATCCGGTGAAAGATGTGTTGGGTCAGTCAGCTTGAGCAATGTGCGTTTCGGGTCGGCGTTTGAAATGACTGCCTTAGCATGAATCTCTTCGCCGCTGGCCAGCACCACGCCCGTCGCAGCACCATCCCGCACCACAATTTCAATGACCTCCGCGCCCGTGCGAATCTCGGCGCCGGCCCCTTGCGCGGCTGATGCCATGGCTTGCGTAATCGCTCCCATGCCTCCCGCGGCGAAAAATGCAGAGCCCGCGGGATGAGGATCTGCGGCCGCGCGGATCAGCAGTACCAGCGCGCTGCCCGCCGACCATGGCCCCAGAAAAGTTCCAAATATTCCGCGCGCCGCAATTACCGCCCGCAATAATTCCGTTTCAAAATATTCCGACGCCAGATCGGCGACCGCCATCGGTCCCCAGCGCAGCAGGCGAAACATATCCTTCTTTCCCAGCTTCCGAATTGCCCGCCCCGTCTGCAACATGCTCCACAAATCGCCACGGCTTGGATTGTCGATGTTGGGCGGCGTGGTCGCCAGCGCCTCGCCAATCACCTTGCTGATTTTTCCCAGCGATTGCTGAAATTCGGGATACTTCACCGCATCCTTCTGGGAAAAGGCTGCGATCTCCTGCGCCGACTTCTGCACATCCTGATAAAGCGAAAGCGCCCGTCCGTCGGGCGAAAGCGCCGTCATGCAAACTTCCGGCGTAATCCACTTCAGCCCATGCTTCTCCAGTTGCATCTCGCGCACAATCTCCGGGCGAATCGGTCCCGCGGTGTGCGCTAATGTCGAGCAACGAAATCCCGGATGAAACTCATCGCTGACTGCCGCTCCGCCAACCTGCGCGGCACGCTCCAGCACCAGAGGCTTGTAACCTGCCTTGGCCAGGTAGAACGCCGTAACCAATCCGTTGTGGCCGCCGCCGATAATGACGACGTCGCGCGATTTGTTTTGCGTGGACCCGGCCATGACTACGCTGCTCCTTTAATGTCTTTCAGAATTTCCAGCGCCGCCAGTCGACCGTTCGCGCCCATAATGCCGCCACCCGGATGCGTTGCCGATCCGCACATATAAAGATTCTTGATCGGCGTGCGGTACTGCGCCCATCCCGGCACAGGACGCAGAAAGAAAAGTTGCTCCAGCGAAAGTTCGCCTTGAAAAATATTCCCCTCGCTCAGCCCCCACTCGCGCTCCAGATCGAGCGGCGTAATCACTTGCTTCTGAATGATGATGTCTTTAATGTTGGGCGCGTACTCGGCGATCGTGTTCACGACGGTGTCGCCGAATGCTTCTTTTTGATCGTCCCAATTCAGCCCCGGTCTTAGCTTATACGGCGCATACTGCACGAAGCACGACATCACATGCTTTCCCGGCGGCGCCACCGAAGGATCGGTTAGCGACGGAATCACCATGTCGATATACGGCTTGCGTGAAAAGTTGCCGTACTTCGCATCGTCATAAGCGCGCTCCATGTATTCAACCGATGGCGAAATCGAAATGGCGCCGCGCAAATGCGCGCCAGGTCCCGGCATGCATTTGAAGTTCGGCAGCGCATCCAGCGCCATGTTTAGCTTGCCGGAAGACCCGCGAAACTTGAAGCGGTTCACATCTTCCAGAAAGTCGCCGGGCAAATGCTGCGCGTCAATGAAACGCGTGAACGTCAGGCGTGGATCCACGCTCGAAGAAATCACCTCCGCATATAATTCATCGCCATTCGCCAGCACCACGCCTTTGGCCTTCCCGTTCTTCACGATGATCTGCGAAATGGCCGACTGGGTGCGGATTTCGACCCCAGCCTCGCGAGCCGCGTCGGCAATCGCATTTGAAATCGCGCCAGTACCGCCGCGCGCGAATCCCCACGCGCGAAATGCGCCATCAATCTCCCCCATATAGTGATGCAGCAGCACGTACGCCGTTCCCGGAGAGCGCACGCCCAGGAACGTGCCAATAATTCCCGAGGCCGACATCGTGCCTTTGAGCACATCGGTCTCAAACCATTGATCGAGAAAATCAATGGCGCTCATGGTCATGAGTTGCACTTGGTTATATTTGTCGTAGCTCGACATTCCCTGAAAGCGTCGTCCGATGAACAACAGCTTCATCAGTTCGCGCGGATTCAGTGTCGTCGGGTCTGGCGGCGCCATGCTGAGAATCGGCTTTACGAAGCGGCACATTGCCTGCATCGCTTTGCCGAACTCGTCGTAAGCCTCGGCGTCAACCCGTGAGTGGCGCGCGATTTCGCGATGCGTCTTGCCGTGATCGTTCACTCGCCACAAATAATCGCCGCTGGGCATGGGCGTAAACGTGCCGTCCAGTGGAAGAATCTCCAGCCCGTGGCGGGGAAGATCGAGATCGCGAATAATCTCCGGCCGCAGCAGCGAAACAACGTAAGAGCAGACGGAAAATTTGAATCCCGGCACAATCTCTTCCGTGCAGGCCGCACCGCCCAGCACATGCCGCCGTTCGAGCACCAGCACTTTCTTTCCCGCGCGCGCCAGATACGCCGCGTTAACCAGGCCGTTATGCCCTCCGCCGATGACGATTACATCGTATGAATAAGCCATGATGTCCCGACCTTGCTTCGACCCAAATTTGTTTTTGTTTGAAGAATAAACGGAGCAGCAGTTGAGTAAGGGAATTACAGTCCGCTAGGCAGGACGGTCCAGCTTCTGAGGATGCTCCGCAACTTTGGCATGAACGTGCGCATAGATGACAGGAAGCGAATCGACATTCTATCCGGAAGCCGCAGGTTTGTCTGCAACGCTAACCAGCGGGTAGTGGCTGAATTTGAAGGGCAAATTCAGCCACTACCAACCAGCGCGACGGTGTCGTCCCCGGAGTCCCTCTTCACCGCTTCCCGGAGTCATCCCGAAGCCCCGCGTTTTCTCAAGCGGGGCGAGGGATCTCCCGCCGATCTGCTCCGGATGGCGCCTTCGACGAGCGCTCCGGCGTATAATCCCGATTCGAACTGAATTCACGAGGCCATCATCTTGCCCATCGGAACTGCATTTCACGAGAGAACATTTCCCCTCTGCCACAGCCTGAATTACCGCGAGTGGTCGGGCTATTACACCGTCAGCGTCTACGAAGTGCATCATGAGCACGAATACAACGCCATCCGCAACGCTTGCGCACTCATCGACATTTCGCCGCTCTACAAGTATCTAGTGACCGGCAAAGATGCGACCCGCCTCGTCAACCGCGTCATTACTCGCGACATCAACAAAGTAAAAGTCGGCCAGGTGATTTATTGCTGCTGGTGCGACGAAGAGGGCAAGGTCATCGACGACGGAACCATCTCGCGTCTCGAAGAAAACGTCTATCGCTGGACTGCTGCCGATCCCAGCCTGCGCTGGTTTCGCCAGAACGGCCTCAACATGGACGTGCAGATTGAAGATATTTCCGAGAACGTAGCTGCGCTCGCACTCCAGGGCCCAACCTCGGCCAAGCTGTTGAGGGCCGTTGACGAGGTCGATATCGCGAACCTGAAATACTTTCGCGTGACCCGCGGCAAAATTGCTGGCGTTCCTGTCGATATTTCGCGTACTGGTTACACGGGCGATCTCGGCTACGAGATCTGGATGCCATGGAATGATGCCGTGAAAGTTTGGGACGCGCTGGCTGAAAAGGGCAGGCAGTTCGATCTGCACGCCGCCGGAATGCTGGCGCTCGACGTTGCTCGGGTCGAAGCCGGATTGCTGCTCATCGAAGTCGATTACACCAGTTCGAAGAAAGCGCTGATTCCTTCGCAGAAATTTTCGCCCTACGAACTGGGCTTCGCAAAAATGGTTCACCTCGATAAAGAAAACTTCATTGGCAAACGCGCATTGCAGCAAGACGCGAAACGGGGCGTGCCCCGCCAGCTCGTTGGCCTCGAAGTCGATTGGACCGACGTCGAGCAACTCTACGAACGCTACGGCCTTACTCCGGCGGCGCCGGCTCAGGCTTCGCGCGTCGCAGTTCCCATCTATGCGGGCGACAAGCAAGTCGGCAAGGCGACCACCACCAGCTGGTCGCCAATCCTGAAAAAACTAATCGCATTGGCCAGCATAGAGACCGAATATTCAAAGCCCGGGACTTCACTGCAAATGGAAATCACGATTGAAGCGATGCGCCTGAAGACCAACGTGAAAGTAACCACGCTCCCATTCTTCAATCCGCCAAGAAAAACAGCAACGCCAGTGTAGTAGCGACTCATGTGGGGACAGCCGCCCTCGGCTGTCCGCCGGGCAAAGTCCGGCTTGGTTTTGATTCTGGCTGGTCTCCACACTCAGAAAGCGAGCTTCGCTCGCTGGACAGCCGAGGGCGGCTGTCCCCACATGAACCTAATAGTCCCCCCCTGAACATAACTGTTCCCAAAAAACCTAACTCACCTTCCGGCCACTCCACTTCCAATACAAATATCCCGGTACGCCAATCAGCACAATCGCGGTTCCCCAAAATGCCTGCGTCGGCCGCGTGATGATTGTGTTCAGCGTCCACGCCGTGCCGATCAGAACATAGATCGCGGGCAGCCAAGGATATCCGGTGCAGCGGTACGGCCGCGGAATCTCCGGCCGCCTCCAGCGCAATAGGAACATTCCAATCACGGTCAGCGTGTACGACAGCACCATCCCGTAAATCACATACGTGTAAAGCTGATCATAGCGCCCGCTGAGCGTGAGCGCCGCGGCCCAAACGCCCTGCCCAATCAGGCTAAATGCCGGAGTCCGCCACTTGGGATGGATGACCGCCATGCGCTTGAAGAAAACGCCATCCTGCGCCATGGCGAGATAAACACGCGCTCCCGAGAGCGTGCAGGTTGCTGCCGCACTGAAGCAGGAAATCGCAATCATGAGTGACAGCCACATGGCCGCTCCCGGAGAAAACAGCGCGGCCGCTGCAGCATGCGCGATGGTTTCGTGCACAGCGATTTCCTTTAGCGGCAGCGCATATATGTAAGTCAAATTCATTGCGATATAAATCACGGCGACCGCGAGCACGCCCAGAACCATGGCTCGCGGCACGTTTCGTCGCGGCTCTTTCACTTCGCCGGCGACCCACGTGATGTACACCCATCCGTCGTAAGCCCAGAACACCGCAATCATTCCCACACCCAGCGCGGAAATCAGTTGCGCCGGTCCCAGTCCCATCGTCAGGCCAACTCCACGCGCTCGAAAGTTGGACCAATGACCTTTTCCGATAGCGAATCCTAAAACTACGAACGCAGACATCGCCGTAAACTTTGTCCAGGTGGAAATGTTCTGCAGCAGCGCGCCCCAGCGCAGTCCTACGACGTTGACATAGGTGAGCACAGCGATAAGAAATAAACCGAAAAGATGCGCACGCGTGATTACCACTCCGGCGAACGCAACTACCACGTGGTCCTGCGACACAACTGGAAGCACTTGCCCCACATAAGCTGCCGAAGCCACGGCAAGCGCGGCGATCGATCCTCCATTGGCAACGCTGAACAACATCCATCCGTAAAGAAAAGCGATCAAGTCTCCATAAGCTTCACGCAAGTAAATATATTGTCCGCCGGAATCGGGGAACATCGAACCCAACTCCGCGAACGCAAAGCACGCGCAAAGCGAGATGAGCGCTCCCAACACCCATACCAGCAGAAACAGCACCGGTTGCGGCAGCGGCCCGGCGATATCTTTCGCGGTCAGAAAAATTGACGACCCAATTATGCCGCTGACCAGCAGCAGTACAGAGTCGAGCAATCCGAGTCCGCGAAGCAGCGTGGGCTCTGCATTAGGTGACTTTGAGTTGGGACTTTCTGAGGGAGGGGAACTTGCGCGGGTGGTCAGCAAGATCGGGCCGGGTTCCATTATCCGATTCCCAGTTCGTCGGACGATTCCAGCGCTGTTCCGCAACGCCGGCATATCACCGAAGAGCAGTCGCCGCAAGTAAGCGGGTCCGTAACTTCTTCCGCACAGTTAGGGCAGTAAAGCGATCCCGGATTCGGCTCGGGTTGTGGACTTTCAGAAGGTGTCGCCATGAAGAAGAGAACTGTAGCACGAAGATGGATGATCCGGCGCGGTCCGCGCGCGGAAGGGAACAGAAAAATATGACACCAATAAAAACGGGAGCCGATGGATCGGCTCCCATTCTGCTCATTCCCACTGTCGTTATCGAACGCCGCCGAAATCCGTTCCAGGTGTGAACGAAACCCCACGCAGCACTTCAGCGAAGTCAGCCTGGCGAAGAGTGAAAAAACTTTCCTTCGTTGCCACCCCCGGATCGGTATTCGACAGAGAATCGAACACGACCACCAGCCGATTCGGATCCGCGCCCGTATCGCCATTGCCGCTGACAGTCGACGTGATCGCCCAGATGCCGACGTATCCATCCGGGCCCACTACTCCCGTGATGTTGCGCAAGCCGTCCATTGCCGGGGCCCACGGCAGGCCGGTCGCTGCATTGGTTCCAGTCGGATAGTTTCGGATGGAGTAAGGTTCGCCCAAGCCCAGTCCAGTTTGCAATGTGTAGGCCAGGTTCCAGGTATTC
Organism: Acidobacteriaceae bacterium; assembly: GCA_003132445.1. GTDB lineage: Bacteria > Acidobacteriota > Terriglobia > Terriglobales > Acidobacteriaceae > Sulfotelmatobacter. The sequence goes on along the minus strand of PKXU01000122.1, from coordinate 57,244 downwards.
GTCGAGGAATTGAAAACCCACTTTTGCAATCCTGCCGTGGATTGCGCAGCGGCATGTGTGTAAAGATCCGTTCCACCTGCGTATCCGTCTCCTTCGTCCGCTACATAGACCGTTGTTGCGTCAGCGAACCAGATTCCGAACGGATACGCCGTCGTCGTCGCAACCTTGTTCGAAATTTCTGGAAAGCCCGCGAGAATGCACATGTTATTGGGAAGGCCCGTCGTTTGCAGAGTCGAGAGATTGACGGGAAGTGGCGACGTAGGCAAACTAGCCGAGCTCGACGGCAGGCCGACGCCCTTCGGGCAGGCGCTTCCCGTCGTATCGAGGAAATACACCGTGTTCACGCCGTTGCTGCCACTTCCCTTCGAGTAATACAGGACGTTGTTGAAAATCGTCAGCCCTCGAAAGTTGTCGTCCTTGCCGATCTTGTCCGCTTTATCTCCCAGTTCCGTAACAGAAAAGCTGCCCACCGGCGTTGGAGTTCCGGGAGTTTGCTTGCTTTCTGGCTCATTCAGCGGACTGATAATCTGCGTACCCGCGCCCAGGATCACGCCGTTGGGCTGAGGGTTACTGCCATTTCCGGCATTGCCCGAGGTGTAAAAGAAGTTTTCCCCGTGACTGTTGTTTAAGATGACGGCGCGGCCGTTGTTGCCGCTGTAGGCATTGGTTTCCGTGAACTGAAACTTTCCCGAGCGATCGACCACTGCCTCGGCTCGATAGGCATTTTCCCCAACCGGATTCGTTAAATCCACGGCTCCGGGCGTATTCGAATTTGAAACATCAAGTTTATCGATCGGTGAAACATAACCGGAAAAAGTGAGGTTCTGTTTGTCGGTTGACAGATTGAGTGCCAACTCCGATTTAGAGCTGAAGCTTGTGACCAGCTGATCGCTGCTAGCTTTAATTCCACGCTGAGAACTGTTGGGAACTTCCAGGCTGTTGAGCACGAAGCCAAACGGAAACATTTGGTCCAGAAAAATCTTCGACGTGATTCCGAAACTCCCGTCGTAGATGTCGTTGTTCCAAACGAACGGGTAAGTTCCATCGTAAGGAGCGCCGGTGGCAGCGCTACATCCCCCCGTAGTGCTTGCGCAGTTGGGGGGCAAAATTTCGCCGACCCTAACGTTATTGGGATTGTTGTCATACACACTGCGGCTCACTACCAGGTTTCCGGGCCAGAAGAAAAAGTTGTCGCGGCTGTCCTTCTGATCCTGCGCAAAGGCAGGGATGGTCGCAACGAATGCGGCGAATGACACTGCGGCAATCGCCCTTTTTAACGCACCGGAACGATTGGCATTCAAATCTTTTGCTGGCATTGTAAAGTTCCTCTCTATTAAAGTTGTGTTACATCACGCCCCGGCCTTGAGTGTCGGAACTTTAGCAATCTCGTATTACGGGTTTGTTAAAAGGTCGCATGCAAAGGTCGATTTAGTGGGCGCAAGGCCTAAGTCCGAAAACCGTAATGCCAGACAGACCTCAAACTCCCGACGAGAAGCTGCAACACGAATTCAACCGCTGGGCCGCTGCGGGCGAAGGCGCCAAAATGGAGCGCCATCATCTCGACATCACCGAAAAGACCATTCGGTTGATGAACCTGCGTCCCGGCGAGCGCGTGCTCGATCTCGGCTGTGGTTCCGGATGGGCCACGCGCCTGCTGGCTCGACTTGTGGGTGAAGGCCCGGAGGGATTTGGCCAGGTGGTCGGGCTGGATGTGTCCGACGAAATGGTGCGCCAGGCGCGCGAAGCCTCAAGGGACTTCGACAACATTCTGTACGTCTGGGGATCGGCGCAGCAGATTCCGTGGGAGGAGAATTTCTTCGACAAAGTACTGTCGGTGGAATCGTTCTACTACTACGCCGATCAGGATCGCGCGTTGATGGAACTCTTTCGCGTGATGGCGCCGCGCGGACGGCTTTTCATTCTGATCAACCTCTACAAAGACAATCAGTACTCGCTGCAGTGGGTCGATAAGTTAAAGGTCCCGGTGCAAGTGCGATCAGCCGAGGAATATGTCGCGCTTTTAAGAAAACACGCATTCGAAAATGTCGAAGAGCGCCGCATTCCCGATGACACTCCTACGCCCGATGATTACAAAACCAAATCCTTCAACAGTCTCGATGATCTGCGCGCCTTCAAGCGTGAAGGCGCGTTGCTGTTGATGGCGTCGAAGCCCGACCTGCGCACGCCGCTTCCGGGATACACGATTTATTAATCGCCTGACGTTAATAGCCACCCGATGCTAGGCTTCAGACGTCCGACCTCGGGTCAGCAGCAGCCTGAACCGCGGAAGTCCGAGGTCTGAAGCCCGAAGTCCGCGGTCCGAAGTAATAGCGCTAGATGCTGTCGTCGTCGTCGCCGTGGTTCAGATCTTTCGCAGGGCTCAATGCGCGTCCATCCTGGGCATGATGAACGTCAATTCTGCCATTCACGTCTTCTAGTTTAATGTGAGCTCCTCCACCACCCAGTTCCCCGCGCAGGTTGTGGCCGACGAACTGATGCTTGTTCACATGCAGGCCGAAGTCATTGTTAATTCCACCCGAAACCGTGCTCGCCTCGATCTCTGCCTTCGAGTCGGAAGGAATGGTCAGATCCACCGAGCCATTCACCGAACTCAACTCCACCGACGATCCCGCCAGCTGGTCGAAGCGCGCGTCCAGGTGTCCATTGATTGTTCCCAGTCGCGCACGTCCCGACAGATTGTGCGCTTCCAGACGCCCGTTGATGCAAGAGGCATGAACTTCACCGCTCACGCCGGCAATGTCCAGCGCGCCGTTAATCAGCTTGATTTCATCCAGGCGCGCGCTCCGCGGAACTGTCAGCGTGTACTCCACGCTGGCCGGGTTATTGTGCGAGCCCCAATTCCAATTGTGGTCGTGATCGGGATATTTTGTCCGAATCGAAATCGAGTCGTTTCGTGCATCAATTTCAATTTTGGCCTCATCCAGTCGCTCTTTTGTGTCGGCATATTTCACCGCATCCACTTTCACCTGGTTCTGATCCCAGCTGGAGATGTGGACATCGCCGTTGATATTGTCAAGCTCAATCCGCCCATCTGGCGTCAAGGCATAAGTCTGATGGAATTCTTCGGTCAGTGCGCCGCGATGGTCCGACGCCTGCGCACCCAGAGCAAGCGTGAGCAGAGCGCAGACAGTCCCAAGTACGGCTCCCAGCCAGGTGGCGGATTGGCGATGGCGATTCATGACTTCCTCCTTAATTAACGGTAGACAGATTAACGTCTTCGGGATTTAACGGTTAGACGTGGCCATTCCGATTTGGTGAGGGGCTGATGGGAAAAATGTGCGACATAAAGGAATACGAAAGCCCACGTCCGCCATGCTCCGTTCAGCTTCCAGGCTGAGCTTCCAACGAAGGGCTAGTACCGGTTCGCTTATTTGCCTCCGTAATCAGAAAAACCGCCAGAATCGCCATCTCAGGCTCAATCGGAACCCGGTAGCGCGGAGCAGGGAAGACAACATAGTAAATCGCCGGATAGAGCAGCATCAGCCAAAAGAGCAGCCACGCCCCAGATTTGTTAGCTCCCCGGTTATGTAAGCGCAGTGCCCGCCCGAGTCCCCAGAACATCAGCACAGAAGAAGCCAAGAAAAGTGAGTTCTTAATGTCGTTCATCCACCACGGCTGCGTGGCCTTCGGAGGCCCGGCCCAGAAATAGATAAAGCGCTTCAGGCATAGCGTCGCGAAATGAATAGGATCAGCTGCAATGTAGTCGAGCGCCTGCCGCTTCCGCATCGCGACGTAGGCAAGCTCGCCCATGGCCTGATATTGCCGCATCGCGTAGACATCTTGCGTGGGGTGCAGATATTCCATCCAGGTGCCGTCCGCGCCGTCGCCGTTGCCCATGCGGAGTTCCGCGCCAAAGTTATCGCGAATAAAAATAAACGTGCCAAAGGTTTGATAGTTGCGGAACAGCCAGGGCGTGACACAGGCAAAGAACACAATCGATGCCAGCACGACTCCGGCCAGAGATCGCCGGGTCATTGATTGCCCGGCGATGGATCGCTTGCCGCCTTTTGCGCGACGGTACCAAGCCCACAATCCCGCGGCCGGCAGAAACGATAGCAGCGACGTGCTGGTCAGTGCGGCAATACCCCACAGCAGCCCAAACTTAATCCAGGGCAACCAACCGTCCCTATCCTCCAGAGTCAGCGCCAGCCAGAAAATCGTGGCCAGCAGCAGCGCCGACAAACTGGTCTCCCATACCCAGCGCGTGCACCAGAACATGACGTTTGGCAGCAAGGCCCACGCCCATGCCGAGCCGACCGCGACCTTTTCGGAAAAAATTCGCCGCGCGATCAAGAAAATTGGAATGCAAGTTAAGGCTGAAAAAATGCTGTTGATGGTCAGCAGAACGAACGCCGACGCTTTCGAATAGATTCCAAAAACGAGAAAAACTCCGGAAGTTAAATATGGATATAGCGGAGGTTCCCAGGCTGTCGGCCCGGTCGGGGGTCCAAACGGACTGCTGAACCCGTGTCCAGAAGCCAGCGACGCGCCGATGCGTCCCATCTCCCAACCGAAGCTGAAATTGTCGTCCGAACTCTTAAATCTATAAGTGTGGCCAATCACGATCCAGCCAACACGCAAAAGCAAGGCAATCGTAACCATCCAGCCCGGGGACGTTCGCATACGCGCCCAAGCACTCTTCATCGGACCGTAACTCCGGGCGCGATCGACGGCCGCCGCTGATCTGGATTGCATGCGTGGTCTATTTGTAGCTGAGGCAGACGACGTGAGCAACTTCGTCATTTCTCGCCCAAACTACTTTTCGCCAAAACAGGCCATCATGACTATAATGACCATCATGACCTGTTGAACTCGGAGGGGCGGGTATGAGCTCAGAAAATTGGACAGTGGCGGAAGCCAAGGCAAAGTTCAGCGAAATTATTGAGCGCGCCATGACAGAGGGGCCGCAGACGATCACAAGAAAAGGGCTCACTGCCGCCGTCGTGGTAGGGGCCGAGGAGTGGCAGCGAAAGACAAAGCGGGCGGGTAATCTTGCGGAGTTCTTCGCCGCTTCTCCCTTGCGGGGGTCGAAACTGAAAACACAACGGCGCAAGGCTCGCCCCCGGAAGATCAATCTGTGAGTTGTATTACATGAATTTCCTTCTCGATACGAACGCCGTGTCGGAGTGGGTGAAGCCAAGGCCCAATCCAGGCCTGATCCGTTGGATGGAGGCGGCCGACGAGGATCGCGTCTTCCTCAGCGTGATCTCGTTGGCCGAGCTACGCTATGGCGTTGATCGGATGCCGGCAGGCGCGCGCCGAACCCGGCTTGAGCAGTGGCTCCGCAATGAATTGCCGCTGCGCTTCGAGGGACGAATTCTATCCGTCGATCGTAACGTGGCCGACGCCTGGGGAATAACGGTTTCGCGCAGCGAGGCCCTTGGCCGCCCCATGGCCGTAATGGACGCCTTCCTTGCGGCGACCGCTGAGGTCCATCAACTCACCTTGGTAACCCGCAATGTACGGGACTTCCCAGCCTTGAAGGATGTCATAAATCCTTGGACATAGATTTACCAAATTACGACTTCTTCTGAATTTCGCCGATGCCGATACCGTCGAAGTATGAGGTTGGCGAAGTATGAAGTCGTCGAATCCGGTAAAATCTAGGTTTTCACCGGACGCCTTCTTGACTGATCTCACTGTGAACACCGCGCTGGCCGCCTGGTCCGCCCCCAAAGGCATTGGGCCTTACATCCGCCAGCATTTTCTCGATACCACTTTTCGCGGACTCTACCATGCCAATGCCTTCGACATCGCATTGCTGATTCCTTATTTCGTCGTCTTGATTCTGCTGGCAGGTTACGGAATGCATCGCTACCGGCTGGTCTATCTCTATTACAAGCACCGCGACAAGCGCACCGGAGAGCCAGCGGCGTATTTCAAAGAATTGCCGCGTGTGACCGTGCAGCTTCCGATTTTCAACGAGCAATATGTGGTGGAGCGGTTGTTGGAGTCCATCTGCAAGCTGAAGTATCCCCGGGAAAAGCTGGATATTCAGGTGCTCGACGATTCGACGGACGAAACCCTCGATGTCGCGCGCGGGCTGGTCGAGCGCTATGCGGCGCTGGGCAATCCCATCGTCTATTGTCACCGGACGAACCGTTCTGGTTTTAAGGCGGGCGCGCTGGCTGAAGGCATGAAGACGGCGCAGGGCGAGTTGATCGCAATTTTCGATGCCGACTTCACGCCGCCCGAAGATTTTTTGCTGCGCACCGTCCACCACTTCACCGATCCCACGGTCGGAATGGTGCAGACGCGCTGGACTCATCTCAATCGCCATTATTCTTTTTTGACCGAGGTGGAGGCGATCCTGCTGGATGGCCACTTCGTTTTGGAGCATTCAGGGCGCGCCCGCACCGGCCTATTCTTCAATTTCAACGGTACCGCCGGCCTGTGGCGGCGAACAGCCATTGAAGAAGCCGGTGGCTGGCAGCACGACACCTTGACCGAAGACACCGACCTTTCCTATCGCGCCCAGCTTCGAGGATGGAAGTTCATTTATTTGCAGGATGTGGAGTGTCCCGCCGAGCTGCCGGTAGAGATGACGGCATTTAAAACCCAGCAGGCACGATGGGCAAAGGGACTGATCCAAACGGGAAAAAAGATTCTGCCGCGAGTCTTGCGCAGCGATGTTCCTTTGCACAACAAGATCGAGGCCTGGTACCACCTAACGGCGAATCTGAGCTATCCGCTCATGATTATGCTTTCGGTCTTGCTGCTTCCGGCGATGATCATTCGCTTTTATCAAGGTTGGTTTCAGATGTTGTACATCGACTTGCCGTTGTTCATGGCATCGACATTTTCGATTTCCAGCTTCTACCTCGTATCGCAGCGCGAATTATTTCCGCGAAGTTGGCCTCGCGCTCTCATATATTTGCCGTTCCTCATGGCGCTCGGAATCGGCCTCAGCATCACCAACACCAAGGCTGTGCTCGAGGCGCTTATCGGCAAAGAGAGCGCATTTGCGCGAACGCCCAAATACAGCGTCATTTCCAGGCAGGATAAAGTCGGCCGCAAAAAATATCGCAAGCGCCTGGGCTGGGTGCCCTGGCTAGAACTCTTGATTGGCACGTACTTCGCCCTCACCGTGTACTACGCCATCGAGAATGAGAACTACATTACCGTCCCGTTCCTACTGCTGTTCGTAGTGGGGTATTGGTACACGGGACTCATGTCGTTGTTGCAGGGACGCTTCGCCGGCGGCTCAGTGAAGTCCACAACCCATACCAAGCCGTTCCCAGTCGGGGTGTAGTGAGTCAAAGAGTAATCAGCGAAGCCCGTGCCGATATTCCTGCCGGCCCCCGTTGGCTGTCCCACAATTCTCAATCCCCGAAGGACTTCTCAGAAATTATGGTTGTCTCGACGCAAATCGTAAGCAAATCTAATAAGACCATCACGGTCGTCGACGGAGACCGTGAGCTGACGCAGCACGGTACTGCCGAGGAAGCCGGAAATCTCCACGCCTGCCGCTCTACTCAGTCCGATCGTATCGTTTGCGAAGCCTACTTTCCTTCCCCGCGTCTAAGCGTTTTGCAACACCTGGTTTGCCGTCACAGTAACGGTGATTGAGGGCACCGTCACGGTTGCGTTCGCTCCTGCAAGGCTCCCGGGCCAGCCCGTTCCGGTTGCGCTGCAAGATAACGATATGACGACGAAGTACCAATAGCTGGAATTGACCGGCGCCTCCAGGGACCAGGTCGGCCCAGCTTCGGAAACAATGTCGAAATCCAGGCTGTTCAAGCCGACTTCCGCCCAGCCCAGGAAAGCTCCCCGTCTCAACGCCGGCTGAAGAAATGCGCCATCATATTGGTAAAGTTCAATCAGCCCTTGCGCCTCTGAGATTGCTTCTTTGTTTTTGATGGAGTTCACATACCAGTAAAACGCAATTTCGGAATCAAAGGATACTCGGACAGTTGCCTGGCTGAAAATTGGCTTGAAATAAACACCCATCATGTTGAAGGCAGTCGCCGAACTGGGACTTTCGTAGTTTGTCGCTACGCTGCAACTCAATTGTCCAAGATCGTCGTCTCCCGTCACCGAAACCGTGGGATCTCCTGTCTCGGATTGAATTGTTCCTAAATCGTAAGTCCCCAAGGCGGAATAATAGGGTGTGAATCTAAGCGTGTAGGTGCCCCACCATATTGGAGGCACGATCAGTTTTCGCGGTGCCGCCAGCTTTCGCTTCGATAATTTCTCGGTGAACTGACGCAACCCTTTGATCGCCTGCGTCGCTTTCGCACTATCGGGGGCTTCGGCAGGAGATGCTATTTGGCTGGCATACTTTGCAGCTTGTTGCCGCAGTGCGGTTTTCTCGTTAAATTCAGAGCTGAGCTTCTGTTTCAGCTCAGCCAAATGGCGCTTTACATCGCTCTCCGGCAATGTCCCGCCTTGCAAAAACTTGAATTCATCGTCCATCTGCTTGCTGGTTTTGCTTGATTTGGGCATGTGCTTTCCTCCGTGCGGTAGATTTAAGAATGGAAGCCTTGAAAGCGCGCGATTATGGGGGACTAAGCCCGCGCAAGGCAAGCTAAACCCCCATTAAATGCCAAAATTTAACAAATAAGAATGCTGCCGGGTGCCCCATCCTCGGCGTTCCTTGTCCAGGTTTGATTCCACGGTCCAATCCCAGGGGCGCTAGCCCACTCTCTTTGCGGACCTGTTTTTTTAATGACCCCACGAAAGAGGCTGCCAAACAGATAGTGTTGGCGCGGACTCATTCGTTTCAGTCTTGCTTAACAAAGTGTGTTCGCGCCGCTCATTCGTCTAAATACAATCCCGCCGATGCTCCCACCCACTCCATATTCTTATTCTGATCCACGCCCATCATCAGCCCGCGCCCCATGCGAATGATCGTCAAAACCGGCGTCAGCTTCTCCAGCCATATATACATCACTCGCACCTCCGCCTTTGTTCCGCCAAACGGAGTCTCGATTACCGGCTCAAAATGCAGCCGCTCCTGCAAAATGTAGTCCGCTCGCTTCTCCTCTGGAATCGCGCCAATATCTTGCTTTGTCGGCGCGATCACCACCCCCAGCCCGGCAAACGAATACAGCGGCTTCAACGCGTAGTTCTCCAGATCCGCTGGAATCTCCTGCAGCCGATCCAGAAACCAGGTCTTCGGCACCGACGGATGCTTTAGGTAAGGAATCGAAAATTTGCTGATTCTGAAATACCAGTTCGGGTGCCCCGCCCACTCCACATCCAGATCGTCGCGCCAGTCGAAATTCAGTCGCACGGCCTTGCGCTGCAATTCATCCACAATCGTGCGGTTATAAATGCGCCGGATGAGCACGCGTTTTCCGCCATGCTCATAATAAAGACCCGATCCGTCTTTCTTGATGTCTCTAATATTTACGATCCGCACTCCCAGCATCTTCTCGGTCAGCAGAAAGTCCGGCAAAGTTTTTTGCTGCTGAGGATCAATCTCCATCAAAATCACATTCTCCGGATCGTGCGAACCAACAATCGCCCGCCGTAACAGCTCGCGATAAGAATCACTTTCCAGCCCGCTTAGAAGATATTTCAGCCGACCGGAAGCCGGAAGCCGCAAGCCGGACGCTGCGTCGAGCCCATAGATGTCGATGTAAGCCTGCGCCAGCGGCCCCTGATACGCATACAAAGAAGGGAAGGCTTGCAACTCCACGAGCTTTGGCTGCAGTTCGCCGTTGCCATCCCGCACCAGCCCAAAATCCACCTGCACAAACATAGGATTCGCAGGCTCATTCGGAACTGTGAACTCCGCCGGAACTGCCTCGTTTGACTTAGTACGGTATGCAGGATTGTCCACCAACTGCCGAATCAAAGCGTCACCATCCGCGGCCAACCGGTCAATCAGCGGCTTGGGAAAGAAACAGGGCGTCTCCGAAATGCGAAACTGCACATGGGTTCCGCAAACATCGTCAATCCGCCGCAACAGCGCCCGATATTTATCCGCAGTAAAGTTCTCGTTGAACTGCTGCCGCAAAAAGGGAATCATGATGTGACCAAATCCTGGCGAATCATTCTATAACTCAAGCTAACCTCAGCGGCGTCATCCCGAAGGCCCGCGTTAGCGACCACGATCCAGCGGCGTCATCCCGAAGTCCCGCGTTTTCTCCAGCGGGACGAGGGATCTCCCTTGCCTACAACCCGTCCCGTGAGCCACTACGCATGCTTACAACGTGATCTTCTCCCCGAAAAACGAACCGCTCCCGGTTCGATACAATGAATCGCCTCGCAAGAATCGAATGTCCGAATCTCATCTCACCGAAGCCGACGTTCGTCGCCTTCTTGACCCCGCGCAGTTGATTCCCGCGATCGCTCTAGCCTTCCGCGATCGCTATCCCTCCGTGATCATTCCGCAGCGCACTCAAACTCAACTGGCGCATGGCACCTTTCTCTCCATGTCCTGCTACGACCCGCTTTCCGCCGCTCTCGGAATGAAACTGGTGTTGGTTCGAGAGAAGACCGTCGACGCTCAAAATCTTGAAACTCCGAGCCGTTCCAATGAGATCTTTCCCGGCCGCGATGGAACCGTTCAGGCCGCCTATCTGCTTCTCGATCCCGAAACCGCGCAACCCCGCCTCACCATCGAGGCCAATTACCTTACAGACCTCCGCACCACCGCAACTTCCGCCCTCGCCACAAAGTTTCTTGCTCCCGCGAACGTTTCTACCCTCGGCATCTTTGGCACGGGCCGCCTCGCTCGCGCGCATCTTGCCGTTCTTCCCCTGGTCCGGGGTTTTCAACGAGTTCTCATTTGCGGGCGCAACGCGGCTTCTTCCGCTGAATTCGTAAGGCAATCCGCCGCAGAAATGCAGAATCTCGAGATCGCCGCAGCCGACCCAGGCACCTGCGTGCGCGAATCTGAAATACTTTGCGCGTGCACCTCTAGTCGCACTCCGCTCTTCGATGGTCGCGACCTGCGCCCCGGAAGTCATCTCAACCTGGTCGGATCCTTCCGCCCACAAACCCGTGAAGTAGATACCTGCACCATCCAGCGATCGCGCGTCGTGGTCGATACCTACGCAACCGCCGCAGAAGTGGGAGATATCCTAATTCCTCTGCACGAAGCTGCCATCCCGCAGGATCACGTCGCCGCGGATCTTCACGAGTTAGTCAGTGGAAAGAAGCAGGGAAGGCGCAATCTGGAAGACATCACAATATTTAAGAGCGCGGGCTGCGCCCTCGAAGATTTAGTGGCCGCCGAACTTCTGCTCGCAGCGAATTCAGCGCCAGCAACTTTGACCTCAATTTCCCGCGATCCCGCAACGCCCGCTGTTCAAATTCCACCCGCTCTTCCTTTTTCACCAGCAGGTGTCCTCAGAAACAGGCGCCGCTAGAAACGGGCGTCTCCAGAAACAGGCGTAGACAGAACAGCCGCGCCAGGAATAGACGTGGCCGCAAGCAGACGAAGTCGGGCTAGCGCCTCCGCGACCGCAGTCGCTCGCACACAAAAGCTATCGTCTGTACCAGTAGATCGCTACCGCTATCAGCAGAACCGTGATAACCCACAAAATGATGTCTTTGCTGCGGCTTTTTTCCTCGGCCATAGACGGCAGTACACCACACCTGAAATTTCGGTTCAAGTGCCAATTGGTTTCTCTCCCCAGCCGCTCAAAGACCCACAAAACAATTCCCCCATTCCGCGCATCACACCATGAGCCACAGCACAGCAGAGCAGACGTTACCAGCAGGCGTTACGCGGCAAACATTGCCAGCAAATATTGGCAGCCAAAACGTGCGCGATCACCGGAAACCGCTCCATCGCTGTCCGGCCGCGTTCGCGGGAGTGTACACTCCCACAAGGGAGGCAACGTATTTAATGAAGCGATGCAAGCTGCATCTTCTCCACACCGGTCTTTTTCTTTTATTCCTGCTAGCCACCGTTCCCGCCTATTGTCAGCGCGGGACCATCGACCTCAACGTGGGCGCGACCTCCGACAAATTCGACTCTTTGTCCACCGTCACCAGCCCCGTCCTCGACCTTAACGGCGACGTCACCCTAAAGAAGCCCGGCAAAAACGGTGGCCCCAGCTTCGTTGCCGGTGGCGAGGTCCGCGTTCCCTCCGAAGATACCAACCACGCCAAGGAATTCGCCGCCTTCGGCGGCGTCGCCTTCCAGTTGAGCAGCAATTTTTCCCTCGCCATCCATGCCCAGGTCCGCAAAATCGATCTCCCTTCCGCCACCCTCGACAACCAGATCTTCGTTCGCGAGAATCTCGAACTCCTCCAGGTCCCCATCGTCCTCAAATACAAATTCGGTCCCTCGAAGCGCGCCTTCGTCCATGTGCAGGGTGAGCCCGAATTCACTCCCCGCTTCCGTACCGCCGCCGCCACTCTGATCAGCCTGCCGCATCCCGACTTCGACCACGCCTATACCCTGCGCGGCAGCGTCGGCTACACCTTCGGAAAGTGGTATGCCCAGGGCACCTACGAAAATCGCTACTTCAAATTCGAACAGAATCCCAACAATCCCAGTAATCTTTACAACTGGAAGAGCAACATGATCACCGCCGGCGTGGGGGCCATCTTCTGATGCAATCTCGAATCGCGACACGAATTCCCATTTCGGGAATCCTCCAGCAAAAACGCAAATATTTTCGTTGCACAATGTTCCCGCCGTCGTAACCTACTTCTGAGTAATTCCCCGTTCCCAAAATAGTGGCGGAGCCTTCGGGCTCCGCCATTTTCATTTCCCAACATCTTTTCAGCACACGGCAAAGGAGCCCGCATGTCTACCGACGATTCCAACCGCAAGCGCAAGCCGCGCAAGCCCGCCCAGCGCAAGAACACAAAAGTCACCGGTGAACGCTCCGAAGCCGCCTTCCTGCACAAAGCCGCCAACCTCGGATTCGGTGTCGCCAAACCCTGGGGAGACAGCCGCCGCTACGACTTCATTGTCGACAACGGCTTCTGCCTCCATCGTGTACAAGTCAAATGCACCGAATCCATTCGCATGCGCGCCTACGAAACCCGCGCCACCTACACCACCGGCAATACCCGCGCCGTATACACCAAAAGAGATATCGACTTCATCGCCGCCCACGTCGTCCCTCTCGACATCTGGTACATCATCCCCGTCGAAATCTGCACCCCTGCTCCCATGCTCCGCTTCTATCCCCACCGCAAAGCCAAAAAAATGCGCCTCGAATCCTACCGCGAAGCCTGGCACCACCTCCAATCCCCGGAAGACAGAGATGACGGAAAAGACAACATCGAAATCCAAGCCGTCGCCGACGAAACCATCTACGCCGATTCGCCTTCGAGCTCCGACACTCTTTCCAGTTCCGACACGCTCTCCGTTGTCATCCCGAGCGAAGGCGCTGGTCCGCGAAGCGGATCAGCACCGCAGTCGAGGGACCTGATGTTCTCTCTCGCCAGAAAACCCATCCGCCTCCCCAAAACCGCCGCCCCCTGGCCCATCCCGCCCCTAAGAATCCTGGTCACCAGAAAAGGCAAACAAATCTTCCCGGACCCAGCGTTGCGATGATGGAGTCAGAACCGCAGATATCAAGCGCCTCCCAAAGCGGGAACCGCAAGACAAAATGCCATTTATAAACATCAATGCACTTGCAATCTCTGTCATCCTGAGCGAAGCGAAGGACCCCGTTCAAGCCGGAAGCGCCACGGACTCATCAAGGTATTCTTCCCGTGACCCAGAACACAGCGTCATGAACGATCACGAATACTTCGTCTACATCATGTCCAGCCCTCCGGCACGCTCTACATCGGCATGACGAACAGCATCTACCGCCGTGCCCTGCAGCATAAGAGCAGGGAAATCGAGGGATTCGTCAGCAAGTATGGCTGCACCCGCTTGGTCTACTACGAGAGCTTCGACGACGTTCACCGAGCGATCGGAAGAGAAAAGGAATTGAAATGCTGGCTGAGGATTAAGAAGATTGCACTGATTGAATCGAAGAATCCGAGGTGGGAAGATCTAGCCGAAAAGTGGGGAGCTCAAATGCTATTCTCCGGTGAATCAATGAAAAGCACATAAACTTGTTATCGGAAAAAACTAAATAAACCTGTCACTCTGAAAAAATAATGCCTGTCCTAAAAAACAATAAAAGCCTGTCCTCCAAAAAGATAATAAAGCCTGTCATCCTGAGCGAAGCGAAGGACCCCACATCAGCTTGTAGCTTCGATGTCCCGTCAAGGTATTCTCACGACACTCCCCGCGCCACGGTGAGAGTGCCCCGCATCTTCTTCGGCAGTTCGGGGTCAGCGGGGTCCTTCGCTCCGCACAGGATGACAGAGATGTAGGAACGCCCACTCCTAAGAATCCTGACCACCCGCCAAGGCAAGCAAATCTTCCCAGACCCGCGCGAAGAGTGATCGTGTGGAAAGGTGATCGTGTAGGGCGGGCGCCCTCGCCCGCCACTTTTGCGGTTGAGGTTGTTTTGATTCCCTGATCAACGGGCTAGGGAAAGATGTCGGGAAGGGCACGACTCGGGAAGAGCAGACTCGGGAAGGGTACGACTTCAGTCGTACCGCATAAGCCCGCATAGGCGGCGCCCAAGCAGAACCAATGACGTAGGGACGGACGCATTCGTCCGTCCCCGAAGCGAAGCGAGCCCCCCAAGGAAAATGTCGTAGGCAAAACTGTATGCAGCGAACAAGTTGTCAGCCTTTGCCGCTACCGGGAAGGGACGATCATGAACCAATACCGGGAAAGATACCGGGAAGGGCACGACTTCCAGTCGTACCGCATTAGGCCGCCACGGAATCCCGGCTTCAGCCGCTGAGGGCGGCTGGAACAGCGCTGCTGCGGATAGTAAACTCGTATTCGTGGCAGCCCTTAAACACGGCGAGAAGCGCGACCTCGAGGAGTTCCTGGAAATGTCAGGCGGGTTCGTCCTGGACTTCTCGAACCGCGCATTCAGGGAGTTCGTTTCAGACAGCACCGGCTTGGACATTGACCAGGACAGCGTGGGCGGATCGGGCTCGAAAGCAAATCGCCTGAGATATTTCTGGAGCAACCAGCCGGACCAGATTGTCGGCAAGCTGTTGAAGTCCCTGGCAGAACATCGGCGGAGCGCCTCGCCCCTGAAAGAGAGATGTGCAAATATCGCCGAGCGCCTACTTCGATCGCCAACAACAGCGAGCCGCCGATACTACACGGCGCGACGCCAACCCGGCGACCTCACACTCGAAGAACTGTACCGAAAGCTCCAGCACCTTTACCTGTTCTTCAGAGATCGGGACTACTTCAAAGAGGCCGGAATAACGAAAACCGTAATTCCCGAGGAGATCAAACATAAAGCAGCTCTGCGCCTGTCGTTTCAAGTTTTCCCGGTGACGAAATGGCCGAGCTACCAAGTGACCGAGGACCACGTGTTCGAGGCGCTCGAATTTCTGCAGGACCATGTCTCTCGACCTGGAGCGTGGACAGAGATGACGAACAACACGGGATATAACTACAGCGACTACGATGGCTACGACGAAAGTGCCGGCCAAGCCGAATTCAGGAAGGAGGCCAATGCATTCCTCGCCGACTACGGGGCAGGGTTCGAAATGACCTCCGAAGGTAACGTGCTGGCACTGGGCTCCGACGGGCTCCAGGACATATTGGTGCGAAACTCGTCCCATACGATGAGACCAACGTAGATAGCAAGGTACGCAGCGCCATCATCAAGTGGAGAAACAGGCACCTATCGCTCGACGAAAAAAGAGCGGCCATCCGGGACCTCGCTGACGTGTTTGAGTGGCTTAAGAAAACAAAGAATCTGGAAAAGATTCTGGACCGAAAGGACGAGTCCGCAATCTTCGACATTGCTAATAATTTCGCAATCCGCCACCACAACCCGCAGCAGAAGGCGAACTATGACCAGACAATCTGGTACTCATGGATGTTTCACTTCTATCTTGCAACATACCATGCCGCGATTAGGCTACTGATCAAGCACGAGCAACAGTCGGGGGCTGCGGGCCAGCAGAAAGCGTAACTACCATTGCCTCGAAGAGCCTCAATTGAAGCTAGATGCGGCTCTCAGCGGCCCGACCGACTCTGCTGGGGAGCCGAGCCCTTCAACATGGGCTGCTCCCGACCAGCGCTCTGGAACGGTTCCTTGCTAAACTCGTCAAGCTTGTCGAACCAGCGGCCTGTGGTAACGACTGCTCCGCTCCGCCGAGCCTCCAAGCGCCCCGAGACCTGTTCCCCCGGAACAGTCTTCACCCGTCCAGAACGAATCTCGTCGACGCGACGCTTGATTTCGTCGTCCCAAGCGTCCTCGGCGTCCTCGTCTTCGGTTTCGTCGAGACTTTCCAGCAAGGAATTGGCATGGCGGCACGATCCTCGGGCGGAAGTGCCATCGCTCGCTTCAATAGTTCATCAAGTTCAGGAGACATATAGGGGATTTTACTCGCGCCTCTCTGCTTACAAAATTGGAATTGCAGGTCAACGCCCAAAGCGCGAAGGTATCATTCCGACGCGAGCGAAGACACACAGGAGGAATCCCTTTCCGCGGCCCAGTCGTCCCTTTGCTTTCAACGACTTAACCCCATATAATCCCCCACATCCCCGCTAAACCCCAATTTTGCACCGTTCGTTGGGATATGGATGCGCCATTCTCAAGGCCTGCAATAGGATAGCTACAGATAAATACTCAGGGAAAAGTGTAGGACCAGGTTGTTAGGACCAGCGCAATTCCCGAGGAAGGCCGGTTTCCGGATGTTCTCAGGTTCATCCGAGACGAGGCTAAAAAGAATCGATTCGTTAGCGAAAGGGATAGCCCTAATCCGCAGAGGATTGGCGGCAATCCAAAGCAGAAAAAGCCAAAGCAGAAAGTTTTGGCTGGAAGCCAGGAGCCAGAAGCCACCATGCGCAAGCCGATCAAATACGTAGAAAAAGCAGTCGTCATCGCCGCCAAGGGCACATGGGCAGTTTTCGACCGATTGAACCGCATCAAGCCCAATCCGTCGCCCACGCCGAAGTGGTCGGAAAAGCCGCTGCTCAAGTCCTACGAAAAATCGAAGCCGCCGCTCGGTTGGCCGCGTACCACGGATTCACTCTGCCCGAAGTGCGTGCCGGAAATCCGCCAGCAGATTCTCGACGGACATTTGCCGCATGAAGTGTTGATGAATGAGAAGGTCGGCGAAATCAAGGCGCAGATCGTCGAACGCGACGGCAAAATCCTGATGGTGAAAGATTGCCCGACGCACGGTCACTTCGAAGACGTGATGTCGATCGACACCGAATTCTCAAAGCATCTCGAAGATGTCTTTCCCGGCCGCGACATCGCCGCCCACAACGACGAGAAGCTGCACCATCACGGCTCTTCGACCGTGAAGTACGGACGCGGCTCCGTGCTGACGATTGATCTCACCAACCGTTGCAACATGATGTGCGATCCCTGCTTCATGGACGCGAATCAGGTCGGTTTCGTCCACGAACTCACGTGGGAAGAAATTAAAATGATGCTCGACAACGCCATCACCATCAAGCCGCGTCGGCAGATGAGTGTGCAATTCTCCGGCGGCGAGCCCACTCTGTCGCCATATTTCCTCGACGCGGTTCGCTACGCGCGCAAAGTCGGATACAACTCCGTGCAGGCTGCCACCAACGGAATTGAGTTCGCAAAAAGTTTTGAATTCTGCCAGCAGGCAGTCGAAGCGGGAATGCGCTACGCCTATCTCCAATTCGACGGCATCGGCAATGCAGCCAACGCACATCGCCTGGTGGGAAATTTGTTCGACGTGAAGTTAAAAGCGATCGAGAACCTGCACAAAGCCGGAGTAGAAATCGTTCCAGTCGTCACCATCGTAAACGGAATCAACAACGAGCAAGTCGGAAGAATCATCAAGTTCGCGTTAGACAATCCAAGAACAATCAGCTTCCTCAGTTTCCAACCCGTCAGCTTCACCGGCCGCGACGAAGCCGTCACCGACGATCGCCGCGCAGCACAACGCTACACGCTCTCGCATCTCGCCCACGACGTAAAAAATCAAACGGGATTAGGCGAACCTTCACGCGACTGGTTCCCGATTTCATTCATGGGAACATTTTCCGATTGGGCCGATCTCATGCACGTCAACGACGTAAAAAACGATTGGGGCCAACTAAGTTGTGGCTGTCACCCGAATTGCGGGACGGGGATGGCCGTTATGATTGATAAAGAAACCAAGGAAGCGGTGCCGGTTACGGCGTTCTTGCATGGAGATCAGCTGGCGAAAGATATTGCGAAGGTGAACGATGCGGCGCGCGGGAAATTTCTTACCGTGGTTGGAATGGCGCTGTGCTTAATGAAGAATTACGATCCGTTCCAGGCGCCGACGCATTTCAAGCTGATAGACCTGTTGAGGAAGTTCGATAAGAACTTCAATGCGACGGGGAAGAATTACGGCAAGGTTGGTCCGGACCGCAGCGTTGAAGATGTGATGAAGCGGCGGCAGGACCGGTGGAACTTTCTGTTCATCGCGGGCATGTGGTTTCAGGATCTGTTCAATTACGATTTCCGGCGGACGGAGCAGTGCATTATTCCTTACGCGACACAGGAAGGCGAGATTTCGTTCTGCGCCTACAACACGGGCGTGGGATGGAGGAACATCATCGAGAAGATGCACATGACGGCCACGCTGACGAAGTGGTACGAAGAGCACGGACGGCATGAGATTTTTGCCGGCGGCAAGAAAGTGAACATGGAAGACGCAACGCATTCGCTGCTGTTGCGGGACGAGCTGGTCACCACGGAATTGCAACATGATCTCGACAGCCGTGGCATTGCGAAAAATGCGCGCGAAGAAAAAGTGCGCGCGCGCGATGCGAAGCAGAAGCAGACGGCCGATGCGAAGGCAGAGGCGCGCGGACCGGAGAAGAATGACGAGGCTTACAATGCGCGCATGGCGTCGCTGTATCGCGAAGTCGTGTTGAAGGAAAAACCGGTAGTGGCGGAGAACGGATTCATTCCACTTGGAGCGCTGACCAAGCCGAACGGGAATGGGCACGCGCCGAAGCCGGAGATCGCGGAACCAGTGGCAGGAGATTAGCTTCTAGCTTCTTCAACCTGAAACAGATGGGCCGCCTGCGGGCGGCCCTAGTTTTTTGGTGTAAGACTGTGTCGTTTGCGTGACCCATCCGCGCGCGTTGTAGGCGAACTGCGTGGTGTGGTTGTTAGCGTCGGTGATCGAAGGCAGGTTGTTTTCCGTGTCGTAGGCGTATTGTGTGGTGTTGCAGGCCAGGGTGACGGCAGTCCGCCGGTCGGCGTCGTCACAAGTGTATGTGGTGGTCTTGTTGTTCCGATCGGTTGCGGTGATGCGCCGGCCGCGAATGTCGTCTCAGGTTTTCGCGGAACTACAAAAGCAAAGTCCTCGGCGGGACAGGACCGTGGAATCCCACCCTTGACAAAGGACGTCAAGGATGGGGCACCCCACTGCGTTTATGATGCCGGCAAGATCAAAAGCCTGGGCCACCCGCCCAAACGGCGCGAAGGACGGGGCACCCATTGTGTTGGTGATGCAACGAGATCAGAAGCCTGGGCCACCCGGCGAAGACGAAGATCAGCGTGACGCGGATACCGCGGCTGGTTCGGAAGTAATGCTCGGGGTGAATGCGGGAAGAGCGACGCTGATGGCGATTCCGGTGTGGAGCGAGCGGATTTCAAATTGGCCGCCTAGGTCGCGGACGCGTTCGCGCATGCCAGTGAGTCCTACTCCTGCGGCGCCGACCGAGGCATTGAAGCGACGCAAGAGCTCTTCGGAAATGCCTTTACCGTTGTCGGCCACTTCAAGTTCTATGTGATTGGTGTTGCGCCGCAGCCGGACGGTAGCTGAGGAGGCTTCGGAATGGCGATGCACGTTGGACAAGCTTTCCTGCAAGATACGGAACAGGACAAGTTCGCAATCTCTGGGAGGCCGCTCCATGGCCGGCGGGATATCGCACTGGACTTCGATTCCGCTGCGGCGGGCGAATCCTTCGACAAACCAGCGCGCGGCGGAAGCGATGCCGGCTTCATCCAGCAGAGGCGGGTGCAGAAGATACGAAGTGGTGCGAACTTCCTGCAAAGCTCCATCGATCAAACTGTTCAGATCATCTACCAGGCGCAGAAGTTCGGGACGGCCGGTCGCGTCGCGGCGAATTAAGGCGACTGACATTTTCATGGCTGCGAGAGTTTGGCCGGCGCTGTCGTGTAGTTCGCGGGCAATCCGGCGGCGTTCCTCGTCCTGCAGAGTCATCAGGCGCCGGGATAAATTGCGGAGCTGCTCTTCCTTTTGTTCACGCACTCTCATTTCGGATTCCAGGGAAGCGAGCGCCTGAGAGAGTTCCGCGGTGCGCTCGTCCACATGCTGCTCTAACTCGTCGTGTGCGCGGCGCAATTGGTCTTCGGCGCGTTGGCGTTGGCGAGCCTCGGCGGTGAGGGCGTCGATAGTTTTGTTCAGACGCAACTGCTTGCGGCGGTTGGCCTCGCCGAGCGCGATAAGCACTCCGCATACGAAGAAACAAGCGACAATCGCGTGAATCTGAGCGGACTGGCGAATGAAGGAAAGCGAGTGGCGGGGATCGACGAACCAGTAGAAAATTCCCAGGAAGCCGAGCAGGCCGCTCAGAATTGCAGGGGCATAGCCACACACTACTGCACAAAAAGTTACCGAGATATACAGGATGACATAAAACGCGACATGACCGAGGACGGGATCTAAAAACCAGCGGAGCAGGATGGCTGCGGCTGCTGCCAAAACGGCCGTTACGTAGCGGTCGGCTACGCGCTGGCGCGGAAGAGGGGTGAGAAGTGTCAAAGTACGCGGGGAGAATATGCCTGCCATACGAGGTCACAAGCGCTTGGAGCGTGACGGTGTGGGTACGGTTTATAAAACAGGAATATCCACAGCCTACTGTACAAGATGCTCGGTGGGAGACGGTGGTTGCACAAATCGGAGCGCAACTTGGAAGGTAAGGGTGAGGTGTACAAGATGAAAACGGTTTCGCTGGGCGTTGCGAAACGCGTGAGTGCAATCTTTTTTCGCTAAGTCCGATAGCCGGCGAAAGTGGATTCGTGCTGTGGGGAAAAAGAAAGCGCTTGAGTGCCGACAAAACTATGCCGAAGGTCCAGGGAATAAAAAAGCCCCGGTCCGCGGAGCGGAACCGGGGCCTGCTGAGTCGGGCTGCCTGCGATCAGTGCGGCGTGAAGTTCTGGTGATAGCTCAAGCTATCGATGTCCTGGAACTCCGGCGTGGCCGGGGGCAGATTGGCCGGGTTCAGGAACAACACGTCAAAGAAGTAATTACGGGAGGCAGGTGGGTCGTACACGCCGTTGCCGTTGGGGCCCCCACCGTCCTTATAAATACCTGTGGCGTACTCCGCATAGTACATGCTGACTAGCGAGCCGTCGTAATGCACAGTAATGGGGCCCATATTTTCCAGATAGCGGAGGAAGTTGTGCATGCCTCCGTCGGTCCCAAAGTCCTGCGCAACGTTGGTCCACCCCGGTTGCGGAAACGGGATGTTCTTGCCGCCGGAAATCGCAGCCCGGAAATACGCGTCCGCGGTGGGAGCGCGATTACCAGGAAGATCTGGGTAGACCAGACTGCCTGCATCCGTCCACTGATTCGATAGAAGGGTGACCGCGTCCGCAATCACGGACGCTGCCGCGTGAGGGGTCTGGGTTGGAGTGGGGTTGTTATAGGTTGTCCAGAAGGGATCTGCCGGGCTGGTATTGTAGTTGCCCTGAATGTAGACCGGGTTCTCGGAAGCAACGGTGAAACCGCCGCAACCTGTGGGGTTGGCGGCACTTTGTGAGCAACCGCTGGCGCCCGCCGGCATGACTGGCAAGCTCCCCAGGCCGCCATCGACCAGCTTCAACACGTGACGCGCTCCGCTCACGGGATTGGCCATGCCCACCTGGTTAGTTGCACTCAAGGTGAAGGTACTGGTGGCTGTGTTCACCTCGGCGCAGTTTATGCTGGTGGTGGTGACCGGACCCGGATTTGGTACTCGAAGGTAAGGGTTCAGGGGGGCGGTATTGGTGTTGACGCCGAATCCATATCCGATATTTTTCTCGCCCCAGTTGTCGAGAAAGCCGTTCTGATCGACATCTTCGGGCGAGTAGTTATAGTAGCTGGCGGGCTCCAGAGATCCATCCGGCGTCGTCGAGGTGAGGTTCTGCGTCGAGTTGACAACGTCCTCGATGCCTGATTCTCCGTTGTTTATGCCTGCCGGAGTCTGTCCGCCGTTGGAAGGATGCGTGGAGGGCAGCATGCCGCGGTGATCGGAGAAATAAAGGACGTAGCCGTTCTCCTGGGCATAGGGAACGCTGGTGCCAGTGGCGGGGATGTTACCTTGCAGCCAAAGGGCCAGGTTTCCCACGTCCAGTTCAACGGCATTCATGATGCCGTTGACCGAGCAGGAAGAATAAGTGTTGTTGCCGCTCGTGGCATTTGCCACGGGGTTGTCGCGCATCTCGCCTTCGCGAGCGTCATAGAAGTTGATGGGGTACCAGGTGCTGTGTGACGCAATGTTAGCGGCTGTTACGGTGAGCCCTGGTTGAAGCTGCTGCAAGATCAAAATCGCGCTGGGGTTCACAAGGTTCTGGCCCGCTCCTGCCTTGGGAGTGGTGGGCGGAGTGTTAAAGGGCTGACCAATACCCAGGCCCAGCCATTCCTTGGTCACGCCGGTACAAGTGGTCGGTGCAGAGCACCACTCCACCCGGATCCAGGGGCCGGTCATGGCGGTGGGGCTGGCGGGAGTGGTGGTGAGTTCGCCAGCAAGGGGAATTGCGTTCGCCGCAGTCCAACTGGCGCCGGTTTGATGCCCAGAATTGGTATAGGGAGCCTGCCAGCCGTTGTTGCCCACCGTTGCGAAGCCAAGGGCCTCGGTCCCGCCCGGAGCTCCCGGGACAACGGTGAGGCTGGCGCCGGTGAATGGGGCAGTGTTCGACGTGGTGACGTTGGGCAACTGGATGTCCTGTCCGTCTCCGAGTGCGCCAGCTCCGCGCTCGGGATGCAAATCGGCAATGGTGTCGGCTAACAGAATACGGATTTGCGCCTTGTTGTACAGGCGCTCGCTACCGAGCGTGCTGGTGGAAGACTCGCCGGCTAGCGGCTTGCGAATAATCGAAATGGGGTCGGTGCAGGGCGGCGGGTTGCTGGTGCAGCTGTTCTGCACAAAGGGCAACTGCATATTCGTGGCGCCGGTGAGGGAATTGGTTACGTAACCATTCAGCGTGCCCGAGGAAATGCTGGGAAAATTGGGATTGACGGCGCCGGCGACCGTGGGGTAACCGCCGCTCCAGCTGGCGTCGGTGGGAAGCACTCCGGCGTCGGGAAGGGCCACGCAGTTGGAACCGGTAGGAGGAAACGTGTTCAGAGGGCAGCCCGCGCTGGCTTTGGGAACGTATACCGTTCCGTTATAGTTCGTCGTGGTTGGGTGACCATTTTCCAGCTGATCCATAATGATCTGCTGAAAAGCCGACAGTTTGTCGTTGAATACAAGATCGGTGCCGTTGCCAGAAGTAATAAACAGGTTCTGGTTGGTGTGAACGCGGCCGCCAAAGCTGAAGTTTGGACCGGCAAAGTAGCTGCAGTCATAACCGCAGAAGACGCCGAACTGAAATACGGGAATCTGAGCGACTTCCACCTGGCGGGTGATATTGACGTAGGCGCCCGAGGGACGGGTGGCGACTACCTGCAACGTCATGGGAATCAGCTCGGCGTACATTCCCTGGTTAGACCCGGCGCTGATCGTGTTGTAACTGCTCACCGGATTCCCGCTACCGTTCACCGGATAAGTAATGGTCTCGGTGTAGGTCATGTTGCTGACCATGGCGGAAGTGGGGGGAAAGTTGACCAGGTTCTGAATCTGGCTGTTCAGGGGGACTTGATATTGGGAATACAGCGCCGAGAGATCGGACGTGAGTTTTTCCATGCCAGATTCGGCGCCGTAGTAGGCCAAGTTGGCCTCCAGGTCGTTGCCACCCATGCGCGCTTCGTTGTCGACCATAAAGAGAAGGCCGACCGCCACGCCTGATAGCAGCACCAAGATGAGAAGCGATGCAATCAGTGTGAAACCCTGTGAATTAATTTGTTTCTTTCCCATTGGTAGATCTCCTCACCCCAAGAAACACTACTGATAGCTATTGCGAAACGCCATATTACGCGCGCTGACGTCAGTGGCCAGATACATACTCTGGGAGTTTTTGGCATTAGTAACGATGCTCTGTCCCATGACCACAAGATTGATCTTTTGGATCAGGTTGGGGGATTCTCCTGCGCCGAAGGGATTTGCCTGATTCGCGTCGAGTGCATTGGTCGTTGAGTTATAAACGTCGTAAGCGAGTTGCAAGTTGATGATGTCATCAGCCACGGGCACCGGGGTTAGTCCGTTAACCTGGCGCATCAGGCGCGGAGTCTGTCCGGCGGGAGGAACGGTTAAGTAGTAAGTGACTGCGAACAAGCGGTAAGCAGTTCCTTGCGTTGTACCCGCCGGCGGCGGATAGGCGTAGCCCAGGCCGCCGCTGACCGCGTACACGTTATTGGTATGCGTTCCTCCGCTCCAGTTGATGTTGAGCGGATCAAGATTGGCGAAACTGATTGAGGTGCCGGTGACATTCGTCGCTTCGCCCACAGCAGTAATGCCGTTACCGCCGTTGATGAGAATCAAATCTCCCACCTGGATGCCGCCTGCGGCGTTGGGAAGGGGGGGCGCAGGTACAAAGGAGCCATTCGGCGTCAGGTTAATCTGTGCCCCGTTGGGGCCAAGGGGGAAGGTGACGTAGTATTCCCACAGTGGGAAGTTGTAGTCACAATAGATGACGGTGATGCTGTCGTTAATTGCGGGCGCTGGCGCAGCGGGGATCGAGACAGCGCCTTCAACTCCGTTGTTGAAACCCGGAATGATCCCGTACATGTAGTTATTGTTGGGATAAGTGGAGGTTGGGATATGGCAGGTGCCGCTCTGGTCACAGCCATACCTCGCGGCAGTGGCGCCGCCACCCAGAGGTAACTGAATCCCGCCCGAAGGCAAGCCGGCGCCAGCCATGCTGATGTCCTTGACCATGAGATCAATGGCAGCGCGCATGTTTTGCTGGGTTTCGGCCCGTTGTGTGACCACCATGGCAGAGGTCATCCCGGTCTTAAACAGGCTGGCGATGGCCGTCATAATAATCAAGCCAACGGCCATGGAAATCATGAGTTCCATGAGACTGAAGCCGGCTTCCGAATTTTGTTTTCGCATCTTCATGTTTCCGTGCCTGGCCTCTAGTGGAAGGCCGAAATTAAAGCGGTAACCGTGTAAGTTTGTGGAACGTGAGACTGGCTAGTGTAGTAAGTGATAGTTACGGTGATCTGCTTAAGATTGGGATCAATGGTGACGCCGTCGGACTCCAACACGCTTCCGATTGCAATCTGGCGGTTGAAATTGCTGAGGATCATGGCCGTATCGTCCGCAGTGCCCAGGATGCCGTCGCGACCCGGCAGGACCAGGCACTCAGGGCCAGCGGGGCAAGGCGGGGCAGCGGCGAAGTTCACGTCGTCGAGGGTATTCACCAGTCCGTCTGGACCCGCGGCCAGGAGTGTTGTAGCTCCGTTGGTGAAGATTCCAGCGGGGCTATTGGCGATTTGCGAGAAGGTGATTTGCTGCGAGTTGCGCGCGGTGTAGATGCTCTCCATCGCCTGCAGCGCCTTTTGGCGCGCAATGAGATTTTCCTGGGCATTCTGGGTTACTGCTACGGCGGTGCCAAAAACGGCGAGCAGACTGATAATGCCGAAGCTCAAGATCGCGATTGCGATCATGGTTTCGATCAAAGTGAAACCGCGTTGCCCGGATGCCTGAAATTTGCGTTGGCTCATTGTTGTATCCACGAGTAGACTCCGCTCTGGTTCACAAGCCGCCAGCCTCGAACTCTTCCGGTTGTGCCCCACACGGTGATGGCTTTCGAATTGTAGATATCTCCGGCACGGGTCATGTAGATGACGCCGCTGTTGTAGTTTCCCAGCAGGTCCTGCGAAGAGCCGTCAGGCATGAACATGATGTAGTTCTGGCTGCCCAGGCCCATGCTTTGGTCGAAGTCGATGGCTACGACGCCGGTGCCGAAGCTGTCAGGGGCGGTGGCCGGGAATCCGGCTTGAACCGCGTACGTGATATCAGTCGGCAGGGTAAAAGTTTGCACCGCGACTGGAGCCGGTGACACCGGTGCGGCGTAGTCCCAACGTTGCACGGTGATGGTTCCCGGAGTGGTGAATGTAATGATGTAACGTTTGCTTTGGGTGATGGACAGGTTTCTGTAGTTGCGGATCACCGAGAGCGTGGTGTCATAGGCCGAATTTACGTGGTTCAATTCGAGCACCGGCATGAACGCCAGGACTGCGACGCCGGCCATGATCAGAATAATGGCGACCGAGATCATCATCTCCAGCAACGTGAACCCGCGACTTAGTTTCGATGTCATAAATTGCTTCGGGGAGGAGGTTCTGGTGGAACGCGTTCCTGATTTCATCAGCGGCTCCAATAGAGAACTCTCTGGCCGCCAACAGACCGGGCTCTCGTTCATTCACCTGAGTTAATCTTCATGGAAGGGGAAGCGAACGTCAAAGTACTTCAGGTCAATGGCCCAGTCCGTTGTAATGCGCTGAGGTTACTTGGGTCACCGATTTTTGTAAGCGCTAATCTGCGGGGGAGAGGAATACAAACTTTGATACTGGCACGCTGGTAACTTGTGACCATGACGGGTGGGCACCTAGGATGTGGGCAGATATGACGTTATCCGCTCTACTCGTGTGCGTGGATGAGGCATCCGCTCGACTGCTGCAAAGAGCTCTGGAAGAATTGAAGATTGAAGTCGAAAGTTGCCCGGACTTTGTGCGAGCGGGAATACGTTTGGCGCAAGAGCGGTTCGATGCGGTGGTCATCGATGGGAAATCGACCAAGCAGGTGATTTCCTTGCTGCGGGAAACGCGTCAATCGCGCAGAAATGACGCCACTCTGGCGGTAGCGGTGTTGGCTGGCCAGGAGGATATTCGAGAAGTATTTTCGCTGGGCGCGAATTTCATTTTGTACAAACCGCTGGCTTACGACCGGGCACTGAGCAGCCTGCGTGCGGCGCGGGGGGTAATGTACAAAGAAAAGCGCAAGAAGGCACGGGCTCCCGTGCATGCGCAGGCGGTGATCGATTACGGCAATGTTCAGCAGCAAAAAGCAACTCTGATCGACCTGGCGGAAAGCGGCATGTCGGTTCAGTTTGGCCAGAAGCTTCCACCCGTCAACAAGGTATATTTCCAGTTCAAACTGCCGGGACAGACGGCGAATATCCGGCTGTCGGGTCAGGTGATGTGGCAGGATTGGAAGGGCCGCGCGGGGGTGCAGTTTGCGGACGTGCCGAAGGCTTCGCGCCGGCTGCTGACAGATTTTCTTGCCGCTACTCTGCCCAAGGACGTTTCCCGGGATCCTCTGTACGACGTCGCGGTCGAGGACGTTACGGTGGAGATGGAAGAGTTCAAGCAGCCAGTGGGGGCAGCGTCAGTAACAGTGTTGCCGCCTGCCATGAAGTACGAGCCAGAAGCGACAAATCGTACAGCAGTTGCTGAAGATCGACCGAGCCTTCACTCTGAGATCGTTGGGATCGGGAACGTTGGACTCGAGAGCATTGGAGCTGAGAGCGCTGAACTCGAGGGCGCTTCAGCGCGCGCTCTGGATGCGGCCAACCGGCGCATGAAGACGCGATACACATGCCGCCTGGGTGCGGAAGTCTACCGCCCCGGACTTTCGATTCCGCATCGTTGTTGCCTGACTGACCTGAGTTCGGGGGGATGCTATCTGGAAGTTGCGCTACCGTTTCCTCAAGGGTCGGCGCTAGAGATCATTGTACGCACCTACGAAATGAGACTGCGACTGCGGGGCATGGTATTGGCTTCGCACCCTGGCTACGGGATGAGCGTATCCTTTCATTTGGATAACGACGAAGAACTTAGCAACCTCAAGAAGCTAACCGCTTTTGTGGCGGCGACGGCGCAGTCTTCCGCTTAGGGCATCAAGAGTTCTGGAAGCGATTGTTGGTTGTCTTTCCTGCTGTGATCTGCCTGCGGTGATCTGCCTCAACTGCCCTACGTAATCAACCGCTCAATCGCTAAATCAAGTCTCTTCAAGCCCGAATATGTACAAAATTGAAATGTAGTAATGTACATACTCGACCAGTCCGCACGCGCGAGATCCTTCCCTCCGCCTGAAGAGCGGCTCCGGTCAGGATGAGGCCCGCAGGAACGAATGGGGGCGATCTTGCTCATTTATTTTATAGAGGCTTCTTGGGTGAGGGCGGTCTGGAAATAGTCCAGTGATTTTCGCAGGCCGGTTTCCAAATCGATTCTGGGCTCCCATCCCAGTAACTGGCGGGCCTTGGTGATGTCAGGACAGCGCTGCTTGGGATCATCTGGCGGCAAGGGTTCGTAGATAATCTCGCTTTTCGATCCGGTTACTTTCAACACCGTCTGCGCACATTCAAGGATGGTGAACTCTTTGGGGTTGCCGATATTTACGGGCATGAATTCGTCGGATTTCGAAAGGCGCAGGAAACCGTCGATTTCATCGCTCACATAGCAGAAGCTGCGCGTCTGATTGCCGTCGCCATAAACGGTGAGCGGTTCGCCGCGCAAGGCCTGCTTCATGAAATTGGGGACAACGCGGCCGTCGTTGAGTTGCATGCGTGGACCGTAGGTGTTGAAGATGCGAACGATACGAGTCTCAACCTTGTGATAGCGGCGGTAGGCCATGGTTACGGCCTCAGTGAAGCGCTTGGCTTCATCGTAGACGGAACGCGGGCCGATGCTGTTGACATTGCCCCAATAGGTTTCCTTCTGCGGATGTTCTAACGGATCGCCGTAGCACTCAGATGTCGAGGATACTAAATACTTGGCGTTGTATTTGTGGGCGACGTCGAGGGCGTTAAAAGTTCCGAGAGAACCGACCTTGAGGGTGGGGATGCCGTGGATGCTGTAGTCGACAGGACTGGCGGGACTGGCGAAGTGGAAGACGTAATCGACTTTGCCCACATCGAAGGGTTCGCAAATGTCTTTTTCGACGAACTCGAAGCGCGGCTCATGCTGAAGGTGCGCAAGATTCGCGCGGCGTCCGGTGAGCAAGTTATCGAGGACGACAACATTCCAGTCTTCGGCGAGCAGAGCATCGCAAAGATGAGAGCCCAGAAAGCCGGCGCCGCCGGTGACCACAGCGCGTTTGGAACTCATGCTTTCTTGCCGTTCTTGAACAAAGCGGCGGGAACGCCGTCGGGGTAGGAGGCGGCGCGTCCAACACTGTAATAGCTGAAGCCTTCGGCGGCCATTCCTTCGGAATCATACAGGTTGCGGCCGTCAATGATAATGGGATATTTCAGTTCCTGGCGCAGGCGGTTGAGATCGAGGTTGGCAAATTCTTCCCACTCGGTGAGGATGAGCAGAGCGTCGGCGCCATGGGCCGCTTCATAGGGCGAGTTGGCGAAGGTGAGGCCGGAAGGAATCAACTCCTGAGTTCGCGGCATGGCCGCCGGATCGTAGGCTGTGATTTTGCTGCCTTCCTGAATAAGAGCCTGAACGATAAAGATCGCGGGCGATTCGCGGATATCGTCGGTGCCGCCCTTGAAAGCAAGTCCAAGCACGCCGAGATTTTTGCCGCGCAGGGTCCAAAGCGCGCTGCGAACTTTCCGCAGAAAGCGCTGGCGCTGATCTTCGTTGATGTGCATGACCTCGTCGAGCAGGCGAAAATCGTAGCCGGATTCGCGCGCTACGGCGCGGAACGCCATTACATCTTTGGGAAAACACGATCCGCCATAGCCAATGCCTGGGTTCAGGAAGCGGCGTCCGATGCGCGAGTCGGTGCCAATGCCGTGGACTACCTGATTCACATTGGCACCCACCGACTCGCAGACGGAAGCTACGGCGTTGATGAAGGAAATCTTCATAGCAAGAAAAGCGTTGGAGGCGTGTTTGATCAGCTCGGCGCTCTTGCTGCTGGTGACGATGATGGGCGGAGGAATCATTGCGCGATCGGGTCGGGGAATGGCATCGCTGCGCCGGTAGTATGTGCCCTCGGTGAGCGGAGCGTAGATTTCGCGCAAGATGGCGGCGGAGCGCTCGCTGTCGCAACCGATCACGATGCGATCGGGAAACAGGAAGTCGGTGACTGCGGTGCCTTCGCGGAGAAATTCGGGATTGGAGGCGACGTCGAATAAGTCCGGATCAGTGCCGCTGCGTAGGATGATCTTGCGCACCCACTCGCTGGTGTAAACGGGAACCGTACTTTTCTCGACGACGACCTTGTACTCCTCCACGCCACCGGATATTTCGCGAGCCACGGATTCGACATAAGATAAATCGGCTTCGCCACTCTCGGTAGGGGGCGTACCTACGGCTACGAAGATTGCTGCACTCAGCCGGACCGCTTCTTTCAGGTCGTCGGAAAAAGTCAGTCGATTTCCCCGGTGGCGGGTCAAGAGTTCGGGCAGAAATTTTTCGTGGATTGGGACTTGGCCGTTTCGCAGGGCCGTCAGTTTGGAGTGATCGTTGTCCACGAGAATAACGTCGTGACCGAGATCGGCAAAGCAAGCGCCAGCGACCAGACCGACGTATCCCGACCCTACAACTGCAATCCGCATCTTAGAACTCCCTGGTCAAGTATTTTAGTGTAAGTATTTTATGTCTCTCGTTTGGGATGTTTCCGCGCAGAACCTTGGGGAGGTCCAGAAAAGGTTACGTCGTTTATTTTGCCCCAAGACTGCTCTAATCCTAACAAACATTAAGCGTACCATTGGTTGCACAGGGAAGACTGTGTCCGGCGGGCAATAATGAAGTTTCCTCCGATTTCGGGACGGGTCCTTGGCGAAATACGGTTGGCTGCAGTCTCAGGATGGGTGAGGCATCGCCGGCGTTTCTCTTGGAAGGAGCCTTCCTGTAGTGCCTTGACTTCGCTGGAATTCGACCCAGTGAGAAGATGGATAAGAGAGCTGGAAGGGCCGAACGCGTATTGACAACCCGCTGTTTTCGGGCGAAACTCCGCTACGGACGGTGATTCTCGCTTTTTTGTGCACTTCGTTTGAGTGATTCTCGGTTATGCCGCAATCTCCCATGCCGGAACCGGATCCATCGAAGCCTGATCTGAGTGCGACCGGAGTGCTGCGCGCCCGGTTCGAGGAGGCGCGTTTCGAAACCGATTTTGAGCAACTGGCGGCGCGCTTTGCCACGCAAGGCGGGGGTGGGCTGTCGCCGGAACTTTCTGCCGATCTTGCGTTGGAAATCGTGCTCAACGAAATGGTGGAGCAGGCATGCCTGACAACGGGCGCGACGGGTGCGGCTGTCGCGCTGGAGCGCGACGGAGAAATGGTGTGTCGGGGCAGCACAGGGGCGACAGCGCCAGAGTTGGGCTCGCGATTGGACGCGGATTCTGGACTTTCCGGCGAATGCATTCGAACGCGGCGCACGCAGCGCTGTAACGACGTGCTGACCGATCTGAGAGTGGATCTGGAAGCGTCGCAGCGCCTGGGCGTGCGTTCGGTGATGGTGATGCCGCTGCTGCGGGATAACGAACTAGTGGGACTGTTCGAATTGTTTTCGTCCCGGCCGCAGGCTTTTGGCGAACGCGATGAGCGCACATTGGAGGCGCTGGCGGTTCGTATTCTAAACAACATGGAGCGGGCGGCGCGGCCTTTGCCGCCGGTATCGCAGAGTGATCAAACTCCGGCCGAACCTGTCGCGACGGCGGAGGCTGGAGCGAAATCGGATATTGCCGTCTCCGATATTCGGGAAAACGTTTCAGAATCGCCGGAAAAAGTTCCGGCTGAGATAGCGGCGGCTTCTCCGCGTCGTGGATTCGATTTTGTTACCTGGGCGCTTCGGGGTGCGGTGCTGGTTTGCGCGATATTGCTGGGACTTCTTCTAGCCGTGCATCCAAGAGCGCCGAAGGCGATGGTGCACCCGCAACCGGCTGTGGGCGCTGCGCCGACGGGCAATGCAGCGGCGGGCAATGCCTCAGCAGTCGGCACATCGGCATCGGCAGTAAGTTCGTCAGCTGCCAATTCACCGGTAACGAATCCCCCTGCAGAGGCGATTGTGCCGGCGAAGGCGGACGGGACAAACGCGGCTGTCCAGCCTTCGAATTCTGCGAAGGGCGGCGAGAAAGCTGCTCCTGCCGGTGGCCTGGTGGTGTTTGAAAACGGCAAGGAAATATTTCGTATGCCGCCAGCGAGGAACGAGTCTGCGCAGGGTCAGATTGCGGCGAATCCCGCGGCGTCGTTGCAGGCGGAGCGGAGTTCGCGCACGGCCACTTCGGCGGAGCCGGATGAGCTGATTCATCGCGTCGAACCGGAGTACCCGGAAGCGGCTCGGCAGCAGGGAATCGAGGGGGCGGTCGTACTGAACGTGCAAATTGGCCGCGACGGTGCAGTTCAGGATGTTCAAGTCGTCAGCGGAGCGCGGCAATTGGCACAGGCTTCGATTAATGCCGTGAAACAGTGGCGGTTCAAGCCGCGGCTAGTCAATGGAAGCCCGGTACCGATGCAGACGAAAATTACTTTGAACTTCAAATTGCCGCAGTGAGAGGAAGCATGAAACCAGCCACCGACCTAGCTACAAGTGTTTCCCACGATCCTTATCAGAAGGCCGTCTGCTGCCTGCGATGCGAGCAGAAACTAGAGCGCTACCAGCTGATGCGGATCAGTTTGGCCCCGAATAGTCAGGCACCGGCGTACGCGATTCTTTCCTGCCCCAAGTGCGGACACGTCGAATTCGTTTCGGATTCGAGTCCACTGCTGCAGGGACTGGAGCTGGTTTCAGTGGACGCCGGAGACGGCGATTGAGTCAGGCCGCGAATTCTCGCGCGAAAGGGCTATCCGGCGCGGTCAGCGTAACCGAGCAGGGATTCTTCGACTGCGTTTCAGAATTCACTTCGTGATTCCGCAACTCCGCTCAGGCGACAATTTTAAAAAGCTAGAACGGAATATCTTCGTCGGTGATCGGGCTCGCACCGGCTCCTCCCGGTTCAGGTTCAGGCGTGCGCTGGTCGAAGTTGTTGCCGCCCCCTGACGCACCGCGCGAACCTCCAGCGAAATCGCCGCCGCCACCCTCGCCGCGTCCGCCTAACAGAATCAGATCGCTGGCCACGACTTCGGTCATATACTTTTTTTGGCCGGAGGTCTTATCGTCCCAGGAACGGGTTTGCAGGCGTCCCTCGATGTAGACTTTTCCGCCCTTTTTGAGATATTCGCCGGCAATCTCGGCCAGCCGCTGCCACAGAACGACGTTGTGCCACTCGGTGCGGTCCTGCCATTCGCCGGACTTGTCTTTGAAGCGCTCATTGGTGGCAATGGTCAGCTTGGCCACGGGCGTGCCCTGCGGCGTGTATTTGACTTCGGGATCTTTTCCCAGATTGCCGATCAGTTGAACCCGGTTCAGACTCTTGCCTGCCATGTCGCTGCTCCTTTGCAGGGGTTCACTATAACAGAACGAAGCCGGTGGAGATTGTGGGTTGGACACAAACTTGGGGAGAGTTTCGTTTTGGGCGGAGGTCTGGGATGCCATGGTCGTGGAGATCGAGATCCCTCGCTTCGCCTGAAGAGCGGCTCCGCTCGGGATGACGCCGCCCCTTGATATGTCGCGCCCCTCGATGTGACGCCGCTCGGGATGACGCCGCAGAGTGGAGAAGGGCTGTCAGAATCCTGATTCGTAGGGGGAGAGATTCAGGTTATAATTCGGCGCATGCCTCCTGTACCCGGCACCACCAAAGCCGTCGGCATGGTTCCCGACGAGCTTAAGTTTGAACCGAAGTCAAAGGGCCTGGCTACTCCTCGCAAGAAAAAGCCGAAGGAATTGGCGGTGATTACCGAGTGCTGCACCGGATGTGCGGGCTCACCGGCGTGCGTTGAATATTGTCCGGTGGAAGACTGCATGTTCTGGGTGCCGGACGAAGACAATCCGCCGTTCGGCCGCATTGCAATCGATCCCATCCTCTGCATTGGGTGCAAGAAATGTCTGAGTAAAGGCCCTGACGGCTGTTTTCTGGATGGCTGCCCGTGGGACGCCATCGTGATGGTCGATACCGCTGAAGTTGAAAAAGAAGTTGGGCCGATGGCGATCTAGAATCGCTCAGCTCTCAGCCTTCAGCTTTCAGCTCTGGGTTGCAGCAAATCCCACTTGTTGCCGTAGAGATCTTCAAATACAGCAACCGTTCCATACGATTCTTCGCTTGGCGGGCGAATGAATGCCACTCCTTTTGCCGTCATGGCTTGATAATCGCGCCAAAAGTCGTCCGTCTGGAGAAAGAGAAAAACGCGGCCTCCGGTCTGGTTGCCGATCCGGCTGGCTTGCTCGGGTGTGACTGCGCGGGCGAGCAGCAAGTCGGTGCCCGCTGAGCCCGAAGGCCTTATGCGCACTCAGCGTTTGCCGTTGCCCAAGTCGGTGTCTTCCATCAATTGAAATTCCAGCTTTTCTGCGAAGAAGGCTATGGCTTCGTCGTAATCGCGAACGACCAAAGTGATGTAGCCAAGCGTTTGCGGCATGATGGGCGAGGTCCAATTACTGCGAGGGCAATCCTCCGAGATAAAGGGCATCGAAGGAATTCAGCTTCGCCAGCGCTGAAATCGCGGGATTGGGGAATCGCTGCATATAGGGCATCAGCCACTTTGTCTCTCGACTGCTCATTTTGTCCTTTGACTGATTGCCTTCTCCGTTTCCCGCGCCTGCTGCCTCACATCGTTCGAAATGTCCGGCAGATCACGCTCGTAGGGACGGATGGCGGGAAGATCATCCAGCTGACCGACTAGATAGAGAGCGCGCAGAGCTTCCCACACTTGCTCGTTTGCGGGATCGACGACTGCGATTTCCACGCCAGCGATTACGTTTGAGCCGGGTTGCGAAACCGAGCGAATGCGGCCGGGAATTGGCGAGCGAATCTCAAGCGGTGCTGAAGAACCTGCTGACGCCACTTTGGCAAGCAATCCCCCTTGATGGATGGCTGTGCCTGGACGGGCTGCATCGTCGACATGGCCACTAACGGGAGCGTTAATGGTCGCGGGCTGGAGCAAGGCCACGATCTGAGGACGGCCGGTTGCATCGCCGAAGCGAACCAGCGAGAGGGCTGCATTGCCGCGGACCATGGGAGAAGAGTCGGCGAGCAACTTCAGCAATGTTTGGTGAAAGCCGGGACCGGAAGCGTCCTGTCCCATGGCCCACGCATCCGTGTTACGCACTTGTTCGACGGAATAGTCGGCGAGACGTATCAGGTCTGGATACCACCGTTTCACGGCGGCGTCACCGTGAGACATGCGATCACCCATCTGCACCAGAGCATGCTGAATGTGCCGCGGTTTTTTGTCGTCGTGAAGATATTCGGTGAGTTGCTGGTCGGAAAGATGGCGGCCGAACCATGTGTTCCACCAGAAGAGAAATGGCATGAGCACGATGAGCCAGCCGGTGGTGAAGAAAAGAATTTTCTGGGTGCGCGACATGCCGCGCTTGGGCTTGGGTTCCGACAGACTAGAACTATTTGGGTTCGATTGCGGAGTGGAGGCTTGCGGAGAGATGGGCATGGAATCCCGGAAAAGAACTATAGCAGAAGTCGCTTACTCCACATCCGCGTCGAGAACGCGTTCTTGCTCAAGATAATGTGACATGGCGTATTGCGCCAGAAGCGGCGTCTGGAGCCGGATTTCGGCGCCGATCCACTCGCTTTTCGCGTGCGGAGCGTCGGGCGGATGGTTGCAGCGTCCGCCGCTGCCGAATTGGGGGCCGAAGTCCGCGCTTTGAATCTGATCGAACTGCTTGATCTGGCGCCAGGCGGCGTCGCCGATCGTGCCCGAGACATCGATTTTTAGCTTTAGCGTCGGCATTGCGATTCGCGTGGGGACCTCAGGGGCTAAAGCCCTGGCTGTTCCACGCACCTAGCGGCACGGCTGAAGCCGTGCCCTTCTCAATCACAAAAAAAGCTGAAGCCCTTTCCGCTCGAAAAAAGCTGAAACTCTTCCTGATACGAGTCGTTTTTTCGGCGCTTCGAAGCGCGCGCCCTTCCCGAGTTTGCCCCAATTTGAAATCATACGCGGCCCTAAAGGGCCGCTCTTCCACGACCGCTAGCGATTCTGCACAACGCTAGCTATGCGGGAACCACTGGTAGAGCATGAAGTACACCAGAACTCCCGTTACGCTGACGTACATCCACAAGGGCCACGTCCAGCGGGCGATGGCGCGATGTCGATCATAGCGCCCTCGTAATCCTCGGCTTAATGTAATGATCACCAAGGGCACAATCACGATGGCCAGGGTTACATGAGGAATAAGCACGAGAAGATAGATGGTGCGCCACACACCGCCGCCCAGGAAATGGATGTCGCCGACGTGGACATGAAAATAAACATAGCAAGCTAAGAATAGGGCCGAGGCGACCACGGCTGCGATCATGCATGCGCGGTGCGCGGCGATTTTTCCCCGCATGATCAAGCTGCGGCCGATGAGCAGAAGAACGGCGCTGGTGCCGTTCAGCGAGGCGATCAGGGCGGGGAAGAACGCGTATTGTGGGGCAATCACGCAGCTGGCCTCGTGCTTCTGCGGTTTACCATCAGCAGCGCCAGCCCAAACATGATCAGCGAAAACAGAGCCAGGGTAGCCATGGCAGAGGCGAGCGGAAAGCTGGTTTCCGCGCCAGGGTAGAGCAGGCCGCGCAGCGCTTCGACGCCGTAGGTAAGAGGATTGAGGCGCATGATGATGCGAATCCATCCTGAGGCTCCGGCGAGAGGGAACAACGCGCCCGACAAAAGCCAGAGAGGAATCAAAAAGAGGTTCACGATGGCGTGGAAAGCTTGCGAGGAATCCATGGGCCAGGCGATGGCGAAACCGAGCGCGGTGAGAGAAAACGAAACCAGGAAAACCACGACTGCGACAAGCAGAACGGATAACAGTTGCAGGTGAACGCCCGCGAAGGGCGCGAAGATCAGAAAAATCATGCCTTGAACCGCGGATAGTGTTGTTCCGCCCAGCACTTTGCCAAGAACGATTGCGGTGCGGGGAACTGGAGCGACCAGGACGGAAAGCAGAAAGCCCTCTTTGCGGTCTTCGATGACCGACATCATGGTGAAGATGGAAGTGAAGAGCACGATCATGATCAGCGCGCCGGGATAGAAATAATCCAGATAATGCTGCTGGCCCGCGCCGCTGCCGGAGCGAAACGAGGTTCCAAAGCCTGAACCGATGACGAGCCAGAAAACCAGCGGCGAAGCGAGCACGCCCACAACCCGCGTAGGCTGGCGATAGAAGCGCACGATTTCACGCCACCAGAGTGTGAACGCCGGGAGCATAACGCCGGCCGAGGCTGAGCCTGCAATGGGCCGCGCTAAGGTTGTTGCGTGAGTTGCCACTCTTGTTTCGATCTCGCTTTCGTGTAGCTGTTTTCGCTCTAGCTTGTTTCCAAGTTCGCTTTATTTCGACCTAGCTTCATTTCGAGCCTAATCTTGCTTCACTAGCTCGCTTTGGCGGCAGGACTCTTTGCCGCCGCAGGGGTTTTCTTCTTGCCGATAATTCCGCGGTCACGCATTTCCCAATATGCGTTCAACAGGAAGCAAGCCGCGAGGGTTAACAAGATGAGGGTCATAAAAAGGCCGTCAACAGTGACGGAGAAGGGCGATAGCACAATCATCCCTCCCAGGAAAATCCACACCACGCCAGCCAAAGAGAGCACGCCAAGCAACAAAGAAAGCACCAGAATTATCGGACGCAAGCTACCTCCTTTTCTTTCGTTTCTTATCTGATTCGGAATTCGCTTCGCGATCTTCACTCCAGAACTTGTGACCAGTGCGGCGGATGAAGACATCCTCAAGTGCGGGTTTGCTTACGGAAATCGCCTGAATTTCGCCGGGGAAGGCCTCGACCACATCAGGCACGAAGCGGTGTCCACCTTCGCGTTCGATGCGGACTTGATTTTCCATCACGGTGGTTTCGACCCGGAAGCGCGCGCGAATATGTTCAGCCAGCAGAGTTGCGTCGTGGGCAGCGTCGAGCATAATGATGTCGCCGCCGATTTCGCTTTTTAGTTCTGCCGGCGTGCCCAAAGCGACCAAATTTCCTTCGTTCAAAATGGCTAGGCGGTCGCAGCGCTCGGCTTCCTCCATGAGGTGCGTCGTTACCAGCACGGAGACCTGCTCCTCGTCGCGGAGAATCTGAAGATATTGCCACAAATCGCGGCGCGCCCCGGGGTCGAGGCCGGTGGTGGGCTCATCGAGCAACAAGACGCCGGGATAATGGAGCAAGCCTTTTCCCAGTTCGATGCGACGCTGCATTCCGCCGGAGAACGTTTCGACTCTCTCTTTGGCGCGGTCGGCGAGGCCTACGCGAGTAAGAATTTCGCCGATGCGTTTCTTCAGCGTGGATCCGCGCAGGCCGTAGAGGTGGCCCTGATGCCACAGGTTTTCGTACGCAGTCAACTTAGGGTCGACGCTTTGCGCCTGAAACACGACGCCAATCTGACGGCGGAGGCTGGCGGCATCCTGAGCGGCATCGCATCCCATGATCACCGCGCGACCGGAGGTTGGGATCATCAACGTCGAGAGGATTCGAAAGAGGGTGGTCTTGCCGCTGCCGTTGGGGCCGAGCAAGCCGAATAATTCTGCCGGGTGAACTTCAAACGAAACTCCATTCAGCGCTGTGCGGGTTTCGTAACGATGGACTACGTTTTCCACGGAAATAACGGGCGTGGAGATGGGCCCAGGTTCGCGACCGGCATCGGCGAGAGCGGAAACTTTCGAGACCAAAATAATATCCTGGGGACTGCCAATAGTTTACGACATCTTGTGGAGTGTTAGGACAGGACGGAACATGTCAGTCTGATTTTTAGGACCGTAAAGCTGTCGAGCTTCGCTCGACCGGACAGCCGAGGGCGCCTGTCCCCGCCCATGGAAGTTTATGCGGCGGAGGCATCGCTTTGGGCATCGGGTAATCTTTCTTCGAGCGCTACGGGAACATGTCTCCAAACCTGAATAGCCAAAATTACTGTGGTCGCAAGTAATAGAGCTCCGACCGCGACATGAGCGACGGTCGACACTACCATGGGGAGCTCGGGCTGGACTGCGTCCCGGCCCCAAGCCACGCGAGTGAGAAAAGCGGTAAATCCAAGACACAGCTGGGCGATTACCAGCGACAACATCGTGATTGCGGGGCGACGAATGGCCTCGACTTGCGAATAGAGCGTGAGCGCGCGCACCGCCGTCCACGCCAGCACGAACGAGACTACGACCGCGTTCAGTACGTGCGGCCACCAGCTTAGGCCGTGGTGGCGGAACATCGCTCCCAGTATCAATTGGACGTATAGTACGAAAATACAGCAGAGAGTTAACGTGAACAAGCTGGGACGCCGTTCGTCGAACTCGATGCGAGGTTGCTCTTCGATCCACTTCCTGCCGGTGCAGATGGCTATGGCCACAGCGATGCAGAAAAACGTTTGCGCCAGCGCGGCATGCGCCGACGATACCGCCGGCGGCAGGTAAAAGAGCACAGTAATCCCACCGAGGATTCCCTGTGCAATCACGGTTCCGAGAGCGGCATAGCTCAAGATCCGGAGCCAACGGCGCTTTTCGACGCGTGCGGTCCATACTGCGAGAATGATGGTCAGTAGTCCTGCGACCTGCGCGATCATCCGGTGAGTGTGCTCGAACTTCACGCCGCCCACAAGCTTGGGAATTTTGTACCAGGACCCGAAGGAGGTTGGCCAGTCAGGAACGGAAAGGCCAGCGTCATTGCTGGTAACCAGCGCGCCCGCAATAATCAAAAGAAAAGTCCAGCAGGCGAGAATAACAGCGAGGCGATGATGCCCGCGATTGTAGGTTGCTGCAATGGCTTTCAGAATGGCGCCTCTTGAGTCGGCGTTTAAGTGAAAGAGCAGAGCAGGCTGTACGGTGTGAACAACCTGCTCTGTCCAACGCGATATTTTAGCAAACTCGCGGCTGCTATTCGCCAGCGGCTTTGAAGCTCTGATCGACGGTCTTTGTGTCTTTCGGAGCGACGGTCACTTTTTGGTCCTGTTCTCCGAGCTTCTCTTGAACGAACGCGATGGTGTAGTCGCCGGGCGGAAGGCCCTTGATCTCATAGTTCCCGTCTTTGTCGGTGACGGCGAAGAACGGGCTCTTCACCACGTTGACATACATCTTCATCCAGGGATGCTGGTTGCACTTCACGGGCAGCATGATTTCCTCGCGCGCGAAATTTTTCTGGATGTCAGCGGACGATGGTGGCTGCGATTCATTCCATTCGCGATTGTCTTTCGGCGTGGGATGGATGTTGTGAGTGGTGGCATCGGCGTTCTTGATGTCTACAGTCTGGCCGGCCATTACGCCCAGCACGTGCGGATGATAACGGCATCCTTTCTGCTCGAGAACCACCG
Organism: Acidobacteriaceae bacterium; assembly: GCA_003132445.1. Lineage (GTDB taxonomy): Bacteria > Acidobacteriota > Terriglobia > Terriglobales > Acidobacteriaceae > Sulfotelmatobacter. Next base: position 16,917 of record PKXU01000122.1, on the reverse strand, counting down.
GAGTCGTGGGAACGTCGAAGGTGCGATTGCCGAGGCCGTCTTTGACGTAGACGAATACGTTGGCCAGATCGCCGCCATTGACGACGACGTTCTCGGCTTCGTTCGTGCCTTTGCAGGCTGGATCCTGGCTCATATCGATCTTCGGGGGTTTGGGAGCGGCGCCGTCAAACTTTACCGTGCCTTTGATTGTGGCTACGGTGGCGGGATCGATGGGGGTTGCCGGCGGAGCAGTGGACTCTGCGGGAGCGTTGTTGGATTGCGCCGTATTCTCTTTCTTATTACAGGCCGCCAGCGTCAGCAGCGCGCAGAGCGCGAGGATACTGACGGTCGTGGTTGTCCAATTAGTTTTTTTATTCATGATGATGTCGCCCTTTCTCTTAAAGTGTAGGTCCGGCGTTGCCGTAGGTCTTAGAAGGCGTCTCATAATCGTTTGATACAACTCCCCTCAGGGGCTAAAGCCCGNNGAATCGGACTTCTCCCGCGGATTCTGAAGCCGCCTTGATATGAATCGGACTCTCTTCTGCTTTTGAAGCTGTGCCCTGTCGAAAATCATTTGCGATAGCTTTCGCGTTATGAGGCTGCTTAGCAAACCGCATATTCTACCGCGAACCTCCGCTGGCCGCCTGAAGCGGCTCCGCCGATGCCTGCTTGCGCTTGGTGGAAGGTGGCTGCACGGCTGCTTTCGCTCGCGGCATGGCGGACGCGACCCGCTTCTGTTCTTCCGGCGTCAGCTGGAAAATGTAATCGGTCAGGAGTTTGCGATGATCTCCTTCGAAGCCGTTGAAAGTTGGCGGGGTAGGACCGGCAAAGACCCATTGATTATTTTCCTGTTTGAACAGGCCGGAGGGCATTGAGGTGCCAGGGCTGATTGCCTGCGGGTCAGTAATCCAGCGCTCGACCCAGTCCGGTTTTAAGCGGTCTTTCGCTAGAAGGAAGTTGGGCGCGGTGGCAATCCTGTCGTGAGTTGGATCGCCGGTCGCATGGCATTTCAGGCACGGGGCTGCGCTGCTCGAGAACAGGCTTCGCGCCATCTCCGATTCTTTCGTGGTGAGCGTGGGCATCTGCTGCGGAATATAAGGAAGCGGCTGCTGCGACAGGGCTTCAAAGAATCGCACCAGTTTTCTCAGTTCGTTGTCGGAGAATGAGAACGTAGGCATGCGAACTTTCAGATATGGACGCACACCGTTTCGGTTCGTGTCGGTGGTGCTCAGCGCCGGATTGGAGAGAAATTTGCGCAGCCATTCGGGATCGACGCGCGCGCCTTCGGTGAGCAACTTTGGCGGCAACTGCTCTTGCGCATCCTGATACTGCTTCAGCCCCATCAGAATGGTTTGCTGGCCGGGAATGAACTGGTGGCATCCCATGCAGTTGTACTTCTTGATGACCCACCAGCCTTCCTGAATGTCGTGCCGCGCATCGCCCGGCTTGTATTGATAGCTCTGGGGCAGGGAAGTCTCCTCGCTGCCGAGCAGGAACGTGGTCAGGTCCAGCACTTGCTCTTTGGTCAGGTGCGCGTTTGGCATGCGCAGAGCTTCGGTTTCGGTTTTCACCTTGCCTTGGTCATAGACATTGGGCTCGGCGAGTTTGTGCTGAAAAAATCCTTTGTGGTCGTACCACGGCTCTTTTGCCGGACCGTCGGGCAGGCGCGCCAAATCTTCCTGGTTCTTAATTGGCTCGGCATCTTTGCCGCCGCGTTGCGCGACTTCCGTGAACAACGCGAAATCGAGACGCTCGATTGGTTTGCTGCCTTCGAAGGTTAGTTCCGTGCCGATGCGTCCTTCATCTTCCATGCCGGAAATTTCGTGGCAGCCGCCGCAGCCATAGAAACGAACCCACTTCTTGCCTTCTTCTTTTAAATTCGGATCGTCCATAAACGCAGCATCCGGATACGACGATGGTTCCTGCTTTTTCTGCGTCATCAGGTAGGTAGCAATATCTTCCGCGTCTTCGGGACTGAGGCGCAGGCTCGGCATCACCGTCATGTTCTGCACTTGCAGTTCGTGTCCGTCATTCGGGCATTTGCTGTGGTCGAGATCGAATAAGTAGGGCAGTCCCTTCTTCGCGTAGTCCTCGGGGCCAATATCTTTTTTCTCGTACGGGCAATAAGGCCGGGTTCGCTGGCGAGCGTTGTGAATCCAGCGCACGAGATAGTCGTAGTTCGCTTTCTCGCCCACCCGCGACAGGTTTGCGGCGAACGTTCCTCCCTGCATCTGATCGCCTTCGCCGATCGAGTGACAAGCCAGGCATCCGCGCTCTTCAAACAATTCTTTTCCGTGGGCTGCGTTTCCAGGTTTGTGTTTTGGGAGTTCGTCCGTTAATGCTGACTGCCAGATGTAAGCTGAGATAGCCTGAATCTGATGGTCCGTCAGACGAAAGTTCGGCATTTTTGTTGTCGGCCGGAAATCGGTTGGCCTTTTCAGCCAGACTGGAATCCAATTCTTGTTCAGCTTCAGCCGCGCATCTTTCAGGTTGGGACCAACTTTTTTCTGATCCTGCATCAGGCTGTGCGACTGAAAGTCGAGTTGCTGCAAGCGTGCGTCCAGCTTGCTGTTGGCGACTCTCAGATCGACAGCTTTGCCGTTTAAGGCGTTGGCTTCTTCATTGGACGCGGCGGCGTCGGCCTGCTTCATCAAATCCGCCGTATCCTTTACGTTCTCCTTTTTCTGAGTCTCAATCTGCTTGATCTGCTGGCCGATCGAGTTAAGATCCTCAGGTTCCTTATCGTAACCTTCGTAGCGATGGCAGCCCATGCAACCGCGCTGGCGAAACAAGTCCTTGCCATTGTTAATGGTTTGCCACTGAAGATCGCCGCTGACGAGAACCATGTCGGCGGAATGGCAGCTCTGGCATCCTGCTTGCGAATTCTCCAACGGATAAAGCGGCCACAGCCAGTGCTCATAGTTGCCGTGCGCCTTCTCGATGCTGGTAGTAGCGCGGCCGTTACCCTGGTGACAGGGAGAGCAGCCGAATGTTTCCGGATCGTGAATCTGCAATAACTCGGGTTCGCTATGGCTGGCAAATGCCTTGGCATATTCGTCCGGCTGTTTTTCGCCCTTGGCAATCATCGATGCGGGAGTGACTTTCAGCGGCTCCCGCGTATTCATGTGGCAGGATTCGCAGCGGTCGACGATGTTGGCTTCGGCAACATTAATCTGCACAATCGCCGGATCCCACTCCGTCGCTCTCTTCTTCAGTCCTTGAATCTGCTGCGGAGTGAGGTCGACCAGGTGGTCCGAAATATAGTCGTCTAGCTTCGCTTTGGCTGCTGTCCTGGGCTTTAGGATGTCGCCGAGTTCGAGGCTGAGCTTGGTGCGTTCGTCGCGAATTTCGTTGTAAGTTTCTTCCAGTTGCGGGAAGGTAAACTTCTTTTTGCTGCCGTCAGGAAATTCGACCGTGGCCTGCTCGGCTTTGTATTTGTCGATTTCTTTTTGCTTGCTGGCTTTGGCTGAAGCGCTGGTGCTGGTCTCCCATTCGTAGGTCAGTGCGTTCACATAGGCACGCCGGTCGGTGAAGACGCTTTGTACCGCGAGCAGGCGGGCGCTGGCGTCGTCCAGTTTCTTGCGAGCTTCTTCGCCTTGCGCTTTGGAGTCCTGGTACGCCTTCTCGTAATTCTGTTTTAGAGCGACGTACTGCGGATCCTGCTCGACCGATTGTTCGGCTTTGGATGAACGGGAAGTCGCGGTGTTGAGGAAAGCCGGGTAGCGTTCCTTCCATTGATCCTGGAAGGCTTTCCATGGCCGCTGTCCCCAGGCTTCATCGTACAAAGCCCAGAACAGCGTGGCAATCAAAAGGATGGTCGCGATCACATAATGGAGCGCGTAGGACTTCCCGGTGATCGGATCTTGCTCGGGGATGGGTTTCTCAGGCACCGTTTTCTCCGAAGAGTCGTCGCTGGTCGTCAGCCGTTGGTCGTTCGCTATTCATATTCAGAGTCCAGCGGTCGTGGTTTGGCTATCGACTAACGACCAACGACGGTTTTATACATTGAACCAGGGTGTAATCCACACATACTTGATGTGCCACAAAAGCCGCAGAGCCATCTTTAATGGCAATGCAATCATGGTCAGCCATAGAAATGCCATGAGCGAAAACTGCAGCAGGCTCATGCGCTGAAAATCTTTCGGCATTTTTCGGCGGAACAGAGAATACACGAGCGCACCGCCCAGCAGATAATATCCGCCGACGACGATGGCCCCGAAAATCGCTTTCGCCATGTTGGACGTAAGTCCAAACAAATCCGGCAAATCCCGGTTCACTTCGTAAATCAACCGGTTGTGATCCCAGGTTTGCCCAGGCCAGAACCATTGCCATCCGGGACCGCGAATAAAAGTCCCAATAATGATCATTGCGACCCACAGAATGATGAAGCCAAAAAGAAAAGTTGAAATAGAAAACTTGCGTTGCTTCCAGGTGTAATATCCGCTGCCCAGAGGGTTGGTGTCGATATAGGGAATGACCATCAGGCCGATGATGATCAGGGTGGGCATGACAACGCCGGCAATCCACGGATCGAAATAGACGAGCATCTCCTGCAGCCCAAGAAAATACCAGGGAGCTTTCGCAGGATTCATGGTCAGGTTGGGATTGGCCGGTTCTTCCAGCGGTGCGTTGAGAGTGATCGACCAGACCATGAGAATGATCGTGATGATGATGGCGGCGAGGAATTCAATGCGGAGAAGAAACGGCCAGACGTGCACTTCTTTTGCCCAGCCCGGTTTAAACGGCCAGGTCTTGCGATGATGGGTTTTGGCCATCGCGGGATCGGCTTCGAGTTGCTCGATTAACTGATCATTGGCGCGCGCCTGTTTCACCGCCAGATAGATGTAGAACGCCAACAACGGGATCAAGCCAACGATCGGAACATTGTCAGGCGCTGAACAAATCTCCCAGAGTTGTCGCCAATCCATAATTTCTCCACGACCGGTGCTTCTGAATCAATGTGGCGACAGCCGCCCTCGGCTGTCGATCGAGCGAAGCTCGACGCATTTCGTATGGTTGCATGCCGGGCTGACCCCGGCGGACAGTCCCTTCCACTTCGCTCAGGGCAGGCTAGGCGGCTGTCCCCACATAAATCTTTTATTCCCCAACCGGTTACTCTCCCGCTGCTTTTGGACCGCGACGCGGCTTGTCGGCCTCGGCTTCGAGCATTACCGGAGCTGGACCCGAAATGCCACCGTCTTTTCTAACGCGCCAGAAATGCACGATCATCAGCACCGAAGCCACGATTGGAATGCCGATGCAATGCCAAATGTAGGAGCGCAGCAGAGCGTTGGCATCCACGATTGATCCGCCCAGCAATCCGAATCGAACGTCGTTATAAGGCGTCATGCCGAGCATCGATCCGAAGGGTCCCTCGTGCCCCAGGAGCGGCGTAGCGCGCGCCATATTCGTGCCCACGGTGACCGCCCAGAATCCGAGTTGGTCGTCGGGCAAAAGATATCCGGTGAACGATAAAAGAAGCGTGAACACCAGCAACAACACGCCGATGTTCCAGTTGAACTCGCGCGGTTTTTTATAGGAACCCGTGAGGAAGACGCGGAACATGTGCAGCCACACGGCAATCACCATCAGGTGAGCGGCCCAGCGGTGCATGTTGCGCAGGATTTTTCCGAACGGCACATCGTGTTCCAGGTAAAGCACGTCGCGAAATGCCTGCACCTTGCTGGGATGGTAATAAAACATCAGCAGCACGCCGGTATACGTGAGGATGATGAAGAGATAAAACGTGATTCCGCCCATGCCCCAGGTATAGCTGTAGCGCACGGCGTCGCGATTGATTTTCGCGGGATGCAGATGCAGGAATACGTTGGAGAGCACGCCCAGCGCCCGGTTGCGCGGCGTGTCGTCGTGCTTGTGACGGAAGATCGACGTGTAGACCTGGGTTTTGGTCGGATCCTTTAGTCCCTCGATCTGTTCCTTGGCCTTGCTGGGAATGTCGGTTTTAAGAGCGTGAATGTCGTCTTTGACGCCGGTCGAGACGCGCTCGACGAGCCCGACTTTACCGGTTTTACCCCCATTCGAACCCACGTTGGAACCGCCGTTAGCTCCGCCGCCGTTGCCCCTGCTCGGATTCTTTTCGTCAGCCATAATTCGAAACTACTTTCCTGTTTGTCATTCCGAACCGGGCTGGGCCCGGTGAGGAATCTGCTTTTCCGTCTCTTTACACTCCCGTCAAGAATGCTCCGGGGTCATTGAAATGCGTGGGCTGTCCCTTCGGCCACTGATACAGCCGTGAAGTATCCACAATAATCTGTCCATCCGGCGCCAGTTCGATCTTCGCCCGATCCATGGGCCGCGGCGCGGGACCTTCGAAGTTGATTCCTTCACTGTCGTAGCCGCTGCCGTGGCAGGGGCATTTGAATTTATTTTCGCTGGGCTTCCAATCCGGCGTGCAGCCCAGGTGAGTGCAGCGTGCGTAGATCACGAAGAGCCGGTCCGGTGTGCGATCGACCCAGATGCGATATTTTTGCTGGAATTTTGTATCGACACCGAGCGCGAATTCGGATGGGTAGCCGATCTTAAAAACGGTGTTGGGCTCGAACAGAGTGCGCGGCAGGAAGAAGCGGAAGAATGCCAGAAACCATGCCATCAAGAATGCGGTGACCATCGTCCAAACGAAGCGGCGGCGATGGCGATCGATTTCTGTTGACGGAGCGGTACCGGCCACGCCGGCAGCCGCCGCGGCCTTCGAGGTTCCCACCGCGGGCGTGCCTACGTACTTCGTAGCATCCTGCGCGCTCGTGGCTGCGGGTTTCGCGGCCGCGGGTTTCGGCGCTTCGGGATTCGGATTAGCTTTCCCGGCCTCCGGCTCCGCCATGGACACCTCCTTTATGAACTTGCACTAATCCAAACCAGCGGCCGTCGCGTAGGGCGCCGCCGCCAACGTCGTCCCAACATTGCGCATTGGAACTGTCGTGTACACCGTCTGATCTAATGCCTGGTGCACGATTTGCGCCAAGGCCTGAATGAATGTTGGAGAATCGTTTAACCCGCCGGTCATTTCAAAGCGCGTAATTCCCAGCCGTCGCGCTTCTTCGCGGGCCTCCTGATCGATTTCGCCGAGTGTTTCCACATGGTCTGACACGAAGGCGACCGGCACTACGCATATTTCGCGAACGGCTTCGGCCGCCAACTGGCGCAAAGTCTGGTGCAAAGAAGGCTGCAACCAGCGGCTGGCCCCCACTTTGCTTTGATAGCAGAGGCGATGCGGATTTTGCCATCCGCCCCGTTTGGCAAGAAGCCTCACGGTTTCTTCAATCTGGAGCTGGTAGGGGTCGCCCTTCTCGATCACCGACATGGGAATGCTGTGGGCACTGAAAACAATTTCTGGCCGATGCGGCACGGGGAAGCGGGAAAGGGCCTCATTCACCTTTTCTACCATGGCGTCCAGATAGGTCGTGTTGCGATAGAAAGTCTCCACGCGATGAACCGGCATATCGTCAAGAAAAAGCCGCTGCCATTCGTTCAAACTCGAACCTGTGGTTGTGCACGAATATTGCGGGTATAAGGGTAAGAGTACGATTTCGTCACATTGGGATGCCCGCAGTTGCTCGATCGCTTCATGAGTGAACGGATGCCAGTAGCGCATAGCCACAAAACAATGCGCCTCCAGTCCCTGATGGCGCAGTTCGGCCTCCAGAGCGCGCGCCTGCCGTTCCGTATGCCTGCGAATGGGGGAACCTCCGCCGATGGCGGTGTAATGATGCTGCACCTTGCGCGCGCGGGTAGTCGAAATCAGCTTGGCCAGGGGCTTACGTCCGATGCGGGCAAATGGGAAATCAATAATGTCGGGGTCGCAGAAGAGGTTATACAAAAAAGGTTCGATCGCTTCCAGCGTGTCGGGTCCACCGAGCTGAAAGAGAACTATCCCCACACGCCGTGTTGTGCGCGTCATTTCCCCAGAATCCCCAGAACGAGGCAATGTACTCCGAATGGAGCGCGCGAGTCAATGGCGGAATCTTAACAGTTTCGCTGCGATGCGAATTTTCGATCACACGGCGGGAACTTCGCGAGACATTTCTTCAATGACGGCATCAGCAAACTCCGACGTGCCAGCTTTGCCGCCAATGTCGCGAGTTAACTTTTCGGGATGGCGATACACTCGCTCCAGCGCATTCCGAATCTGCATGGAAGCTTCGTGCTCGCCGAGATGCCGCACCATCAGCAGAGCCGAGCGCAACAGGGCGGTTGGATTAGCGAGATTTTTTCCCGCGATATCGGGCGCCGAGCCATGGACAGCCTCAAAAATCGCGCATTCATCGCCTAGATTCGCGCTGGGGACGAAGCCGAGCCCGCCCACGAAAGCGGCGCATAAATCGGAAAGAATGTCGCCGTACAAGTTTTCCATCACCAGCATGTCGTACTGATACGGGTTCATGACCAACTGCATGCAGGTGTTATCGACAATGTGCTCGCCATAGGTGATTTCCGGGTAATCTTTCGCCACGGTGCGGCAGCAGCGCAAGAACAGGCCGTCCGATAGCTTCATGATGTTCGCCTTGTGGATGGCGTGGATTTTTTTGCGCTGATTTTTGCGCGCATAGGAGAATGCGAATTTGGCAATCCGTGTGGAAGCCTTCTCCGTGATAATTTTTAGGCTCTCGACCACGCCGGGTACGACCTCATGTTCCAGGCCAGAGTAAAGACTCTCGGTATTTTCACGAACGATGATCAGGTCAACATCGGGATAGCGTGTGGGAATGTGAGGCAGGTTTCGGATAGGACGAAAATTCGCGTAAAGATCAAATTGTTTACGCAGCGCTACGTTGATGCTGGCAAAGCCGCCCCCTACCGGCGTGGTCACCGGACCCTTGAGGGCGACCCGCGTTCGTTCGATCGAGTCCGTCAACTCTTTGGGGATGTACTCCCCCGATTTCTCGTAGGCTTCCGCTCCGACTGCGAAAGTCTCCCACTCGAACTTCACACCAGTTGCTTCCAGGATGCGCACGGTCGCCCGGGTCACTTCGGGCCCAATGCCGTCGCCGGGGATGAGGGTTACTTTGTGAGTCATGACTGGAACTTTCTTGATTCGTAATCAGTCGGCAGCGACGATCTTTTTGGGTTCTCGGTCCGCGAATTCCTTCAGTGAATTGCGTTCGTCAATTCCTAGGGAGTTTTCGCTTTTACCAGATCTTTCAACTCATTCATGAATTCTTTCACGTCTTTAAAATCGAGATATACGGATGCAAAGCGCACATAAGCTACCTTATCGTAGCGGCGCAAGCGATTCATGATTAACTCTCCCAGTTCGCTGGTTTTGCGCTCGCGTTCGGCCGATTCCATTACAAATGACTCGGATTCGTTGACAATCTGTTCCAGCTTGCTGATCGGCACCGGACGTTTTTCGCAAGCTCGCAGCAATCCATTGAGAACTTTTTGGCGGTCAAATTTCTCTCGACGGCCATCTTTTTTTACCACCATGTAAGGAATTTCATCGATGCGTTCGTAGGTGGTGAAGCGCTTGCCGCACTTCAAGCACTCGCGTCTGCGGCGGATGGATTCCGCCTCTTTGCTTTCGCGAGAGTCGACGACCTTATCATTGGCAAATCCGCAAAAAGGACATTTCATGGCGCTCGCTTCGAACTCCCGCTCCCTTGGACCAACCCTCCAATTGTTGTTCCCACACTGAAGCTAGTCAACGAGCATCTGCTTCAGTTCCCCGAAATTGTAACAGTTGCGATCAGAGCAGAGAGGGGCGACTCGAACGAGGGCGCCAGAGAACGTGTGAAAATAAAACGGCGCCCGCACCCCCTGCGGTGCGAGCGCCAGTTTTTCCCCATGCCCTCCTGGTGACAGAGAGCAGGAAGCTTTTATCCCCAGAATTTCCAGACGCAGGAAACATCTGTGTTTTCCCAGGGATTGATAGATAAATTCCTCTATTCACCGGTTAAATTTGTCATGAAGGTGTAAGGATTTTGTAAAAGCGGCGAAGGCAGTCGGAGGGATTCGAAAAGTGGGGCAGACACGAGCCTCAGTCGTGCCGAAATCTATACGACGAAGTACTTCGCCGCGGGATGATGCACCACCATGGCGGATGTGCTCTGCTCAGGTTCCAGTAAAAATCCGGAAGTGAGCCGCACGCCGACGTTCTCCTCGGGCTTGAGCAAGGCGAAGAGCTTGGTCTGATCTTCGAGGTTGGGGCAGGCCGGGTAGCCGAACGAATAGCGCGACCCACGATATTTCTGATGAAAGAGATCGCGAATTTCCGCGGCGTCCTCGCCCGCAATGCCTAATTCCTCGCGCATCTTTTTGTGATGTAGTTCGGCGAGAGCTTCTGCTGTTTCGACGCTTAACCCATGCAGGTAAAGATATTTTGTATATTCGCGGCCTTCAAACAGGCGCTGGGTTTCAATACTGGCCTTCGAACCGATCGTGACCAGCGACAGGCCAATCACGTCCATCTTGCCCGAGGTCTTAGGCGCGAAGAAATCCGATACCGCCAAGCGCCGCCCCTCACGCTGCCGCGGGAAAGTAAAGCGTAAGAACTCATCTGCCGTGGTGAAACGCGACTGGCTCTCTGAGTCCGGCGCCTGGTACACGATGACATCGTTGCCATCGGCCTGCGCCGGGAAGTATCCATACACAACCTTCGGTTCAAACAGATCTGCAGCGATGACTTCGTCTTCCAGCTTTCGCAGAATAGGACGGAATTTCTCATCGACCAGGCGAAGATAGTCCGACTGCGAAGCGGTCTTTAATTGCCATTGATTCTTGAAGAGGGCGGTTTCATTGATGTACTGAAACACTTCACGCAAATCGTAGTCCTTGCGCACGCGGACTCCCCAGAAAGGAGGCGTTGGAATATTCGGCGCATCCCCTACAACGGCGCTGCGTTCCGCGAATACTGGACCCGTTTCTTCGTCGACAGCGGCAGCTTTCGCGTACTCTTTCACCGTTCGACCTTCGGTCAAGCGGGTTTGTTTTGCGCCGTTGTCCGTGGCCAGGTCCTCCATGATGTGGAGGCCGGCAAAGGCGTCATCGGCATAGAAGACGGCGTTGGCGTACTCCCGGCGAAGGTCATCCTCCACATATTTGCGCGTCAGTGCCGCACCGCCGCAGATGACAGGGAAGGCGAGTTTTTGCCGCTCGAGATCCTGGATTACGTATTTCATTTCCAGCGTCGATTTCACCAGCAGGCCGCTCAAACCAATCGCATCGGCCTGATGTTCCTGCGCCGAACGGATGATGGTGTCGCCCGGCTGCTTGATGCCTAGATTGACGACCTTGAATCCATTGTTCGACAAAATGATGTCGACGAGATTTTTGCCGATATCGTGAACATCGCCCTTTACGGTCGCGAGCACGATTGTTCCCTTCTGCGACCCGGCTTTCTTTTCCATCTTCGGCTCGAGATAGGCTACGGCCGCTTTCATCACTCCGGCTGAATCGAGAACGGAAGGCAGTTGCATTTTGCGCGCTCCGAAGAGATCGCCGACGGTCTTCATGCCATCGAGAAGCACGGTATTGATCAATTCCAAGGGCGAATACTCTGCCAGAGCTTCATCCAGCAATTGCTGGAGAGATTTCTTGTTGGCGCCGTCGCCCACCGATTTTTCGCCGTTAATAATGGCGAATTTCAGCTTATCTTCCACAGAGAGAGTGTCGACATGGGCGGTCGTAGACGCAGCCGGCTTGCCCTTCATGCCGGCGAAGTGAGCCATATACTTTTGCAGCGGATCGCCGTCGGAATTGGCGTCCCGATGAATGAGCTTGCGCGCCAGTTCCACTTCTTCCTGTGGAATCTTGTACAGCGGATAAATCTTGGTGTAATTCACGATGGCCATATCGAGGCCATGGTCGACCGCTTCGTGCATGAAAACGGAATTCAACACCCGGCGCGGATAGGCGTCGAGGCCGAAAGAAATATTGCTGACGCCCAGGATGGTCTTAACCGAAGGCAGTTCTTTCTTGATTCGTTCGACAGCCTTCAGGGTTTCCATTCCTGCAGTGCGGTACTCTTCCTGTCCGGTCGAAATCGGCAGTGTTAACGCGTCGAAAATCAGATCGGTGCCATCGAGGCCATACTTTTTCGTAGCCAGATCGTAGATGCGGTGGGCGATAGCAACTTTTTTGTCGGCAGTCAGCGCCATGCCGTCTTCGTCGATGGTCAGGGCAATCACGGCTGCGCCATAGCGCTTCGCCATGGGTAGAACTTTCGACGTGCGTTTTTCGCCGTCTTCCAGATTGATTGAGTTGATAATCGCTCGGCCGGGGATGCGCTTCAGCGCCTCTTCCACCACGTCAGCTTCAGTCGAATCGACCAGGATGGGAGCGGGGACGCGGGTTGCGATCTTTTCCAGGATGGAGGTGATGTATTCCTTCTCGTCTTCACCGACGATGGCGCAGCACAAATCGAGCATGTGCGAGCCCTCGTTCACCAATTTCTTGGCGAGCGCCAGAATGTCGTCGTATTTTTTGCCTTGGACGAGCTTGCGGAATTGCTCGACGCGCGTCGTGGTGTTCATTTCCTCAGCGACGATCAGCGGCTTGGGCTCGAGATCGAGAGGAACGGTGGTATATGCGCTCGAAGCTGCGCCCGCACGCTTCACATCGCGCTTGGCCGGTTCCACGCCGGAAACCGCGTCTACCACAGCCTTCAGATGTTCGGGAGTCGTACCACAGCAGCCGCCGACAATGCGGACTCCGTAATCTTGGACAAAGTGCTTGTGATATTCCGCCAGGTCTTGCGACGCGAGTTTGTAGACTGCGTGCCCGCCAACATTCTGCGGAAGGCCGGCATTGGGTAAAACGGAAACTTCCTTCGTGGAATTCAATGCGAGATAGCGGACCGCATCGTTCATTTCCTTCGGGCCAGTCGCACAATTCAAACCGATTGCATCCACGTCGAACGGTTCCAGCGCAGTCAGGGCCGCGCCGATCTCCGTGCCCAGAAGCATGGTTCCTGATTCCTGCAGCGTGACTTGAACAGTTACCGGCAATCGCTTACCGGATTTCCGCATGGCTTCGAGGACGCCGATGGTCGCGATTTTTGCTTGCAGTAAATCCTGTGCAGTCTCAATGAGCAACACGTCAACTCCGCCTTCAATGAGGGCGGCGGCCTGCTCTTCATAAGACGCCACCATGGCCTCGAAACCGATGTGACCAAGCGACGGCAGCTTGGTGGTTGGTCCCATGGAACCAGCGACGAAGCGGGGCCGATCCTTTGTAGAAAACTGCTGCGCAACTTCTTTGGCCAGCTGAGCGGCCTTCAGGTTAATTTCGTGCACTCGATCCCTTAGATCGAATTCTCCGAGCACAATTCCGCTTCCGCCAAACGTGTTGGTTTCAACGATGTCGCAGCCTACGCGGAAGAAATCCGCGTGGATGTCGCGAATGATGTCGGGGCGGCTCAACACCAGAACCTCGCTGCAATTCTCCTTGCCCCAGTAGTCGTCCAGGGTGGGATTGCGGGTCTGAATGTTGGTGCCCATGGCGCCGTCGTAAACAACCACGCGCTCTTTTACGGTTCGTAGAAAGTCAGCCATTGTTAATTCGTCGTTGGTCGTTGGTCCTTCGTCGTTGGCGGTTCGTCAGGAAGCCCTCGGGATTGCTTCAGTACTACCGATGACGAACGACTGAGGACTTCCTATGCACGAACGCCGGTCTCCAATGGACCGGCGTCGGTTGAACTTCAAAACCGAATTGACTCAGCTCCCCGGTACCACCTGGGTGGGAGCGCCGCCGTCCACGTCGGCCTGATTGAATACGATGTTGGCTCCCATGTGTGCTGGCCCGGGGGCCAGCATCTGCTCCTTGCGGTAAACCAGATTGCTGGCGTTGAAAGTTGCCAGCTCAAATCCNNTAGCGCTCGGCGCCGCTGACGCGCTTTTCCGCGGTGTTTTCCGCAGCCTCAATGTAGATGCAATTCGATGGACAGTTGGCGGCGCACAGGAAGCAGGCTACGCATTTTTCCAGGCCATTTTCATCGCGCTGCAGAACGTGAGCGCCGCGAAAACGAGCTTCAATGCGCGCCCCGCGCAACGGATCTTTGCCGTCCGGATAATTTTCCACGGTCGTGGGCTGAAACATCTCCATGAAGGTGATGCTCATGCCCTTGGCGATGGCCGCGATGTTCTTCAGAACCGGCATACTTATTTAGTATACCGAAACAGGCGCGAAACCGTCGCGGACGGTGAACAGCAAGAGTTCGAGCTTCGCTAAGGACAGCCGGGGCAGCTGTCCACACATTTTAATCTCCGTTAATTTCTGGTTTCTGCGAACTGTGAGCGAAGCTGACTACTTTGCGGCGGGAGGAGCGACCGGCGGCCGCTCTGGCACTGGAATCGCGCTCTCCAGCCAGGCGGTGTACCACAGATCCAGAAGCATTTGTGAACCGGCAGCGAGGCGATGGGTGGTGAAGTCGAATGCCGCCGGAGTACCTTTTCCCGTGAAGCCTCCAGCCTTCTCCAACTGGTAGACATTTTCCACCAGGCTATTCGACTGCCTCAGGTAGGCGATATAACCCGCGAAGGGATCGTCGATTCGCTCAGGAGTCTTCACTAGCCCGACAAAATCTCTGCTAGTGATATTTGCGGCCACGTAGGCGCTTTCAAACTGGGCATGGATTGCGTGAGCAGTGGTATATCCGTTGGGATTCGGGCCAACCCAGCCGTTGTATTGGATGGTGGTATGCAGAGGCTGGGCGCCGTCGGCCACATAATGGCCAAGCCATGCGGCGTAGAAAATGACGGCCTGCTCTACCGCGTGCGTAGGCTGGTGTGCGGCACGCCGTTGCCTGTATTCGCGGAAGCCAACTTTCAGGCGTCCATAAATTTCCATTGTTATATAGGGCTGTAGACCGACGTGCTCGGGAAGGTAGTCGTCAGGGTGTTCCGTAATCGGCGTCGAGGCGCGCTTCTCGTAAAGCTTGCGATAAAACTCGTAGCGTCCTGGAGGAAAAGGATCGAGCCAGGAGACGCGTTCGAGATCAATGAAGTGGTCGGGCTCTTGCGAATTCTTTAGTGCGAATTCCGTGGAACTGCGCCAGCGATCCGGTTCCGGGCCAAGATAGGCGATTTCGCCGACGGCACGTCGCAAGAAGCGCGGCATGGTGGCGGGAATCTTCTCCGCAGCCACGCGATTGACGGCAGTGTGACCCTCATTGCCCCACGCGACGGCGGCCACGCTCTGTAGAAGGACGAGGACGATCAGCACAATGCTGATCAGCCCTGGTTGGAATCGTTCGGTTATCGTTCCACTTCGCAGACTTGTTCGCTCCTC
Organism: Acidobacteriaceae bacterium; assembly: GCA_003132445.1. Classification (GTDB taxonomy): domain Bacteria; phylum Acidobacteriota; class Terriglobia; order Terriglobales; family Acidobacteriaceae; genus Sulfotelmatobacter. The sequence goes on along the minus strand of PKXU01000122.1, from coordinate 1,698 downwards.
GGCGCGCGGCATCAGAACGCCAAGTGCAGCGAGAGCTGCAGGAAGCGTGGGCTGCCAATCGTGTGCTGGATCACGCCCAAGCTACCTTCTGGGGGAATTGATGGCGGACCTACATAATTGGGAAAGAAGCTCACGTCGTTGTTCGGAGTGTCGAAATCAGAATGGTTGAAAATATTGAATGCATCGGCTTCAAACCTCAGCTGGTAGCGCTCTTTGATTAGGAATTGCTTGGCCAAGCTTGTGTCGAAGCGCACCTGGAATGGGCCTCGAAAACTGTTCCGGCCTGTAGTTCCAAACAACGATTCATAGTCATCGCACCCGGTGCTGTCGCAAGCGGGAACTCCGTTAGTCCCCGGAGCCACGAACTGGGGTGCGAAATCGGCTGAATTGAGCTTACAAAGTTCCGTCGAAATTCCCGCGCAATTTGCGCCAGGATGGGCTGCCTGCGCGGCAGTTACGCCCGGCACCAGCGGCACCATAGGGTTCCCAATTTCGTTATCGGTGCCGTAGTACAGACTCGCCACCGAGCCTGTATAGTCGTAGACGCTGTAGGGCTGCCCGCTCTGCGCCACAGTCTGGCCACCAATGGTCCAGCCATTGACCACGTAGCCCCACGCCCCGCTGTCCACGAGCTTCGGAATCGTATAGCTGTAGTTGATCAGAAAAACGTGGGTCTGATCGAAGTCCGAGGAGGCATAGTTGGCTCGAGGAGTGAGCGGATTGTTCCCGGTGAAAAACAGTCCCAAGCCGCTCTGCTCGTCAAGCGAATGAGACCAGGTGTAAGACGTGGTGAATTGCAGGCCGTTGCTCAGGCGCTTGTGAACCTGGAGCTGCAATGCATCGAAGTTCGATATGCCTTCCGCCTTATACGACACGGAGTTCATGTCGTATCCGGGATAGGGCACGCGGATGGGCGCATTGCCTGCGTATTCATTCGTATAGATGGGCTCGGTATCCAGGGGTGGCGGGGTCCCACCGTAGTAGTTCTGGTTGGCCAACGGACTGGTACCCCCGTAGGAACTGATCTGCCCGTTGACCACATTCGTCGGTGTGGCAATGATTGGTTGGTTGAAGGGAACGGGCAGCACCAAATGGGTACCGTGATTACCGACATAACCGACCTCGAACATCCAGGTGTTGGAGGGCTGAAATTGAAGGTCGAGTGTCCAGTTCTGCGTATAAGGCAGTTTGTTATTGATATCGTAGCCGCCATAGAGGAAAGGACCGTAAAGATTGCCGGTCGGCCAGCATCCCGGGTAACCGCAAGCCGTCTGCTGGAGGTTCGGCAGGTAGGCGAGGAAGGCTGCTGCCGTGGCTGGGGGCGGCGGTGGCAGAGTCGTGCCGAACGGCTGAGAGAGCGTCGCGTTCTTCGCGACGGAGATCGGTTGAACGAAGGGAGGAGCGAGCGTGACGCCGAACGGGCCATTAAATCCGGACCCCGCGCTCGGCGACAAATAGCTGAATAGCTCGCCGCGGTCGTAGTACATACCGTACCCTGCGCGCACGGTGAGCTTAGACATTGGAGACCACGCGACGCCGATGCGGGGCGCGAAACCCCACTGGTGATTTTTCATAAGCGAATCGCTGGCTCCGGGCGTGGCGCCTGTCTTGTTATTCCCAGCGATTTCCAGGCCAGAGCCGGTTATGACGTCAGTCCCTGAGTCACAAGTGCCATAGTTGTACTCGGTCAAAGCTGGG
>PKXU01000002.1 GCA_003132445.1 Acidobacteriaceae bacterium | reverse complement strand
GTTTTCGGAGGCTACGAACTATTTCACCGTGTGCCGCGAATCTTTAATGCCCTGTCTTGGCTCATGCCATTCCCGGAATCAGTGCGTACTACTGCTGCTTGGTTTGCTACGGCATTCACAAACGATACGGTCAGACAAAAAGCGCACGAGATCGCTAGAGTCAATCCCGGATTGATTGGGCTGTACTTCCGCCAGCGTCGCTTGATCGGCGACTCTGGGCTGGAAGCGTTTGGTTTTGAGGCCGAAACGCTCTGTCTGTCAGAAGACTTTCAGGTTCCGGAACTGGAGTACGAGGGTTGCTACGTAGCAGCTGATCTGTTGTCTTCCGTGGCCAGACTTGATGCTGCATTTTATTTGAAGAATATTTTGTTGCGGGATAGCGACGTCTTCGGGATGGCAAACTCATTGGAAATTCGTGTCCCCTTTCTCGACCGTGACCTGCTGGAATGGGCATTTCGACTGCCTGGAGATGTCTTGCTGCCCAAGGGAGCTCCTTTAAAGTATCTGTTGCGAAAGATCTGCGCTGAGGTCTACGGGCAACTGCCGGTCGCGTCTTCCAAACGGGGCTTCGTGGTTCCGATCTCCGCCTGGCTGCGGGGGCCCTTGCGTGAGGTCATGGAAGCGAGTCTTTGCACCCTGCGTGACTCGGGATTGCTGGACACAACTGGAATCGACGACGTAGAGGAAATCTTCCGTCGGGAGCCAGACAGCCCAGCCTGGTCCCGCTTGTGGGCTCTCGTTACTCTCGGGTCCTGGCTTGGGACCCAGCATGCAGCGGCACCAGATCTGAACGTAATGGCTCATCCCAACGTGGAGTTGGTTTCCGAAGCACCAAAGCGAAACGATCGTATCCTCGAATCTACAGCGATTGAGATGCCATCGAGAGAAACTGCGAGACCGTAAGCGATGTAGCCCACGCCGCGCCAAGAGCCTCTCATCGCATTGACAGTGACCGGCTCTGCGTGTACAGCATAAATTTCAGCACTCCAAGTGCTACCTACGACCTCGCTGCCTGTCTTATAATGTGCGCAGCTCTTCGCCGCTCGTGCGGAAATGGATTTCACGTTTACCGACGTCGATCTAGTCTCTAAAACTGAACATGCAAAACATGGCGAACACTCGGACGGCACCCTCGAACAGCACACCCTCCGATTCCATCGCTGTCACCGTCGTTATTCCGACAAGAAATGAGGCTCGACATCTTGCGCGTTGCCTGGAAGCGATTCGACGCTTTTCCGAAGTCTATGTGGTGGATTCGCAAAGCACCGATTCAACCGTCGAAATAGCCCGCGCTTTTGGTGCAGAAGTGGTGCAGTTTCACTACCATGGTGGCTGGCCGAAGAAGCGGCAGTGGGCGCTCGATTCGCTCCCGTTCGCGAACGATTGGATCTTGCTGTTGGATGCTGACGAGGTGTTGACCCCGGATTTGGGTGATGAGATTCGAGAAGCCATTCGCGATCCCAATCTCATCGGCTATCGGGTTTTCCTGCGGCTGAATTTTCTTGGGAGGGAACTTCGCTTTGGAGGAAACGGTTTCTGGAAGTTGTCTCTTTTTCGGCGCGGCCAAGGACACTTCGAGTGCCGCTTGAGAGATCAGGATCACTCGATGAGTGATATCGAGGTCCATGAGCATGTCATCGTGGACGGTCCTGTCGGCAAACTGCGACATGCTCTGCCTCACCACAATGTTGAGTCTCTTGACCGGTATTTGACCAAACACAATGAATATTCAAACTGGGAAGCGAGGGTTCTTTTGCAGGCGGCGGAGCAACGCGACGAATTGCCTTCCGCGTTGTTTGGGAATCAGGCGCAGCGCAGAAGGTGGCTAAAGAAGCGGTTTTTCGGGCTACCGGGTTCACCGATATTTTTCTTTTTGTACAAATACATACTACGTCTCGGTTTTCTGGATAGAATGCCCGGCTTAATCTACTGCGCTCTCCAATCGACACACTTCTTCCACATTAAAGCGAAAATGTATGAAATAAAGTGCACCGCGAGATCTACAACGTAGAGAAATTGGCAACCGTTTCACCCTACCAACGCACATCCATCGGCAGGCGCAAGCTAGGAGTTGTTCGCTTGTACATCATAGGGGTACATGCGTATTACGGTGATGCCGCTGCCGCTTTAACCGCAAAAAGCATTGGAAACAGGAATGAAAATTCTCGGACTTAACGCGTTCCACGGAGATGCTTCAGCGGCGCTGCTGCGCGACGGGCAGCTTGTGGTCGCGTTGGAGGAGGAAAGGCTGAATCGCATCAAGCACTGGGCGGGACTGCCCGTTGGTGCAGCGAAAGCATGTCTCGAAGGCGCACAACCAGACTATATCGCGATTTCGCGCGATCCCAAGGCTCACCTGAAGGACAAACTCATGCGGGCGGCGTTGCGGCCACATCGCTGGTTGAAGCTCAGTTCCCGTGCCGTAAACAGTGTGCGCATCGCGCAGGTAGGCGACTTGCTAGCCGCAGAAGGGATTGTGTGGACGCGACCGGTGCACTTCGTCGAGCATCACCGGGCGCACTTGGCCAGTGCATTTTTCGCGTCGCCTTTTGAGGAGGCCGCCGTCATCTCCATCGACGGCTTC
>PKXU01000158.1 GCA_003132445.1 Acidobacteriaceae bacterium | reverse complement strand
CATATTTCTTCATCGCCAAATCGCGTTTCTGCAGCAGGTCGTACATTTCCCCGGCCGCGAGGTTGGCCTTTTGCAAGACATCGGGGTCTGGGTTCGGAGCTACATTTACCAAGTCATAGGCGGTGGCCGCGCCCGCGAGATTTTTCTCGCTTCGCAAGAGCTCGCCCAGACCCCACGCGGCTAACTCGTAATGCAGGTTGCCGTATTTTCCTTGCCGGCCATTTTCCCAAACTTTCCGATATACGGATTCAGCCTCTTCAAGATGTCCTGCCGCGCGCTGCAGATTCGCCACTTCGGTGAGAAACAAATGATTTCTTGGATACTTCTCCGAAAGCTCGTTCATATAGCCCAGAGCCTCGTCATACTGGTGCTCGCGCCGCAAAAACAAGGTGAGCACCACCTTTGCGTCGACTGAGTTTTCGCCATTGCTCCTGGCCACGTCGCGCAAATAAGCGAGGCCCTTCTCCGATGATCCGCTCAACCCCGCCATGGCTGCTGCGACCTTCACACTCCAGGGCAGACGTCCAATCACGTAATTATGCGTACCCACAACCATCTTGGCATCCACATAGCCGGGATCGAGTTCGAGAACGCGTTCATGATCGTGGCGCGCTCCAACCGCGTTCCTTAAGGCTGAGAACCATGCGCGCTCGACTAGGCCGGTGTAGACGGAGAACTGGGCTCGAGTAACCCCGCGGCAGTACAAAGCGTCGACATTTTTTGGATTCGCTTTGAGTCGCTGCTCTTCGAGGTCTTCGGCTCGCCGAACCAGTCCCTTGATCCGTTCCTTCACTTCAGGCGGTGTCGGGCGCGGAGTGCGGCCGATAAAACTGTCATTGCTGTAATCCCCTGTGTTCATCGCCCCAGTGTCATACAGATCTCGCATGAGCACAGCGGTGAGCAAATGGTTCACAGCAAAAGGATCGTTGGGGTGCTTCTCTAATATCCTCTCGAACTCCTGCGTCGCGCGGTCATAATCCATGTTGTAGAAATGATCGTACGCAACCTCGACCTGGGAATCGCGCGATTCGCTATGGAGACCGCCGGATGTAGGGCGCGACTGGGCCACGGCAGGAATGCCGAGTGCGATTAGGAGGCAAAGCACGAAAGTCTTTACTCCATCGCTTTGCCGCAACTTTGAGAGGTTTCTGCTTTGCGCTGTCACGGAATGCTATTCGCTTGCCCCCAGTTTAAACGAACTCATCCAGCCTCGCTTGCGCGTGCTCGATTCTTAAACCACGGTGCCGGAGAAGTCGGGGAACCAAGACCGTCATCTAGGTGCTCTCAACGGTACCTTACTTATCGGACGAGTACCTCTATAATTCGCGCAGCTTCATGAGTTTATGTCCCCGTCAGACGGTCGCTGGGCTTTCGTAACCAGCGCATCTTTACTCGCTAACCGCTGTAAATATTGCTTGAGCGGCGAGGCAGTCAACAACTCGTGAGATTGCAAGTATTTGTCGTGCTGGCATTTAGTCTCGCCAAAAGTTTGGTGTTTGGAATGCGATAGGCTGTCGTAGCTCCCCCGAGAAGGCATCAACTATGTCGGAAGTAGTTCAAGAAACTCACCAGGAATTCTGGCGGCCGCCCTCCCCACTGGTAGCCAATGATCTACTGGCCAGCGATCTACTGGCCAACGAAATCGCGCTCCGCGAGACCGTTCCCGCCATGGCCGAAGTCTGCCGGCGTTGCGGCACTGAGTTTCTCTTAGGTTCTGGCTTTTGCCACAGCTGCGGTCGTCGCCGTCCGGAAGCGTCTGGAACGGTTACGAAGGCCGATGCGGCTGCCTGGAGCCGCCTTTGGGCGCATACCATCGCACAGCTACGTTCGCTGGCTGCGGAGTTTTCTTCCAGCAGAATGCGTTTCCCTTCGTGGCTGCGTTACCTTCAATTCCATGAGATCGAACGGCGGATCGGACTTTCGCCGGCCTCGCTCATCGCTTTCATGATCGGAGTAGGCTGCATCGCTGGGGCGTTATTGGTCGGCCTGCTCACCGCGAAGAATTTTGTGGACTGGCAGGCCATCCAGTTTTACCGTGGCGAGTGGCTCCTGGCAGCAACCGCATCCTTTGTGGCAGGAATTCTGTTAAAGAAGCCAATCCGCCGCGACCGCGACTAATTCTCGCTGCCCGACCCCGCCGCACGCTTCTGTTGGCCCATTCGATAGAGGTGGTGAACCGGTCCAATTCCTCTCCCCAACGGGTGCCCGTGAGAGATTGCGGCGGTAACGTAGGTTTTCGCCAGCAGACACGCTTCTGCCAATCCCCTTTCCAAGGCCAAGTGGCATGCCATGGCGGTCGCGAAGGCGCAGCCCGTGCCATGAGTGGAATTCGAGCGTTGCCGCTCGGCCCTGAATATCTCCTGCTCGATTCCGCGACTGGTCTTGAAACTCAGCAAATCGATCGCCTTCTCGAGATGGCCGCCGGTAATAACTACGGCCGAAGCACCCATGTCGTGCAATTTGCTGCAGGCGACTTTCATCCCTTCCAAGTCCTTGACTTCGAGTCCAGTAATAGTGGCAGCTTCGTCAATATTCGGCGTGATCACGTCCGCTAGAGGAATCAGCCGCTCGACCAGCAGTTTGACACCGGAAGCATCGAGAAGTTCGGCGCCGGAAGATGACTTGAGAATCGGATCGAGCACTATATTGGGCAGACGTGCCCTGCCGATCTGGTTTGGCGCGCCGCTCGCGCCGCGGTTCGTCGGACTGCACAGAAAATCCGCCACTGCCTTGGCTACCTTCCCAGATGCCAACATGCCGATATGTATGGCGGCAATGTCCAAGTCCGCGGTTAGTTCATCCAGCGTTTCGGAGATAATTGCTGGGTCGACGGCTTCCACCCGTTTTACCCCCCGGGTCGATTGCACTGTTATGGCGGTGATGCATGCCACTCCGTAACAGGCATGCGCCGCGATCGTTTTGATGTCCGCAGTGACGCCAGCGCCTGAGGATGGATCGAATCCCGCAATGGTGAGGACGATAGGTGGTTTTTCGGGCATGGTCCTTCGTTTTTCTGAAAGCAATAGTAATGGTGTCGACGCTCCAGCATCTCACACCAGTCCGGAAACACCATTACTTTCGAGACTTACTTCGCGAAAAAAAACTTCCGTCAGTTCCGTAAGGCGATGGGCTCGTAAGTACATGATTTCGCGTAGTTTGGCTGGAGCAGACCTGTAAGTCATTGATTCCAGCGTTGTTGTAAAAACTACCTTCTGCTCCCTTCCGGGCCATTTACCATTTGATAAATATGTAAACATCCAAGAACAAAGGGCCTTCGCTGTATCTGCCAATATTCCCAATAGGTTACGTAAGAAATCTATTACTACGCGGTCATCCGTCTACCCCCCAATTCGTATTGACAGGGGTTTGGCACGCCGCTAGCATCAACAGACTGCAAGTACGAAAGCCTTAAGGCCAAAAGCACTTTTGAGAATGCGAGGAGAACTGAATGCGAAGATACTTAGCTCATGGACTGGCGATTGCCTCTCTGATCGTCGGCTTGGGAGCGGCTCAGGGACCGAACATCTCGGAGGCGAAAGCGGCCCCCGTTAGTTCACTCCAAAGTAACGCCCAACTGGGCAAGCAACTCCACAGGACGAAACCGTACCAGGTAGGGACGGCGTCGTGGTATGGCCAGATTTTCGACGGCAAACCCACCGCCAGCGGCGAACCCTATGACATGTACGGGATGACTGCTGCCCACCTGAAGCTTCCCATGGGGAGCTATGTCAAGGTTACAAACCTACGAAATGGACGATCCGTGGTGGTCCGGGTCAATGATCGCGGACCGATCGTTCCGGGCCGTATTATCGATCTGTCGTACGGCGCAGCTCAGGCCTTGCAATTCAAGCAAAAGGGCCTGCAACGGGTTCGTTTGGATCTGGTGAACCCCCGCGATCTACAGCCGGATTACCAAACCGTGGCCTATAACCATCCTCCGCTGGCCAGACTCCCATAAAGCCGTTACACTGAGTGGGATGCCGACTATTCTGCCAAGCATCCCACACGGTGGCGTAAGCCGCCGAGGTAATGATTTTCGCGACCATCTTCGCNNGACGATGATCCGCGCCAGCGGCTCATCGTCGCCCTAGACGTATCCTCTGCCGCCGCCGCGCAAAAAATCGTGGCAGCGGTGGGAGACTCTGCCCTCACGTACAAAGTTGGCATGCAGCTCTACACGGCCGAAGGCCCGCAGGTGGTGCGCGATCTGGTGACTTCAGGCCGGCATGTCTTTCTGGACCTGAAGTATCACGACATCCCCAATACTGTTGGGGCGGCCGTTGCCGAAGCGGCCAAACTCGGCGTCAGCATGCTCACTGTGCATTCTTCTGGCAGCAGCAAAATGCTGACCGCAGCGGTCGAAGCGGCAAAGGTACGCCCGGACCTTATCGTCCTCGCCGTCACCGTCCTCACCAGCATGGATGGCGATGACTTGGGAGAAATCGGCATGCAGGGCACAGTAAAAGAAAGCGTGGTGCGCCTTGCTGGCCTCGCATTGGCGAACGGTTGCCAGGGTGTGGTCGCCTCTGCCCACGAAGCATCGACTCTGCGCGCCGAACTGGGCGACCAATTCGCAATCGTGACCCCAGGCATAAGGCCCGCCGGCGCCAATGTTGCGGATCAAGTCCGCATCGTCACGCCGGCCCAGGCCATCGCCGCTGGCGCCACCCACATCGTGGTAGGACGCCCCATCACGGAGGCCGCCGATCCGGCGGCAGCGGCAATGGCAATTCTCAATCAAATGAGCTCGTAAGTCTCCAAGTGCGTCCCTCTTTACGCGCGTCAAGGGTATTCCCTAGCTCCCACTAGTGGTAGTATGATGGTGGCATGAAAGAGAAGACATCTGTCACACTTTCGACCGAGGTGCTGACTGGCATCGACCGCATGGCCGGTTCGAAACAATCTCGATCCGCTTTTATTGAGGGTGTTCTGCGTCAATACCTACGGGAGCGGGAGCGAGCGCAACGAGACGCTCGCGATATCGGCCTTATCAATCGGCACGCCAAAAGGCTAAATCGCGACGCCGAAGATGGTCTGGAAGATCAGGCTCCGAAAGAGTGGTAGGTGGAATTTTCACGACAATGAGGCGAGGAGACGTTTATCGTACCCACCAGCCGGAGGGCGACCCGAAACGGCACCGAATCTGCGTCGTCGTAAGCCGACAAGCCCTGAGCAATTCTAGCTATTCTACTGTCGTCTGCGCTCCTGTATTTACCGAAGGAGAAGGACTCTCGACCCAGGTCGCCATCGGCGTCGACGAGGGACTCAAGCACGAGAGCTGGATCATATGTGACAACCTCAGAAGTCTTCGGAAAGTAGAGTTGACGCAGTTCTTGGGATCGCTTTCCTACGCCAAGCTGGCCGAGTTGGATGAAGCGCTGAGGGTCGCCCTTGCGCTGGATTAGGAGAAGCAAAACGGCACCCGTTAGAACTAGCTCCGGTCCGAGCGCCGGAAGGCGAGATTCGCAACGCTTCTTACAGCTTCTCGAAGAAGTCGCACGCCGAGCACGAAATATAAACCCCGCCTGGGATGCCGCGTTCGCGATCTTTCACTCGCTTCACGATGCGCGTGGCCTTGCCGCACTTGGGACAATCGGTGCTCTTGGTCGTGTCCATCACCTTCTTACGGTCTGCAGTTTTTGCAATCTTAGCGCCTACTGCCATGGTTTGATTTCTCCTGATCCCTCAAATTTTGCGCAGCGTAATCCGACCCCTTAACGCTATGTGTGGATGCAATGCTTTCGGAAACCTTACCCGAGATACGGGATCCACTTTGGAAGATGCTGCGTCTTGGTTTGTTCTCTTCCTCGCACTTGATTTTACCGTAAGGATGTCGGGGCTGTCTTGCGCTCAAGGTATAACGTGCGCATTGCACCAAAACCGAACCGCAAATAGAAAGCGCCTCATTCACCCAAGTAGCTGATCACGGCTCGGCAGGTCTTCGCGCCCGCGTTGACCACGCTCCCCCGCCCCTGCTACCGTCATATGTTTGCCCTCCGGTGTGCGCCCGATCCTGTAGGCGGCAAACAGTTTTCGCTGCATCGTTTGCAGAAATTTTCCTTTTCCTCAGGAGATCATCATGCCTGCCATCAAGTTTCGCGGTGTCGATTTCATCCAATACGATGCCCTGCTGACCGACGAAGAACGCCTGGTTCGCGACACAACTCGCCAGTTCATCGAGGACAATCTGATTCCCATCATCGAAGAGTGCAACCGCGCGGGCCGTTTCCCGCGCGAACTGGTCAAGCCTATGGCTGACCTAGGTTTCTTCGGCGCGTCGCTCAAAGGCTACGGCTGCGCCGGCATGGGCAACGTGGAATACGGCCTCATGACGCAGGAGCTCGAGCGCGGCGACTCCGGCGTGCGCAGTTTTGTGAGCGTGCAGTCGGGCCTCTGCATGTATCCAATTTACGAGTTCGGTAGCGACGAACAAAAAGAAACATGGCTGCCTCCCATGCAAAAAGGTGAAAAGCTCGGCTGCTTCGGCCTGACTGAGCCTGATTTCGGATCGAATCCCGGCGGCATGCGCACCCGCGCCAAGAAAGTCGGCAACGAATACGTCATCAACGGCGAGAAGATGTGGATCACCTCTGGCACCATCGCCGACGTCGCCGTCATCTGGGCCAAAGTCGAGAACGAGAACGATCGCATCCGCGGATTTCTGGTTGAGACCGACCGCCCCGGCTTCAAGGCCGACGACATTCATGGCAAGTGGTCCTTGCGCGCATCTGTGACTTCGGGACTTTCGCTGCAGGACGTGCACGTGCCGGAAGCGAATCTGCTGCCGAAAAGCGGCGGCCTGAAATCTCCGCTGATGTGCCTGAATCAGGCCCGCTACGGAATCGCATGGGGTGCGCTCGGCGCAGCCATGGCCTGCTACGACTGCGCGTTGCAATATTCGCTGCTGCGCAAGCAATGGCGCGACCAGCCCATCGCTTCGCATCAACTGGTGCAAGACAAGCTCACCTGGATGATCAGCGAAATCACCAAAGCNNCGCGCGACATCCTCGGCGCCAACGGCGTGGCCGACGACTATCCCATCATGCGCCACATGATGAACCTGGAGTCGGTAAAAACTTACGAAGGGACGCACGACGTGCACTCACTGATCATCGGCCAGAGCATCACAGGGATTGACGCGTTCTGACAGTCTTCTCCGATCAAGGGAATGTCTTAACTCCGCCATGGAAGCGGGTTTAGCGGCCCACGTCGTGCCCTAATGGCGAAAAAATACACTGCACGATTAAGAATGCCATTGACAGGTTCGCATTGTGCGAAGTATCATGTTCGCATGATGCGAACCTAATTAGTAATTGGTCGCTGAAGTCTCCGTTAGGCCTTGACGCATCAGGTGTTTCTCTCTCCGCCATGCCCGACAGTCGGGAGGCGCAACCGCAAGTAGTGCCCAAGAACCGTCGTCTGCCCTGAAAGAGACGACATTGCGGAGGAAAACACATGACAGCACCAAGGTCTACGACTGCACAAAGCCGGCCCGCTCCGGCGGAGGGCAGGCACGTAATTAGCCGCAAGAAGCTGAAAGAGGCTGGCGCGCGACGTGGCGATCTTGAGGGTCCGCTCGACGCGTGGTTTCGCATTTGTAAGAAGGCGGCATGGAAAAGTCTAGCGGACGTCCGGCAGACTTTTTCCACCGCGGATGCCGTCGGCAAGTGGACGGTTTTCAACATCAAGGGCAATCAATATCGTTTGATTACCGAAATCAACTATAGGTTTGGCCGCGTCTACATTCGCCACGTTTTGACGCATTCCGAGTACGACCACGGAGGCTGGAAACAATGAGTGCCACTGCAGCGAGATCGGAATACGCTTCCCTGCTCAACAGCACCCTGCCTGCCGTCATTCGCAGCGAAGCGGAGAACGAGCGCCTCATCGCCATGCTCGAAGAACTGGATCGCAAGGGGAACCGTATGAGCAAGGCCGAGCGCCGCATGGCCGAACTGCTGACGTTGCTTATCGAGGATTTCGAGGAGAAGCACTATGCACTCAAGCCCGCCGGCTCCATCGGGGTGCTGCAGGAACTGATGTTGGCGAATAATCTGAAGCAAAAAGATCTGCTGGATGTTTTTGCCACACCCAGCATCGCCTCTGAAGTGCTTAGCGGAAAACGCCGGCTGAACACCGATCATATCCGCAAGCTGAGCCGTCGCTTCAGAGTGTCACCGGAAGTATTTTTCTAGAGCTGAATCCGCCAGCGCCGTCACCCGTATATCTCTTCCAACAACTCATAAGCCCGGCGCAAATGCGGAATCACGCTGCTTCCTCCCACGACGAGCGCCACGTTCAGTGACTCCTCCTGCTCGGCACGGGTCACGCCCAGGCGATAAGCCTGGATCGCATGATAGAAAATGCAGTCTTCGCACCTGAGACACGCCGAGGCTACTAATCCCATCAACTCTTTCGTCTTCGCCGGCAAAGCACCTTCAAGATAAGTGTTGTGATCGATGTTATAGAACCGTTTCACCAAGAAATTGTTGGCCTTATCGATGTTGGCGTTGAGCCGAGCCCGAGCCTCAATAAAGCGACGCGCAGTCTCGCTCTTGTCGGCCACATATTTCTCGGTGAAAAGATAGGTCGGCTCTTTGCGTTCCGAGCGCTCTGGCGCAGAGCGTTCCGCGGGCGCTGGAGGTTGGCTGGTCGTTGTGCTCATGAGCAAAATGTTAGCAGAGGGGATTCCGCGTGGGCGTCATTCTGCTCTACTGAAGGGCGCAATTGAGCTTAATCCCTGCCGCATTCAACGCCACCGAGAACTCACGTGCTTACGCGGTGGGCTTATCTCTGGGCGGTTCCACCGCCAGGAATTCTTCCGCAAAACGCCGCGCATAGTCGTCGAGCAATGTTGGAATTCTCTGCGGATCGGCCGATCGCAGCACCAGTCCGGCATGGTGGTGGCGCTTAATGCGCAAGAACACTTCGGGATCCGCGTAACCCGAAGTATCCGGATCTTCCTGCCGCGCCAAAGAAAGAATCACTCCCGCATATTCTTCCCGCACTGGCGGCAAGTTGTAGCTACTGTCCCCGCCCGCAATTTCAATGCGAGCCCACTCCCGCCACAAATTGAGTCCGGTCGCGGCCTCTACCATCTCATTGATGTAGGCTCCGCCCACGCGCGCCGCACACTCCAGAAAATAAAAGTGTCCGTCGGCATATGCGCGAATAAACTCCGCATGCGAGACTCCACGCAGCAGTCCCAGCGCTGAGAGCAGATTCCGGTTCATCGCCCGCAATGTGGAATCTTCCTCGCCACCGCGCATTACGGTAAAGGTTGTGAAAATTCCTCCGCCCTGCGCGACATTCATTGGAGGCTTGCCGTATTTGCTGACGTTGGCGAATACGACTTCGTTCTCCGATACCACCGAGTCCACGTGATAAACATCGCCGGGAAGAAATTTTTCCAGCAGAAACGAAGACTGCTTGTCGCCCAGCTGCTCGAGCACTGGCCACAATTCTTCTGCAGTCTGGATTTTCTTGATCCCAATGGCAGACGCCTCTTGCCGCGGCTTAAGCACCCACGGGCCAGGCACATGCTCCATGTAATAGCGGATGTCCTCGTGATGAACGATCGGCACGAAATCTGGCACGCGTATCTCACGATCGAGCGCCCGCATGCGCATGGCCAGCTTGTCGCGAAAATACCGCATGGTCGTGAGGCCCATCCCCGGAACGCGCAGATGTTCTCGCAGCGTAGCCGCCGTTTCCATATCGAATTCGTCGAGCGCTACAATGCGATCGATTTTTCGCGTGCGCGCCAGGTGTGAAACCGCCTGCACGATGTCGCCAATGGGTAGATTTTCAGGAAGATAAAAAGTATCGTCGAGACTCTCGCGCGGCCAATCGGCGTCGCGCAATTTTTCCGCAGTCAGCAGAATCACGCTGCAGCCTTGCCGCTTGCATTCCCGCATGAATTCCTGTCCTTTTTCGTAGGTCGTGATGCAGAGGAAAGTCGGGGAGCGCGAGTCAAGCATGGCGATCATTTCGTAGCAGGTCTGCGAGAATATCACGGGGTGAGGCGACCGAGGCGCAATTATTCCATTTCTTCGCGCGTATCAGTTTCTGGTGCGAATCAGTGAAGCGATGCTGCCAGGGACTGCCCGCCGAGATTGAAAAAATCCCCTCTGATAAACTCGCTACTAATGCCGGACGACCGACTACCGCAAAAACCTGGCGCCATGGTGGGCACTGTTGTTCGCCATCGGTGCGATCGGCTGCAACTTCGCATTTTTTGCGAGTCCTCCCTTACAGGGAGGGCTTCCCTGGCTGAGTCTGGTGTTCATCGTCCTCGCATTGATATTTGTAATCGTTGGATTAGGGCGAGCATTTAGCCGGAAACAAGCCTATCGTGGCAAAGCGCTCAGTATTGTCTTGTCCGTTGTCACGCTTCTCGCAGTTGGACCATCAACATTCATCTTCGTGAAGGCCCGTGAACTACCCGGTTCTGCGGCCGCACCGCAAGTTGGCCAGAGGGTTCCAGACTTCACGCTTCCGGATACTTCAGGGAAACCCGTGTCGCTCGACCAACTTCTCGCCGCCAGTTCTGTAGCGCCCGCTCCCAAAGCGGTCTTGCTGATTTTCTATCGCGGCTACTGGTGACCCTTCTGTAACCTCGAGTTACGAGGCATTGAGAAACGCTTGCCCGAGTTCGAGGCGGCCGGGGTCCGGCCTGTGGCGATCAGTGTTGATCCGCCGGAGGTTTCTCGCAATCTCGCCAACAAAGCCGGGTACACCTTCGCTATCCTCTCTGATCCTGACGCTACCGTGATTCGCCAATATCACTTGCTGCATCCGGCAGGCGGACCGGACGGGCACGACATCGCGCGACCGGCAGAGTTTCTGGTCGAGTCCTCCAAGATCGCTCGTTGGACCAACTTCACTGAAGACGTCCGTGTGCGCGCCCGCGCGCAGGAAATGCTGGCCGCCGCCCGACAGTTGCGATGAAGCGCATGGTTTTCGCTCGATCTCAAGATCGGCGGCTTTTGTTCTTGTTAATGTCGTACCCCAAAGGCTATCTTCCCATCTTCCCCGCGATTGCGTTATAGTCTCAACCCGGCGCGCATCCGCCGCATCCTAAGGCGCCGGGAGATCAGAAATGGCTACGCAGACTCGTCCAGAAGGCAAGGCCCGCACTTACGGAGAGAATATTGAGAGCGATCTCGCATCGCGGTTTCTGCGCGTGGTGGAAGTAGCCGCCATCGCTTCGGCTCGCACCATGGGCCAGGGCGAGCGCAAACTCAGCGACCAGGTGGCCACTGAGGCCATGCGCCGAACCATGGAGAGCATTCCCATGCGCGGCACGATCGTCATCGGCGAAGGCGAGCGCGACGAGGCGCCTATGCTCTACATCGGCGAGAAAGTCGGCGCCGAATTTCCCGACGGCAGCGAAGTTCCTGAAGTTGATATCGCCGTCGATCCGCTCGAAGGGACCAACCTGTGTGCTACGGGCGCGCCCGGGGCAATCACTGTCCTGGCTGCATCCGAGCGCGGCGGCCTGCTTCACGCCCCCGACTGCTACATGGAAAAAATTGTCGTCGGCCCATCCTGCAAAGACGCAGTCGATCTCGACGCACCCGTCGCCGACAATTTAAAAAACATTGCCAAGCGTCTGGATCGCGACGTGGAAGACCTGGTCGTGATTGTGCTCGATCGTCCACGTCACGAAAAACTCATCTCCGAGATTCGTGCGGCCGGCGCCCGTATTCGCCTGATCGGCGACGGCGACCTTTCCGCAGGAATCGCCGCAGCCGTCATTGGCACCGGCGTGCACGCGGTCATGGGCTCAGGCGGCGCACCGGAAGGCGTCATCACCGCTGCCGCCATTCGCTGCCTCAATGGATACATGCTCGGCCGACTCGTCGTAAAACCTGATCAGGAAGAGCGGCTGGCGCGCATGGGAATCAAAGACAAGAACCGCATCTATGAAGCGGAAGATCTCGCCCCCGGCAAGCAACTCATTTTCGCCGCTACCGGCGTTACCGATGGCGCGCTGATGAAGGGCGTGCGATTCTTCGGCGAAGGTACACGTACGTCATCAGTCATCCTCACCCTGCGCACCGGCAAGGTGCGCTTCGTGGAAAGCATTCACCTGGAGAAGGGGCCGGATGTGAAGGTGAGGTTCTCCTGACGATCATGTTTAACGAGGTTCTGGAGTGGAGTGCCTTCACGTAATTTACTTCTCGACGGCATAATGCAGCTCAACCACGCCATCAGTGAACTTCGTGGACGAGATGAGCTTTAGCGGTACGGTGCGACGGGTGGGAGCGATCAGTGGAATACCTTCGCCGATAAATATGGGGATCACGTGAATTATGAACTCGTCGATCTCTCGCTCGTCGACAAATGAAGCAATGATGCCGGCGCCACCCATCATCCAGATATTTTTCCCTTTTCTCNNCGGTTCGTTCACGAACTCCACGCCAGGCGGCGCTGTAGCCGGCAGCGGACCTCGTGTGAATACATAATTCTTGACTCTGGTATCGAATTCAGATCCGGGAACGCCTTTCTTTTGAAAGTCGAGCGCCATATCGCACGTCTTCCTGCCCCACAGGATCGTGTCGATCGACTTATAGAACACACCCATGCCGTAATCGCCCTTGGCACGCGGACGGTCGAGCCAGTCGACCGAGCCGTCGCGCCGGGCGATAAAGCCGTCGGCGCTGGTGGCGATGCAGACGATGATTTTTCGCTTGCGAGCCATAGCGGCAGCGCCCCATCGTAAAATGAAACACTCTTAAGATCAATGCTGTCTCGATCGTGTCGTGTCTCCAATGAGCTTCGGTCTGGCGCTTGACAAGGCCCAACTAATCATCTAGACTAATCATCTAGATGAATCGGAGCATTTGATGCGCACCGTGGGTTTGTTTGAAGCCAAGCAAAAACTCTCGGAACTGGTTGAGCGCGCCAGCGAAGGGGAGCAGATCGGAATTACACGGCGGGGAAAACTGGCTGCCGTGATTGTTCCCGCGCGCAGCGAAATCAGCGTTAAGGAAATTTTCGCCGATATCGAGTTAATACGGAAAAGCGTTAACCGATCGAAACGGTTTTCGATAAAAGAACTGATTGAAGAAGGCCGAGTTTGAAGAGATTTGTGCTCGCTGCGTCCGTGAGTCTTGCCTGGTTTCTAGATAGTCCTGTGCCGGACCTTGCGATCCGCGTACGACGAAGTCTGGCGAACGGATCGTCCGCCACCGTACCGCCCTTATGGCGGCTCGAGATCGCCAATGGATTCGCAGTATCCGGACGCCGCGGCGCTCTTGCCGCTTCTTTTGTAGACAGGTGTCTGGCTGATATCGAGGGCCTGATGGCATCTGTCATTGACGAAAGTGCAACAGCAATTTCACTTCGACAGGCACTCTCAATCGCTCGTACCTTTCGGCTGTCCGCCTATGACGCGGTCTACCTGGAGACGGCGCGTAGGGAACTTCTCCCGTTGGCAACGCTTGACCGCGCGTTGGGCGAGGCAGCGCTGAAAGCCGGCATTCAGCTCTTTCGATGAAGGTCTAGACTTTACCATTCCCCCAGATTGCAATACCTCGGAAAACTGTCCTCTATTTCAAATACTCTGAATCTTTCTTCAAGTCCTCGGGGATCGGCGGGAACGGCGGCCATTCCTGTGAGTATCCTTTGAGCAGCGGCGTCGCAACTTCCGCCCGGAGCGTCCCATCATGCACAGCAAACTTGTGCGGATGGCCAGCGGAATAGCCCTCCCACAAGCACACGCTCGCATACGCGCCGTCTTTGCGCAGGATGTAATACGTCATGTCCATGAAGCGCAGTTTGTTCATATCGCCGTTGTAATTGCGCACAATGCGTTTGAGCGCATCCATTCCTGCCTCCAGCGGAGACATGCCGTGACGCATGTTCTCAACAATAGTGTGCGCCCCAGCGACTTTGATGTTCTCTTCCCCAGCGCCAGTCGCGCCCGCCGAGCCTATATCCTGATCGGTGTAACAACCGGCGCCGATGATCGGCGAATCGCCGCAGCGGCCGGGCAGTTTGAACGCCAGTCCGCTGGTTGTTGTGATGCCAGACATTTCGCCTTTCTCATTGAGAACGGAGCAGTGGATGGTACCCGTAGGCGGAAACAGAACGCGCCGCACCGCTGCTAATCGAAACTCCGGCTCGATGCCAAGATCGGCAGCGCGCTCCTGCAATTGCTGAATGCGGTCGCGCCAAACTTCGGCCTGCGGTTTGGTTTCTGTCGCGGGCGGACGCCAGTGCGGATCGGCAATTCCCGGCCCCCACCAGTCGCGGTCAGAATTGAATTGCTTCCACAGCATCCAGATTTTGCGCGAGCGGTCGGTCAGCAGATTCTCGCGTGGAAATCCCATGTCTACCGCGAATCGCTCCGCGCCTTCGCCCACCAGCATGACGTGGCCGGTGTGTTCCATCACCGCCCTACAAACCATGGACACATTCTTGATGTTGCGCACAGCCCCCACCGAACCTGCGCGCCTAGTCGGCCCATGCATGCAGCAAGCGTCCAGTTCGACCACCCCTTCTTCATTGGGCAAACCGCCGAGACCGACCGAATCGTCGTTGGGATCATCCTCCGGCCCCTTCACTACGCGGATGCCGGCCTCGAGCGTGTCGCCTCCGCCTTTAAGAAACGTGTACGCCGCTTCCACGTAGTTGTAGCCGTTGTTCGCGCAGATAATGATCGGCCGCTTCGGCGAACCCGATGGCGAGACCGGCCCCTGCGACCCCTTCTCAGCCTG
This sequence comes from Acidobacteriaceae bacterium, assembly GCA_003132445.1. Classification (GTDB taxonomy): domain Bacteria; phylum Acidobacteriota; class Terriglobia; order Terriglobales; family Acidobacteriaceae; genus Sulfotelmatobacter. The sequence continues at coordinate 5,379 of PKXU01000158.1, read as the reverse complement.
AGCCTCGGGCATCGCTACCTTCGCACCCACCCCGGCGGCAACCGCTCCCAGCACTGACGTCTTGACGAAATCGCGGCGCGAAAATGTCACAGATCCTCCTGATTCACTGCGCTCCTGGCCAATGCGCTTCTGACAATGCCCGCGAATTAAATATTTCCACCGAGTCAAATCCGTTCGCAGGCGAAGCGGGAAGCATATCACGCGGAGTCTGCAGATTCACATTGTCAACGGTGAAGAAAGGCAGCTAATCACGCGCGCATGGCAAGAGAGTGAGTGACTTTGGCCAGCCGACATCGCCGTAACCCAATTCGACATTCCGGTCCACGCCGCACATATCCTTGAACGAAGCCGCGGCAGCGGGAGATCCCTCGCCCCGCCGGTAAAGACGAGGGGCTTCGGGATGGTCCGCAGCGATATCGAAAGCCGATTCGAACAGTTAACAATTAACTGGGCGTCGTCCCGAACGGAGCCGCTTTTCAGGCGGAGTGAGGGATCTCCCTGAATCGGATTGATGTTCATCCGTCACAGACAATCTCAACGCGTTTCAGCCGGAGGAAGGAATCTGCGCGAGCATGACAACACGCAGAATTTGGCCAACGTCGTTTCAAACACAACCCGAAGCATATTACCGGCTGGCAAATCTTCGCAGCCGGCCCGGGTAGGCAGACCCCGCTTTTGCCAGTTGGTCCGCCCTGGCCGTGGAGATCGGCTGCACATTTTCCGAGCGGAAACGCAGGAGCGCGGCAATATTTCCTACCTTGTCGAATTCCGGATCATCTTTCACATAAAACATCTCAATATCGCGGCGGATGACCCAGGGCAAAATCGCCTCTCCTACATCAACGATTTCCTGCGTAGCTCGTCCACAAGCGGGACACGAACTGACAAGGTGGGCATCGATATGCCCACATGCGGAGCATTCAACGGCATGCGCCTGAAGATTCTCGCTCAGCAAAAGAGTCTGCACTTCTCCTAATTCCAACGAGCGCAACACGCGGCGCAACCCTGAAACACCGCGTCCGTTGCTGCGCGCCTGGCTCAATGCTTGTGCAACCAATTCGCGGCGGCGATCGCTCTGCCAGCGTTCCAGAATTCGTTGCGCGTCGTTACGAATCTCATCGCGGGAAATATGACCGACATCCGCGTGGAAACGACCGATCAACGCCTGACTTACGTACGAGTGCAGTTGAGGCTCGAGCAGTGGGAAGTGAGCGTCCTGGCAGGCGAGAATCCATTTCTCGAACACGGCTTTTTCCAGCAACGCTTTCAAAGTTTCAGCCACATTCTTGAAGTGCTGGCGAACTTCGTCCTCCACGCGGCGCTGGGCGTGGCCTCCGTCATATCCAGCGAAACCATCGCTTCGGCCACGACGAGGCAGCGGATGGAACAAATCTTCACGCTCGGTCAACTCACCCAGGCGCAGGTCGAAAATGCGAGCCCGGTGACGATCCACTAGCACCACTCCCAGCAACGGCGAGGCGCCCAACAGGTATGCAATCGGCTTCAGATGAAAATGACGGTCGACAAAAAGCTGTGTGCCCGGCAAGCCGGCCGGGACATCATATTCGCGCCACAGGTTCTGGGCAGCGCAGGCAAACACCGCTTTGCTATGAGTTCCGTTACTGCGCAATTCGTCGGAGAGGCGCAAGATGCGATCCAGATCGGCGCGCGCGCCATCTTTCTTGCCCTCGCCTTCCACGCCACGAAGGGCTTCCCGGGCCAGGTCCTTAATCAGAATCATGTCCTCTTTATGCGCTTTGTTGCGTGGTGTGGACAGTTGAAAATAAAAACTGACGGCACAGGATTTTTCATCTTGAAATTCAGCCAATTCACGGATCTGTTCGCGGGTAATACTCATGGATGATCCCCCAGAAATTGAAATTAAATTAAGCAGTGCCAGTCCGAGCAAACCGGCCTGTAAACTGCGGGGCCAGTCCTGGCGTTTTGCGTAGATGGTCGCGCGCGATCGAAACGAAGGCGACAACTCTTTCGGCTGAGAGGCCGGTAATGGCCACGATCTCATCCACGCTGAAGCCTTCGATCGCATGCAGAATAAACGCTTCGCGTGGTCCTGAACCAACATCGCGCAGCGCCGATGCGATCAGGCGTAATAACTCATCCGAGGCCAGGATTTGTTCCGGGGTAGCTACGCGTCCATCGGGAATGACGGTTGCCCCCGTCATAGATTCGTCGGGCTGATGAAATTGCAGTTCCGGTTCGTCGCTCGCCCTCACGTTACGCTGACGCGCAGAATCTTCCGGCCGGGCATTTCCGTTGCTCTCGTCGGTGCGCGACAGCTCATCCAAAGCCCGCAGTGCCAATCGATACAACCAAGGTTCCAGCGCTAAGCGCTCCGGTTTTTCCTGGCCATCACCGAGGGCGGCGGCGATGGTTTCATCGATCACTTCTTCCTTCGAAACGCTGTCTGCTGCGATCGACTCTTGCGCCTCGCGGAAATAGATTTCTCTCTCCACAAATCGCTCCAGGCGCGACAAATTTACATTCACGTACGAGCGAATATCTTCACTAGAAATCGTTGGCGGAAAAACCGCAGCCAGCGTTTGTTCAAATGGAACTTCGCGCACCCGCGCGCTCGGCCGCGCACTATCTCCACGCTTTCCTCGCTGCCACTTGTGCGACGCGCGCAAGATATCCTTATGTTTATTCACCTGCAGCAGCAGATCCTCAAATGCACTCTTCACTGCAGCGGCCGCCGTCGTTGCCGAAGCCTGCACTGCCATTTGCCCCGAAGGCAATCGCAGGTTCAACGACACACTTGTGCCTTCGCGCTGCGAAGTCTCTTCCACTAATCCTTTTAAATGTATAAGTTCAGGACGGAAGACCTGCAATCGCTTCTGCAGTTTTTCGATCTGATGTTGAATATCTTTTTCTACGGCGGGGATTTTATGAAGACGGTAGCTGACGTGAACGTTCATAGCGCCTCGGCATTGCTAACGAAGTGCGCAACCAAGTGCTTCTACGCCGATTGTACACCCGGCGGAAAGAAGAATAATCGAGCGTAACCGTACTTGCTAAGTAAGATGGTCTCATTCTGGAAATCGTTGCAGCAAAATAAATCTGCAAAGTGTTCAGAGTTTGCATACTTCAGAATGCGCGGCTATGATCCGGGACCATGACTTTCTATAAACATCTGCCCTTACTTTTGCTCACAGCCATCACTTTTGCACAGGCTCCGTCTTCGAAGGAAGTTGGGAGTGTTTATGGCGACGCGCACGCACTCTATCTTGATGTTCACCAGAACCCAGAACTTTCGGCGCATGAAACACAAACCGCGGCCAAGCTTGCGACGCGACTGCGCGCCGCGGGGTATGACGTGACCGAGCACGTCGGCGGCACAGGAGTAGTCGCCATTCTGAAGAATGGCGACGGACCGGTAATCATGCTTCGCACCGAACTCGATGCGCTTCCGGTGGAAGAAAAAACCGGCCTTGCCTACGCCAGTAAGGTTCACGCCAAAGACGATGCCGGCCACGATGTTCCGGTGATGCACGCCTGCGGGCACGATTTACACATGGCAGCAATCCTAGGCACGGCGGAGATCATGGCTCGCAGCAAAAACACGTGGCACGGAACGCTCATTCTCATTGGCCAACCTGCGGAGGAAACGATTGGCGGCGCCGAAGGAATGATCCGCGATGGTTTGTTTACGCGTTTCCCTAAGCCCGACGTGGCTGTCGCGTTGCACGTGGGCAACGAGTTGCCGGCGGGGATGGTATCCATTACTCCCGGCGTCTACAACACCAATTCAGATTCCGTGCGCATCACCATTTACGGCAAGGGCGGGCATGGCTCAATGCCGCAGAATTCGATCGATCCAATCGTGATCGCGGCGCGGACAATTCTTGCGCTGCAGACCATTGTCTCGCGCGAAGTAAAACCCGGCGAGATGGCGGTAGTGACTGTCGGCTACATTCAGGCCGGGACCAAGAACAACATCATTCCCGACCACGCTGAAATGGGTTTGACAATACGAACGTTTAAGCCCGAAGTGCGTAAGCAGATTCTTGCCGCCATCACGCGAATCGCCAAGGCAGAAGCCGCCGCAGCCGGCGCGCCACAAGAGCCTCTCGTTGAACGATACGAAGGCACTGACCTGGTCTACAACAATCCTGCATTGGCCGGGCGCCTCAGAGTTCCTCTGGAAGCTGCCCTAGGAAAAGGCAACGTTGTGATCGCCGAGCCGATCACTCCCTCAGAAGATTTTTCTTACTTCATCGAACAGGGTGTTCCCGGTTTCTATTTCAGCCTTGGAGGAGCGGACCCTGAAAAATTCGCTGAGGCGAAAGCCTCCGGCACGCACCTGCCATCGAATCACTCGCCGCTATTTGCGCCGGACGTCGATCCCGCGCTGCACGCGGGGATCATTGCCGAAGTTGCCGTGCTGCGGAACCTGCTGAATTCGTCGGCAGAGGAGCTGCAGAACTTAACGGTGGAATCCTCTCACTGAATCTTCCCGCCGTGTCATCCTGAGCAACGCGAAGGACCTATGCAGTATGCCGAGGTGGGAATGATAAGTAGCGAGTTGCACAGGTCCTTCGCTTGCCGGCGTTCGCTTTCGCTCGCGCCGGACAGCGCTCAGGATGACAAGAATCTGGATGTAGGGGGGAACTCCCGACTGCTACACCGCAACCGTAACTGACGTCTCGGTCCGCGTCACAGGCCGGTAAAGTGTGTCGCGCTCGATCGGTTCGCGCCCGGCGGCGCGAATCAATCGCTCCAGCTCTTCGCGACGCATGCCTTGCGGGGTCGTCGCTCCAGCATCGTGATAAATCTTCTCTTCGATCACCGTGCCGTCCATATCGTCTGCGCCGAAGCGCAGCGAGATCTGCGCGATTTTCGCGGTCATCATCTGCCAATACGATTTGATGTGCGGGAAGTTGTCGAGCAGCAGCCGGCTCACCGCAATCTGCTTGATGTCGAGCATGCCCGTAGTTTTTGGCAGGTGCTGCAACGGCGTGTTATCGGGATGGAAGGCCAGCGGAATGAATGTCTGAAAACCGCCAGTCTCGTCCTGCAGCGCGCGCAGCTTTAACAGATGGTCGACGCGGTCCTCATCATTTTCCACGTGCCCATAGAGCATCGTCGCATTCGACTTCAATCCAATCTGGTGGGCCACCCTGGCAGTCTCAAGCCACTGCCCGCCATCAATTTTGTGATCGCAGATAATATGGCGCACGCGGTCGGCGAAGATCTCCGCTCCGCCCCCTGGCAGCGAATCCACGCCTGAAGCTTTCAATTGTTCCAGCGTCTCGCGTATCGACAACTTGGCCCGCTTCGACAGATACGCGACCTCGACCATCGTAAAGGCCTTCAGGTGCACCGCCGGAAAGCGCTGCTTCAGACCTGAACACAAGTCCA
>PKXU01000066.1 GCA_003132445.1 Acidobacteriaceae bacterium | reverse complement strand
TCCACCCTCGTCCGTCGGCCGTGGCCTACGACCCTACAAACTCCAACGGATCGCAGTTGGGACCAACAAATCAGAAACTTGTTGATCGAGTAAAGGGCGATGTAACCACTGCGCAAGCGGAGAATCCAGGCACACCGGTACCCATCGACCTAGTGACAGCCTCTGCTTCCGGCCTTGATTCTGATATCACGCCAGCTGCGGCTGCCTTCCAACTACCGCGCGTGGCTAAGGCCCGCGGGATCAACGAAGAAGCGTTGCGCCCGTTGGTCGCCAAGCATACCGCAGGTCGCCAGCTGGGATTCCTGGGCGAGCCGCGGGTTAATGTCCTGGAATTGAACCTCGAACTGGATAGGCAATTCCCAGGGACCAAGCAGTCGAAGGGCGAATAAACGTCGTCCGGTCGGATTCTTGTTTCGACTCTGTCTTTCATTCTGTGTTGAAGAAGGCCGATGCAAGGAGACATGCGAAATGAATCTAGCGATTTGGCTGCCGGCAATGTTTTTTCTAGGAATTATAGCGATGGTGTTCTGTTTCCTGTTCCTGGACGGCTGCGAAAAAATATAAGAGGACGCATCACGGAGATGACCAGGATGCAACAAGCTGCTGCCGGAGATGCAGGCCATTGCCGCATAACAGCTGGAGCATTAACGTTGGAGCATGAACATATTTTGGTGGTGGACGACGAATCCCAGATCACGCGGGTTCTGCGGACGTCTCTTTCCAGCCACGGATATGACATTCGCGTGGCCAACGACGGCGAGGCTGCGCTGGAAATCATGAAAGACTGGTCGCCGGATCTGGTCATCACCGACCTGGCGATGCCCAACATGGAAGGACTGGAGTTGTGCCGGCGACTGCGGGCGAAGACGCAGATCCCGATCATCGTGCTCTCGGTGCGGGGTGAGGAGCAGACCAAGGTCGAGGCTTTGGACGCGGGCGCGGACGACTACGTGACCAAGCCGTTCGACATGAGGGAACTCCTGGCGCGCGTCCGCGCCAACCTTCGCCGCACGCGGACAGAAGCGTCGGAACTGGGCCCGATAGAAATCGGCGACTTCAAGATCGATCCCGGAGCCCGCAGCGTTTTTGTAAAGGACCGCGCCGTCCACCTCACGCCGAAGGAATTTGACTTGCTCGCGTATCTCGCGCGCCGCGCCAGCAAAGTCGTGACGCATCGCGCCTTGCTGGGCGCGGTCTGGGGTGATGAAAACACGGAGCAGGTCGAATACCTGCGCGTTTTCGTAGCGAACCTCCGCAAGAAGCTTGAGACGTCGCCAAATTCCCCGCGCTACATTGTGACTGATCCGTGGGTGGGCTATCGCTTCGAGCCCAACGATGATCGGTTAGACTGAAGTCGGCTGCTGGTTCTGTTTGGTCCCAGTTGCGGTGTGCCGCTCCGTTCTAATCTATGGCTGCGAGATCGCGGTGAAGCTCTCCAGCGCGGCCTGGCGAGCGCGCAACTCTCTCAGCTCCTCTTCGCCGAGCTTTTCGGCGCAGCCTGCCACTGTCCGCATTCCTTGCTCGACGAGTATCCGGCGGAACTCCAGATCGGGTGTCGAGGCGGCGATGTCACCGAGGGCTCGCAGCAACCGCAAGCTGACGGCCACGTCCGTCTTGGAATACATGCGGATCTGCTCAAAGGCCGCCTCCAGCAGGCGCTCAAAGTGGATCCATCCAATGCTGGCGCGAACGATGCCCGGCGGATTGTAGAGCAGTTCGTCCGGCGGCTCTCGGGACGCGAAGCGGATCAGGATGCGACTCAACTGATCGACGCAGTTGATGGCAGTTGTGGGGTCGTTTACAGCAGGCGAGATCGCCTTCAACGCAACATCGACAATTTGCAGGACGCCAAACTCCACGTCCTGCTGTAACGTTCTGATCGGGCCCAAGTCGAGCGCCGCAAGCAGCTCGGCAACTCTTTCGGGGAGCAGACGCGTCCCCTTCGAGACCATCATCAGCGGGATTCCCGCCGGAACGAAGTGGCCAACCCGGCGCAGAACGCGGATGGTAACGTGATAGTGCGTCGCAAGCGCGACGAGGCGTCGCGTATCGACAAAGCGAATATAGCCGGAATCAACACTCAAGACGGCTACCTCGCTCGGGTTGGGTCTGAGCGGTTCAGCATCCTTCAGGCGGCGGTTCAGCCGGTGCGGCCAGGGCATGATCTCGTCGATCATCGCTTCCGTTTCTGCCGCAATTCTGTCGACGATGTGATTGACGCTGATGGCCTGCGAGATGTGGTGAATAAAAAACAGCAGCAAACCGACGCAGACTAGTGCCAGCACCATAGCGCCCAGGACGGTGGCCACTGGCGCGAAGGGATGAGGGAGCGAATGCGCTGCCGGAAGCGCCGCCATGCAGTACGAGAAAGTGCCGAGGAAGATACCGAGCGTCCATTGCGTCACGCGGTCCCTGGAAAAGCTGACGATGATGCGCGGGGAGAACTGCATCGATGCCAGGGTGAGCGTCATCAACAGGATGGCGAACACGATGGACACCACCGTCATGATGGAGGCAGCGATGCCCGCCAGAATGACCTGGGCGACTTGCGGGTCAGCGTGCGAGGGGAACAGGACAGTGGGCACCCAGGCGCTGGTGACCGGAAACTCCTCTTCCAACCACGACAGGAATACGCCCGCGCCACCCAGCGCAAGCGCGATTGTGAGCGGGCGAATCAAAAAGCCGCCACGCAGGTTGTACATAGCGTGGCGAAGCATCAACGGTAGGCTCTTGCTCACGGTTCTATCCGTTCAAGTGTAGTGGGTCAGACCGCGGGTGCAAAGAAAAAACGGGGAGGCCGCTGCGTCAATTGGGCCTGCGAAAATATCCCATCTCAAGAAATAGAGCGTTGTTTTTTACGGAACGTTTGCGAAGTCCTAACGCCTTCTTTATGCGTTCGGCGATATGTTGTCTAAACAGAGTGCATGCTAGGGAGCAGTGCGTGACAAATGTCGGCATCTTGCACAAGCCTGGCTGACTCTGTTCCCCCTTTCCACGCAAGCAAGTGACGCAAGAAGGCACTTTGTGTTGTTCGATACAGTACGCCCATTAAGCACTTCCGACAGAAGGAAGAGAACGCTGCGGCTCGTAGCTGGAGCCGTAGCGGGACCTTCAGCAGCGCTGCTTCTATGCTATTGTGCATTCCGATTGCACTTCAATCTTTCGACAGCAGGTTCCATCGATCTGCTAGTTGTCGTACTGACAGCGCTGAGATTCGGATTCTGGGAAGCCACCGGTTCATCCTTGGCGGGCATCGCATGCCTGGACTATTTCTTTGCTCCGCCCATTCACAGTTTTCATGTTGACGATCCTCAGAACTGGGTGGCCCTAGCGTCATTTGAATTCACTGCGCTGATTGTGAGTCGCCTTTCCGTCCAGGTGCAGGGTCACATGCGACAAGCAGTTCTACAGCGCTGCAATACCGAGAAACTCTACGAGCTCAGCCGTAGCATCCTGTCCCTCAGTCGGCAAGAGCCGCCGGGGCTTCAGATCGCCCATCTGATCAAGAAGAACGTCGGAGTCGATGCCGTTGCGATTTTCGATCCCTCTTTGGCCCGATTGGATACCGCTGGAACGTGTACTAAAGAAGATGAAGATTTGGCTCGGAGTGCCTATTTTCGCAACACGAGCCATGATGATATCGAGTCGCACAAGTGGCAACGTGTTCTCCGCTTAGGATCGGCTCCGATTGGCGCGATAGTGCTTTGTGGAATCGATTTGACTCCACTCGTCGTTGACTCCATCGCCACACTCACAGCTACCGCTCTCGAGCGAGCCCGTTCGCTCGACAAAGAAACTCGTTCGGAGGCGGCGCGTCAGACGGAGCAACTTCGGACGGCTGTCCTCGACGGCCTGGCGCATGCTTTCAAGACTCCTTTGACGGTTATTCTTACCTGCACTTCCGGGCTCTTTGAAATGAAAACTCTCAACCCGGCTCAGGCAGAGTTGGTCGGGATGATCGATCAACACTCAAACCGGCTCAACGCCCTGACGACTCACCTCCTCCGAATGGCGAGGCTTGAACCGGCAGAAATATGCTTACGTCGCGAGGAGCTAGTTGTCGCTCAGCTGATCCACGAAATACTTGATGAGTGCTCTGATCAACTTTGTGAGCACTCGGTTCAGGTGCGCATGGAGAACGAAGATCTCGCGGTTTCTGGGGACCGCGAGCTCCTTGCCGTGACTATTACAGAACTCGTTGTGAACGCCGCAAAGTATTCCGATGCTGATTCTCCAATAGTCGTCTCCGCCCAAGAAAAGGATCAGCGGCTTTTGATTTCTGTTCATAACGAGGGTTCTGTAATCGAGTGTGGAGATCGTGAGCTCATTTTTGAACGCTTTTACCGGAGCTCTGCCACAAGGCATCGCGCATCGGGCAGCGGATTGGGTCTGTCAATTGCCAAGAAAACTGCGGAAGCACATCAGGGGAATATTTGGGTAACCAGTGAGAGAGAGACGGGCACTACATTTCTTCTCTCGCTGCCGGCGATCGTAAGGAGGGAACGTGAATCCATCGCAAAGTAAAGTATTGATTGTTGATGATGAGTCCTCGATTCGTCGAGCACTTCACGCCACATTGAGCACACTCGGCTTCGATATTGAGGAAGCGTCGGGAGGGGAACAGGCGGTGTCGTTTGTGCGTACTGAACGGTATGATGCGGCGCTCCTCGACATTAATATGCCTGGAATGGGCGGCATCGAAGCTTGTCGGGCAATCCGTAGACTGTCCCCGCAGCTTCCTATCTTGATGCTGACAGTGCGCGACAACCCCGATGACAAGATTGACGCGCTGGACGCCGGAGCGGACGACTATGTAACCAAACCTTTTCACGTGGGCGAGTTGATGGCCCGCGTTCGCTCCGCAGTTCGCCGTTCCCAGGCGACTCAAGAGGATCAGGACCCGGTGATCACCATCGGTGATATCGAACTCGACTCCGAGCGTCGGCTAGTGCGAAAATCCGGCATTCTCGTTCATCTAACACCGAAGGAATTTGATCTGCTGCGCTGTCTCATGTTGCACGCCGGCAAGCCTCAGACGCACGCACGCCTGCTCACCTCTGTGTGGGGCACTGAATATGGAAATGAGTTCGAGTATCTCCGCACATTCGTGCGCCAGCTACGCAAGAAACTGGAGGATGACTCTTCGAACCCTGAATATATCCTCACGGACTCATACATTGGGTACCGATTCAAAGACGGCAAGGGCATTCGGGATTGAGAGCCAACACAGTTATGAGTAGCGCCTTGTCGGAACCGTAACATTGTTGAACGGTCCAGTTGGCTTTGCCTGAAAACTGTATCTTGCCCACAAACCCCGCTTGCCAAAGACTTTACTGACTACCCTCCCTGACGGCGGAAGACAAGCTCGGCGAGGCTGGACAGAAGCTTGAAGAGTTGAAGCACGCACCCGACAAACTGAACACGCGTCAAGGATAGTCTCGCCGAGGTGCTGTGCTCTTGGCACTCGAAGTCTTCAATGACGACGAAACTGCCCAGAAACCGGATCTTCCCGCGCGTCCAGAGCCTCGGAGGACTTTCGCCGTTTCTAGGGGATGTCCGTTATACGATATATCGCGGAGCGATTTCGTGACCGAGTCGTGGGTCCGCCTTAGCTTCGCGGGAATTGAACCGAGAGACAGTTCACGATTCTGGAGTCCCAAGTTCCAATGAATCCACCAGTTGCTGAGAGGCTTCAAGACGCGGTTTCGCAGGCCCGTTGGAACGAGGCTGTGACTCTGCTGCAGAGTTGCGACGCGGTACAGGCGGCTGCGGCACTGGGGAGCCTGCCTTTCGAACAGCAACAATCCCTCTTCCGCCGCTTGCCGCGGGATCTCGCCGCCGCCGTCGTCGCTAAGTTTCCCTACTATCACGAATACGTCCTGCTGCACTCGCTGCCCGTGGGAGAAATGCGGCCTTTGGTTGACAACATGAACCCCGACGACCGCTTGCGCTTCTTCGACGAACTCCCGGAAGAGGCTTGGCAGCAGCTCATGGACGAACTCTCGGGTGCGGTAGCGGCTGAGACCTCGGGCCAGCATGAACCAGAAACGGCGCGTGCGCCGGAAGAGCAGCCTCCGCAGCCGGGGGGACCGATCATCGAGGCATTTCAAATCGAGAAGGGTTTTGAGCAACCGGACGGAAGGCAGATTCAGATCATCGCTCCGATGGACCTATCCGTCGAGTCCGATACCATCTTTGCCCTTCTCGGGCCTTCTGGATCCGGGAAATCGACCTTGCTCAGAATTCTGTCGGGGTTGAGTGCACCCTCCAGTGGCACGGTACTGGTACATGGTCAACCCCTGGACTGCTGCGCTCCAAATATTGGTATTGTCTTCCAGAGTTTTGCGTTATTTCCCTGGTTAACGGTGCTGGAAAACGTTGAGGTTCCACTGGTGGCACGAGGGCTAGCGCACTCGGATCGACATCACCAAGCTTTGCAGGCGCTTGCCATGGTGGGGCTCAAAGGTTTTGAAAACGCCTATCCCAAAGAACTCTCCGGAGGCATGAAACAACGAGTCGGATTTGCGCGTGCCCTCGCAGTAAATCCCGAAGTATTGTTCATGGACGAGCCCTTCTCAGCGTTGGACGTGCTGACTGCGGAAAACCTCCGCGGCGAGCTGATGGAGTTGTGGCTCAAGGATCAGATCCCCACAAAAAGCATCTTCCTGGTCACGCACAACATTGAAGAAGCGGTCCTGCTGGCAGATCGAATCGTGGTTCTTGGAACACATCCCGCAAAGATCCGCGCTGATTTCCGCATTTCACTGCCTCAACCGCGCGATCGGAAGTCCGCTGAGTTCCTCGTATACGTGGATTACATCTACAAAGTGATGACCCAACCTGAACTGGAATGCAGCCCGGTCACGGAGTTGCCCACGCTGCGCAAGGCTTCGTTCCAGGTGCTGCCCCATGCAACCGCAGGCGGCATGGCGGGACTGCTTGAGTTCCTGAACGATCGTGGGGGCGAGGAAGACATGTATCACCTCGCCGAAGAATTGCTCATGGAAGTGGACGATCTCTTCCCTATTGTGGACGGGGCGGTCATGCTGCGCTTCGCGGATTCGACGCGAGGCGATGTGAAGATCACTCCGTCGGGAAAGGAATTTGCGGAAGCAGATATCGCGACGCGGAAACAGCTCTTTCGCACAGCCATCCTCAGTCATGTCACGCTAATTCAACAGATTCGGAACGCTCTTGAGCGGAAGTCGGATCGCAACGTTCCCTTGGAATTTTTCCGGGACGTACTGGACGAGCACCTCTCCCACGACGACGTTCAACGCCAGATTGAAACCGCCTTAAATTGGGGGCGATATGCTGAGATTTTTACCTACGACTCGGAGACTGATCGATTGCTCCTGAACGAAGGCTCAGGCACCGCCAATTCCAGCGAAGCTGTTCCGCTTCATTGATGCCGATGCCGCCCTCCATTCATACCGCCTCTAACCGACCGGCGGGATGGGGTATCGTGCCGGCGGGCGCTACCTCTCTGGCCAAAGAGTTGCCGATCGTGTTGGGCGGAATCGGCCTGTTTTACAGCGTCATTGCATTTGCCCGCTATTGGTCTGGCCCGGTTAGCTCGCAGGCGGAAATCAGCCTTCATCCTGCGGCGCTGCCGAAATATGCGTTGTTCTCCGTTCTGCGGCTTGCCATCGCGTACATATTCAGTTTCGTCTTCACGCTGGTGTACGGATACGTAGCTGCCTACAACCGCAAGGCCGAGCGCTTCATGATTCCGCTGCTCGACACGCTGCAGTCCATCCCTGTGCTCAGTTTCCTTCCGGGAGTGATGATCTCGATGGCGGCGCTTTTTCCCAGCAGGCAATTGGGAGTTGAGCTTGGATCGGTCCTGTTGATTTTTACCGGCCAGGTGTGGAACATGACGTTCAGTTTCTATTCGTCACTGAAGAGTATCCCCACTGAAATGCGGGAAGCGGCGCTGGCGTATCGATTGAGCTGGTGGCAGCGGTTTTGGCAGTTGGAGTTGCCGCAGGCCGCGATTGGACTCATTTGGAATTCCATGATGTCCGTGGCCGGCGGCTGGTTCTTCTTGATGGCGTGCGAAATGTTTGTCCTAGGCAACCGCGATTTTCGTCTGCCCGGCCTTGGCTCCTATCTTCAGACCGCCGCCAACGCAGGAGACACGCGAGCGATCTTCTGGGGTTTGATGACCATGATCGGTGTCATCATTCTCATCGATCAACTGGTTTGGCGCCCGGTGATCGCTTGGGCAGAGAAGTTCAAGGTCGAACAGGTTGGCTCAGCCGAGATTCCTCGATCGCCGATCTTGACTATGTTGCGCAGTTCGAAACTCCTTCCGCTCGTGACGCGCTCCCTTGTTTTACCCCTTCGCGAAAGGTTGGATTTGCACTTCGCCAAGGAGCACGAGACACGGTCACTAACCAGAGGCAAAAACCGGGTACCGCACTGGGCTCTCCGCACGGTGGCAGTTGTTGTGCTGACTGCGATCGCGTACGCAGTGGCGAAGGTATTCTCAATCATGGCAACGATGTCGTCAGCCGAATTACGCCATATTGTTTGGGGCGCAGGAGCAACATTCTTGCGGGTAGAAGCTGTTCTGCTACTCGCTGCTCTGTGGACTGTTCCCGCCGGAGTAGCAATTGGGTTGCGGCCTAGGCTGTCTGCCATCGCGCAGCCGATTGCGCAGATTGCTGCATCCGTACCGGCGACGGCGCTGTTCCCGATTATTCTTCTCGTGCTGATTCGCGCCGGTGGTGGTCTCGGAATCGGCTCGATTGTCTTGCTGCTCCTGGGCACGCAGTGGTACATGTTGTTCAACGTGATTGCTGGTGCGACGGCGATACCGGCGGATTTGAAGGAAGTCTGCAATACGTACCAACTGAGCACGACCCAGCGCTGGCGAAGGCTATTCCTGCCTGCCATATTTCCTTACTTGATCACAGGTTTCGTCACCGCCTCGGGCGGGGCATGGAATGCGAGCATCGTGGCGGAATACTTCCACTTCCGCGGCCAAACCATCTCGACTACAGGTCTGGGCGCAATCATTAGCCAAGCGACCGACAGCGGAAATTTTCGCCTGCTCCTGGCCGCCACCGTGGCAATGGCGGTCATGGTAGTTACGATTAACCGCCTCGTCTGGAGACCGCTTTACGCCCTCGCATTAACCCGTTTCAAACTGGAAGGCTAAGTTCCAGCAGGATTTTCTCTCCCAGTTCACGCCAGTCTTCTATGCATAAAAGCTTCAAGGGATGTGTTGCAACCTTGAGG
>PKXU01000128.1 GCA_003132445.1 Acidobacteriaceae bacterium | reverse complement strand
TTGACATCCCCTTATATAGACCCCTTATATAGATCAGGCCATTACACTCAAGTGCCCAGCGCGCAAGGCTATCCTGAGGAGGGTCGAGGATTCCCAAAGCACTTTGCCGGACGGCTTTTTTGTTCACATGTTCCCACGTGAATCAACCTTGGAACTGAAGCGTAGCAAGAAGTTACGCAGACGCAACGCTGAGCGCAAAGAGTTCAAATGAGCGTGGCTTGGCCCACCAAGTTAACCCTCGTCATTCCCACGCCGGCAATTACACAAAAAATGCGGTACGGTGTGGAAATGCTATTAAGAACCGGGCATTTGTCGAACCCGGGCTCTATACCATTCCGATACCATTTGGCTGGAGGCGGCTTGCATCTTTGGGCCGGATACAAGTTTGGTACCGTGTCCGTCTTTAGCACAGGTGTTGGGATACCGTAATTTTTGGAGTGGACTTAGTGCGGTGGACAACGATTGCCCGCACTTGCCGCTAAATTTACCAGTCCGACAATCGGGCCGAAGATCGCGGACGCTATCCGCTTCGCAATGGAGCAACGAATGCTCAGCACTGCATGCCGAACATTTGAGTGCAGCGTTTGCGGAATGACTTGCGAGCAGTAGCGTCCGCGTCGGAAATTCTGAACCTATCTCGTCACCACCACCTTTTCTTCGCTGCTGTTCGTAGTGTGGAGATTTGAATTTGCGAAGGGCGAGCCCGGAACCGATTGCAGGTAACCATTTCCCTGATTCAGGGAATATCCGATCAGGGCATTCCCTGCTGCCGGACCAGAACCGCAATAGTCATGGTCAATTCCCTGACTGTAGACGAAGCTGCCGGAAGGGTCGACAAAGACGGTATAGGGACTCTCCAGCCCTGGGAGGCAAGAATTTACTGAGTTTCCGATTGACGCTTCAAAATTCGGAACGCCGCTAGTGGCATTCAGTTTGAAAACAGAAAAGTCGTTGCCTTCGTTATCGGCAACGTAAATAAATTTGTCACTCGGATCGATACTGAGTCTCCAGGGAGACTTAGGAGCAGAGTTATCGGAGACGTTGTAATATCCCTCCGCGTAGGGCGAACCCGCAAGTAGTGTCAGGGTGCCGGTCGCGGAATCAATTTTAAAGCCGGAAAGAGCGTCTTCCCCGCTTTCTGCACCGTAGAGATAGTTGCCACTCGGGTCTACTCCAAGGTCGGTCGCTCCGTCCGAACAGAACTGGGTGCATCCTGGATAAGCCGGGTCGGGAAATGGACTGCCGGAAATTGGTGTCAAGGCTCCACTCGCCTCGTCGATGGCGTAACCGGCAACAGCAGCGGCGCCGCCACTGGTGCTGGCATCAACGTACAGGTATTTTCCTGATGGATCCATGGCAAGAGCGCCAGACGTGCCCGAGTTCAAAGCATAAGGACTGCCCGCCACAGGAGTCAGAGAGCCATTACTCTGCACCTTGAACGCGCTGATATACGAGTTGGGATACGTGCTTGCGTTGGTCGCGTAGACAAAGTCTCCTGAGGGGTGCACGACTACGCGAAGTCCGGTTGCACCCAGCGCGAAGGGCGACCCTGGAACTTCCGTCAGGTTGCCATTGTCCCGATCAATGAAATAGGCGTCCAGATCTTTCGAGCCCTGGTTGGCAACGTACAGGCGATATCCGCCTTGATCGGACGCGATGTCCACCGGACCCCAGTGCGCCCAGGTAGAACCCTGGCTGGTGGGCGTGACGGAGCCCGTCAAAGGATTCACCACATATTCCGCGATGCGTCCTGCTTCAAACTCGGTAGCATAAAGAAATTTCGGTGGCGCAACATTGATCTTGGAAACGTTGATGTTCACTGTAGTCTTGCCAACTCCACCGCAGTTATCCCATGCCTGAACAACTGCACTGTAGGAACCAACCGGAAGATTGACATTTGCGTTCAGGCTATTCGAGTCGACGGTATAGGCATCCACGCCGGAAGCGGTATAGATTCGCATAGCGGAAATACCACTGGAACATCCTGAACTCGATGCGGAAGCAACAAAATTGACGGGAGAGCCGACACTGCTGCCGGGGGCGGGCGACTGGACGACAACGACGGGAGTGGTTGCGTAAGTGAACGTTGCGAAACTGGCGACAAACGCTGAGAGAATGATCTTCCGCACAGACATACTACTCCTCCTACTGGTGACCGTTAGAGAAAGCTCGCGCCGCCGGGGTTGTGTGAATATTTTATGAATTCCGTTGAAAGTTCCGTCCCGCTTGGGTTTCTACGGCAATTCATGTACTTCTTACGTAGCACGGTCTGCTGCGGCTGTTCCAAGACAGCTCAAGTATCATTGGATGGCTTCAAGTTCTATTCTTATTGTTGATGATGTCGCCGGAGGATTTTGCGGCGGAAGTCGGGCCAGAACTCGGGGGCGAGATTTACGAAGCCATTGTCGGCAATGTCGATCCAGAAATGCATGATGATGGCGCGGCGAGTACGGCTGGCAGCGGGATAGTAGATGTTCGAGACGCTGGAACTTAGCGCACTGCCGAGTACGTTGTCGAAATTGAAAGTGTTGCGGCCATCGTCCCTGCGAATTACCAGCGCCCGGCTAATCGCATACCCCGCGCGATACAACAATGAGTGGCCTTCTCCTTTACGAAAATAACGCGGATCCTCATGCATGGCCGATGCCACCATGAAATCTCCAAAGAAATTCTGGCTGGCGATATCGGCGAGGGAAGCGCCGAAGCGCTCGCCGAACGCAACGCGATTGACTCCATACTTAGGGTCGGTATTGGTTACCTGAGAAAATGCAGCATTGAACGTACCTCCGCCGAAGGTCAACGGACTTACGGTTTCATGAACGAAGTAGTGCCATTTTTCGCGCGTCGTGCGCAAAGGAAGGAGTTGTGGATCCGATGCATACTCAGCGGGACCCGTCCCGTTTTCTGACGATTGCGAAGCGTCCTGCGCAAGCAGCGCAGCGCACACGCAAACCATCGCCAACAATGCAGCCGTCTTCCAACAGTGCATCAAAGCCGCTCGCCCATAAGTTGTAAAATTTCGCACGCCCAAGTTGGTGCGTATTGGACTCCAAACGGGGAAGCACGGTTGGCAGAAAACGCTCATTCGCCGCAAAACTGTGCGTGTGCCGCATGGCCTGGGTTACATTGGACTGAAGGCAAACCGGCGATGGCGTCGAATGGTTCAATAGACCCACGATGGGCGAATTGAAGAAATGAAAATGAAGAAGATCGCTGCGGAATATTTTTTCGCTGCCCGGAAGATCTGTTTCCGGAGAGCTCGTGTCCGGAAAATTCGCGTCCGGAAAATTCGATGAACTCCCAATCGGAGAGATCCTCTTCCCATCGCAAAGCGGCCATCCTGCTTGGTGTCGTAAGTTTTCTCTCCTTCATTTATTTCTATGAAGGTGGAGGTTGGAATCAGAACTCGCGCTTCGATTTGTTGCGTGCGATTGTGGAGCGGCACACTCTGCAAATCGATGCTTACCATCAGAACACGAAGGACAAGGCTCATTTCCGGGGACACTACTATTCCGATAAGGCGCCGGGGCTGGTTTTTCTCGCGGTACCGTTTGCGTTAGCGGCCCGGCCGGCGATGAGAATTGCGGGAGTGGATCCAGAATCGCCTCGCGGCGAGTGGATCTTGTCGTATGTGGTGAGCGCGTACACGGTCGCCTTGCCCACTGCGCTGGCGGGAGTTTGTTTATTTTTTCTAGGCTTGCGACTAGGCGGTGACGCTGGCGGTTCTGCGTTTGCAACGCTCGTGATGTGCGTGGGCACTCCGCTGTGGGCATACGCCAGTTTGTTTTGGGCGCACGCACTCGTGGGGGCGTGTTTCATCTTTGCATTTGCAGCGGCCTTGAAGGTGCGCGAGAGTGAAGCTGCTCGCCGGCATTTTCTCTGGGGATTGGCGGTAGGACTAGTCGCGGGATGGGCGACAGTGACGGAATATCCTGCGCTTCCAGCCTCCGCCGCGCTGGCAGTTCTGGCTCTGTCGCAGGCATGGTCGCGCGGAAGTGGAACCCGTTGGCGCGTGTTGGCTGGAGTGAGCGTGGGCGCGGGAATTTGCGTAGTCGTGTTGCTGGGATATTTGCATGCGGTGTTCGGCATGTTTCGTCCCAGCTATTCGTATTACGATCCGAATTCGTTTGCGTTTATGCAGACGCAAGGATATTTGGGACTGACTTATCCGCACCTCGATCGTCTGCTGAAAATATTGTTTGGCTGCTCGCGCGGATTGCTGTTTGCTTCGCCCGTGCTAGTGGCTGCTCCGGTTGGTCTTTGGCTGTTGTGGAAGGAGAAGGTCTACTCGGCGGCTGCGCTTGCCGCGGCCGCGATTGTTGCTTATTACTTTTTGTTCAACGCATCGTTTTACTGGTGGAAGGCGGGATTATCGTTTGGGCCGCGCTACGCGGGTGCGAGCATTCCATTGCTGTGTATTGGGCTGCCTGTGGCGTGGAGGCGCGCTACACCGATGTGGCGCCGGGTGCTGGTTGGATCAGCGCTGTGCGGCGTGTTCGTGACTTTGATAGTGGTGTCGACGACGTCGCAATTATCCATGCAGGATAGTTGTCCGATTGTGCATTCGACGTGGCCGGCGTTTTGGTCAGGGCGCGTTGCGCTCAATCGGGATTCGATGTTGACGACGGCGGAAGCCACGTCGCACTCGCAGTATGGGGCGGTCAATCTTGGGGAGTTGATAGGATTGCGCGGGCTCGCGAGTTTGATTCCGTTGTTTGCGATATGGGGAGTCGCGGCGCTGCTGTGGATGCGGATGCAACTGGCCGGGCGTGGATCGAAATCCGCGATAGATACCCGTGTAAGATAATCTTTGAGCAGGGAAATTCGAGATTGAATTTATTTTCGAGGGAAATTATGGCGCACACTGTTTTTTGCGTGAAGTTGAAAAGAGAAATGCCAGGCTTGGATGAACCTCCGTTTGACAATGACCTGGGGCAGAAAGTTTATGACAATGTCTCCCAGGAAGCATGGCGGATGTGGACGGAACATTGCAAAATGCTGTTGAACGAGTACCGGCTGAATCCCGCGCGGCGCGAGGATCAGGAAGTCATCGTCAAGCAGATGGAACAATTTTTCTTCGGCGAAGGCTCAGCTCTGCCCAAAGAGTACGTGCCGCCGGCAAAGTGAAGCTACTCTTGGTGGCGCGGGCGCCCTCACCCGTCTGGCTGTCATCTCACTTCACGCGGACGAGGGCGTCCGCGCCACAAGTTCGATCTGCACCTTATTACTTCCAGCCGGTTACTTCACGTCGTTCACTTTGCGTCGGCGACTTGTTCGCGAGCTTCGTTATAGGTGCCGAATTTCTTTGCGACCGGTTTCAGCGTGGGATAAAATTGCACGAATGTGTGTTCGACTGCGGCATGGGCCTCGTGGCAGGACCAGCATGCATTGCCCTTGGGCATGGCTCTGGCAGTTTTGCCATCGGCGTCAAAGCCGTAGTAGGCCCACTTGTCCGGATTGCGAGCTGAGTCTTTCACCTCCACGGCCAGTCCCGTTAGGTCGGTTTGATAGTGACCCTTCTGGTTGATCGAGCTGCGGCTCGCCGCATCGCGTTCATCGATCACGAACATGCTCTTCTCGGGCCACTTGCCGGAATTCAAAAATTCGTCGTAGGCCCAGCGCTGCACAAAAACGTTGGTAAACATTTCGTGGCTGTCGGGCGCGGGGCTGTAATTCATGCCGAATCCGGCGGAGAGAAAGATCCATTCGCGATAGTCGGCAGGGCGCAGCAGTTGGCCTTTTTCATCATATTGGGGTCTGGGCATCTTTTCGCCGGGCGTGGAGGCCAGCAGCGCCACGCATGCGGCCGGCGTCAACAGCGCGAGAATAAATTTTTTCATGGGACCTCTCTTTCGAGAATAGTGTAGCGGCTTGACGTAAGCGGAACTGTCCATTGTTCATACGCATAAGAACTGCCCATTGTTCATAGGAAATGGAGATCGGGAAATGGAGATCCGGCAACCGAGATCCCTCGTCCCACTGGAGAAAAACGCGGGCCTTCGGGATGACGACCGTAGTGCGATCGTAACGCCGCCAACTGAAATAGTAAAAGCGCTCCGATTACTCGGAGCGCTTTTTCTTTAGTTCTCTTAGCAACCGTTACTGGACAACCAGCTGGAATGTCGTCGTCTGCGTAGGAGCACCCGAGGAAGTGGCGCTCACATTCACGGTGTAACTGCCGGGAGTTGTTCCGCCGCTGGGATTGGTAGTGCTGCTGCCGCCGCAGGAGCCCAGCCACAGCGTAGAGAAACCCAAAGCAACAATGAGCCCCATGAAGCGCATGCCGCGCAGCGAGCGCCGCCGTGAGCCGGCAGTGAACAGGATGCCCAGCAATCCCGGTAACAGCGCTGCATAAAATAATCGCTGCGGGCGACCGAAATTTCGAAGCGATGCGGTCGGGGCCGTGGTGCTGATAGCGAAACTGACTTGCCCGGCCGCATTGATTGGCGAGGGAACGGTGCAGATTGAGTCTGGCGCCGGATCGGTGCAGGTGAAAACCAGCGTTCCAGTAAAGCCGCTAGCGAGAGTTACATTGACCGTAGCATTCACGCTTGCGCCTGGGCTCACCTGGAAGCTGCCCGCCGTCGGCTTGAGGACAAACTGCGCCGGTATTAAGTTGTTCCAGGCGGTCGCAAGCTTGTCAGCATCCACGGAACCAAGACCCGTGACCAAGTTATAACCAGTCGTGGAGTCGGCGTTCGAAGCCTGGAAGCCTAGCACTCCGTTGCTGGGACACTGCCAATAGGCAGGCGAGGCCGGCTGGTAGGTGGGCGTGCCGGGCGTGCAGTAAACCAGATTGCTGCCGGAGGTCACTTGGTGAAACGCGCCGTTGGATGGAGTCGCCGCCAGGCTATAAAGCATGGGATTAATATTTCCCAGTCCATTCGTTCCCAGGCTTTGATTGAGCAGCGCGACGATGCCGGCAAAAATCGGCGTAGAGACTGAGGTGCCGCCGATGATGGAGGGATTCGCCAAACCTAGAGCGCTGGTGATGCCCGCGCTACCGCCGGGCGCGCAGCTGCTGCCTGTCCCGGAGTCGCTGATCTCCGACAACTCAGTACAGAAAATGTAGCCCGGAAAATTGGGCGTAGCCAGAAGAGAAACATCCGGCGAAAAGCGAGCGGCCGTCTGCCCCGAAACCGTTACGGTCTGCCACGAAGGCTGCGGGAAGCCGGAAACGCACGCTGAAAAGTCTGTGGTTTGCTGTGCGCAGTTGCTTGGGCCTCCGCCGCTCGAGGAAATCCCGTCGGCATCGGGCCCAAGGGCGAAATCAGTTTGCACATTTTGCGCGGTGGTGATGGGAACCCAGCCGGCTGTCCCGCCCCCGTTATTGCAGAAGTCGTAACCCGGATCGCTGCTCGATGTCTCGCCTTGACAGTACGTGGCAAACTCAGCATCGTCATTCCACGCCACCTCGGGAATGTAGCCGGTCGCCGTGCCACCGTTCGTTTCGTTGGTTGTGCCCCAATACGTGCTGCTCGACAGATTCGAGAAGGCGATGGATGTCCCGCCGACGCCGGTTACTTCCGGGCTGCTGGCTGGATAGCTGACGGCGAATCCGCCTTCGGCGGAAGCCCCATTCGGATCGACGATCGTGTTATTCGGGCCAGGAGCATCGGGATCGCATTCCGCCGCGCCATCGTCCCCAGCGGAATTTAAGAATGTGATTCCCTCCGTATTCGCTTGCTTGAGTTGAACCTCGTCGCTGGAAAGGGTGTTGTCCTCGAATTCACAGAGCCCATAACTCAGGCTGATCACCGTTTCGCCGAGGGTGCTTTGGTTGTCGATGGCGTAATAGTAGGAGTCGAAAACATTCGTCGAATTCACGAAGATAATCAGGGCATCCTGAGCAGTTGCCCCGGACCATTCGATATCCAGATCCGATTCGCTGATGTCGCCAGCAGAAGGACCGGGATCCGTGCCATCGAGCACGTATTGAAAGTGGGAATCGTTACAAGCGGTAATGACTCCGCTCGCGTTTGTGGTGCAACTGATGGCGGAAAGCCCGAAGCCGGTGCGGAAATTGGTGATATCCGACAGGTAAATATCGCTTTGCCCCATGACGGCCAGTTTCTGTCCCGCTCCAGTAATGCCGGAGTTGTACAGAGCAGAGATGTCGTAGATGGCTGCGATATCGCCGGGCGCGATCAAGTCCCCGTAGGTCGAACTGTCGTAGTACGGGCGTGCCGCGAAGTCTCGGCGGATCATTCGGGAACGCGGCCTGAAGTCGTGCAGTCCGCGGATGCCGACCACCACGCCGCCCATCGCTGCCGGAATGGAAGGCGCTGTTGCGTTGGCGTAATGCAGTTCTCCCTTCACGTTGTAACGATGGATCTCAGTGCCGAAGGCGCTTTGCACCTGCGCGGCAGTCCCGTTGAAGGAGATAAAGTTGCGCCCGTGTGCGACCTGAATCGAGCTGAATCCCTGCGATTTCAACCAGGCGGCCATCTGCTGCATGTCTTTCTGGCTCAATCCAAAACGGTCGGCGAACTGATCGACCGTCAGCCATTTGTGATAACTGGGTGACTTGGGATTCTGTTGGTCGGCGAGAAGCTGATCGAGCGCCTTCTGCTGGCTCGCGGTGGGCAGAGTGAGCAAAGTGATCGTTCCCAGGCGCATCCCGGGATCCACGGGGCCTTCATCATATTGCGGCAGCGCTTTGTGAGAGACGTTCCCTTTTAAGGTAATGGTCCGACCAGCGCTCAAAGGCCCGGCAATGCGATCGGCCACGGCCGCATGGCCGACAGTGGAGAGGAAACCTATTAGCAGAAGGGTGGGTAATACGGACTTCACAAATCGCATGAAAGCTCCGGAGGAGATCGGCATCTTGTTGATATTGTAAGTTATAAAGGCTTGTCCCCTATTCGATCAATCAATAGTGACGAAGGTTGTACGACTTACAAAAGATGACAAAGCTAGAGCGTTATAACCCCAGAGGCCGGGGAATGTTGCGGCCAATTTAGCGGAAAAGTTATTCAAGAATTGTAAAATCAGGGCCGCAAAGTCGGGCTCGGTGGCGCGGGAGCCCTCGCCCGCGGGCTGTTATCTCGCTGCACGCGGACGAGGGCGTCCGCGCCACCCATTGGTATACTGCCGGTTGCGAACTTCGGCCTGCACATGCCTGCGCTAGAGACTGGAAAAAGACGCCTTGGCTACATCGACTGGGCGCGCGGACTAGCCTGCGTCCTCATGTTTCAGACGCACTGCTACGATTCCTGGCTTAGCCCTCACGCGCGCCAAAGCCGCTTTTTTATGTACTCGCAGTTGGGAGGAACTTTTCCCGCGCCGCTGTTTCTGTTTCTGGCAGGAATTTCTTTCGCTCTGGTAACGGAAAAACTGCGCCAGAAAAACCTTCCCCCCGCGCAGATCGGTCGCACGACTATCCTGCGGGGGGCGGAAATTTTCGGCTTCGGACTTCTGTTTCGTCTACAGGAATATCTCATCGCCTGGGGCTGGGCGCCAAAAAGCGATCTCCTCCGCGTCGATATTCTCAATACCATCGGCCTTTCCATGATGTTGATGGGCATCGTTTGCTGGCTGGTTCTGGCGCTCATGTGCGAGCGGGACACGACGCGACTTCCATCCCCGGGCGTTGTGCCGGGCAGTGCTCCGCCGGGAAACTCCTTCCTGAAAGGCCGTGGCCCGCTCATTGCCGCAGCCATGGGCACAGCGCTTTTTATTTCCCTGCTCAGCCCGCCGCTGTGGACCACCTGGCGACCCACATGGCTTCCCTGGCCGCTTGAGTCCTACATCGATGGCGTGCACAACATGGGAACGCCGCAAGCCGCGCTCTTCCCGGTGTTTCCATGGACGGGATTCGCCTTCGCCGGGTTAGCCGTGGGATTCATTCTGCAAAGCTCCTGGGCGCGCGCGCAGGAAGCGCGGGCATTTTTCTCTCTGGGTCTGGCTGGCAGCCTGCTGATCGAGTTCGCGCGCTGGCTGGAGGCGCAGCCGCGCCAACTCTATTCCGTCGACGATTATTGGCATACCAGTCCCAGTTTTTTTCTGATCCGTGTAGGAATGCTGCTGGTAATTCTGACGGCAAGTTACGCGTGGTGCCAGTGGGGTGCCGGCGAGTGGGGCTTCAGCCCACTCATGGTGCTGGGGCAGGCATCTCTGCTCGTTTACTGGGTGCACCTGGAATTTGTCTACGGCCGAGTGTCGATCCTGCCCAAGCATGCCATGACGATCGGCGGCGCTTCCGTGGGCCTCTTGCTAATTTTTCTCGCCATGCTGGCCCTGGCTTACATTCGCACCACGATGAAGAAGAAGGGTCGCGGCGCGGTGGCGTGGTCCTGGTTTCGTCAGGCTCCGGTGCGGACTTGAATATCTGCGGAAATTCGATTGGCGAAGACGAGTCGTCGGCAAGCAGTGGCCCGCTGATCCCTATACCGATTTCGATTGGCCGATGGTTTTAATTTGGCCGGTTTCAATTGGCCACTGATTTCAAATTAGATTGAGCTAGCGTGGGCTTTGCTTCTGCTCTTCGCCATCAGAGCGCCGACAGAAAAAGCAACCAATTCCAGTTTTTGCAGGTCTTCCGGAGTGAAGTCCGGACCGGCGGCGGCTGGGCGTGGCGCCTTGCGTGAGATTTGAATCACGCCGATGACCTCGCCGTTCTCGTTGAGCACGGGCGCCGACATCAGCTTCTGAATTACCTGTGCATCCAGACCCGTATCGCCTAGTTTGACGAGTTCAAAAATGCTGGAGTGCTTTACTTGCGCGAAGCTATTGAAGAGCTCCGCTTGCTGCGTGCGGGCGGTGCGCGCCGCTAC
Source organism: Acidobacteriaceae bacterium (assembly GCA_003132445.1). Classification (GTDB taxonomy): domain Bacteria; phylum Acidobacteriota; class Terriglobia; order Terriglobales; family Acidobacteriaceae; genus Sulfotelmatobacter. The sequence goes on along the minus strand of PKXU01000128.1, from coordinate 51,665 downwards.
GGCCTCACTGGAAAGAGGGATGGCGCCAGCCGTTTTCAGCTCCGCAGGATAAAGGAAATTCAACAGGCTTCCCGTCCGCTCCAGCAGTCCGACTTCGGTCTCTTTTACCTGGAAAATTTTAGCTACACAGGCGCAAATCGACTCCGGCGAAGTATCCCCAGAGTCCAAGCCCGCGAGCAGATCGATTTCCCTCATCTTCTGAAAAGCATCCCTAGTTAAAGAATGCCTGAGCCGTGAGTAACCTGCAACGTAACTAACGTGACCATTTCTGGTCACATGGGCGTGTCCTTTTAGCTTTTTGCGAAAGAAAAAGGTGGATTCACGCTGATAGACTGCTCGCCATTGCTGGCCAGCTCTTGACGAATTCGCCGAATCGATCTAAAGCCTGTGGGAACTGGTTTCCGCTGGCGGCGAAACCAAGCCGAAAATGCGAGGGAGTATCGAAGCAATCCCCGGGAGCGAGCAGAATTCCTTGTTTCGCCGCGGCCTGGCAGAAAGGCCTGGCGTTCTCTCCGCTGTTCAGCCAGGGAAACGCCGTCACTCCGCCTTGAGGTCGAATCCATCCGAGCGTGTCGCGATGCCCAGCCATGAAGCGATCCAGGTGCTCCAGGTTTCGGCGTGCAGTCTCTTGTGTTTTTCCCAGAACCACATGGCGTTGGCGCATCGCGATTTCGGCAAGTATTTCTCCCGTCGAATTATTCGAGATGGAAAAATATGTGCGGGCATTCCAATAGCGTTCCCGGCGTTTCCGATCATGCTCGATCATCCATCCTGTACGAACGCCAGGCAGAGCGAATGCTTTCGAGAAATCGTGGATCACAGTCGCGTGCGGCAGTCGCGACGCCGATTTTGTTTCTCGTCCGTGGTAAATCGGGTGATACACTTCGTCGCTCACAAGTTGGATTCCACGCGCCGAGGTGAACTCGTGCAGTCTGTCCATCTCCGCATCGCTCATGGTCGCGCCCGTCGGATTATGCGGGCTGTTCACCAGGATCAGTTTCGTCCTCGCATCCGCAAGCTTCATGACCTCTTCAATGTCGACGCTAAAATTGTTCTCCTTGCGCATTCCGTAGAAGCGGGTCTCAAGACCCAATGACTCAGGCAACGCAGAAAAGGGCTCGTATCCAGGCCGAGGCACGATTACGTTGGCTCCAGGTGCCGCCGCCAGCCACATCAGGACGACCAGAGCCTCCGATGCGCCGGTCACAACCTGCACACACTCTGCGCTCACGCCGTGCATGTCCGCAATCGCTTCACGCAGCCCGTCGGCGCCCGCTGGACGGCCATAGGACAGCTTATGGCCGAGAAAATGATGCCGCACTTCCTCGTCTGCCAGGTTCAATACTTCATTCACCGTCCAACCCGGTCCCTCGCTCGACGCCAGGTTGAATTCAATATCGTGCTCGTAGTTGGCCAGCCACGTATCCAGCAGGAAAGGCTTCAATTGCATGGCGCACCTCCTAGTCTAGAGTCGAATCTTTGCCGCCACTCGACTCGTTTTGTTTTCATCTTCACTATTTAAAATCTTGAGACTATTTCCAATGTCGAGCTACTCTTTTTGACTGGCGAGAAAGTCCACTACCTCCCGCTCGGCCCATCGCCCGTCGTCCGCCGGGCCGACAGCATGATCGCCAGGATGATGGCCGTTCGGTTCGCCTAAGAATGCGCAGTGGCCGCCATCGTCCGTTTCCACATAAGTAATATTTCGATTCTCCGCGATGCGGCGCAACGTCTCAGGCCGCATGCGAATAAACGGATCGTTCGCGGAGTGAATGATCAGCGTCGGCACTGCAATTCGATCGACCACGTTGGCCGCCGCCGCCCGCGCGTAGTAATCGTCGGCCCCGGTGAAACCACAGTAGTAGGCGGTGATGCGGTCGTCGAACATGCGCAGGCTGGAAATCCCGCGCAGGCGCGCGAGGTCAAACTTCTCCGGAAATAGCCGCGCTTTCAGCCGCAATCTGCGGAACAAGGCCATCAGGAAGTAGTATTCATAAAGCCGGTTGCGGGGCTCATGCAGCGCGTCGGCCGATGCCGCCAAATCCATCGCTGGACAAACTGCCGCGACCGCTCGAAACTGCGGCGGCCCATTTTTTCCCCACTCGCCTGCCAGCTTTAACACTAAATTACCGCCCATGGAAAATCCGACCAACGCGAAGCGCGAGACCTGGTCGTTTTCAAGCACGCTCCGCACCACCGCGGCCACATCTCCCGAAAGGCTTGAGTTGTAGAGCGTCGGCGCACAGGCATCCATACCGCCACAATTGCGCTGGTTCATCAGCACAACGTTCATGCCCGCCGCAAGGCCATTGCGCGCTACGCCCAGCATGTATTGCGAATCGGATGAACCTTCTAGGCCATGTACGACGATCAAAGTCAGAGCCGATCGCCGCTGCGTTTCGTCCTGCCAGTGGCACCAGCAGCGAACCTTGATGCCCGGCTCAACCTCTACCAGTCGTTCCTGCGCGGCGGGCAACTGGATTTTACGCGGCAGCAGAAAGCTGGCGATCGTCTGCAAATGGCCGCCGCCCAGCCAGCGGCGCGAACGAAAGGGCGCGCGCACTACCCACCGGACTGCATGTCCGACAGAGGAATCCGGAATTTGCGAACTTGCCACAAATTGATTCTAATAGAGACTGATCTGGAGTCGCCCATGCCCATCTTCGAATACATCTGCAAGGAATGCCATCACCAGTTTGAGGCTCTTGTGTTCGGTAAGGAACGTGCCGAGTGTCCCAAGTGCCATGCCACCAAGCTCGAACCGCAACTCTCGGTCTTCGCCGTATCGGCGAAAGGCTCGTCACCGTCAGCGTCGGCGTCATCGTCAGCCGGCGGCGCCTGCGGTTCCTGCGGCGATCCGCGCGGTCCTGGCGCATGTTCCTTGGACGATATGAATTAGTCGCGATATGAATTAAGAATTGAATGAACAGGCGCCGGCAAAATTTTTGCTTGGGATTGCGATCTCGTTCATCCCTAACAGCGATCCATCCACCACGTCGATAATTCGTGTGCGCAGCCACTGGTTGGGAGCATGGCGGCCGTGCATGCGCAGCTTTAGATAATTGTCGGTGAGAGCTTCGGTGAACTCCACTCCGGCGTGGCTGCCGGTAACGTTCAGCGTGATGGCATCAATTTCTTTTTCTACGAAGCTGCGCATAAATCTTAACTTCTTCCCTGCCGCCAACTCGCGCAGAACTCGATTCCGCTCGCGAGCAATGTGCACGGGCACCTGATTTGGCATCGCCGCTGCGGGAGTTCCCGGCCGCGCCGAATAAGTAAAAACGTGCAGGTAGGTGAAGGGCAGTTCTTCGATCATACGGCGCGTGGCTTCGAATTCGGTGTCGGTCTCGCCGGGGAATCCGACCATCACGTCGGCCCCGATAGCCGCCGTGGGCATAGCCGCACGAATTTTTTCGATCTTCTCCCGATAGTGCCAGGGACGATATTTGCGATGCATGCCCCGCAGAACAGCATCGCTTCCAGATTGCATGGGTACATGCGCGTGCTTCGCAATGCGCGGCGACGAAGCGACTAAAGAAATTAATTCGTCAGTCCAGTCCATGGGCTCGACGGAGGAGATACGGAGTTTCTCCAGCGCAGTTTCGGCGAGGATCGCTCGGATGAGGGCAGGGAGAGTCGGCTTCCGGCTTTCGACTCTCGGCCGCCGCAAGGCGTCAGGCGTCAGACTTCGGACCTCGGACGTCAGACCATTCCGGCTTTCGGCTTCCGGCGTTCGGAAGGCGTCAGACATCGGACTTCCCACCGCAGACTCATGGATTTGACTGAGGTCTGAGGTCTGAGGTCCGACGTCTTCCGAATCGGCAAGCGAACTGCGAAAGCCGGCAGCCGGAAGCCGGATGCCGCTCAAGTCTCTTCCCCATCTACCGAGATTGATTCCGCTGATTACTACCTCACGATAGCCGGACTTTACTAAGCCATTCACCTCGCTCACGATTCGCTCGATAGAAAGCGAGCGGCTTTGTCCGCGGACGAAAGGAATTACGCAGAACGAGCAGCGATTGTCGCATCCATCCTGCACCTTAAGGTTCGGGCGCGTGCGCTCGTTCGCGGCATCGAAGACGGGAGCAGCGAGTAATTCTGTGTGTGCGAATATATCGGAAACGAAAATCGGGCTTTCGGCTTCCGGCTCTCGGCTTCCGGTCGCGACGGTTAAGGTTGTTAGCGGAATAAATGCTGAGTCCGAAGTCCGAAGTCCGAGGTCCGACGTCTGAGCGTGCGTGCTGACGATCTCCGCCAACTGATGTTTGTGCGAATTGCCGATGACGAGACTGACGCCCGGCAACGCAGCAATTTCGGCGGGGGCGCGTTGGGCATAGCATCCAGTGACTACGATCTGAGCTTCGGGATTCTGGCGGCGCACACGGCGGATGGCGGCACGCGCATCCTGATCGGCGCTTGCGGTAACCGTGCAGGTATTCATGACCACGACCGAGGCTTGTGCTGGCGTGGAGGCGCGAGACATTCCGCGCTGCTCGAATTGGCGTTCGAGAGCTGCGCCGTCGGCCTGAGTGGCCCGGCAGCCGAAATTTTCTACATAGTATCCAGACACCTCCCTATGGTAACGCAGATTACCGCATCACCTTGAGGAAGCAAGGTTGAAGGTCAGAGCAAAATCAAAAGCCGCGAGCAACGGCGCTCGCGCCACACATTAAGCGGTGGCTGCGGTTCTGCGAGACTGGAAACATTCCCGGCAAAAGACGGGACGGCCTTGCGTGGGACGGAACGGAACGGTGGTTTGTTTTCCGCATCCCGAGCACGTGGCCTGGGTCTCGACTTTGGTGTAGCGATAGGCTTGTCCGGGTGCGGGGGGCGCGCCCAGGACCGAGACCCGCTTGGTTTTGCAAGCTTTGCAACGCTTCGGTTCGTTCTTGAACTGCTTGTCGTGAAAGAAAAGCTGCTCCCCGGCGGTGAAAATGAAATCACTTCCACAGTCGATACACTTCAGCACCTTGTCCTGAAATTCCATTGAGGATGGCTCCCTTCAGCCCGTTTCCGCGCGCCCACCCGCGGGGAAAGAACTGCGGTGGTACACCGAAAAAACAGGTCGTGAACAACTCCCCTAACAAACCCCTTGGACTCGGCCCGCCACGCGCCAGGATGGGCGTGGGTACAAACTATATTGCTGCTTTATGCCGGAAGAATGATGAGTATGAAATCCCTGTTGCAGCTCGAGACAGTGGGGGGCCAGATCGAGCAGAGCCGCCCCGGGAAGGAGCGGCCCTTTGCTGCGTCAATCCTGTTCTTTGCGCGTTTTCTTGCGAGCTCGCTTGCGAGCTAATGCGGCCTTGACCCGCTTCTTCTCGCCGGGCTTCAGGTAAAAGGAGTGGCGCTTGACCTCCTTGATTATGTCTTCCTGTTGCACCTTGCGTTTGAACCGGCGAAGAGCGTTCTCGAGCGATTCACCCTCTTGAAGTCTGACTTCTGCCAAACAAATACACCCCCAAACCCGTCCGGATGGACCGAATAGTTATTACAAGGATTTGACTGCAAGTCAAGAGGAAGTCGGCAAAATATGGCTGGCAAGTCCCCTTAGGGGACTGGGATTAAGGCATTAGGATCATTTTGAGACGGTTTTGGGAGGGGCCGGTCATGCCCGGCGGCAGGGCAACGAAGAAGAGGAAAATTACGCTGGGCCAGAGTTGCAGGAATAGACGGCTCAGAGAGAACCGGAGGTGCCAGTAAAGGTCGTACGGAGTGATTAGATAGATGGCAAAAAAGCCGGCAAGCGTGAAAATCATTGCCAGTCTTGAGGTGCGAAAGCCGGCCGTCGTCTCTCGCCGTTCTCCTCGGCCGGACGCAAAGTAAAAACCGATCAAGAGCAGCGTGCATGGAATCAGCCCGTGCCCGAAGAGAAGAAATTCCTTCGCAAACCATTTGACGACCACCCAATAGCGGACGGGGTCGAGCAGTTTGTGCATCATTACCCCCGAGTTCGAGAAGAGATCGCCGGGCGGTGCCAGAAAGTGTTTGAAGCCGGCGACGAGCAGCAGCGCAGGCGCAGCCCCGGCGAGCAGAGGAGCCAGCGTACTCCAGTTTTCGCGAAGCCTTACCGGCGGAAGCGAACTCGAAGCATCGCGTGTAAGCCTGGGGCGGAGAAAAATCAGAGCGCGTGCGGCGAGGATTGCGCATAAGAAAAGAAGACCTTCATTCTTCGTCCACGCAGCGAAACCGGCGGAGACACCTGCTAAGAAAAGCACACCAGGAGACGCATGACCATCCGCGGAATCGCGATCGTGAAGACAAAGATGCACGACGGTCGCAAGCAAGAAAAAAGATAAAGGCACATCGGCATACTGCGATGTTCCCTGCGCAATGAAGAAAGGTGTACTCAACAAGGTGAGCGATCCCAGCATGGCTGAGGTACTCCCGCGAAGCAGGGAAAGAGATGAGAACAACAATCCCACAGTGCCGAAGGTAAAACACAGGGAGATGACTGCGGGAATGGAGCGATCCTCGTGGCCGAGGTAAGTCCAGAAATGAGCGATGGCGGCGGGAAGAAGTAACGGATAGTCGGGATGAGACCAGGGAATGAGCGAACTGAAGCCGTCCCGCCAGTGGGCGCCGCCGAGAAAAAGAAAGCGAGCGTGTAGATTCCAGATGGCGAAGGCGTCCCAACCATCGCCGGATGGATGAGCCAAGGTGCGCAGGATAGTCGCGTAAGCAGCCACGCAAAGTGCAATCGCGAACGCGGATTTGAGAAAGCGAGAAAGCCACGGGGGACCATCGAACCCCATTGTCGGTTCGATCTCATTTGCGATGGGAGTTCGAAACACAGATCGAAATAAGAGGAGGCTGACGAGAAGAAACCCGAATATCAGAAGATCCATTGCGGCCAAATGGACGATGCCGCAGACGCGCGAAAAAAAGAAACTAACCGAAAAAATTCCCAGCCCGTATCCCACAGACATCGATGCCCGCCAGAGAATATCCGAAGCGAACGGAGTGCGACGCGCCCAGCCCACGCTGGCCAGAAAAAAACCGGATGCGATACAAAGCAGCGCGGCCAGTGCCAGCAGCATTTACTTTGCGTCCTTGTAAGCGTGGGCTGAATCTACCTGAGCAGGTTTTACTTGGGATGAGGTGGCCGGATGCCGCGCAAAAAGCATGACGCCCTTTCCAAAATCCTTTACAAGTTCGAGACCGTTCCAATCTTTCAATGGGGCAACCGGCACCGAATCGGTGAAATTGCCCACCACCCAAGGATGATCCGTGGAATTGTCGACGACGACCGGAGCCAGCGCGTATTGCGCGAGATAATAATCGGCGGGGCTGCTGGAACTTCCCATGTAGCCGACGATCCCCTGTTTTGGCAGGGCCGTCTTCAGGGCCGCGAATCGCCAGTCGGAACGTTCCGCGACATTGTCGGCGTGGCGACTGCTGGGGGTGGGCGTTTCGGTGAGCACGCGCACGCTCGACAAGAGGGAGCACACGATGAAGATGGCGCCAGCTACGGCAAACCGTCGGTCGGATGAGGGAGATTGCCGCATGGGTGCCTGGGCTGCGCAGCATTATACTTCGGCACATCGGAACCTACTTCGGCACGTCCGAGAGGCAATTTCAATCCTGCCTCGGCCGATTCTTCTAAACGCCGATTCTTCTAAGATTGATGGGAGCATGAACCATGGCGAAATACGAAATTCAGAGCAAGCGCGGAGCGCCGCCGCGAGGCGCATATTCTCAGGGATGGCGCGCGGGAGATTTTATCTTCGTGACCGGCACCGGCCCGAGTGATCCGAACACCGGCGAACTGGTTGGGGATACGATTGAGCAGCAAACCGCGCAGACGATCGACAACATGTTGGCGATTCTCGAAGCCGATGGCGCTTCGCTGGCAGACGTCGTCAAAGTTACGGTTCACCTCAGCGATACTGCTCTGTTTGCGCGTTACAACGCGGTCTATGCGCGGCGCTTTTCGAAACCGTATCCTGCACGCACAACGGTAGGCAGCGATCTCGGGCATTCAGCGGGAATGCTGATTGAAATGGATTGCATCGCTTATTGCGCAGCGAAGAAATCGTCCAGAAAAACTTTGAAGAAAAAACGTTAGTGAGCTATGAGAAAAGTCGAAGTCACAATTCTCTCAGCTGCCTACGGGAAGCACTTGGTGTGCACCTTGCGGCAACGGGGCTTCGCGGCCGCGGGCTGAAACGATCTCTATCGACTCAATGTTTCCGTTTCGGACCAGCAGCGCGTCATCAAAATTGTTCACTGTAGGACAGACATGCCGCGGCAGAAGATAAAGAACCTCCCCGATCCTGGGAGTTTTGTTCCGCGGAGTCTTGCCTCCTTCTCGTACGGCCATGGGAAGATGCTCTTCGCTCGGCGAAAGTGGCGTCAAATCTTCGTGTCCCAACACTACGCAGGTAGGAACTCCGGCGTCGGCCGACACTGTTTTGTGGCCGGCGTCGCAGGTGATCATGCCATGATGCGGATGGCTTACCACTCGGGTTAGCACCAGCGCGCCCGGCTGATAACCGTATTCCGCGGGAAGCTGCTGCAGGCTGGTGGCGTCACAATAAACAACCGTTCCGGGTGAAACGCGATGGATGAAACTGCCGCGGCGAAAATTCTCGTAGCTGAGCGAGCACGGAAACGTGGGAGTGCCTGCTGTAATAATCTCCGGCACATTCGTGCCGCTGCGTAATAGCTCGCCGGCAATTTTCAGCAACTCGTCATAGCCGCGATGGGCCGCTTGTGTTCTTTCCGGCTCAGGCGAGCTGGCGAATTGGCCGTCGTAGTAGTGAAGTCCGCGGAATTCCAGCCCAGATTTTTTGATGGTGGGGGCGAGCTCTGTAACTTTATTCGTGTCGCTTTGGTCGATGCCGGTGCGATTCATCCCCGGGTTAATATCGAGAAAAATTCCCACGCTACTTCCGCGCCACTGCTCTATCTGCTCATCGTTTTCCGCCAGCACTGAGATGCGAACGTCCGGGAACTGCTGCGCCAGTTCGCGGGCGCGGCGCGCGTTTGCGCCCATGGCGGGATAGGCGAACAGAATATCGGCTGCGCCGGCGCGGCAGGCAATCAGGAGTTCGAGCGTGGTCGCGCATTTGAAATTGCGCACGCCGCGCGCGAGCAGCATGCGAAGCGTGTAGTCGAGCTTGGCAGTCTTGATGTGCACACGCCAGCGACTCGCGTCGCCCGAGAGCAGCCGCAGAGTGGCCTCAATGTTGGCTTGGATCGCGTCGGGATAAAGGACTAACGCCGGAGTAAGTACGTCTTCGATTGCGGAGACACCATAGCGCGGATCCCAGCTGAGATGCTGCAACATGCTTTTCTGCGTGGCCATCACTAACTTGATGATACCGCGTAGGGATGCCAGAGAGGTCGAGCCTCGCTCGACGGACAGCCGAGCCTGCCCTGAGCTTGCCGAAGGGGCGGCTGTCCCCACATCTGCATGGAGGTGAACTTGATTATCGATGTCGATTGACGGCGTGTTTCGCCCAGAGTAGGCTCACGGAACTTCTTCAGTGTTGAGGTTTATCTGGCACAGCAAACTGAAAAAACGGATTTGATACGTGGGCTGGGACTGTGGTCGGCGACTGCGATTGTGATCGGCGACACCATCGGTACGGGAGTGTTTCTCGTTGCTAGCGACATGGCTCGCATCGTCGGCTCAGCCACGCTCGTCTTTGTGGCGTGGATCGTTGGCGGCTTTATTGTGCTGTGCGGCGCGTTTTGCTATGCCGAGCTGGGCGCGGCATTTCCCAAGGCCGGCGGGCCTTACGTCTATTTGAATCGCGGGCTCGGTCCTCTATGGGGATTTCTTTTTGGTTGGATGAGTTCTTTTCTGGAGCGGCCTGTGGGCATGGCGACCCTCGCGGCGGGATTTCTGCGCTTCGCCGGATTTTTATTTCCGATTGTGGACACGCCGCTGTTCCACGGACATCTCGGAAGTTACGAGTTTGTTTTTACTGCGGCCCAGCCGCTGGCAGCACTGGTTATCTTGCTGGTCACTGCGATCAATTATTTAAGTGTGCGCATGGGCGGAGCGATTCAGATTTTTTTGACCTGTCTGAAGATGGGAACGATTCTGGCGATTGTGATTGCGGGTGTTTTGCTGGGACACCAGCATGGGAGTCGAGCCCTTCCGGTGGTGCAGCCTTGGGGTTGGGGAACGATTGCGGCCGTGCTGACCGCGCTGGTTCCTGCCATGTGGGCCTACAACGGGTTTAACGATCTGGGCGACCTGGGCGAAGAGATCGTACAGCCGCAAAAAAATATTCCGATTGCAATTATTTTGGGACTGCTCACAGTGGGTGGATTGTATCTGCTGGCGAATGTGGTGTACTTCTACACTTTGCCCTTCGCGGAGATCGCCGCTTCGCAGCACGTCGCGTCGGATGTGGTGCGCTCATTTGCCGGGTCGCGCGGAGCCGCATGGCTCACGGCGGCGATGGCGATATCGGCGCTGGGAGCGTTGCATGTGGTGATAATGACGGGAGCGCGCATTCCTTACGCGATGGCGCGGGATGGAGTTTTCTTTCAGTTCGCCAAACGCATCCAACCCTCGTTTCATACTCCGAGCGGATCGCTGATTTTTCTGGGATGCGTGGCGGCGCTGCTGGCCTTGACGGGAACTTTTGAAGAACTGTATTCGCTGTTTGTATTTGCCGTGTGGATTTTTTTCGCGTTGACGGCGATTGCTGTACTTCGATTACGCCGGACCGAGCCCGCGCTTCCACGACCTTATCGCGCCTGGGGCTACCCATGGACTCCGTTCATTTTTTTATTTGCCGCAGTAGCGTTGACGATCAATTTGTGGCTGGTGCGGCCGGTGCGCTCGACGTTGGGGCTGCTGGTGATTGCCGCGGGAGTTCCGTTCTTTTATCGGTGGCGGAAGTTGCGGCGCGCGTCAGACAATTCTGGGTCAAACAATTCTGGATCAGAATAATTTCCTCTCGTTCAACACGAACTGCACGGTCGAACTTTCCACCTGCATTCATTATCCTCAAGTCGAGCTGCGCTCGACGGACAGCCGAGAGCCTGCCCTGAGGCTGCCGAAGGGGCGGCTGTCCCCACATAAAAAATCCTTACATACAAAGTCCCCGCGTAAACATGCTCAGAACACTAATTTCAGCGACAACTGCACTTGCCTGGGAGCAAAGGCAGCCGTGGGTTTCATGAAGTTAGTGGGCAACTCGTAGTAGCCGGGGTAAGGAGCAATATTGGCCACGACGGAGTTCGTTACAAACGTACTGGCGTTGTTCACCAGGCCGTTGGAGGTGATGGTGACTCGCTGGTTATCGCGATTGAACAGGTTAAACGAGTCGCCGACGAGACTCAGCTTGTAACGCTCGCCCAGGTGCATGGTTTTGGCGAGACGCAGGTCGGCGGTCGCATAGTCAGGTCCAGTGAAGCCGTTGCGGGTATAGCCCGGCAGACGGTCGTTGAGGTCGTTCCCGTCCTGGTTGGGATCGCCGGCAACAGTGGCGCTGAATGGGCGTCCACTACCGTAGTTGACCACGCTGGAAATTTGCCACTGGTTGAAGATGTGACCGAGAAATTCCTGGCCCCGATGAAAAGGATGAGGCTCGGCGGAGAATGCGACTACCAGCCGCTGCCGCTGGTCGGTGGTGCTGGGCCCGCGCTCGGCGCTGGGATCGTAGGCGTTCTGCACGGTGGCGGGTTGGCCCGCGACCAGAGCATCCTGGCCGTCGTCAATGGCATGCGCGAACGTATAGGAGAGGCGCAGATAAGTGCCACGCGAGACGCGGCGATTGATGGAAAGCGTGGCTCCGTTGTAATAGCTGGAAGCCGCGCTCTGGAATTCATCGATGGCGCCGAGTTGCGCGATAGGACGGCCCAAAGGATTGATGCACGGCGGAAACGGGCACGTCAGCGATTGCGTGAACTGCCACGTAGCGAACGAATCCACCGTGTAGTAGCCGCCCTGAAAAATGGATCCTGTGGAATCGAAGATGGGATATATCGCTGGCGTGGGCTCGGGAAGATTTACGTCGAGCGCGCGGATGAGGTGTTCGCCGCGAACAGTCAGAAACGATAAAGAAACGGTGGTGTGCTCGACGAGCTCCTTTTCAAGAGTGAGGTTCGCCTGCTGCACGCGTGGAGTAACAAAGTTCGTGGCGAAGGCCGATAGGTCGTGGGTGACGCCCTCGGTGAATCCGGTGGGAAGCGAGCACGTCGTGAAGGTGAGCGGGCACGCCACCAGCGGGTTCGGATAGCTGGGAAAAAACTGGTGGTCGAAATAATCCGTGTTGTTGAGAAAGACTTGCGAGTCGGTAATGCCGTTGTCGGTTTGAATGACGGAGTTGTAAATCTGAGGAATGCGTACAAAGAAGATGCCGTATCCGCCGCGAACGACTAAAGGACGCCTGTTTCCGAATGAATAAGCGAACCCGGCGCGCGGGGCAAAGTTATCGGGTTTGAAAGGAACTTTGCCCGAAGGCGGAAACAGCGGATTGGAGAGCAGTCCTGCCGTAGTAAAAGTTTGCAGGTCCCAGCGGACGCCAAGATTGAGCGCGAGATGGTCGGTCACGCGAATCGCATCCTGCGCGAAGGCGGCGTATTCGTTGGTGTTCGGAGTCGAAGTTGCTCCGCCAAAACTTTGCAGATAATAATGCGGCACTTCGTGCGCGTAGGCGCGCAGCGGCGAAAGCGGCAGACCCGATTCCATCGGCTCATAAGTAAAGGGATTGACCTTGATGGGGTAAAACAAATATTCGCCGCTCTGCTGGCTGGGAAAGAAATCATAAATGTTGGTTAGCAACCCGTCGCCGCCAAACTTCCACGAATTGCGGCTGCCTTCGAGGCTGACAGTCTCGGCGAGGTGCAGGCGATGCTCACGAGTTTGACGGGGAAGAAGGTCGGAGCGGCCAATGCCGTCAATAATGTCCGGAATTTTGATCAGCACGTTGCTGGTATTGCTATACGACTGCTGCAGATCGATCGAGAACTGGGCGCGCAGATGGCTGATCCAGCGCGGCGAAAGGCTGGAAGTCAGCGAGATCGACGCGGTTTCGGTGGCAACTTGTTCCTGGCCGTTGTCGCTGATGGAGTCATAGGTGACGGGACTGGCGGGATCGAGGAAAACGTTGTTGGCTCCCCAATAATTCGTCGTATTCAGGCGCAGCGCGAGTTGGTGGCGAGGCGTGAGATTGGCATCGAGCTTGATGTAAGAAGTGTTGCCGATCTGCGCCGCGGGATATTCTCCCGCTAGCGAAGTCAGTTGCGCCGCGGCAGCAAAAACCAGCGCCTGATCGGAGGGCTCGTAATCTCCGGGAGTGTAAGGTCCGATGCCAGCTGCAGGAATGACCTGCGAACTGCCGTCGAGAAATTCGACCACGTTGGGGGAGTGAAAGATGTGTTGATCGAATCCGGCGAAGAAGAAAACTTTGTTGCGCTTGAGCGGACCGCCGATGGTGCCTCCGAGCTGCTGCTGCCGATTGTGCGGGCGAAACGCCAGGAAAGGATCATCGGCCCCTAAAGAGCTGTCGCGGAAGTGATAAAACGAAGTGCCATGCAGGTGATTGGAGCCTGACTTTGTAACGACATTGACCACAGCGCCTCCCGAGCGCCCTTGTTCGGCGCCGTAGGAATTGGTGGAGACGCGGAACTCCTGCACCACTTCGGTAGAAATTTCGAAGGGCGCTCGATCGCGGCCGCGAGGCTGGGCAAAAAAAGCATTGTTGTAGTCGCCGCCATCCACCAGAAAAGTATTTTGAAATCCGCGAATGCCGCCGAAAGAAAGATCCCCATTCGTGGCGGAGGTAAGACTCCGTGGATCTTGCGTGACTCCGGGCGAGAACAACGCGAGATCGGCGAAACGGCGGCCATTCAGCGGCATATCGTTCAGGGCGCGCTCGTCCAGCAGCGTGGAGACGGCTGTAGGCTGTGTATCGACCAGAGTAGGCTCTGCCGAGACCGTGACATTTTCGTGCGCGCCGGCAATCGTAAGGCGAAATTCCAGGCTGGTAACGCCGCCAATCTCCACCCGCAACTCGGGAGTAACTTGAGGGGACATGCCTTCCGCGACCACGCGTGCGGAATAATCGCCGGGCGGCAGCAGGTCCAGCGCGAACGAGCCTTCCGCATCGCTGATCGCCGTATAGAGCTTGCCGGTCGCCGTGTTCACAATCGCAATCGAAGCCTGAGCTATACGGCTGCCGGATGAGTCGAGCACCGTGCCGCGGATGGCCCCGGTCGCGTCCTGAGCGCTAATAGATGCACACGTCGCAAGCAGAAAGAACGAGACTTCAAAGAAAGTGACTGCCGGAATCTTGCGCGTCGAAGACATAGGCTCGCCTCTGAGTTTGCAACAACTCGGAAGGACGGCCCGACACGCGTTCACCGGACGCGGGACAGGAGGAAGCCAAGGTTTGTATAGCATGGAGGAAGCGTGATTTCTCGATTTCATAGATACTTTTTTGGAATGCTTCCCGGAGTGGGAATGGGAAGCTTTCACCACGGAAAACACATCAGCACAACCTGCATGGCGAACGCGTGAGACAAAGCCGATGGGACAAACCTGATGAGGCAAACCTGAGACTCGATTTTCTGCAGCGGACAGTCGAAGGGGCGGCTGTCCTCACATGGCTCGGTCGTGGTATTTTAATTTCCTTCCGAAACTATGATTCGATCGTATAAAGGTGTGCGGCCGACAATTCCAGAAACCTGTTACGTCGACGCCTCGGCGCAGATTATTGGCGACGTGGTGCTGGGCGAGCACGCTTCGGTGTGGATGAATGCAGTAATCCGCGGAGACGTGCACGAGATTCGAATTGGCTCGCACTCCAACGTACAAGACAACAGCGTGTTGCACGGGATGAAGAACCAATGGGGCGTCTATTTGGGCGAGTACGTCACGGTAGGGCATTCGGTAACGCTGCACGGCTGCGTGATCGAGGATCGCTGCCTGATCGGGATGGGATCGATTATTTTGAACGGCGCAAAAATCGGCGCAGGATCGATTATCGCCGCAGGCACGCTGATTCCAGAGAAAACGGTGGTTGAACCGGGATCGCTATGGATGGGCTCTCCCGGAAAGTTTCGCCGCAAGCTGGAGCCCGCAGACGAGGAAGCGATTATGCGCTACGCCCGTAATTATTTAGGCTACAAGGATGAATATTTGCGCGAGCGGTAGGCTCGGAGCCGACCTCGGGCCTCAGACATCAGACCTCGGGAAAGGCAAATCGTCCCGGAGGGACGTTTGATAATAGCCCGGCGTTTCAACGTTAGGGACGCCTGAAGCCGTGGAGGGGTTTCGGCCGTGCCTACGGCACGGACTCCGATGCCGCATTACCCGCCGCTGAAGCGGCGGGCTACTGTCAGGCGTCCCTATGGGACGGGAAGATTGGGAACTGGATGATTAAAGCAGTCCGAGGAACGCGAGACCTTCTGCCGCCGGAAACGGCGCTATGGAATTTTGTGGAGACGCAGGCGCGAGAGGTCTTCCGCGCTTACAACTTTCAGGAAATTCGCACCCCGATTTTCGAGGCGACCGAACTGTTTGCCCGGGGCGTGGGCGAAGAGACCGACATTGTTTCGAAAGAGATGTACACCTTTCGTACGGGCGATGATCCAAGGTGGGTCCTCGCGACTAAATGGCTAGTAACCCGTCCAAAATACAAGAAAATCGAGCAGCTAAGAAGGCCTGGGTTTGGCCAGGTGTTCGCGGGGCTTCGTGAAGACGATGTCTGGGAGATTGTGATAGTCGAAATAGGTGCCGGAGGTCCGAAGCTGGCCGCATTAAAGAAAATGCAGGCGGAGCGGCAATCACTCGCATCCGCTGCTGGTGAGCGCCCCAGCCGGTATGTCCTGGTAGTTCCGTCATCCGAAGCTCAGCGCGTCAGCGGGCTGATAAATCAGGATGGAATCGAAGTGCAAGGGCTCGAAATGCCGGAGGGCTACGATCCCCCTGAATCTCTCACGCTACGTCCCGAAAACACCGCCGGCGTGGTGCGGGCCTACATTGAGCACAAGCTTTGGGATCGCGGACTGAACAAGCTCTATTACATTGGGCCGCAGTTTCGGCGGGAGCGGCCGCAGAAGGGGCGTTATCGGCAGTTTTATCAGATTGGAGCCGAGGTCATTGGGCCGTCATCATCCGGCAGCGAGCACCCGATTCGCGATGCAGAGTTGTTGGAAATGCTCGACACTCTGCTGCGTCGGCTCGGCATCGCGGACTTTACTCTTTACATCAATTCCGTGGGAGACGCGCAGGACCGGGCCGCTTACAATGACGCGCTGCGCAAGGCGCTGCAACCGGTCGTGGGACAGATGTGCGCCGATTGCCAGCGGCGCGCCGTGACCAATCCGCTGAGGGTCTTCGACTGCAAAGTGCCGGAAGATCAGCCCGTGATCGCGACCCTGCCGGTCATCAGCAGTTATCTGGGCGAGGCGAGTCGCGAGCATTTTCAGAATGTGCAGGCGCTGCTGAAAGAGGCTGGAGTCGCTTTCGAAGTGAACCCCCGCCTCGTGCGCGGACTGGATTATTACACTCGAACTGCCTTCGAATTTACCCACGGCGCACTCGGCGCGCAGAACGCGATCCTGGGTGGCGGACGCTATGACGGGTTGGCGGAGTTGCTCGGCAGTCCGCAGCCCGCGCCGGGCATTGGATTTGCGATTGGAGAAGACCGGCTGGTAATGGCGCTGCAGGCGAGAGCCTCCGAGGCGACCGCCGGTCTGGATGTCTATGTCGCGCCTGTCGGCGAAGGCATGAATCGCAAGGCGCTGCGGTTGGCTGGAGATTTGCGGCGGGAAGGTTTAACGGTCGAACTCGGCGATCGCAGCTTTCGTCTGAAGAAGATGTTCGAAGCGGCGACCAAGGCGGGAGCGAAATACATTCTCATTGTCGGCGAAAACGAAATAAAGGCAGATTCCTTTTCGTTAAAGAATCTGGCAACGGGCGAGCAGGTCTCGGTGCCGCGAGCGGAATTGGCCCAGAGAATCCGAGAACAACATTCCCGATGATTGATTTCTGATTGTTGATTTTTTATCAGTGCAGCGATCATTCCATGTCGGCATGACAAATTTGGCATGACAAATGATGAAGGAATCCGGGGAGGCGGCCATGAAAAGCGGGTGCGCGGTTTTGCTAGTTGCCGTTTGTTTCGGCGTTCGTATTATCGCAGTAGGACAGGCGAATGCTCCAGCGAAGCTGCTGACTCCTCTGGAGCAGACGCTGATGAACGCCGAGAAAAGTTTTGTCGCCGCCGCCAAGAAGGGCGACGTCGCATTCTTCAAACATACGCTCACCAATGACTTTTCTTTCGTCGCCTTCGACGGCCAACTCTACGATCGTCAGGACATGCTGGATCAGTTTGCCGGCGGCGGCCTCAATTTGCAGCCCTACGACATGAAAGTCGTTATGGTCGGCAACGACGTTGGCATTGTGACCTATGACGTTGTGCTGCGCGTTCCGCCCGCGCAGGATGAGGGTCCGCCGCCGCGCTATCAGCACTTCAGTACGGTTTGGGTCAAGCAAGGCGACCAGTGGAAGATGAAGTTCCAGCAGATGACCGCCTCGCACTGGGGAGACTGGTAGGGCGATTTCTGATTGCTGATTGCTGATTTTTGATTGCTGATTTTCTGATTGAAGATCAGGCGAAAGGGCATTGTCCGCTGGGTTTTAATCAACAATCAGCAATCAGAAATCAACAATCTCACTAACCTAGAGCTGTCTCGAGACCTGGCGAGCCACGTGACAATTGTCATAGCCAACCGGTGACGAATCCCACTGGGCAGCGGGCAGCAACTCTTCTACCATCCGTGGTGATCGACATTCTCGCAAGGAGCGCATCTATGCAGCTGAAAAAAGTTCTGATTTCTTCGCTGGCTTTATTTACAGCTGTTTTGTTCGCGGCTTCTGCCGGGGCGCAGATGTCCACTACGCCGGGCCCCGAACTGAAGAAACTCGACTACTTCGTCGGAAACTGGACGGTCGAAGGCACAATCGGGCAAGGTCCGTGGGGCGCGGGCGGAAAATTCACTTCCACCGACACCAGGCAGTGGATGCCGGGTAATTTCTTTGTCGAAGGTCACGCGGATTTCAAGATGCCCACGGAATTGGGAGGCGACGGCAAAGCGGTTGCGTTCATGGGATATGACACCGACAAGAACGAATATACGTTTGACCAGTTCAACAGCCAGGGGCGCCGCGAGGCCTCGAAAGGCACCGTCAGCGGCGATACCTGGACCTGGACGCACACGCAGAACTATGGCGGGCAAGACGTCAACCTCAGAATGACCACGAAAATTCTCTCGCCCACAAGCTACACTTTGAAATACGAAGTCTCAATCGACGGCACCACCTGGATGACGTTCATGGACGCGAAGGCTACGAAGAAGTAGGGCACGTTAGCACGAGCACGGAATCATACCCGGTGCATTGCCACGAGACGGGATTCAGGCGACTACTGCGGCACCTTATTCTCGCGCAGAGAATCCACCATCTCTTTTGCCTCTCCTAAGCTGCAGCCGTAGAGTTTGCGGGCGGCGTAGACGGCAGTGATAGTCTGGCCGCGGACGGTGAGTTCGCGGAGTTGCTGCTGTTGTTCTTCGCGGCTGAGCGATTTCAGGCGCGTGAAGTCCTGAGTTAAAGAAACCGGATCGGCAATGGCCGTGTAGGAGCGCAGGGCATCGAGGAACTTCTGTGCGCCAGGCACAACGTCCCAACGTATACGAAGGAACGTCGGCGCGGTCATTGTGACTGGATAATCCCGGTAAAGAGTCGAACTGGTTCCATACCAGCGTTTCTCCAATGGGGCCTGTTCGCCACGCTCAGCCTGTAGCGCATCCGCAAGAGGCGCGGTATCGCCGGATAACTCAAGTTCCACAAAGCGCAGGTATTGGGTTTGCGTGGCGCCTGGCTTTGCCGGATCAGGTGTCTCGACGCGCTCTTTGACTAGTCGGGCCGACGCGATCTCGCCGAGGGAAAGGAAAACGACCGAAGGGTCGTCGGCGGGCAACTCGTAGTTCAGATAAGAACGATATTGAAGGTAAATTCCCGTCTCGTTCATCCGGACGAGCCAATTTGACGGGTGGGAGCGCGCAGTGACCATCCTGAGAGTCAAAAGCAGAAAGAGCAGTAGAAATGAGCCGAAGATATAGCCGGGCGTCCACTTTCCAGTGTATGCATGGAAGAACAACGCCGTGGTGGCGGCGAATCCAGCAAGCCAGACGATCAAAGCTCGCAAACGCGCGTGGCGGAATACGCGGTCGTTGAGCCCAATCTTGACATCTCGAAGGCGCAGCAGGCGCATAGGAATCTTCGGCTGAATGACAAGAGTTTACTTCGCCAGAGCTGCTAGCGATAGTTACTTGGGCGGGGCCCAGCCTTTGCCCTTATTTGACTCCTGCTGACACGATTCAAGAGAGGGTGCCTGATCCCTTCGCGTTTTGTGCGTGAGTGAAGCAAATAGCTCGAAGCGATGTCAACACGTCAAAGGAAGTCATTCATGAATCTTGGTGGCTCTTCCTTGGGGGATGAACGTAAGGCGGGGAACATTGGAAGCTATCTGTCTCGGAGAATAAAGATGTTCTTGTTCACGGAGGACTCGCCAGATTTCAGTCCCGAGTTTGTCGTGCTCCACTGGATCGGTTTCCCTCATTGTTTGCTGTAAGAGTTGGGATAGATGTTTCGTCAACTCCGTCGGATGGTCCGCCATAGAAACTCCTCAATCGAGGGCTGGGTTACACCGGTGCCAGGGTTGTACAACTTGCATCAGTCCTGGAGGACGACATTGAGAAGGGAACTATGAACCCGTATCTCATTCTCGTCATACTCAACTAAGCCCATCCCTCTGAAACGATTCATGAAAAAACTGACCCGCGACCGTGTCGTGCCGATCATCTCCCCGAGAATCTCCTGGCTGATCCTGGGAATCGAAGTCTGTGCGCCTTTCTTGCCGAATCGAGCGAGCAACAACAAAAGGCGAGCCAATCTCCTTTCGCTGGAGTTGAAGAGTTGGTCAACCAGGTCCGCTTCGTTGCGGATGTTCCGTTCCAGCAGATACGCCAGGAACAGATCAGAAAATGTGCGCTCTTGGAGCGCGCGTATCATTGACTTCTTGATAATGCGGAGAAGCACGCAGCCGGTCATAGCCGTTGCCGATTCCATGCGCACGGGCTGCCCAGCCAGGGCGCCCTCTCCGCAAAAGTCTCCGACGTTTCGTATGCCAATCGTCGCTTCCTTGCCAGCCGTGGATACGACGGTGAGTCTAACCTTGCCCTCCTGAACGTAGAAGATTGCGTCAGCCACGTCGCCCTGCGTGAAGATTGTTTGGGCTTGGGCGAAGGCGAGGACCTGCTTCCCCTCGCCGACAGTCGCAAGGAATACCGTTGGGTCGAAGTCGCCCTTGTCAATCGACACGATGTGTCGCGAGCGGTGCGGCACGTTGTTCCTCACGATCTGAACCACCGCCTCGCTAATTGGGGGTAGAAGATCATTCAACCCTTATGTGCGATGTCGTACATATAATCGGCCATTTCCGCATCTGACTTTGCGATTTCGATCACGGATGGACGTGATGCTTGGCACAAGCGCAGGGAGGACGGGGCGGCTCGCTTTTAAGCTCTCTCAAGACTCTTCAAAGGCGATGGCGGGGAACAGTCAGATTTCTTGAATGGCGATGAGTTTCCAGATCGCTCGCCCGGCAAACGGGAAGCACATGTCCGGGAACGTTTAGTAAGGGCCAAGTCCAGCGTTGTCAAATACTTAGCTAAGTACCCGGCGGGCGACTCGCTTTCCCGCGTCTCAAAGCCCCTATACACAATTTTTCCAAGTTTTTCCCATTATGAGCCGGATTGCTCAGACATTCAGCTGAGGAACCCTTAATCTGGCTTGTATTCCTCTCCCAGGAGGCTCCAAAATGTTTCAGGTTATATGCAATATCTGCAACCAAAGCGCGAGTCTGGAAAATTGCAAGACTGACGAACTCGGGCAACCCGTTCACGAGGGTTGCTACGTCTCTCGCCTAACCAAAAAGAAAATACCAACCTCGAAGTTTGCGGTCGAAATCCTCCATTTCACTCGCACATTCTCATGCATCCCGGCGGCGTAATTTGCCGGCCCGGTCACTGGAGTCAACCAACGCTCAAGACCAGAGTGAGTCTTGACCTTCCTCGCACTGTCCACCGTATTCACGGCACCGTGATGTAGGTCAGCGCCTCACTGCGGCCTCACGCACTACCCATTGACAAACGGCCTCCATCGGTACACTATCGTACAAGGTACACCATCGTACAGAACTACCCTCATACGCTCGACTCTTAGCCTCCGGTTCCCGGACTGTATCTCTACCCCTCGGAAGGCGACATGACAAGCTTAATCAGAAAAAACCGCCGGTTCGACCCCCTAACCTTCCTGGCTACCATTGGGGAGGGTCGCAGAAGTCTGACAGTTCCGAAGAAACATTTCGTCTTCAGCCAGGGAGAGGCAGCCGACGCGATCTATTACATCCTGGAGGGCAAAGTCAGGTTGTCTGTAGTTTCCAGTACGGGGAAAGAGGCGACCATCGGCCTCATAACCGAGGGCAATTTCATTGGCGAGGGCGCATTGGCCGGGCAGCCTCTGCGCATGGGATCCGCACTTTCCATGACTCCGTGCAACCTGATGCGCATCGAACGGCGGGCCATGATGGATGCCCTTCACCGCGAGCCTGCTTTTTCCGATATGTTCGTCTCCTATTTATTGGCTCGCAATATCCGTTACGAAGAGGACTTGATCGATCAGCTGTTCAATTCCAGCGAAAAAAGATTAGCCCGCGCTCTTCTCATGCTTGCTCACTTTGGCAAAGAGGGCATACCTCAATCCGTGGTTCCTAAAATCAGTCAGGAAACTCTCGCCGAAATGATCGGAACCACTCGTTCCCGCGTCAGCTTTTTTATGAACCGCTTTCGCAAGTTGGGTTTCATCCAGTACTCGAAGGGCGAAGACAGTGGCCTTGAGGTTAACAGTTCTTTGCTCAGCGTGGTACTACACGACTAAGTTTTGCACGACTGATTCCCGCTCCATCCCGTTGCCGAATTGCTCTAGCGATTCCCCGCCACATCGTTCTCTTTTCGCAATGGCGCGGCCGCCGTAATCTGGTAAGCCTGATAATCAATGCTGAAACTGGCGTGGCCGCCCAGCCGAATTTCGCTGCTGCTTCGATTCGATAACGGCAGCCAGAAGATTCCCACCTTCGAGTAGGTCTGTTCCACTTTTGTCTCTCGCGTCCAGAACGACGGATTGGTCGCCGGACTAGCCTCAATCCGCACCACAGCGAAATCCTCTGCATCCACCCAGATTCGACCGCGATAAAGCAGCTTGTTCTCGGTTCGCGGCTCTACAAAAAGAATATAGTTCGCCCCACCCGGTCCGCTTTCATACCCGGCCAGCGTGAAACGGTAATTCTCCTGATTCAGCGCTACCCCGCGCTGCTTCTCCTCGCTCAGCGCGTCTTTTTCCGTCTGCAGCACCCGCTTGAAGATCCGGTCGATAATGATTTTCGACCCCTTTTCTGACCGGATGCTGAATTCCTTGGTCGCCGGAGATTGGTACTTCACATCCACCACCACTTCCGCGGTTCTGTTTCCCAAAAACCCGCGATATTCCAGACGATACACCCTCGTCCCCTGGTACGACTCCAGAGCACGTGCCCGCTCCAGATTTCGCTCCACCATTCGGTTCGCGACTTCGTCCGCGCTCAACATCGGGCTCGTCGCTATCGGATCCAGCGCCCCGGCTCCCGCCTGCATCGTTCCCACCCCAACCAGCAGAAGCGCAAGCGGCATCCGCACAAAAGCCGGCGCCCGCACAGAAATTTTCATAACGAAGAACCCCTCGGTGCCTTCACGGTACAGCCGATCACTCCCAAAACATGTTCAAATTTGCACAGGTTTTTCTTTTTTGCCCGAATCGGGACCGCAACGTGAAACTCCCTTCCCGGCGGGCGTGTCAGCCTCGCACAATTCCCCCTATTTTTCAAGAATAGGGGTAGTGGCCGAGTTTTAATTTATTCTCCTACGACGCCAAGTCGTCCCGAAACGCGGCGTACTTCAGCCGCGTGAGGGATCTCCCATAGATACGACCAGGAAAGATACGACCAGTGGAGATCCCGTCGACTTCATTTCAGGGAACCGCTGCACTCGGGACGACCACGAACTATCGACCGAAAAATTCAAATGGAGGCACACCAGAATAGGCATGCGCCCCCGCCTGTGCTAGCATCAATCTACGGTTAATCCGCTTTCTGTTGAACTTGCCGCGGTACTCCCAAGTTCGCTTCTCCCCATACAGAAGCACCGAAAAAGGTTATTCCACTTGGCCATAGGCGACACTAAGAATCGATCGATGCTCGACAGTCGGCTGCAAAATAGCCGGCTCGGGAACAGCCGGCTCGGAAACACAAAGATGGACACCGCTGACGACGAGGTGAACGATCTGCTTGCCAACGATATACTCCCCAAAGATGCCCATTCTTCCCAGGACGTCGACGAGATGCTCAGCTCCATCGGCACTCGCGGCCTCGATGTAGTCGAAGGCGAATCGCATTCGCCTTTTTCCACGCTCGAACAGCGTCTGGCGCAGGAAAACGAAGAGGTCGAACTCGACCTCACTCCCAGTGTCGCCGACTCCACCAGCGATCCCGTTCGCGTTTACCTGCGCGAAATGGGCGCCTCGCCGCTGCTCACCCGCGAAGAAGAAGTGGAAATTGCCAAACGCATCGAGCGCGGACAAATCACCTCTCTTAAAGCTCTTTCGCGTTCCGCCATCGTCATCCAGCAGGTCATATCTATTGGCGAAGATCTCAAACATGGCCTGCGCTCCATCAAAGACACCGTGGTCTTCGATGAAGAAGAGATCACCGATGAAATTCTGCAAGACCGCGTCGCCGAAGTCACCGGCCGCATCGACGAACTGAACAAGCATTACAAATCAGCCCTTCGTCTGGCCGAACGTCTCACCACTCTGTCGGCCAAGAAAAAACCTCGCGAATATCGCCGTTGCCGCGGTCACCTGTCTCGCGAAATGGTCCGCATCTCTCTCATCATCCGCAATCTGGGTTTTATTCCAGCGGAGCGCAAGCGTCTCATCGAGCGGGTGAATAAGACGATCGAGCTCATGCGCTCCCTGGAACGCGAAGTCGTGAATCTTGAATCCAGAATCACCGCGACCCGCAGCGACGAGCTTAAGAAAAACTACCGCGCCACCCAGCGCCAGCATCGCCTCGAAATCAAAAGGCTCGAGGACGAAGCCGGCATGACCTTCTCTGAGTTGCAGCGCACCCAGCGCCGCATGATTCAGGGTGACATGAATGCCGAACAGGCCAAGCGCGAGCTCATCGAAGCCAACCTGCGTCTGGTGGTTTCCATCGCCAAAAAGTACGGCAATCGCGGGCTGCAATTTCTCGACCTGATTCAGGAAGGCAACGTCGGCCTGATGAAGGCTGTCGACAAATTCGAATACCGCCGCGGATACAAGTTCTCCACCTACGCCANNTGGTGGATTCGCCAGGCCATCAGCCGCGCCATTGCCGATCAGGCCCGCACCATCCGCCTGCCCGTACACATGATCGAAGTCGTCAACAAGCTGATTCGCACTTCGCGTCAGCTCGTTCAGGCGTCCGGCCACGAGCCCACCTCGGCGGAAATTGCCAAGCAGATGGACATTCCCGAAGCCATGGTGCGCAAAGTCCGCAAGATCATGCGCGTCCCCATTTCGCTCGAAACCCCGATCGGCGAAGAGGGCGACTCCCATCTCGGCGACCTCATCGAAGACCGCAGCAAGATGTCGCCCGCCGAAGCAGTCTTGAACGTAAACCTGAAAGAGCGTACCGCGCACGTGCTGCGCACTCTGAGCCCGCGCGAAGAAAAAATCATCCGCATGCGTTTCGGCATGGACGACGGCTCCGAACACACGCTCGAAGAAGTAGGCCAGTCCTTCGACGTAACCCGCGAACGCATTCGCCAGATAGAAGCCAAAGCCCTGCGCAAACTCCGTCACCCCTCCCGCTCCGGAAAACTCCGCTCCCTCCTGGACGACGTCGAGAAATAAAGACGACGTTGGACGCAAGAGGCAGTCGGACGATTCTGCCGCGGTGGAAATTCCCTGACGGGCCGCCGAAACTGCCAACTGACACGGGGATCCTTCGACTGCGTGGAACGATTCGCGGTTGCGAATCGTCCCGCTTCGCTCGGGATGACAGAGTAAAGAATGGCGGACGAGGGCGTCCGACGCTCCATGTTGCTTCTTAGTCCCGCACTCCATCCATAAACGCCCGCAACTTCCGCGAACGTGACGGATGCCGCAACTTCCGCAGCGCCTTGGCTTCGATCTGGCGGATGCGTTCGCGCGTGACCGCGAACGACTGCCCGACTTCTTCCAGAGTGTGCTCGCTGCCGTCTTCGAGGCCAAAGCGCATCTTGATGACTTTCTCTTCGCGCGGGGTCAGCGTGCGTAGGACCTGTCCCGTCTGGTCCTTCAGGTTCACGTTGATCACGGCCTCGGCTGGAGAAACCACGCCACGGTCTTCGATGAAGTCGCCCAGATGCGAATCTTCCTCTTCGCCGATCGGCGTTTCCAGAGAGATCGGCTCCTGCGCGATCTTCAGCACCTTGCGCACTTTCGCGACAGGAATATCCATGCGCTTGGCGATTTCTTCCGACGTCGGTTCGCGTCCCAGTTCCTGCACCAGCTGACGCGAGGTGCGGATCAGCTTGTTGATGGTTTCGATCATGTGCACCGGAATGCGAATCGTACGCGCCTGATCGGCGATGGCCCGCGTAATCGCTTGCCGAATCCACCACGTGGCATAGGTGGAGAACTTGTATCCCCGGCGGTACTCGAATTTGTCGACAGCTTTCATCAGGCCGATGTTGCCTTCCTGAATCAGGTCGAGAAACTGCAATCCACGGTTGGTGTATTTCTTCGCAATCGAAACCACCAGGCGCAGGTTGGCCTCAATCAGCTCGCGCTTGGCATGCTCCGCATCCATGTCGCCCTGGATGATCTCGCGCTGCGTGCGCTTGAGCTCCTGAAACGACACTCCAGTTTCGAGTTCCTGTTTTTCGACTTCGCCGCGAATCGCGCGCGCTTGCCGCCGATATTCTTTTTTCTGCTCTTCGCTGCGAGTGGCGTCAGCCTTGCGCTCCAGGTTCTGTGTCTGGCGGTCGAGCGAGCGCATGCCGTCGACTGTCTTGTTCAGGCGTTCAATAAGACGCTTGCGTTCGGCGTTGGTGAATCCGAGCTTGCGCACGGCCAGCGACACCGCAACGATGCTCCGCGCCAGCCTGCGGCGAGCCCGGCGATGATCTTTCGGCTTTTTCTTCAGCGAAACTTCCTGATACTTTTCTTCGAGCAGCGCGGCCTTTTTGTACAGCTTGGCCATGTCGTCGATCTTGCCAGTGAACTCGTTCAGGCGATTCTGCAGGATCTCGTCGGTGATCTCTTCTTCATCGAAGGTGACCACTTCCTTGATTGAGCGCACGCCTTTTTTGAGGTCCTCGCCCATGGCCAGCAATTCGCGAATCACAATGGGCGAACGCGACAGCGCCTTGAGCACGCGCAGTTGGCCGCGCTCAATACGCTTGGCGATTTCCACTTCGCCTTCCCGCGTAAGCAGCGGCACCGTTCCCATCTCGCGTAAATACATGCGGACGGGATCGTTGGTCTTTTCCAGAGCTCCAGGGGTCAGGTCGAGTTCGACGTCTTCCCCTTCTTCGGATTCGTCAAATTTCTTATCGAGCGTGGCGGAGGGCAGCTTAGGCCCCTCCAACACGTCGATTCCCTGCGTATTGATCGTCGTCAGCAGATCATCCAGGTCTTCGGGACTGTGCACATCGTGCGGGATCAGGTCGTTTACCTGGTCGTAGGTGAGATATCCCTTCTCTTTGCCTGTGTCGATCAGCTTTTTAATGTCGTCGAACTTGTCTTCAAGAGCCAAAAGGTGTGTCCTTAAACTTCGTTATTCCGCTCCCGCGGGAGCGTGTGATAAAGTTCCTTACAGGTGGGAATATGGATGTTGCGGGATCGTGCATCTCGCACAAACTTACAGATTTTAGCACAAATTTTCGTGCCGCTGTGGCCCAGTTACTCCCCGCCGCTCTCCGCTATTCCCTTAAATAATTAGATGGCTCGACAAGCCTTTTTGTTTCAAGCACTTTTCACTCTTGCCGCCACTGAAGTGCCGTCCCAGTCGAGATTCGGATCGCGCAGCGCATGGCTGATTCGTTCCAACTCCCCCAGCAGTTCCCGCAGACGCTCTTTATCCTGGCTGAGACCGGGCTTTTTGAGTTCTTGCTGAACGTCTTCCTGCCGGCGCCGCAAATGAATCCGCCGCAGGGCGCGGACCGCCGCTTCCAAAACCTGCGCCGTCAGCTCTTCCTCCTCCTTCAGCAAAATCGAAGCCAGCAATCGGCGGTCGCTCTCCGTCGCCGGCAACTCCAGCACATCGCCGTATTCGCGACCCGCATTTAACCGGGACTCGTTGAGCAGAGACTCGGCCAGCGATTCAGTCGCCAGCCCGCGATGCAATGCTTCATTTTGCAAGACGAACTGCGCCTGCCGCGCAGGATCGAATTCTTCCTCCGCCCCGTCGC
This sequence comes from Acidobacteriaceae bacterium, assembly GCA_003132445.1. Taxonomy (GTDB): domain Bacteria; phylum Acidobacteriota; class Terriglobia; order Terriglobales; family Acidobacteriaceae; genus Sulfotelmatobacter. The sequence goes on along the minus strand of PKXU01000128.1, from coordinate 24,098 downwards.
GCGCGGAAAGATGATCTTCGCCGGGTTGAATTTGCCGCATCGACGCCAGGGCGCGAATCAGAACTTTCTCCGCGTCGGTGACCTGCGCCTCCGCCGGAGCCTTAATAGCCGATGCAGAGCGCGTTCCCGCCGCATGACGCAACTCCTGCCGCAACACTGCCGAATCGATGCCTAACTTCTGCGCAATCTCATGCGCCAGTTCGTCGCGCACAATTCGGCTGGGCACGCGCTGAACATGCGGCAACAGATAATTCACCGCATTTTTTTTCCCCTCGGCGCTGCGTACCGGAAACTGCGAGCGAGCCCGCTCGATCAAATAATCGAAATACTTCTGTGAATGCTTCAGCGCATCGCCGTACGCTTCTTTTCCCTTGCGGCGGATATACAGATCAGGATCAAATCCCTGCTCCAGCGTGAGCACCTTAATCTGAAATTCTTCTTCCACCAGCAGCGCCAGCGTGCGCTCCGTCGCCTTCGCGCCCGCCGTGTCAGGATCGAAGTTCACCACCACATTCTTGCTGAAGCGCCCCAGCAACTTGGCCTGCAATTCTGTGAAGGCCGTTCCCGAGCTCGCGATTACATTCTGGAATCCGGCTGCGTAAACCGAAATGCAATCCATCTGCCCTTCAACCAGGATCGCGTAGTCGAATTTCTTTACCCATTCTTTGGCCACATCCAGATTGAACAGCACGCGGCTCTTGGAATAGATCGCCGTCTCCGGCGAATTCAAATATTTCGGCCCCGACTTTTCATCGGTTGCCAGCGTCCGCGCGGTAAACGCAATTACTTTTCCCGCTTCGCTCGCGATTGGGAACATGACGCGATTGCGGAACTTGGAGTACATAGCGGTCGTCGCCGGTCGTTGGTCGTTGGTCGTTGGCCTCTCAACCAACGATTCACCGCGCACGCCCGACGCACCCGCACTTTTGTCATCCCGAGTGGAGGTGGGTCGATCGCCTTCGAGCGGTGCGCCGGAGTCGATCGGGTTTTGCTGACGGCTGAGGGCTGACGGCTGAGAGCTGTCTTCCTGCTTCCACGAAAACAACCCGCTCTCACGCAGCACCTCTTCGCTGAATTCCCCCTTCAGCCGGTCGCGCAACAGAAACCCAGAATCCGGCGCATACCCAATGCGAAAGCGCGCAATCATTTCCTGATTCAACCCGCGCCCCGCCAGATATTCCCGCGCCCGCGCCCCCTCGGGACGCCGCAGGCACTCCTGAAAAAATGCTACCGCCCGCTCGTGCACGTCGAGCAACTGCCCGCGCAGCCGCGCTTCTTTGGCCTCGCCCGGAGTGGAATACGCAGTTTTGGGCAGCGGAATCCCGAGCTTCTGCGCCACCATCCGCACGGCCTCGGGGAAGGTGATGTTCTCGATTTTCTGTAAGAAGCTGAACACGTCCCCCGACACTCCGCAGCCAAAGCAGTGATAAAACTGTCGCGTGGCGTGCACCGAAAACGACGCCGTCTTCTCCCCATGAAACGGACACAGCCCCGAATAATTCTGCGCCCCGGCCTTCTTCAGCTTGATGTAATCGCCAATGATGCGGACAATATCCGCCTGCTGCTTCACCGTATACGCGAAATCGCCAGGGTTCGCCATTTTCGTTGGATTAAGTCGGGACAGATCGCTCCGTAGGAATTGTCAGGGAAAAAGCGGCTGATTGAAATATACCGGTGCGGAATTATTGTGGAGAAGCTGTGGGAATCGAGCCCTAACGTATGAAAGCGATGAAAAACCTAGCTTTTAGACTCTTCGCCAAATCGCTACGATCCTGGTAATAAAAAAGCCGACATCGGCGGAGCCCTCTCCCGCGTAACGCCTAAGGACTGTTCGATTGCCAACGCGTGCTTGGCCTCCTCAATCACAAAAAGTGGACGCTCACAGACAGGTCATGCTTTCACCCAGCGCCGTTGCATCCACGACCCTCAGGGGCTAAAGCCGCAAACTTTCATGAGGCGCTTGCGGCACGGCTGAAGCCGTGCCCTTTCACGAATCCTTTTTCAACTTCTTTTGCAAATCCTTTCGCGGTTCCGCTACACATTCAACTCCACCACCGTCGCCCCACCCCCGCCTTCGTTCTGCGGTGCCTCCGCCACCGTTGCCACGTGCGGATGCTGCTGCAGCATTTGCCGCAGGGCTTTGCGCAGGATTCCCATGCCACTGCCGTGGACTACGCGTACCCGCGGAAGCCCAGCTAGAAACGCCCGGTCTACGAATTTCTCGACTTCGCGCGAGGCTTGGTCGACCGTTTGTCCGATCACGTTGATCTCGCTGCCCACGTTCTCGCCCTCGTTTTCGAGCGAGACGGAGATGCCACGGGCCCGCGCCGCTTTCACCGGAGAATCAGCCGCCGCGGCCTGAGCGCTTGCCAGCAATTCGGCAATGTCATCTCGCCCGATTTTCATCTTCATGGCGCCCATCTGCACTTCAAAGTGACTCTCGTCGAGCTTTCGCACCACTCGTGCAGGCCGGCCCGTCGATTTCAGTTTCACGGTGTCGCCTTCAGAAATTTGCTTCACCAAGCGCGGCTGTGCGTGAGGATCGCCTTGATCGGCGCCACTGGAATGAGCCACCAGCGTGGAATCGAACTGCTCGCGAAATTCTCGCCGCAACTTCGCTACACGGCGCTCTGCATCCTTGGAGAGTTTCTGCGCCGCCGCGCGATCCTGAATCGCAAGCACCGCCTCGCGCGCCTGATATTCGAAATCCCGCAGCACGTTTTCCAGTTTCTTTTCCATCTCCCGGACTTTTGCCTGCTGCTCCTTTTTCCCTTCAACCGCTAAACGATTCTGTTCCCGCTCCAAATCCTGTTGGCTCTTTTGCAGACGCAGGCGTTCGCCCTCCGCCTCGCGCAGATCGGCATGAAGTTTGTCGAGGAACTGACCAACGTCTCGGGCCTGAGTTCCCAGCCGCGATCGGGCGCTCTCGATGATGGTCGGATTCAGTCCCAACCGCCGCGCGATGTTGATGCCCGCCGACGCTCCCGGCACGCCCACTTTCAGCTCGTAGGTCGGCTGCAATGTAGCCTCGTCAAAGCCCACCGAAGCATTCACCACGCCCGGAGTATTTGCGGCATACACTTTGAGCGAAGTGTGATGCGTTGAAATTACCGTCATGCATCCAATGTTGCCAAAGTGTTCAGCAATCGCGACAGCCAAAGCCGCACCCTCTTCCGGATCGGTCGCCGAGCCCAGTTCATCCAGCAGCACCAGCGAGTGCGCGGTCGCCGTGCGCGAAATGAAATCGATATTAGTAACGTGCGCCGAGAAGGTGGAAAGATTTTGCTCGATCGACTGATAATCGCCAATGTCAGCCAGCACGGCGTCGAACACGGGGAGCTCGGCGCGGTCGGCGGGCACGGGCAGACCTGACTGCGCCATCAGTGCGAGCAGTCCCAGCGTCTTGAGCGTTAAAGTCTTGCCACCCGTATTCGGTCCGGTGATGATCAGTTGTCGCCGGTCCCCTTCCAGTTCCACGCTGATGGGGACGACCGAAATGTTCTTTGCTTTGAGGTTGCGCTCCAGCAAGGGATGCCGCGCATTGTGCAGCAGCAGGCGAGCTTCGCTCGCCCCCGACAGCCGAGGGCGGCTGTCGCCACATGAGCCTTGCAGATCAACACTCAACTGCTCCTTCACAGCCCCGCCACTGCTACTCAACTGCACCTCGACGCAGTTGTAGTCCTCGGCGAAGCGGGCTTTGGCAAATTGCAGCTCCAAATCGCCGAGCACGTCCACCGCAGCCAGAATCGGCTGGGCCAGCATCCCGATGCGCTGCGTCATTTCCAGCAAGATGCGATGAATCTCGACCAATTCCTCTTCCAGTAAGCGCACCAGTTCGTTATTTTGTTCAATCGTTTCCAGCGGCTCGACGAATACGGTCTGCCCGCTCGAACTGGCGCCATGCACTACGCCCTGCACGCGCCGTTTCTGCTCCACCTTCACTGGAATAACAAAGCGCTCGCCACGAATCGTGACCAGTTCGTCCTGCACCGTTCCACCCTCGGCCAGCCGCCGCAAATATCCACGCAGCGACTCCTGAATCGAGCGCCGCTGTCTTTCGATCTCGCGGCGAATGCGCGTTAGTTCCGGTGAGGCTCTGTCTTCGAGCGTTCCGTCGGGTTGAATTTTGTTGCGGAAAAATCTCAGAAATTCCGTGAAGTCTACGATCTGCCCTGAAAGTGCGCGCACTCCATGCCACTCGGATTTCATGCTGCCGGGCGGCCGCAGCGCAATCTCTCGCCATTCCGCTGCTCGATCCACGACCAGAATCACATTGCGAATTTCTGTCGTCTCCAGCGCCGCTCCCGCGATGCGCGACTTCTCGACCAGCAGGCCAATTCCTATCAGCCCGGAGAAATCGAATCGCCCGCCCACGCGCCGGAATTCCCGAATCTCACTCGTCAGTTGTTGCTGGCTCTCAATCCAATCCCGGTCAGTCGAGGGGGTTAATGCGGAAATCCGCTCCTGGCCGAGCGGCGAAGAGGCGTAGCCACGCAGCAACTCCCGTAAAGCTTCGAACTCCAGCACCCGCGCGGAATTATGAGTTAGCTCACTCGGCATCGCATTTTATGGTACAGGAGCGCAAAGCCGCAGCGACGAACGAAGTTGGAGAGCTGACTGTCAGGAAGGAAAAGGAAGTTCAGAGAGTCAAAACTCTGAAATCACAGCCCACAGGTTTAGCTGCCGGCGGCTCCGGCCACTTTTGCTGACGTTTCTTCAACGGGAAGTCGCACCACAAACACCGCTCCGCCTTCCCGTTTATTCCGGCAAGTGATCTGACCGCCATGATCCTGGACCACCCCATACACCGCGCTCAGGCCCAGGCCCGTACCTTTGCCGACAGCCTTAGTCGTATAAAACGGATCAAAAACTCTTTGCGGCTCCCGAATCCCGGGTCCGGAATCGGAAAATTGGAGCACTGCCTCTTTTTCATTGCGCTGACCCGTAATTTCCAGCGAGCCTCCGCCCGCTTCATCCAAAGCATCCATGGCGTTCTCGATGATCTCAATAAAAGCTTGAAAAAGTTTGTTGGCGTTTCCGTGGACTCGTGGGAAGTCATCGGCAATGGAAACGTCTACTCTAATTTTTCCTGGCAAACAGCGCGATTCGAGCATCTGGATCGCGCGCTCCAGCAGGATGCTTACATCTACAGGAATTTTTTCCGCCGGGGACTGTTGAGCAAAGCTCAATAAGTCGGCGACCAGGTCACGAGTCCGCCCAGCCTGCTGCACAATCTTACGCAGCAGAGCGTTCTGCTCCCCGCTGAGCCGCTCTCTTGCCCAAAGCTGTTCCGAATACGTCATTACAGCAGTCAACGGGTGATTGATGTCCTGGGCTGCTCCAGCCACGAGTGTGCCAAGAGAAGCCAGTTTTTCGCGCTGCACAAGTTCACCCTGCAAGCGCTTCTCACCTTCGTAGCCGCGGCGCGACTCCTGCAGGAGCGACATCAGAGCCTGATCCTGCACGTACTGGCGCAGGAACACAAAAGCTCCCAGCAGCAACATCGCAACCAGCACCGTGGCAATGCGGAAGACGCGCGAGGGCGCAGGTGACTTATCGAATAGTATGGTCCACAGTCCTAAGACCGGCAGCGACAAGAGCGTCAGCATCGCCAGCCGCGGAATCACTTTTTTCCAGCGCGGGTCCAAGTCGATCTTGCGACTCCGCAAGTCCCATTCGCGAGCCGACAAAGCGGTGGCCGCCATCCATCCCACGGCTCCGAAGTAAGGAGCTTCATACAGGCTTCCCGAGTAGTACGTGCCGTTGATCACCGCCCGCAGCAGAAATCCAGACCCAACGGCGTACAGCAGGCTCGCGCCAAAAAAATGCAGGTACAGCCGGCGCCATCCGCCCGAACTGGTCCCCGCCGCGACTCCCAGCGCTGCCAGCAGCAGAATATTCCCCAGCAGGTAGAGCCGGTGGTAGCAGATGTCATAGAGATTGACGTTGGGCACTACGTACTGGTGGGGAAAAATAACGAAGGCATAAAAAAAGATCCACCACGCCAACAGCATCAGAAAATTCCGCAGGCTGTGATAGCTTCTTCCCTCACTCTTCAGCAAGTCCGGACGCAAGACTACCGCCGCGATCATGGGAACCGTGTGAAAAAATAAAACGATGTCAAAGAAAGATGGATTGACGATCGGTTGATGCGACACCACTTCGCTGTAGATCCAACTTACGTCATTGCAGGCCCATAAGAAAAAACCTGCCGTCATCAGTACCCAAAAGCTGCGTTCCTGCCCCGGCTGCGCCAGGGCGTTGCTGAATGCGATCGCCGTAGCCGTCAGCATCAGCGCCAAACCCGCCACGTCTGAAAACGCCGTGAGCCCCGCGCTGGGATGAGCAGTCACCGCCACGCCGACAAATGCCAGCGTGACTCCGGCTGCTGCAGCAAACCAACGATAGCGTTGAAAAACACTCATCCGTCCCGATTCTATGGCATCGAATCGTCGTCCTCCAGAACGCTCAGAAATCGCCAGTTACTTTCGTTATCCCCTCTGAAAGGCGAGAGGCAGGCATCGATTCCAGTCGCCACTAAATTGCTGTTCTGCTGCAGATCCAGTGCGCAGTTCGGCGCTCAAGCCTCAATCCCTAAGATGTTCTAGAATCAAATAGGAAGGCGTTTTTCTCGGTCTTCCTCTGGTGACATCCATGGCATTCCCTGTGACTCGTCTTCGCCGCCTCCGCCGCACCGCGGAACTTCGCAACCTGGTGTCCGAGACTCGCCTCACGCCTGACGCCTTCGTCTACCCCATGTTCGTCTGTCCCGGTGAAGGCATTCGCAAGCCGGTCAAGTCCATGCCCGGCGTCTGCAATCTCTCGGTGGACGAAGCTGTCAAAGAGGCGCAGCAAGTTCATTCCCTGGGCGTCTCCTCGATCATTCTCTTTGGCCTTCCCGACTCCAAAGACGAAATTGCCACCGGCGCCTGGGCCGAGGACGGCATCGTGCAGCAAGCCACGCGCGCCATCAAGCGTGAACTTCCGGAACTCGTCGTGATGGGCGACGTCTGCCTTTGCGAATACATGTCGCACGGCCACTGTGGAGTCGTGAAGCAGTCATTCACCCCGCAATCCCTCGGAGCCGCCGTTCACAATGCCTTGACCCCGTCGCAGCGTGTGCTCGCGGTGAAGAGCAAAGTAGAAAAGGACAAGGCCATTCAGGTCATGGCTACGGTCGCCGCGCGCGCCGCTCAATCCAGTTTCGAAATCGACAATGATTCTTCGCTCGACCTGCTCGCCCGCACCTCGGTCTCGCTGGCCAAAGCCGGCATCGACATCATTGCTCCCTCCGACATGATGGACGGCCGGGTCGGCGCCATTCGCCGCGCCCTGGATGCCGCCGGCTTCTTCAATACTCCAATTCTTTCTTACGCAGCTAAATTCGCCTCCGGCTTCTACGGCCCGTTCCGCGAGGCCGCCGACTCCGCACCGCAATTCGGCGACCGCCGCTCCTATCAAATGGACGGAGCCAACCTGCGCGAAGCCATGCGCGAAATCGAAACCGACATCGAAGAAGGGGCCGACATGATCATGGTCAAGCCCGCCATGCCCTATCTCGACGTAATCGCCGCCGCCCGCGACCGCTTCGACCTGCCCCTGGCCGCCTATCAAGTCTCCGGCGAATACGCCATGATCGAAGCCGCCGCCCAAAACGGCTGGATCGAACGCGACCGGGTCATGATGGAATCTTTACTAAGCATCCGCCGCGCCGGCGCCACCATTATCCTCACGTACTACGCCAAAGATGCTGCCAAGCTGCTGGGGTGAATCTTGTGTGCCTAGGTTATTCCCATTTTAGGGCGTCGCTTTCATGAAGTAGGGAAACCGTCGGTGAAACTCCGCGTACTGTTCGAGTTTCATTTCGGTCTTCTCTTCGTCGTCGTCGATTAGATATCCCAGTTCCTTCCGCAGAACTTTCCCTGCACCTTTCTTACATGGAAGCAGATGCTGAACGCGAAGGCGTTCTTTCGTACTGAGGATCGGGAGATCTATGTTTTTGGGCTGCTGCCAATCCAAATTCGCGAACTGGAGGTTCTTGAAGATGGCCTTCACGTTTTCCCTCTCAGCCCTGGGACATACCAACCCTATGAGACTGAACATGGCGACACTGTCCTTGTAATAAAAAGACGCGATAGGTTGAAACACGTGGGGCATGTCGCCGGGAAGAGCTTGTTGCGAAGCGATCTGTATCATCTGCTGGACCAAATAGGCAAAGTCGAGGGTTGTAGCCGGCGGATTGACTGAGGGGTTGGGCATCAAAGCTTCGAATTTTTCCCGAAATTTTGCCGGCTTGAGCCTCCGGGGGTCGGCCTGCAGAGTCATTTTGATCATGCTGTTCGCAGCCACCTTCCCGAGGAGGCCCTTGAACTCTTCGAAATGTCCCACTTCTAGGCCCGTATAGTCGAGCCAGAAAATGCTCTTGCGGTCATTCGCCTCATACTGCGCGAGGAACGATTTGAACTCGTCAAGCTTTAGATCGAGCATTCCACAAGGCAGGTGGAATCTCTGGCGCTTGTATATTTCCTCTTTTTCTTCGATAGAGACCATGCTGATCTGTGGGTGAAACTCGTACAACAAGCGACAGTCTTCTAAGTAAGGCCCTCCGAGTGAATAGTAGGTGTACTCCGACAGGTCCGCGACTTGGGCGAGTAGCGCTATCGCCTCAATGAAGGTCAAACGATCAACGGCTTTATTGGGGCGAAGATGGTAAGGTGGATGCCTCACTTGCTCGCCTCATCGAGAAACCGATCGAAGCACTCTTCTCCAACGGCAGAGGGCTCCTTGTCGACGTCCTCGAACAGATACTCCGCCACTTTCCTTATCTCATCGAGTTCTTTGATGAACGTAACACGCCGCTTCCGGGCCTCCAACTTCTTCGGCATAGGTAGCTCAGGCTTGTACTGCTCACCTGGCGGAACTGACTTCGTTGTAACCCGAAAATTTAGACGAGCTGACTCTGACTTTATCTCGCCAAAGGAGAGCGGAATTCCAGCTTCGATCTGTTTCTTGGATTCCTCCGCTCGTCCTTTCCATTTATTTGTGTAATCGGTGAATATGCGCATCCCCTCGCGCATCTTGTTCTTGACTTGCAGATACAGTGGTGACGATGCGTCAACGCCTCGCTTTGTGGTAGTCGTAGGCAGCTTGGACGCATCGTCCGACCGAAACTCAACAATGCCTGATACCGCGATAAACTGAGTGTGGTAGCGTGGGACTCCCGCTTCGCCCCAACCCGTAAGCTCGCTGCGATCGCAATACAGCACCGCCCTATCGTTGCAGACGATCGTCCAGCCAGCGTCTTGCGACGAATACCTCTTGTCTTCCTGATCCCGGGCAATCTCATCCTCGGAGGGAATTGGCCTCGTGAATCCAACCGCCAGAAAAACTTCGACACCATCGGCCCTCGTCTTGAAGATGAACGGCTGTATTCCGCCACCCTTGGGGCGAGATCTCTTGTCAAAAATCAGACGAGTGGGGCGGGGCCTTACCACGTCACCATTGATCGTGACCTGGAACCCCTTGTCGATGATAAAGACGTAGTGGGTCGCTACCATCCGCTCCAGCTCGGTCTTAAAGGCCGCAGCGTCCTCGCTGAACCGACTGGCGATCCCGGGATAAAGATCCCCTACTATGATCGTCGTCCCGTCCTCCTTCATCGGCTGTCTTGCTGGATGAACGGGTATGGACCACTGGTCTTCATCGTCAGTCCATTCAGGTTGGATATCGACGTTGTATGCGCTCTTTCCGTTCTGCGTTTCGACTTCTGGCTCGGAAAAGTGGTGGTCAACCGGAAACGCGACAGACGCGTCTCATCTGTCCTCAGGCGCCGCGGCTGGACTGTGTTTCGGATCAAAGAGTGCGAATTGAAGAGTCACGAGCCCACGGTTGCCTGGCTGAAAAGAATCCAAGTGAAACCGTAGCGATAGTTCGCGGTCTCCCACCTCTCGGCCTACCGCAATAGAACCCCAAAGATTTCCACAGCGATAGTTGTGACGTCCAACCTTGACTTCAAAGTAAAAACAGCCGATTATGGGCCATTGAGCGGCTTCGGATGGCCCGGTCGTTATGGCACAGCCGACGCGCCGTAACTAACGCCTTTGTTTTGAAGGTTTTGACCTCTAACTAATTTGCTATCAAGATTTTGCAAGCCATTTCTGCAAAACCCTAATGTTTTCAATATTTTAGGAGAATTAAGGGGGGGGGAGGGGGGACGAAATGGTAACCCTAAACCACGACGAAACCCACACGAAAAAAGCCAAGGATGTCCGCCGGCGTCACACCTATGCGCCAGAACTCTGACTGCTCGCGAACTTCACTTCCACGAGTTTGCGGTCTTCGTCGGAAACTTTGAACATCGGCCGCGGCTTCAGGCTCATGAAGCTCGCCACGAACACATCGGGGATCTGGCCGATGCGCGTGTTGTAAGTGTTGATGTCGTCATTGAAGAACTCGCGGCGGTCGGCGATACGCTCTTCGAGTTCGGTAATGCGATTTTGCAGCTTGAGAAAGTTTTGGTTGGCCTTGAGTTGCGGATAATTCTCCGCCACGGCAAACAGGCCGCGCAGCGCGCTGGCCATCTGCACATCGGCAACGGCTTTCTGGCCAATGCTGGCTGCATTCATCGACGCGCTACGCGCCTGCGTTACGGCAAGCAGCGTCTGCTGCTCGTGTTGCATGTATCCTTTGACGGTTTCGACGAGATTGGGAATCTCGTCATGACGCTGCTTGAGCAGTACGTCAATGTTGGCCCACGCGCGGTCATTCTCATTGCGCAGCCGCACCAGCCCGTTGTAGAGGATGACGGCGTAAGTGAGCACACCGGCTACGAACAGAAAAAACGCCAACCCCGTGATGATGCTGCTGCCCATGGGTATCTCTCCGGGTGATTGATCCTAGAACAATCCAAAGTGAACCAGCAGACCCGCCGTACACGCAAGTGTCAGGGCGGCTCCGCCGAAAATCATCAGGAGGGCGCGTTTTTGCAAAGCGTGATGAATCTGTACATCGCTCTTGGTCGAGATCAAAAACGTCGGCTCATGCCGCCCCTTTGCGATCAGGCACCGATCTTTGTCTTCCACGCCTTCCGGGCCTTCCGCGGAATTTTCGATACAGGTTCCATCGATCAGGTATTCCTGCCCAGGAATCACCACGAATTCGCGCAGGCGGAAGCGTCCGTCAGCGGCTTGGGCTGGCGGCATGAGTCCGGAAAGAAGTCCACTCTCGCTCGCCGCTTCCGCCAGGTGCAAGCGATCGAGCATCATTTGCCGCTTCTGTTCCTGCTCCGGGTCGCTGAACGGACCGGCAGCGCTAGCCAATTTCTCCAGCGCTTCGAAAGGAAGCTTGCCGCCCTGCGCCGCAGCCGGCACGCCGGCAAATAACCCCCGGAGTGCATCCCGCTTCGCCTGGATCTGCGGATTATCGATCGGGCCCGCCTTCTCAAATCGCTTGTCGATCCACTGCCCCATTCGATCTGTCATGCTGTGCATGCGCGCATAACTCACATACCTCAGCAGATCAGCATCGTTTGTATTTGTTCCAGAAGGCGCGTGCGAACTCACCTCCCTCGTGGTCACCAGCGGCAGATCGTACTCGGCGGCGTGGGCATCAATCAGAACTTTGCCAGTATCGTCGGCCACATAGAAGCGGTAGCCGTTCATGTCGACACAGCAGCGGACCCAAGTCTTGCTTTTGCCTTGACTCTTCCATTCGTCGATCTCAACCTTATAGAAGCAGCATGGAGTGTGGCTGACCGGACTCGCGAGGACTTCGCTACTCTCGGCCTTGCCGCGGATGTGAACGAAGCCCATGGGCACGCTGCGAATGGGAATGCGCGGAGTAGCGGCGAGGACTTTGTATTCGCGCATGACCCGAAAGCCCTTGAAAAAGGTCCAGAGGCCAATGCCACAACCGAGAAGGAGAGCACCAGAAGGATCGGAATTGCCGCGCATATGCCAGTAGAGATTCGGCAAATGCTACTGCAAGATGCAGAGATGCGCAAATTCGGAATGCTCGAGACGAGGATGCGCTTCCCGCTCGGCTTCGCCCTCGCGGGACGGCCGAGGCGGCCGTCCCCACACGGTTTCAACTAGTCCTTGCTGGGCTTCTTAGGAGTCAGATCGCAGGACTTCCGAACTTCATCCAAATTCAGGCCGGCAGGCGAGAACTCGGCAATCTGTCGTCCACTGCGCGTCGGCAGAGCCACGTTAAACGTTTGCGCGCCGAGAAGACCGCGGACGGTGCCTTTGTCCATCGAAAGGAAGTGGCCGCGCTCCCAGTTCCAGCCGTGGTAGCCGTGATAATCGTCGATGCGGACCTCTACTTCCAGTTGAGGCTGGCCCCAGAAACCGGGACGATTGGGGGGAGGAAGCCGAACGCCGGGATTGAAGTCGGCCAACTTCAGTTTGCCATTCTCGCAAAACAGATCGACTCGAGGCGGGTAGTTGGGATCTTCGCGAAAGTAATTGTTGGCCACAAGTTCGAAGCGAACTTTGTGGGCTGCGGTCATCTTGTCTTCCGACTGAAACTGCATCCACTTGCCGCCGGCGCTGACGCCGTCTTTTTCATCCTGATAAGGGCTCATGGCGCCGCCCTGAGCGATGGCAAATGCTGCGCAGAGCAGCGTCACGCACGCCAAAAGGGCCTTCACGGCCGCAGCGGTACGATTGGGTCGACCAGACGAATGCATTTCGTTCACAGTTTTCCTCCAGAGGACATCCTCAATTATCTTCAACCCGAAAGAGCAGTGAAAAGTTGCGGAAAAGGTTCAGCCGGTTAACGGGTATTGACCTTCAGATCGACATAAACCTGCGAGCGGTCGTCGAACTGGCTGACGGATTTGGTTTCGCTTTTACGGCCCTTGTATTGGGCATAAACTTCATAGTCGGTTGCAGTGGACAGGGCAGGAAATCGATAGGTGCCGTCGGGGCCGACGATATAGGTTTTTACCGCGCGACTGCGGGTGTTGGTCAGGTAGACGATCGCATCGGGAAGTGGATTGTCCTGCGGATCCAGCACTTTGCCGAACAGCAATCGCCCTACGGTCTTATCTTTTTTATCGAGCGCAGCAGCGGATACCGCGGCCAGAACCGTACAGAGGACGCAAGCCAAGGTCACAGCCTTAATCACAAATCTTTCGCGATTCATGCTGCGGCTATTGTCTCACGACGTAGCGCCCGGCTTGTTAGCGGGTTAGATGCAATCCGGTGTCTTCGCGTTCGTCGTTATAAATGTGAACGGTCACTGGTTGCACCAGTCGCAGCGGCTTGCCGTCGGCGGGTTTGAACCCCTTGAGATCGGTCCAAAGAATGTAGTCGGCATCGCCGGCGGGAACGCGCTGCGCGAACTCGCCCATATGATCGGAATAGACTTCCCAGCGAGCTTTGGTGGGTTTATCGGTGGCGCGACGAATTTTTACGGTCACTCCATACACTGCCCGATTGTCCGGGCCCCAGACCGTTCCGGCGATCACTGCGTAGGGTTTGTCCTTCGAGCTGGAGGCGGCGAGAAAGCTTTGCTGAGGCAGGAGGAGTGCCGTGACGAGAATACTAAGATGAAACAAATCGGGAGCGGAACGAAGTTTACGAATAATCACCGTCTTCGCTTTCCTCCGTTTCGTCGTCATCGTCCTCTTCGTAGCCAGCTTCCACCGCTTTCAATTCGAGCGGACTGGTAGTGACGACTTCAAAATCCGTGCCACACTCCGGGCACGAGATGACTTCGCCCTCCTCAACCTCTTCTTCGTCGACGTCCAGATTGGTTTCGCATTCGGGACAAAAAACCATAAAGCCTCCCCTCGCCGATTAGACCCTCCTGTTAATATTTAGATTCTTTAACCGCTGTAGGTCAAGAGGTACAGGCTGTAGACGCGGGATTTTTCTGGGCAAGCAGGAGCCGCTCTCCCGGAGCGAGATTCGCCAAGAGAGGATTCTCCGACATGTTTCATTTTGTTCGAGGAATGCTGTGGACTGGAGCTACGCTGCTGGCCGGAGCGGCGGCCTGTGCGGCGCAATCCGCCGATGCCAAACCGACTTTCTCGGCTGACCCGCAGATCGCGGTAGCGTTGCGGCAGATTTCCGCGCAGCGAATTCAGGCGAACATTGAAAAACTGGTGAGCTTCGAAACGCGGTCTACGATTTCCGCGCAGGATCCGGCATCGATTGCCGCTGGACGCGGAATTGGCGCAGCCCGGGAATGGATCAAGTCGGAGTTCGAACGCTATGCGAAAGACTGCGGCGGATGTCTTGAGGTGAAAACCGACAGCTTCACCGAACAACCGGCCGAGCGAATCCCCAAAGCAACCGAACTCGCCAATGTTTATGCGGTTCTCAAGGGTACGGACGCGGCGAACGCAAAGCGTATAGTGCTCGTGACCGGCCACTACGATTCGCGCAATACCGACATTCTCGACATAAACGGCGATGCGCCTGGGGCGAACGACGACGGGAGTGGGACCGCCGTGAGCCTGGAGTGCGCTCGCGTTCTGAGCAAGATGAAGTTTCCGGCGACAATTGTTTTTCTTACCGTCGCCGGGGAGGAGCAGGGACTGAACGGCAGCAAACATTTCGCCCAGCTAGTCAAAGAAAAGATGGCGAAAGATGAAGGCTGGGATCTGGAAGCCGTGCTCAACAACGACATTGTTGGCGGAGACAAGAGCGCAGAACAAGATCATTCCGTGGTACGGGTTTTTTCGGAAGGGCTGCCCGCGGCGACAAGTGAGCAGGAGATTCGCCGCATTCGCGCTCTGGGCGGCGAAAATGATTCCCGGTCGCGGCAACTGGCGCGCTACATCGTGGATGTCGGAAGGACTTACGATACGGGCGTGAAGCCGATGCTGATCTTCCGGTTGGATCGCTTTTTGCGCGGTGGCGATCATTATTCCTTCAACCAGCAGGGATTCGCGGCAGTTCGCTTGACAGAATTTCGTGAGGATTTTCATCATCAGCATCAGAATGTGCGCACGGAAAGCGGCGTCGAATATGGCGATTTGCTGAAGTTTGTCGACTACGACTATGTAGCGCACGTGGCGCGGCTGAACGCGGCGACGCTGGCATCGTTGGCCTCCGCGCCTGCCCCGCCGGCGAACGTACACATTCTCACTAAAGGGTTGGAAAACGACACCACGCTAACGTGGGAGGCATCGCCGGGCAGTTCCGCGACATTCGAGGTGCTGTGGCGCGCAACGACTAGCCCGGAATGGGAACACACGATGGAAGTTGGCAACGCGACCCGTACAACTCTTAAACTTTCGAAGGATAATGTCATTTTCGCGGTACGGGCAGTCGACCATGCAGGGCATTGCAGTCTGCCGGTAGTGCCCGTGCCGGAGCGTTAATGCGGTTACGCTCAATGAGCGCCCACATCCCGCAAAGCACGCGGGACACGGGGCACCAACGGTGCGAGTAGAATTGAACGAGAGGTTAACCTGTGCGGCGAACCGGCGAACCGATGACATTGAGCCTGCCTCCGTTCACGAAGGCAGTGACGTGGCTGCTGGGCATCAACACGGCCGTATACCTGTTGCTATTGCTGCTTACGCGGGTGCAACCGGATGTTCCTCTTTTTGTTCTGGATAATTTTGCGCTTCAGCCGCAGGCGGTCGTCCACGGCGCAGTTTGGCAACTGGTAACCTACGGCTTTCTCCATTTCGAATTCTGGCATTGGTTCGGCAATATGCTCGGCCTGTGGATGTTCGGCTCCGCTTTTGAGAGCGCCTGGGGCACACGGCGTTTCGTAGAACTTTTTTCTGTGGGAGTAGTCGGCGCGGGCATCACTACGATCGCAGCTTCGTACGCCCACATTTTGGGCAACCCCGGAACGCGGACGCTAGGCGCTTCTGGCGGAGTTTTCGCCATTCTGATCGCCTTTGGAATGTTGTTTGGGGATCAGGAAATCATGATGATTCCGTTCCCGTTCCTCATCAAGGCCAAGTATTTTGTAGGCATTCTGATCGTGGTTACTCTGGCGTTTGCCATGTCGGGCAGCGGCGGCGTGGCTTACGTGGCGCATCTCGGCGGATTGCTGTTTGGCTGGCTATATGTGCGGCGCGGTATCAAGCCGGCGCTGGTGAACGTGGGATTCGCGGAGCGCTACTACGGCATGCGCAATTCTTATTACCGCTGGAAGCGGCGGCGAGCGGCGAAGAAATTCGAGGTCTACATGTCGAAACACGACCGCCAGGTCCACTTCGACGAGCACGGCAATTACATTCCTCCCGATGATGACCCGCGCAAAGGGAATGGTGGGGGGAAGTCGGGGTGGGTGAATTAATCTCCAACTTGTCATCCCGAGGCGGGCGCTGTTTGGCCGACGGAGGACCTATGCAAGTGGCGCGAAGTACACAGGTCCTTCGCGCAAAGAACGCTCTCAGGATGACACGCCCAGGAAATGAATGAATTCAGAAAGCACTCTCTGCCGTAACTCTTCCCGGTTTACCTTCCCTTTAAATCCCAGATCGTGACCGGCACCTTCCACCACCAACAATTTCGTCTTCGCGGGAATCATTTTCAGAGTACGCTCCATTTCCGCGATTGAACCGAAAGGGTCGCGCGTGCCCTGAACAAATAAAGTTGGTGTGCGCAGGTCGGGAAGGTGCTGCGTGCGCTGCTGTTCGGGCCGGCGCGGCGGATGAAGTGGATAAGAAAGCAGCAGCAGGCCGGAAACGATTTCCGGCTCTTCCGCGCAGAGCATGCTGGACTGGCGTCCGCCATAAGAATGGCCGCCGAGGAAGAGATGGCCAGAAGCCATTTTTCGCAGGGCGGCGAGAGCGTTCTTCAAGCCGGCGCGGTCACGAGCGGCATCGCCGGGACCCGGTGGACCGAATGACCGGGATTGCCGGTAGGGCAGATCGCAGCGCAGCATGGTGAAGCCATTGG
Source organism: Acidobacteriaceae bacterium (assembly GCA_003132445.1). Classification (GTDB taxonomy): domain Bacteria; phylum Acidobacteriota; class Terriglobia; order Terriglobales; family Acidobacteriaceae; genus Sulfotelmatobacter. Next base: position 7,224 of record PKXU01000128.1, on the reverse strand, counting down.
CGCTGAATGTTTCGGACAGGGCTACGAGGAGCGGCGCTACGGCGCTTGATCCGGCGCCATGCGACATGACTAGGCCATCCCCGTTGGGAGTCTCGGGCAGATGAAGAAAGCCGCGAACCTTTGGGTCGACGGTGCCGTCAACGAACTCGCGGATGTAGTTTGCGGGCAAGAGAACATTCTAACCCTCCGTAGCCACCATTCTGTTTCTCGCGCGCCACCGTTCGTGAGCGCAAAAGGTAGGTCGATATTCGGCAAGATATGTGTGTGTTATCGTTCTAACCACTAACCCCTCGGAGGACGCGGATGTGCGCTCGAAGACAGGTCGCAATTGTCGCGGTTTTTGCCCTGGCCGCGATTGCCGCAATCGCCTCCCCAGACGAGTCGTCGTTCTCTTACGGAACCATGCAAAGTTCCTGTGCGCCATGGGACGGGCCCGCCATCGCAATCACGCTGACCATGGAACCTGCGCAATGCAAAAGAATCGCCGGGCCTTACATCTCCCTCGCGATCTGGCGAGGATTGCCCATCCATCCGGGCCAAGTGGTCAAGTTTGGCCCGGGTACGGACTCTGGCTGGGCGGCGCGATGCGCCAAGGAAGGTGACTGCAATCCCGCGCAATCGGGCACGATCGTTTTCGACCAATATCAGGAGCGCTCCAGCGCGGCGGGTCACTACGAACTGCAATTCAAGAGCGGTGAAACCATGAAAGGATCTTTCGCAGTGAAATGGTGTGAGGAGCGAGTGATTTGCGGATGATGAGACAACCGACGGACGAATGCGTTTGTCGCTACGTGTGAAGTGGCACTTCTGTCAAAGTCTCGTAGACTTTCACGATTTGAATTTCATTTCCCAGGCGGGCCCAGCAGCGGAGCATATCGGGATCCTCTAATGCCGCGCTGCGAGCGGCTTCCGACTTCCAATGGCGCAGCAAAATGAAATGCGATTCACGGTCGCGGTACACCTGATCGCGTCCGTAGCCTTTGGCGGCGACGATGGAGCCGAGTTCGCGAAGGGTGGCAAGCGACGCGGCTTCCATGTCGGGTACAGGCTCCCAAACAGCCACCGAAAGTATTTCTTGCGGCATAAGCGTGGATTATATCTTGCGACGGCGCCGTCGAGCTTCGCTCGACCGGACAGCCCCTTCGACTCCGTTCAGGGCAGGCTTAGGCGGCTGTCCCCACATTCTCGACTGGAGAGCCGGGTGCTTCCCCTCATGAATGTTTCCCTCGCTTCTTTCGATGCGGCTTTGCCGGATGCGGCTTCGCCGGATGTGGCACCGTCGGATGAACAATGCGCTCCGCTTCTTCGTCGGTGACTACATGCAAGCGCATCAGGTTTGTGGAACCGGAGGCCTGCCGCGTGCCGGCGACGACCCCGAGAACGTCGCCGGGTTTCAGCAGACCGCGGCGTACCAGATCCTGTTCCGCCACGGTTACCATCTCTTCCCCGGAAAGTGCCGGGACACAACGCACGGGATGCACTCCCCAATAAAGATTCATGCGTTGCACTACGGCCTCCATGTGGGCGAAGGCGTAGATGGCCGCTTTCGGGCGATATTTCGAAATCATGCGGACGGTATTGCCGGTCTCGGTAAAGACCGCGATGGCGCCCATGGGCAAATCTTCGGCAGCGTGAGCAATCGATTCGCAAATAGTTTCGGCGACGGAGAGTCCGCGGTGCTCGCGGCGGCGGCGAAAGTGGACAAAGTCGCCCATGTTGCATTCCGCTTCCACCACAATGCGCGCCATGATCGATACCGATTCGCGAGGATATTCACCGCTGGCGGTTTCGGCGGAGAGCATGACGGCGTCGGTGCCGTCGAAGATGGCATTGGCTACGTCGCTGGCTTCGGCACGCGTAGGACGCGGATTTTCGATCATCGACTCGAGCATCTGCGTGGCGGTGATAACAGGTTTTCGCCACGTGGACGCACGGCGGATGACGTGTTTCTGAATGACGGGGACTTTTTCCGGCGCCATTTCGACGCCGAGGTCGCCGCGCGCGACCATCACGCCGTCAGAGGCTTCGAGAATTTCTTCCAGGTGATCGATAGCCTGGGGCTTTTCAAGTTTGGCGATGACCGGGATATCGAGTTTGTGCGAAGCGATGATTTGCTTGACGATGCTCACGTCGGCTGCGCTGCGCACGAACGAGAGCGCGACTGCGTCTACACCGTGGGCGAGTCCGAATTCAAGGTCTGTGTGGTCTTTCTCGGTGAGTGCGGGAATGGAAAGAGCGATGCCCGGCAAATTGATGCCCTTATGTTCTCCCAGCATTCCGCCATTGAGAATGTCGCAGACCACGTCATTGCCGCGCACTTCGCGCACTCGCAACTCGATCAACCCGTCGCTGAGCAAGATGCGCGAGCCCGATGTGAGTTCGCGCGCGAGATCGGGAAACGTAGTCGAGATGCGGGTCGGTGTGCCGGGAACGTGTTGCGGAGTAATGGTGACGACTGAACCGGTCTTCAATAGTACAGGCTGGTGCCGCTGCAGTGGTCCGGTGCGGATTTTGGGACCTTGCAGGTCTTGCAGGATGCAAACGGTACGTCCCTCGCACTCGGCTGTGCGGCGCAATCGCTGGATATTTTCGGCGTGATCTGCGTGAGTGCCGTGAGAAAAATTGAGGCGTGCGATGTCCATGCCCAGGCGCAGCAGATCGCGCATGACGGCTTCGGTGTTGCAGGCCGGACCGATGGTGCAAATGATTTTTGCCCGGCGGCTGTTATTGTTGGAAATGTCTTTCAACGATTTCTCTAGAATACAGAATACAATCCCCGCTGGCGCCGTCTCGAATAATGGCGAAAGAGGCGTTGCGAGGTATCCGGAGGGTACAATTTGTTGATTTCTGATTGTTGATTGCAACGGCTCGGTATCGGCGGCTTCGAATCAGCAATCAAGAATCGACAATCAGAAATTTTCCAGTCCAACTAGTCGGCAACCGCCTTCGGTCCGGTGATCGCGGTGAGTTCTTTTCCCAGCATGGCGCGAGGAAACAGCAAGGCATTGAACTCCGCGCCCACGAGCACCACTAGAGAAATCATGTACATCCAAACCAGCAGCGCCATGCCGGCTCCCAGCGATCCGTAAATCGTGGCGAAGTCGCCGAAATGCTGCAAGTAGGCGCGAAAACCGATCGTCACCGAGAACCAAAGTACGGTCGCTAACATGGCGCCAGGAATGACGCTATGCCACGGCTGCGTGCGCGGGACCGCGTTGTGGTAGATCAACGCAATCACCGCGATGCTAGTCAACGTGGCGATCAGCCAGCGCATTGCCCCCCAGAGAAGCAGAACGTAGATGCTGAAATCGGGATCAAGAAAGGGCAAGAGGCGAGTCTCGAACTTGCTGCCCACGGCCACCAGAAGAGTGGCAAAGGTCATGGGGGTCAGCGCGAAAACGACCAGCAGAAAAGCGATTAAACGCTCTTTCACCAAGCCCCATGTTTTCGGTAATTCGTAGCAGCGGCGAAAGCCGTCCATCCACGAGATCATCACGCCGGATGCGGTCCAGAGCGTGATCGCGGATGTTGTGACCAACATGCTGACTGGATGTTTCGCGGCGCCCTTCAAGTAGCTGAGAGCGGTGTTTCCGCCTGTCGGCAAAATGCTGCCCAAGGCGTAGGAAATCTCCCGCAGGTAAGGCTGGCCTTTACGCCAACTCGCCAAAGCGGACCCGATGATCAGGAGGACAGGGAAAAAAGTGAGAATGGAGGAATAGGCCGACGCTTTGGCGGTGGCGAAGGCGTCGTGAGCAAAGGCTCGCCAGAACGCGGTTCGCAACAGACGCAAAAAACGAAGCATGGGCGTCTCTAGCTTAGGGCCGGAAGTCACTCGGCGCAAAGCAGGAAGTTGACTAGGTTCCTCAAACGGCAATCGCTGGGGATTCGCGTGCATTCGTAGTTAGAACAGGTGCAGAAGCAGGTTCGGGGGCGAAATGGTTCGCCCCCGAACTTTACTTCACTTTTGGCTACTCCGCCGCGGGAAGTTCCACGGGTAGATCGTCGGTCTCGCCCTCATGCCGCATCATTTCGAGGGCGCGCTCGGCTTCTTCATACGCAGCCGAGACTTCAGCCTGTACCTTGGCGGCAGCCTCTTCCATTTCTGGCGAGAGGCGCACGTTACGGTAGTATTCCATGCCGGTTCCGGCAGGGATGAGGCGTCCGACAATGACGTTCTCTTTCAGGCCGCGCAGGTGATCGACCTTGCCGTTGATGCTGGCTTCGGTGAGCACGCGCGTGGTCTCCTGGAACGACGCCGCCGAGATGAACGAGTCGGTGGAGAGCGATGCCTTCGTGATGCCGAGGAGCAGAGGCCGTCCAGTGGCCGGCTTGCCACCCTGCGCAATCACCCGTTCGTTCTCTTCGCGGAACGCGAACTTGTCGGTCTGCTCTTCCAGCAGGAACCGCGTGTCGCCCACGTCCTCGACCTTCACCCAGCGCATCATCTGGCGAACAATCACTTCGATGTGCTTGTCGGAGATGTTGACGCCCTGCAGGCGATAAACTTCCTGGATTTCGTTCACCAGGTAAGATTGCAGTTCTTTTTCGCCGAGCACGGCCAGGATGTCGTGCGGGTTGAGCGGGCCGTCCATCAGCGGTTCGCCCGCCTTGACGCGTTCGCCTTCCTGCACGTTGATGTGAACGCCGCGCGGAACCGAGTATTCCTTCTCGGTGCCGTTGTCGGCGACCACATAGATTTTGCGCTGGCCTTTCGAGACCTCACCGAACTTCACCGTGCCATCGATTTCGCTAATGACCGCGGTTTCATGCGGCTTGCGGGCTTCGAACAATTCGACCACGCGCGGCAGACCACCGGTGATGTCCTTGGTCTTGGTTGTCTCGCGCGGAATCTTCGCCAGCACATCGCCCGGTGTGACCGTCTCGCCGTCCTGAATCATCAGGTGAGCGCGTGAAGGCATGAGATAGCGCTTGCTCGTCTTGCCTTTAATGACAATCGCAGGCTGGCGCTTCTCGTCCGGCGAATCGCCGACCACGTGACGTGACAGACCTGTGACCTCATCGACCTCTTCATGAAGAGTCACACCTTCTTGAAGATCCTTGAATTGGACCGTGCCGCCGATTTCCGTCAGGATGGCGAAGGTGTATGGATCCCACTCGACCATGACCTGACCGAGTTTGACCGGAGCGCCATCGTTGACCTTCAGCTTGGCGCCATAGACGACCGAGTACCGTTCTCGCTCGCGATTCTTATCGTCGACGACCGCGATCGAACCCTGCCGGTTCATGACGACCAGGTCCCCGGATTTGGCCTTGACGGTCTGCAATCCGATGAAGCGCACGTTGCCGTTGTTCTTGGCATCGAGGCGCGACTGCTCGGAGACTCGCGACGCCGTACCGCCGATGTGGAAGGTACGCATCGTGAGCTGGGTTCCGGGTTCGCCAATGGACTGTGCCGCGATGACGCCGGTGGCTTCGCCGAGTTCGACGAGGCGTCCGGAAGCCAGGTTGCGGCCGTAGCACATGACGCAGACTCCGCGTTTTGATTCGCAAGTCAGCACCGAGCGGATTTTCACGCGCTCGATCCCGGCAGCCTGAATCGCCACCGCCAGGTCTTCGGTAATTTCCTGATTGATATCGACGATGACGTTGGCGTCATAGTCTTTGATCTTCTCGAGCGACACGCGGCCGATGATGCGGTCACGCAGCGCTTCGATGATCTCGCCGGCTTCCACGATGCCTTGCACGTAGATGCCGTCGACCGTTCCGCAATCGTATTCGCTGATGATTACGTCCTGCGCCACATCGACCAGGCGGCGAGTCAGGTAGCCGGAATCGGCGGTCTTGAGCGCCGTGTCGGCCAATCCCTTGCGGGCGCCGTGAGTCGAGACGAAGTATTCGAGCACGGTCAATCCTTCGCGGAAGTTGGCCGTGATGGGTGACTCGATGATTTCGCCGGAAGGCTTGGCCATCAGTCCACGCATGCCGGAGAGCTGGCGGATCTGCTGTTTCGATCCTCGAGCGCCGGAGTCGGCCATGACGTAAATCGGATTGAGTTCACCTTCTTTATCGCGGCGCTGCATTTCACCGAACATCTCGTCGGCCACTTTTTCCGTGATCGCCGACCAGATTTCGATGACCTTGTTGTAGCGCTCGCCGTTGGTGATGGCTCCATCCAGATACTGCTGCTGAACTGCCACAACCTGCTTCTCGGCGTCTTTGACCAGGACTTTTTTGCTGTCCGGGATGACCATGTCGTCGATGCCGATGGACAGGCCAGACTTGGTCGCGAACTTGAAACCCAGGGTCTTAACTTCGTCAAGCATCTTGACCGTGGTTTCGAGGCCGAAGCGCAGGTAGCCGTAGTTGACCAGCGCGCCAATGCCTTTTTTCTTGAGCAAGCCGTTGATGTAGGGCATGCCCTCGGGCAGTTGATCGTTCAGAATCGCACGGCCCACAGTCGTGTTGATGAAGGCGCGCTCGACCTGTACCGGCTCGGTGTGAATGATGTCCTGATCGTCGTAGGCGGTGGTCAGGTCGATCAATTCGCCGGAGTAGCGCAGGCGGATCGGGCTCAGAGTTTCGACAGCGCCCGCGTCGAGAGCCATCAAAACTTCTTCGATGTTGGCGAAGGCGCGGCCTTCACCCTTGGCGCCCGGCTTAGCTTTGGTGAGGTAGTAGAGTCCAAGCACCATGTCCTGCGTGGGCACGGTGATGGGTTGACCGGAAGCGGGCGAAAGAATGTTGTGCGAGGCCAGCATCAGGACGCTGGCTTCGACCTGTGCTTCCGGAGACAGCGGAATGTGAACCGCCATCTGGTCGCCATCGAAGTCGGCGTTGAACGCCGTGCAGACCAGCGGATGAATCTTGATGGCCTTGCCTTCTACGAGTACCGGCTCGAAAGCCTGAATGCCCAAGCGGTGAAGCGTAGGAGCGCGATTCAGCAGAACGGGGTGATCTTTGATGACTTCTTCAAGAATGTCCCACACGATCGGTTCCTGCTGCTCGACCATCTCTTTGGCTTGCTTGATGGTGGTGACGTTGCCGGTCTGCTCGAGCCGGTGATAAATGAAGGGCTTGAACAGTTCGAGCGCCATCTTCTTGGGCANNGGTTCTGGCGGAAGCGTCCCTGTTTGCCTTTCAGCGTGTCAGAGAGCGACTTCAGCGGACGGTTATTGGCGCCACGCAGCACGCGGCCACGGCGTCCGTTGTCAAACAGGGCGTCGACGGCTTCCTGGAGCATGCGCTTTTCGTTGCGCACGATGA
>PKXU01000179.1 GCA_003132445.1 Acidobacteriaceae bacterium | reverse complement strand
GATTTCAGTGGCTAGCGTTTGATATGGAGTAGTGGATTCCGAGGACGGGTCATATCCTTTGACTATTGCGATTGTGCATCAAAGACATCGGGGCGCTCTTACTCAAGTGTCGAACGGCGCCCTAAAGACGCGGATGAAACAGTGGTTTTTGACATCCCTTGGGACAACGCGGCCGTTCTGGGAGGAACAGCTCGGAGAGGCAGCGCGCTTGTTTCACGCGCGCAAGATCTTGATATTGGTCACCCATTGACTGGGCTAGTGCCCTCCAGAGTGGCCGTCTTCGCCTCCGTGNNGTGCGCCTCTGTGCGCACGAGGAGACACATCACCGACAGCAACTTCTGAAGGATGAGCGGGGACCGCACCAGGAAAGCAGTTCGAGTGGCCATGCCCTCCCGCCCCAGGGAATCCGGTTGCATTACTCCGGTTCGGATGGTCGGGGTACACTGCAAATGCCGGTATCAGCTTCAAGGCTTTTCCTTGGAGCCTAGCTCCCGGCATCTCAACGACAATAGGGGGAATAAACTGCTTGCGTTTTTTTCTGCCNNCCTGTTCGTACAGAGTCTATGGTCGCAAGAGCGCAGTTCATTCTTGGCACTATTAATAGCCGCATCCTCAGAATCCGCCGAGACTGCATCGCCCGATATGCGAATTCCGCAACAGAGTTCGCCGCCGGAACAATCTGGGACAGCGGGCACTGGCGGGAGTTCCAAGCAATCCGATGCGAAGACCGCGGGCGAGAGTACTGCGCCGGCGAACCAAAACGCTCCGTCTGGGCAGCAGCAACCGAAGCGAATTCTGGGCGTGATGCCCAATTTCCGCGCGGTCAGCGCCGGCGCGCTCCCGCCGCCGCCCACGCCGAAGCAGAGTTTCATTCTCGCAACCCAGAACAGCTTCGACTACTCGTCATTTATCTTCGTGGGCATCACTTCACTTCTGGCCGAGGGAACGGACGCTCACTCGCAGCTCGGCAAAGGTATAGCCGGATTTGGCAGATATTACTGGCGAGGGTTTGTCGACAAGACGGACGGCAATTACCTGGTTATCTTCGTACTGCCTACCGTGTTCCATCAGGACGAACGCTATTACGCATTGGGTAAGGGCAGTATCTGGAAACGCGGGTTCTATGCAGCCTCTCGAATCGCCATCACGCCGGACTATCACGGACACAACAGCTTTAACGTTTCCGAACTGCTAGGCAGGGGTATGGCGCAAGGAATTTCGGTGGCGTATTACCCTAGCGGGAGTCGGACTGCCGAAGCGCTCGCGACGAAGTACGCATACGCGATTGGACGGGATGCGCTCACGAATGTGTTCCGTGAATTCTGGCCAGATATCGCCGAGCACGTGCTGCACCGCCATCCGTAGGCGGGAGTGGCGACTCTGGAAGTTTGCCGTGCTACATTTACGGCAATGCGTTCTGAGATAGAGCAAGCCGTGCAACTCTTGCAGCGGGGTGACGACGCCGCTTTGGAGCAGGCTCTGGCGCTGCTCCAAAATACCGTATTTTCGTTCAGTATGCGGGTCTGCGGCCAGCGCGAGGACGCCGAAGACACCATGCAAGAGGTGCTGCTGAAGTCGGTTCCGCACCTGCCCAAATTCGACAGCCCCAAAGCGCTCGTGGTGTGGCTCTATAAGGTGGCAAAGAACCGCTGCCTGATGAGTCGGCGCCGGAGCAAGTTTGCTCCCCATCCAGATCTCTCTCTTGAAGAACTCATGCCGGATCGGAAGGAACTTGAGCAACTGGGGGCCGATGGCAGCATCAACCCTGAAGCATTCGCCATTCGGAGTCAGGAAGCGGGACGGTTGCGAGATGCCATTCAGCATCTGCCGCCTCAATACCGCATTGTTTTGGTGCTGCGCGACATGGAGGGGCTGACGGACGAAGAGGTCACCGAGATCACTGGACTACGCTCTGGGACAGTGAGGGTTCGTCTCCACCGTGCCAGGCTATTTGTCCGGAAGGAGTTGATCAAAAAGCTGAAACCGGGCTCCAGGAGAGCAGCCGGCGCTTCGCGGGCGTCTTCCCAAGAACAGTCAGGCAACAAACAGCCCAGACCTGTTCGCTGCAAGGCCATGTTTGCGGAGCTTTCGAACTATTTGGATGAACAGCTCGACGACTCCTTGTGCGAGGAACTGGAGAAGCACCTTGACGGTTGCGGGCCTTGCCAGGCTTTCCTGGCTAGCTTGAAAGCCACAATAGAGGATTGTCGGCGGTTGCCCAGTTCAGCGCCGGATCGCGTCATAGCGGCCAAGCTGCGAAGGGATGTAATGTTGCGCTACGAGCGCGCCATGGCAAACCGAGCCGAGTAGGTGTTCATTGCTTTGCCGCGGAAGGTATCGGAACCTGCAGTTGCGTTTTGATCTCGCGTGCAAACAACGAAATGTCGGTGGCACCGATGTGTTTGGCAATGATTCGGCCATCCCGCCCGATTAGATAGGCGATCGGCAATCCGAGAACTCCGCCATAAAGTTCACCCGTCTGCGCATTGCCCATCACCACCGGGTAGTTCATCTTGAAGCGCTGGTAGAACTCGCGTACAGGTTCCGGTCCGTCATCCATGGAAACGCCGATGATCTGCAGGCCCTNNCACCAGGTTGCCCAGAAGTCCAAAAGGACGACCTTGCCCCGATAGGATGAGAGATCGAGTCTTTGTCCCGTTAAGTCGGGAAGTGAGAAATCGGGGGCCAGGGACTGTTCGGCGATGGCCTTGCCCCTCGTGCCGGTGGGCCCGCCATGATAACGGGCCATGAAGTAGAGTCCCGCTACCACTCCGATCAACGCCAGACCGCGAAGAATCCCTTTCTTCAATATGCCGACCTCAGCCAAGAAGAGTTCAGTTCCCTAGTCCCCCTTAGCAACCGGATAGCCTTTATCGACCCAGTCCGCCCCGAAGTTATCCGCAATATAG
>PKXU01000111.1 GCA_003132445.1 Acidobacteriaceae bacterium | reverse complement strand
TCTTTGATGTAGGCGATCTTTGCGCCCAGTTCCATATCAGTGAGACCAAAGGCGCTGGGGCCGGTGCCACCGGGCAGATAGACAGGATTGTTCGACGGGTTGATGGAACCCCAGGGCAGAATGGCGTGAAGCTGCACCCTGGGAATGGCACCCCAGTTGAACTCGAAAGCCGGACCCGTGGAATCAGTTTCCACCGGAGTTCCGTCTGTACTGCCGAAAATGTAGAACTCGTAATGGTGCAGATCTACCGGAACCGGATCGTCGGTTTGGTACGGTGGCCCCTGCGCCCATAGGCGTGAAGTGGTAAGCGTAAAAAGCAGTAATACCGCTAATTTTGAACAACGTCCGTGACCCCTCATCGGCACTTCTGCCTTCTTATCAAGATCGCGATGTGTAGCTCCAACAAGTGCTCAAATCAAAACGCTGTATCGAAATCCGATAATACACTATCGAACTTCGAGTATGGTTGCGGAGAGGTATATTTGATCTGTGTCCAATCGTCAGCGAGAACTCTTTTTCGGCCTCATACGGATACATGTACTCGTACATGCGTCCCATGAACCCATCTTTGGGCTTGCGATGATGGAGGAGCTGGCGCATCACGGGTACCGTATCGGACCCGGAACTCTCTACCCGCTCCTCCATGGCATGGAGCGCAGCGGCCTGTTGAAGTCTGTCCTCAAGAATGTCGGAGGGCGAAGCCGCCGGATCTACAAGATCACGTCCGCCGGCAAGAAGGCTTTAGACAAGGCCAGAGTCAAAGTTGACGAGCTGCACCACGAGCTTCATGAAGAGCATCCGCGGAAGATCATACTGCTCAACGACAACCCTGCAGCGAACTAACCGCAACGTCATGATTCACGAGGACCCCAGACGAGTCCGATTTCATGGAAGGCAGGGTGCGGATTAAGACAGAAAATCGGGACGCGCTGAAATTTATACCCCCTCAGTTTGCGCCGCCCGTCGTAGCGCAGCGTCGCCCGGAGCGGCTTTTTACTTGACTGTCACCTATATTTCTGCAATTATCGAAACATGCCAGCCATCTCAAGTAAGAAAACTACCGAGCAAGTTGCAAAATACGCCGACATGCTCTCCGCGATGGGTACCGAACCGCGCCTTCGGATCATGCAATTGCTGCTGTCCGCGCATCCTGACGGCTTGGTCGTAGGCGATATCCAGTCTGAGCTGGACATTCCGAATTCCACGCTTTCGCACCACCTGGACAAATTAAAGAATGAAGAACTCGTGAACGTGCGCCGCGAAAGCACTTTTTTGCGGTACACGGCCAACACGGAAGCACTCCAGGAACTTCTGCAATTCCTCTACGCCGAATGCTGCACTCGAAATAAGGCAGTTAAACCCCAAGATATCGTCCAGCTTTGTAAATAGGAGAATGCCATCATGAGCGCCACCGACATCAAGGAAGTAGTCAAAGAAAAGTACGGTCAGGCAGCCTTGCGCGTGAAATCTGGCGGCAGTAGTTGCTGCGGAGCGACCGCGGCAAGCGGCTTGGGCTGCGACCCAATCACGTCCAATCTGTATGACTCTTCCCAATCGGGACAAGTCCCGGAAGAGGCCATGCTCGCCTCGTTAGGATGCGGAAATCCGACTGCATTGGCGAAGTTGAAACCAGGAGAAGTTGTTCTCGATCTCGGCTCAGGCGGCGGTGTGGATGTTCTGCTTTCGGCAAAGCGGGTTGGGCCCACTGGCAAGGCTTACGGTCTCGACATGACGGACGAGATGCTGGCTCTTGCCAACGAGAACAAGCGCAAAGCCGGTGCTGAGAATGTCGAGTTCCTCAAGGGCGAGATCGAGCATATCCCTCTGCCGGACAACTCGGTCGACGTGGTTATCTCGAATTGTGTGATCAACCTTTCTGCGGACAAAGATCGTGTGTTGCGCGAAACCTTTCGGGTCCTGAAACCGGGCGGTCGCTTTGCGGTTTCCGATGTTGTGACCCGAGGTGCAATCGCGCCAGCAATCCGCCAAAGTGTGCTTCTCTGGGTCGGGTGTGTGGCGGGGGCGCTCGGAGATGACGAATATCGCAGTAAGCTCTCAGCGGCAGGGTTTGAGCAAATCGACATCGAGCCGACGCGCGTCTATCGCGCAGAAGATGCGCGCGAGTTTCTCTCGGCGGCTGGCGTCGATGTCGACGCGATTGCACCGCAGGTAGATGGCAAATTCCTGAGCGCGTTCGTTCGGGCCGTCAAGCCTCCAACCGCTGGGGCGAAAGCGTGTTGCGGACCGACCTGCTGCAACTAGTAGAGAACGAGTATGCAGGGACATTACAACGCATTATTCCTGTGCACGGGCAATTCGGCGCGCTCCATCATGGCCGAGGCAATTCTCAACTCGAAAGGTGCGCCTAACTTCACAGCCTACAGCGCCGGAAGTCATCCCTCTGGAACGGTTCGTCCGGAAGCCCTGAAACAGCTCGAAATGGCCCATCTCCCAACCAAGGGCTTGCGCAGCAAGGCATGGGATGAATTCTCTCTGCCTGGCTCTCCGAAGCTTGACTTTGTTTTTACGGTGTGCGACAGCGCCGCGAAAGAGGTCTGCCCAATTTGGCCCGGACAGCCCATGACCGCCCATTGGGGCGTTCCAGACCCGGCGGCAGTTCACGGAACTGAAGCGGACGTGGAACGAGCGTTTCGCGAGGCATTTTTCATTTTGGAACGCAGAATCAGCCTCTTGCTCTGTCTTCCACTGAAGACTCTTGACAGCCTTGCACTCAAGAGGGAGCTCGATAACATCGGACGGACGATGACACCTATTACCAAAGAATAGCAATACATTTTCGACAAAGAGCCCCACTTCGAGGTTTTACTCATTTGCAGGATCACGAATGAAGCCAACCAGTCGTCTCAGTTTTCTCGACCGCTATTTGACCGCGTGGATCTTCGCGGCCATGGTTGCGGGTGTTGTCTTGGGCTGGCTAGTGCCCGGAGTCGTGCCGTTTCTGAATCGCTTCAACATCGGTACGACTTCCATTCCAATTGCAGCGGGATTGATTTTAATGATGTATCCACCTTTCACGAAGGTGCGATATGAGAACCTGCGCGAAGTCTTTCGCAACAAGAAGGTGCTAGGCCTTTCCCTCGTCCAGAACTGGGTGGTTGGGCCGATTCTGATGTTTCTTCTGGCGATTGTTTTCCTGCGCGGATATCCGGAATACATGGCTGGACTAATCATGATCGGTCTCGCACGCTGCATCGCCATGGTCATCGTGTGGAACGAACTGGCACGAGGCGATACGGAATATGCGGCTGGACTGGTGGCCTTCAATTCTCTCTTCCAGGTCTTTTTCTACTCACTCTACGCCTGGGTTTTTATTACCGTCCTCCCCGCCAAGCTCGGCCTTCGGAGCACCATCGTCAATGTGTCCATCGCAGAAATTGCGAAGAGTGTCTTTATTTATCTTGGAATTCCGTTTCTCGCCGGGTTTCTGACTCGTACCGCATTGGTTCGTTCTAAAGGGCAGGAGTGGTACAACCGGAACTTTGTTCCCCGTGTCAGCCCGTTGACGCTGATTGCCCTGCTGTTCACTATTGTGGTGATGTTCTCCCTAAAAGGCGGATACATTGTTCGTCTGCCCTTGGACGTCCTGCGCATCGCCGTGCCGCTCTTGATTTACTTCGTGCTGATGTTTCTGGTGTCCTTTTACATGGGCAAGAAGTTGGGCGCCGACTATTCCAAGACTACAACGCTGGCATTTACGGCCGCCTCCAATAATTTTGAACTGGCCATTGCAGTGGCAGTCTCGGTATTTGGCATCAACTCCGGAGCAGCATTTGCGGCGGTCATCGGCCCTTTGGTGGAAGTGCCCGTGATGGTGGCATTGGTCAATGTGGCCCTCTACTTTCAGCGTCATTTTTTCGCCAATCCGCAACCAATTGTTATCGACCCAGTTGCCTCATTCCCGGGACGGTAGCATTTCTTTGCTGCAAGAACGCGGACAAACTCATTCAGCCGTGACTCGAATTCGAGAGTTCGTGATCCAGCGCCTCTGTTTTACCTTCTGATAAGTGCGCTGCCGCGCGAGGCCCGTCTTCGGACGGTTCGAGTCGCGTGCTTAGGAGAACCTCGGGGATTGCAACCCTACTACCGTCGGCTAAAGTGTCGCGTTCTAGAACTTGCGAATTGATACTCTCCCCTAATTCAAGGGGGACAAATGCGTCTTCGCAATCAACGTAGTTGTTTGAGGTGCACGCGGCGCAAGATTGGACCGTCGTGCTGGGAGTTTCTATGGCGCGAAAACGAGTCGGCTGGAAATCGCACGCGACGCACCGCGGTAATCGGAACGGTAGAACAGTTTCTCACAAGGGACTTGGCGCAAGCTGCTGTAAACGGCCTAAGAGTGTCTATAAACCAAGATCGCAATCGCCAACGCGAACAGTCGATTGTCGTTGCAGATTTGGTCGACCACTACATCCACACCGAGCTTTCCGATGAAGCTGATTGGCACTCTCACGCGACGCGAATCGTATATGGCGAGTTTCTCAAACGATGGGTACGGCCGCATTGGGGCCCTGTGGGCATTCGGGATGTCCGAACCGTGGCTGTAGAGCGGTGGCTCAAGGAGTTGCGGCGCGTCAATGGAGAGTCACCAGGGCGAAGATACGCAATCTTATGAGCGTTTTGTTCAACCATGCCATTCGTTATGAGTGGCTCGAACAGGGCAGAAACCCGATAGCCCTTGTCCGTCAAAGCGCTCAACGCCAGTGGACTCCGGAGATCCTGGAACCGCATGAGATCCAACATCTTCTGCTGCAGCTCAACTCGTGTTTTCGCCTCATGGTACTTCTGGACGTGACCACGGGGCTGCGTCGCAGCGAACTGCTCGCGCTGAAGTGGAGCGATGTTGATTTCTCAAGTCTGCAGTTGAATGTGGTGCGTTCCATCTATCGCCGCATCGTCGGAAACTGCAAGACAGAAGCGCGAAAACCTGTTCCCCTGAACCCACCTGTAGCCGCCGACCTGTGGCTGTGGAAGGAAGCGAGCAAGTATTCAAACTCCGACGATTGGATATTCGCCAGCCCACACACGAAGGGCAAATACCCGTTTTGGCCAAATGTCTTGTTGCTGAAAATCATTCAACCCGCGGCGCGGAGAGCTGGAATCACGAAGAGAATCGGCTGGCACACATTTCGACATTCGTATTCGTCGCTCTTGGTCGCGAACGGCGAGAATGTGAAGGTAGTCCAGGGGCTCATGCGACATGCTAGCAGTCGTTTTACGCTCGATGTTTATTCGCAGGCACGGCGAAACTTCCTACAAGCCGACTTATGGCTCGCCAGGAGGC
>PKXU01000182.1 GCA_003132445.1 Acidobacteriaceae bacterium | reverse complement strand
TTTCAATAGTCGAAGATACGAAATCGGGCTGTCGGAAAAATGAGGTTGAGCGGGTGTAAGATCGGTGCGTTCTAAACAGGAGATTGTCCGTGCGCACATTATCCCTCCGCGTGGTGCTCCCACTTCTCGGCCTGCTCGTCAGTTTCTCGCTCTGTGGCGCCCAGAATCCTGCATGGAACAACCTTAAACAACTCAGCGCCGGAATGCACGTCCGCGTCGTGGCCAACAGCAAGAAATCCTTCGATGGCCAGTTCCAATCCACCACTGACGATGCAATCATCATCAGGTCCAAAGGAGCAGACCAGACTCTTTCCCGTGCTAGTGTGCAGAAAGTTTTCTCACGACGCGCGGGGCATCGCGGGCGGCACACCCTCATTGGCGCAGCTATCGGGGCGGGTGCGGGCCTCGGAACTGGCGCCGCCATCGATAATGATTGTTCCCCCAATTCCATCGTCTGCACCGGCAACAAGGGAAAGGCCATACTCACGCCAGTATTTGGCCTTCTCGGCGCAGGTATAGGTGCTCTTCTCCCCGCGGGGGGCTGGCAGGAAGTTTATCGCGCGAACTAGGCGAAGCTGGTTTTCCTTTGCGATGGTGCCGTCCACTCACCCACTAGCTTGGCAGCGAACTGGGAAGCGTATCCATTCGGGAGGGAAAGCGGATTAACCCCCGACGCTCGTTTGATAGTTATCTAAATCGGCCTTTTCCTTTATGGAGATTCGCCTATGGAGATTCGCCGGTCGGTTCAATGAGCGAAATAGAGATGTTTCGCCAATAACCGACCTCGCAGCCAACGCTTTTCACCAGATCATGGCAGCGATGCTCGTTGTTTGACGCCCCCAGCGACAAAATGCGGGACTAGCGGAGGGGGTGCTTGTGGACGAGTACTGCAAGCCTGTCGTTGAGAGCCTATCCGGCAGACCGAGGGTTTACATTTGCACATGGTTCGCAACTGACGTGACAGGCACCTTCACCCCTTCACTTCCGGTATCACTTAAGAGGATCCGTCCGGGCTGGGTCATGTTCAGTCAAGAAACAGCCGTCAAGTTCTTTTGTGATGAAAGTATCATCAGAGAACTTGAGAGTGACTTTGTAGTTGAACTTCCATTTGTTCCTTCTTTGCGGGTGGAGGGTCAGCGTAACGCTGCCGTTCGCGACTGCTCCTTTCGTTGGGCTGCCCTCGACCTGTAACGCGACGGTGTGGGTAGAATTCTTGTTCCAACGGCCTTCATTGCCTTGCGACTTCCTGCCCGTCATTGGTCTTGACGTAAACATCCAATTTGGTTTGTTGATCCTTATTGTCTGTGGTCGTGTCAAACTTCGCTTCCGCGGAAGTGAGGGTTGGCTCCTGGGCGAACGCGGCTGACGTGAACACTGACAAAGCGACTAGCGCCAGGCAGTACATGATTGTTTTCATCCGAAATCTCCTTTTCTGATTCCGAGCTGGCTAACCTGTAAATGAATAAGGAGCAGTGCGGAATCCCGTTGAGGCTCTCTTAAGAATCAGATGCTCTCTCAGAACCGGCCTGAACTTTGTGTACCACGTCCTGCACGTCTTTATCAGTGATCGGACGCACAAAAAGCAGATCGGCTGTTGCTCCAGCAGGCGACGGCGATTCTCCACTGTGGACGCCAGGCCATAGCAACTCATTGACACCGGTCAGTGAGTGTAGTTGGGAGTGACTGTTGAAAAACTCCTCCGCCAGAAATTCGAAAAAAATAAAATTGCGCTAGGATGCCCAACAAACGACTTTTCTAATTTTCTGGACATTTTGTATCCCCCAATTTTTGGCTGTTTGGGAAGAAACTGGAGTTTTTCAACAGCCACGGGATATTACGTCAACCAGCATCGCGCTCGGCAACCGCTGACACATTTCCGGATTTGTTTCATAACTTGTGCAACTAAACTGCGAATGATCGGCGTTCTTTGGGGAGTTTGATTGTTGTTTTTGCAAGCCTTTCGGGCACCTAAGTCTCTGAAGCGAAAATACCTTATCAACGCTGCCAAACGGGGCAGTTCCACTGGTGGCCAAAGTGCTACCACTTCACATGGTAGAAGCACTAGAAGGGTAGGAAACGATATGAAACGCCGCGCCGTTCGTCTGCTAGCTCTCGCGTTCTTACTGCTCCAGGTGTTGGCACTCGGTGCTTATGCCAACTCGGTCCCCTTGGGCACTGCGGGCAACTATGCAGTGCTGGCTGGCTCAACCGTTACCAACACCGGCTCAAGCGTTCTTACCGGAGATCTCGGCGTCTCGCCGGGAACCGCAGTTACCGGGTTTTCTCCGGGAGTCGTTGGCGGGACAATGAATCTAGGGAACGCGGCCGCGCAGACCGCTGAATCTGACTTGAATACCGCTTACAACGCCGCCGCAGGCCTGTCGCCTACATCCGTTCTGACGGGTAAGAACCTGGGTGGGATGACTCTCACTCCGGGCGTATATTTCTTCTCCAGCTCGGCTCAGCTGACCGGAGCGTTAACTCTCAACAACCTTGGGAATCCCAATGCGCTGTTCGTTTTTCAGATTGGGAGTACGCTGACGACCGCGAGTGCTTCGTCCGTCCTCTTCAGCAATAGTCTGACGGACCCGAACGTGTACTGGCAGGTTGGCAGCTCCGCAACGCTAGGCACAACGACGGCATTTGAAGGAAATATTCTCGCGCTGTCCAGCATCACTCTGAATACTGGCGCAACCATCGGCTGCGGAAGCGCATTGGCGATCAATGGCGCAGTGACGTTAGACAGTAACGTCATCGGCGGGGGTTGCAGCAGTGCGAGGGGTGGAGGCGGCGGCATGCCAACGGTTCCAGAGCCCGGCACCTTGGGCTTGCTGGGGACGGGGCTGGCACTTCTGGCCGGCGCAGCACGTCGGAAAATGCGCCTCTAACGCATTCGGTTCGTGCGCGCTTGATGACCACATCTCAGCGACAAGGTAGGTGTATATGTTCGCCGGAAAAAGGAACCATCTGGACGCAGGAGTTCTCCCTCTCTGGAATGCAGTCTTCTGCCTGGATTGCGAGGTCATCAGTAGCAGTCAAGGTGAGGAATGCCCCGCGTGCAAGAGCCGCTCGCTCGTGAGCCTTGCTCGGATGCTCGGGGGCAGTTTGCTCGTGCATAAGGCACAACACTCTCAAGAATGCGAAAGTGGGTTGTTCGACATCACAATTGTGGTTGAATTGCAGCAGATGCATGCCAAAGACTTGAGCACCACCGTTGAGAGGTTGACGGGTGTGATTGGCCCGAAGCTCGCACGAGACCGAGCGTCATTCCACATCAATGTGAAGCCGGCAGTAGACAAACTCGACCTACAGCCCTCGCTTTGCTTCCCGGAACGGATGGCCGCATAGAGTATTGCGATTACTGTGTTCGAGCGTCAATGCGTGTAATGGGGGATGTTTCGACAACTAAGGAACGGTGCGCTTTTGTCTACGGCACATCGCAAGACAGGGCAGTACCACCGTGACGAACAGCACCGAAAAGATCATCCCATTTAGCACCGCCATCCAGAGAGTCATTGGAGGAAACAAGCAAAACAGGATCATCCACGTCCTCTCTCCGGGGATATTCGGGGACGACAGGGCTTGAAAAAACACTGATGGAAGCAGCATCGAGACGGGTCCCAGAACCCATATACCTGCCAGAATCCATTCCCACTTAGGCAGACGCTTAGCGTGTACCCAACTTGCCGCACCCAGCAGGGCAACACCTGCAAGCGGAACCACATTCAACATCCACAGATTCAGGTTTTGATGGAGAGCAACCGAGACCACAATCGTTGGAAGCCAGAACGAAAGCCCTCCCACAACGATCCAGTAGAGTCTCTCTCTCACGTTTGCATTCCTCCCATCAACTCAAACGCAAAGCACAGAATAGCAGGGGGGCACGTGGTGGGAATTGTCAGTTTACGAAACCAGGCGTTTACACTCGCAGCCCCATTTATTCCACGAACATGCAATCGCCGTAGGAATAGAAGCGGTAACGCTGCGCTACTGCGTGCTCATAGGCGCGCAGGATGTTTTGTTTTCCGCCCAGTGCGCACACCAGCATCAGCAGCGTGGACTGCGGAAGGTGGAAATTAGTTAGCAGCGCCTGCACTACTTGAAATTGGAATCCAGGATAAATAAAGAGGTCGGCTTCGCCCGCAGCCGCGAGAATCTCGCCTGCACCTTGCCGGGCGGCGTATTCCAGGGTGCGCACGGTGGTGGTGCCGACCGCGACAATGCGACGCGATTGGCGACGGGCGCGATTGATTTTTTCCGCGGCTTCGACCGAGATGGAATATGGTTCGGTGTGCAGGCGGTGCTCTTCCACACGCTCGCAGCGTACCGGCTGGAATGTTCCCAGGCCAACGTGCAGTGTGATCTCGGCGGTCTCGATTCCGCGCGCACGCATCTGCGCGAGAATTTCGCGAGTGAAATGGAGTCCCGCAGTAGGAGCGGCCACGGATCCACTCTCACTGGCGTAGACCGTCTGGTAGCGGTCGCGATCGGCGGGAGAATCTTCGCGGTCGATATATGGAGGCAGGGGAACGTGGCCGAGTTCTTCCAGGCTTTTGAAGAAATTTCCCGTGGGCGCGAAGCGAATATGCCGTTCACCAAAGGTGCCGCGCGCAATCACCTCGGCGTGGAGTTCGTTATGCTCCCCGAAGAAAAGATTTTCACCAACGCCAATTTTTCGTCCGGGACGAACCAGACATTCCCATTCGTTGGGTTCGCGTTGCAACTGGCGAGTAAGCAGGACTTCGATGCGTCCTTGGAGAAACTCGCGTGCCGCTGGATTCCGCGCACTCAACGGCTGAGACTTAAGCCCTGCGCGCCGACCATAGAGCCGCGCCGGAAAGACGCGAGTATTGTTGAAGACGACGAGATCCGTCGGCCGCAAAAGAGCTGGGAAGTCGCGGAAATGCAGGTCTTGCCAGGGAGTGGCGTTCCTAGGAGAGTCGTCCGTTTGAGAGTCGTCTTCATGGCAGTGCGCGGACCGGGAAATGTGTAATGGTTCGCAATTCGCCTGCACATGCAGCAGGCGCGAAGCGGCGCGGTCCGCCAACGGTTGCTGGGCAATCAATTCTGGAGGAAGGTCGTATTCGAAATCGGAGACTTGCACGCCTTTTAATTATAGGGACAGGCAATCTCGGGCTGTTTGATTTTGGAACTGGCACGCAAAGTTTTGCCCTTCTGTTTCTCTTTTTTTGAAATTTGGATTGTTTCGGTGAGGCGGGTGCTGATAGTATGCGGGTGCTCGACTGCGCGCCCTGCTTTCGTCATCTCTCCCAAGGGTAACCATGCAAGGGTAATCATGCCTACGGAACGCAAACATAGGGAAGAAATCGTGCGCTACGGACGCATGCTACACGAACACGGGTTCGTGGCGGCGATGGATGGGAACTTGTCGGTTCGGCTGGATGACGACCGCATCCTGGTGACTCCCACGTGTGTGAGTAAAGGCTCAATGCGACTCGCAGACATGGTAATCGTCGACCTGGAGGGACAGCAGGTGGCGGGAAGACGCAACGTGACCAGTGAACTCGGCATGCACTTGCTCATCTATCGCACGCGACCGGATATCCGGGCAATTGTGCACGCGCATCCACCGACCGCGACTGGCTTTGCCGCTGCCGGTATTCCTTTGACCGAGCCTTTAGTCTGCGAAGTGGTGATGGGCCTGGGATGCATTCCGCTGGCGCGCTACGGCACGCCGGGGACATCGGAGTTGGCGCAAACCCTGGAACCCTACGTTCCCGGCTACGACGCAATCCTTATGTCGAACCACGGGGTCGTGGCATATGGAGACACTCTTGAGCACGCTTACATGAAGATGGAGACAGTGGAGCATTTCGCGCAGATCGCTCTGGTCACGCATCTGCTGGGACGGCAACAGCCGCTGAAAGAAGTAGAAATCGAGAAGCTTCTGATGGCCCGAACGAAGTATTTTGGGGCAAAGATTGCGGCCTGTATGCCGCTGCCACGGTCGCCGCAGAAAGTAAGCTAGCATTTCTCCGTCAATGGCGGGGCCTTCCCAACTTAGCCCCCCTTCCGAGAGCCAAAGAAAGACTCAAGTTAACAAACACTTCTTTTTTCCTGCCATCTTCCTAAGTATGCGTCTATCTCACTGAGTAATCAGGAAAAACCCTTTCCTTTACGAATTCGCTACAGGCTTCACTGGATTGCAGTGTGCGAGCATTTTGCCTAGGTTTACCACAGGGTAAACTCCCATATGCGCGATTTTACGGCGCAATCAATGGAATTTAGCAAGCGGAATGATTCAGAAGTCTGTTGAGGAAGGAATTTACGTGGTCCGCATTCTACTGGTCGATGATAATCCCGCGGTTCGGCGCTACCTGCGTGCGATTCTGGAGCAGCAGGAGTCTTGGCAGGTCTGCGGAGAGGCCCGCACTGGGGCGGAAGCGCTGCACCAAGTTCTGGAGGCTCCGCCGGATTTAATTGTGCTGGACTACCAAATGCCTGATTTGAATGGCGTGGATGTGGCCAAACAGATTTTCGAGCTGTTTCCCAAGATCCCAATTCTGATGGTTACGCTCCACCTCTCTAATCAATTGTCCGAAGCGGCGCGTCATGTAGGGGTTCGTGGCGCTTGTGCCAAGCAGGATATTGGCTCAGTGGTGGAGGCGATCAACGTCCTACTACACGACAAGACTTACTTTCCTGTCAGTGCCGCCGGTCACACGGCGTAGAGACACCGTAGACCCCTCAAATATTCCAGGGCAAATACAGCATTTCCTGTATTGGTCCTCTGCAGTAAGGACGTTAGCCTCGATACGTTAAGGGGCCCTTCCCCCGGGGCGTACAATCAACCATGTCGTTGGTCAGGCTTGTTACAACCTTGTCACAACTAAGAAGAAATCGTGGCGAATCGTCTGCTCTTCCCCAAAGGATTGGAACTGAATGACAATTCGCATATTGCTGGTCGATGATCATCCAATTGTGAGGCAGGGTCTCAAGACCCTATTAGAAGGGCATTCAGGGTGGGAAGTGATCGGAGAAGCGGCGGACGGTGCCGAAGCTGTGGAAAAGGCGAAGGATTTAACTCCTGACGTGATGGTACTGGACGTGACCATGCCCAGGATGAACGGATTGGAAGCGTGCCGGGTGTTGCGGCAAGAATGTCCCGGCCTTGAGATTCTTTTTGTAACCCAGCACGATTCGCCTCAGATGATGAGAGAAGCGTTGGAAGCTGGGGCGCGTGGTTACGTGGTTAAGTCTAACGCTGCTCGTGATCTGTTGGCGGCGGTCGATGCGGTAAGCCAGCATCGGGTGTTTACGGCTTTGAACGGCCGGAATGTGGCCGAGTTGCGCTAAGTTCTAGCTGGATTTTCATCGTTAGTTCGACTGACGCTGCAGCTCCATTTGTTGTGGAAAGAGGGAAATTATGAAGCTGAGGATCTTGTTAGCCGATGATCACGAAATTGTGCGGCGAGGTTTGCGCGCACTCCTGGAAAAACATGAAGGCTGGGAAGTTTGCGGAGAAGCCAGCGACGGCCGCGAGGCGGTAGAAAAAGCCTTGCAGTTGAATCCCGACGTGGTCATCGTCGACATCGGGATGCCGAACCTCAACGGGCTGGACACTACGCGGCAACTTCTGCAGCATGATCCGCACTTTAAGGTGATTGTGCTGACCATCACTGACTCTGATCAGGTGATTCGCGAAGCTCTGGACGCGGGCGCTCGTGGTTTCGTTTTGAAGTCGGATGCGGCGCGCGACTTGGTTTCCGCGGTCGAGGCATTGCAGAACAAGCGCATGTTCTTCACTCCCCGAGTGAATGATCTGGTATTAGCCGGCTTTCTGGAAAAAGGGCAGGCCGTTTCGCGGAATGAAGCGCCCAAGCTGCCAACGTTGACGGCTCGGGAACGCGAGATTACGCAGTTGCTGGCGGAAGGCAACAGCTCGAAGGAAGTTGCGTCGCTGTTGAATTTGAGCACGAAGACGGTGGAGACTCACCGCAGCAATATTATGCGGAAACTAAGTTTCCACTCGATCCGCGATCTGGTTGTTTATGCCATTAAAAACAATCTTATCCAGATTGAGTTACCGCCCCCTCCCCCTAAGACTCCGACTGGTCCTACCGCGGCGTAGAGTTCGCCGCGGTCAGGATTGTCAGCAGGATCGTCTTAGCACGATCGTCTCAAGACAGATATTTCTTCGTCTGCCTCGATTTTTTCTTCTTCTACCTAAGGATAAGCCGCGCAGGAAGTAATGCTCCCGCCACGTGGGGAATGCCTATCCATCCTTTCATTGTTAAGGCAAACACCGTATTCCGAGAAGGATCAATCGCTTTCAACATAGTTCTGACATTTCTGGGCACAACCTGAGCGAACCCGCGAAGCGTTCGGGCAGCGATACTCGGCAGAGGTGCAATTGGAATACGCCTTTGGCAAGGATTATGGGTCTGGAGCACGATCGCGAAGTTCCCCAGTGCATGGGAGATCGCGTCGTCCTGTATTCAGATCTTGTGTATTCAAGTCTTGTGTATTGAGAGTTGCGCGGGGTTCGACTTTTCATCGGCATCACCGGGAGGTGACGAATGCTGCGAATCCTGATTGCTGACGACCATGAAGTCGCCCGGGAGGGAATTCGCTCTCTGCTCGAAAGTCATCCGGGTTGGGAAGTTTGTGGGCAAGCCAAGGACGGGCGCGAGGCGGTTGAGTGCGCCAGCGAGATGAAACCTGACTTGATTCTGCTGGACATCGGCATGCCGAACTTGAACGGCTTAGAGGCAGCGCGACAGATTCTGGCGGCGTCGCCCGATGTACCCATTCTTATTGTGACGATGCATGATACGAATCAGGTGGTGCGCGAAGTGCTTCGCGCTGGAGCGCGAGGATTTGTGCTGAAGTCCGATGCAGGGCGCGACCTGGTCGCCGCCGTAGAGGCTTTGCAGTTGAATCGAACGTTCTTCACCAACCGCGTCAGTCAGATGGTGCTGGAAGGTTTTCTTCAGCGCGAGCCGGTAGATGGGCACGACGACAACGGCGGCGAGAAAAAAGACCATGATGGATCGGGCGTGGTGCTCACCAGCCGCGAGCGCGAGGTGATTCAATTGCTGGCCGAAGGAAAAACCAGCAAGGAGGTAGCGGCGGTTCTTCATCTGAGCGTCAAGACCGCTGAGACTCATCGCACAAATCTAATGCGCAAACTCGGTTTGCACTCGGTTGCCGATCTCACGCTCTACGCCGTGCGTAACGGAATTGTTCAGATCTATTAATGGTTCACGTCTATCGATTGTTCGGTGGTGGCTCAATTTGAATTTTTCGGCCGATGGTTCGGGGTCATCTTGAGTGCAGCCGTTTTTCAAGCGGAACGAAGAGCCTGCCCTGAGAGGAGGTCGAAGGGATCTCTCGCTGGTCGTATCTATGGGAGATCCCTCACGCGGCTGAAGTACGCCGCGTTTCGGGATGACGGCCTCGCGACTTACTTACTTTACTGGATGGATGTTTGCAGAACTCGTGCTAGCGCGTCTTGTTGATAGCGGCGCTCAGACATCTTGCCGAAGAGGAATTCGAATGCTCTTCACGATTGCTGCCCTTCTGATCATTCTGTGGCTGCTCGGCATGGTCAGTTCGTACACGCTGGGGCGGTTTCATCCACATTCTATTGATACTAGCCATCATTTCCATACTGATACGGGTCATCCAAGGCCGCAATCCCGTTTAACTTCTCAATCTTTCGCGTATCAATTTTGTCCCCGACTTCGCACCGGGGCAAAAAATGCAACCAACATTATCCGCGCTTCGACATCTCAATGATAGGGCTGCACATTGTATCGTGCAGGAATAGATCACGAATCGGGAGTTCACAATGGATCGGAATCCGAACGGACAGAACACTTGTGAATTGTGCCAACAAGCATTCGATTCAGAAGCTGAGCTACAGAATCACCAGGACACGGCCCACGGCGGGAACGAGTCGGGCCAGAGGCAGTCTAACTTCGACATAGAGCAGGATCAGCCGAACCAGAGAAAAATTGCATAAAGCAAATCTGCTTGATTTGCCGCGACGAAATGAGTTGAAAATTTCAAAGGAGGATACGAATGAATAAGGATCGTGTTGAAGGGAAAGTGAAGGATATCGCCGGACGCGTGGAACGGCAGGCGGGCGAGTGGACCAACAACCCAAAAGCACAGGTGAAAGGCACCGCGAAGCAGGCTGAAGGGAAAGTGCAGAATGCGTGGGGCAAGGCGAAGGATGCCGCTCAGGAAGCGTCAGATAAGGCAAATTCCAAACCGCCGCAACGCGTAGAAGACGAAACGGAAGTTGAAGAGACGGACTCGAAAGAGGCTCGTCGTCGCGGCTAGTCGCCGACGTCAGCGCTGGGCTTAGGCTGAAGATCGGCGGAAGCGAACCAGAAGATAATTCGTAATGCGAGCTCGTGCGGCTCGCCGCACAGTTTCGAAGCAGGGTGCTGGCTACTTTGAGTAGCTCGCCCTGCTTTTTTTCTGAAAACGAGCACAACATGGCAATGACGGCCGAAAGAGCGATTGGATTCGAGGTATTTGTGCTGCCTCTCTTATCCCGTGCGGCGAGTGGACAGGAGATTCAGGATTTCGCGCAAGCCCTGCCGGATATGCTGAATCTCTGACGCTGACTGGATTGGAAAGGGGATCGCGGACTGGGTCTTGTCGGACTTGGTTTCCGCACGGAGTTGTTGGCGTGCGCCGGAGATGGTAAATCCCTGTTCGTAGAGCAAATGCTTGATGCGCAGAACGCCTTCGACGTCGCGCCGGCGATACATGCGTTGGCCGGTGCTGCTCTTGACTGGTTTGAGTTGCGGGAACTCGGATTCCCAGAAACGCAGCACATAGGCGGGCAGGTGGCACAGCGAGGCTACTTCGCCAATGCGAAAATAAAGCTTATCCGGAATCAGAATTTCGTCCGCTTTGTGCTTTGCCGCGTTTTTTTTGCGTGCCGCCATTTGTCCCGTAGGTGGCAAAAGCCGCTTGCCGTGCCTATTGTGACACAGGAAGCGGCGGGTAACGCGAAGAATTTCGCGCGAGGCGACGGCAGTCATCTCCACGCGAAACCCTTCGAGGCCCTAAGGCTGCGGGCACAAAAGAGCGAAGCAGAAATGACTTTGCGGGGAAGGTACGCACTTCACTCTCTGGCACCGAAATTACGACACCGCGCTGTATGACTTTCTGATGAGCCAGAAACGATAGCCAGTTCTTCGGGCTCAGGTTAGCAGCTAGCTGTGGTCATCAGGCGATTTACACTCATTGCCCCCGCATCGCTGCGCCGCCGTCTACCTTGGTCGACCGAGGAATAAGACGTAGCCGTCAGGGTCACAAATCTCGAAGCCGCGAAGACCATCGTGGGTATCCTTCAGGGGCACGCTGAATGCTGCTCCACCATCGGCAGATCGATCGGCAAATTCGACGGCGAGTGCATCCGGGTCTGGCGTGTAGACAAAGGCATCCCACCGCATGTGGGGATTACGCTTTGGGTTCGGCAGCGGCACCATGCCTTTATCGGACTTGACGAAGATCTGCGCTCCGTCTCGGCCGATGATGGCGGGCCGAGCGATGCTTAAAAGTAAAGGAGCTGCATCGTTTGAGACCGGCCGCACCATTCTTTCCAGGGCGACCGAGCATTTTAGCTTCTAGGCCCCCGGCAGTACATGTAGTGGC
Source organism: Acidobacteriaceae bacterium (assembly GCA_003132445.1). Taxonomy (GTDB): domain Bacteria; phylum Acidobacteriota; class Terriglobia; order Terriglobales; family Acidobacteriaceae; genus Sulfotelmatobacter. The sequence goes on along the minus strand of PKXU01000182.1, from coordinate 14,756 downwards.
CATATGGGTTCGGGTGCACTCCGGGTCCCCCATCGGTAATCTTGCCCCGGTTACCGGCCCAGCTTAGTCTGAAGAAGCATGCCGCTTCGCTGCCTGCTGTTTTCCTCCGATGAGGGAACGGCCGAGCCCATTCGCCAGGTGTTGGCCGGTCTCGGCGTAGAGGGGGAATACTGTTCGGAGCCGACAGCGGCGATGGAGAGAGTCGCCAGCCAGAACTATCAGATCGTCATTATCGATTGGGATAAACAACCGGAAGCGGGAGAGTTGCTGGCGACAGCGCGGCAACGCAAAGCCTCTGAACGACCGCTGACGCTGGCAATTGTGAGCGACGATAGCAGCGTTCCCAAGGCACTGCAGGCAGGGGCGAATTCGATTTTGCGCAAACCGCTGCTTGGCAATCACGTGAGAGATACGCTGACAACCGCTCGCGATTTGCTGCGGGCAAAGCAGGAATCGGCGACGGCTGTGGCCCATGCGGCGGCTGCGGGAGTATCTTTGACACCTTCAATTCAGGCGCCTTCCTCAATTCAGCCGACAACCGCCGGAACTGTGAAGGAACGAACACTACGCGCGGGAGAGTTCCTGAATGCTGCGCCGTCGGCTCCGGGGTCGGAGTTTGTCATTGAGTCTGGCGCAAATTCCTCTTTGCATTCACCCTCGATCGAGTTTGTGAAACCTCTGCAGGATTTGGAGGCGGTCGCGTCTCCGGTGACGGACGAGGAACCAGCGGAAAAGAAGCCGGGTTTGAACTCGGCGGCGTCATTTTCAGGGAATCCAATCCTCGGAGCTTCGGCATCGGCAACCTCGGTTTCGGCAATTCCGGTTTCTGCGGCCCCGGTGTCATCGCCTCCGCCGGATGGACCGCGCGGCCTGGACTGGTATTTGAGAACACGCGCGGGCGCATCCTCCACAATTGCCGCGCCAAGCGTGGAACCAGCTCCGCATACTTCGGGAAACTCGGAATTGCTTGGGTTTGACCAGATGACTTCGGCTCCATCTTCATCTTCATCCTCGGCAACTTCATTCCCGGCGGCTCAATTTCAGCCGGAGCACTCTGAGGAAGAATCCGTTTCTGAACCAGGGCCGAAACTGCCCAGAGTTCCAGCGCCCGCCATTAAGGAACGAAGCAATCAGGAGCGAAGCGTACAGGAACAGAAAAAAGAGGCAGAACTCTTCGCCTATATGGATGGGAAGACCGGCGATTCCGCTGAGGTCGCCCGGCCGAAATCAAGGCTGGGCAAGGGCGCGTTCGCAGTGGCAATCGGTCTGGCGAGCTGCGCCATTGTGGCTGCGCCGCAAGCGCCGTGGCACTCGCAGATGCGAAGCTTGTTGATTCGGGGGAGACGATCGATGCACGGCTGGCTGAATCCGCAACCGGTCACGCCAGCGCAAGCGCCGGTGGCTCATGAAGACTTTGGCCGGGCCGGCGACGAATATAAGATGCCGGTGGAAGAAAATATTCCGGATGCCACGACCGATCCTTCGCAAATTCAAGTAGTGCCCGTGGTCGATCCGACGGCGAAGAAGCCGACGAGCGACCCGAACTCCCAGCAGCCAGCAGCATCCGGGGATGGCACCGGTGCGAGCAATGGCCAACGCCCAGGCGTTCCCGAACCTTCTTCCCTTCCGCCCAGTGGACCGGCAGCGGGCGGGGCGTCAAGTTCGGCTCCGGCGGTTGCGCCTGTGACGCCGGACCAGCCGACGCCGAGTTTGCCAGCCAATTCCGGAACTGGTCCGACGCAAACCGCGCCGGCAAAAAATCGGCCTGTGCAGGATCCGACGCCTGCCGCCAATGTGCCCTCGAGTTTGAAATCACAGATAGCTTCGATGACTCCTGACGCCAGCGGGAACCGAGCGCCTGAAACTGCCATGGATTCGATTGAGCCGGTGGCTGTCTCCGAGGCTTCGGAGCGGGCGTTGCTGGCCGATCAGCCTGCCATCGACTATCCGGCTAACGCAAAGGGTCAGCAAGGGATTGTGATGTTGCAAGTACTTGTTGGCCGGGATGGCACAGTGCAAGACGCAAAGTTTCAGCAGGGTTCTCTGGCGTTTGCGCGGGCCGCCATCGACGGGGTGAAGCAGTGGAAGTTCAAGCCCTATATCATGAACGGTCGACCGGTTTCGGTGCAGACCGTTCTGACCATGAGCTTTAAATCTACGCCTTAGATTGAGCGATCTGTTTTGTTGAAAGCTGGGGTTTGCTCGATTTCCGATTCTCAAGGCAGCGCTAAGACCTTCCGGATTTCAATTGCTGCCGAAAATGCCCGGAAGATGCACCCTGGGGATCGCAAACTGCATCTAGTGATGTAAGGTCTAGGGATATAATAAGTGGAGTTTCTCAGGGAAGCAGTCCTTCCAGAAGAAGACCAAAACTAATGTCCATGAAAACCAAAGCCGCGATTCTTGTCACGTCTTTTGCCGTGTTACTGTTCGTCGTCGTGGGTTCGCTGGGAGGCGTGCACGCTTCCACCAACGACGGCTCTTACCGTCAACTCCAGGTTTACAGTGAAGTGCTCTCGCGCGTGCGCAGTGAGTACGTGGAGGAGCCGAATATTCCAAAGGTGACGGACGGCGCGCTGCATGGACTTCTGGAGTCGCTCGATTCCAACTCCAGTTACATGACGGCCGATGCCTACAAGGCATACAAAGCGCACAAGACAGAATCCAAAGGCGGAATCGGCGCGGTGGTTTCGAAGCGCTTCGGTTATGCGGCAGTGGTCGACGTGTTGCCGGGATCGCCCGCTGAAAAAGCAGGCATTGAGCAAACCGATATTTTCGAATCGATTGAAGGGCAAAGCACGCGGGACATGTCGCTGCCCGAGATTCGCAACATGTTGGCTGGCACACCGGGATCGACCGTGAATGTGGAAGTGGTTCGCGCACGCAAGGCGGAGCCGCAGAAAGTGACGATCACGCGCGATGTGGTGAGCATTCCTCCCGTGGCCGATAAGATGATGGATGACGGCATTGGGTATGTGAAAGTGGAAGCGCTGACCAAGGGCAAGCCGCAGGAAATTGCGGCGAAGATCAAGTCGCTGGAAAAGTCGGGAGCGAAAAAGATTCTGCTCGATCTGAGAAACTGCGCCGAGGGAGACGAGAGTGAAGGCGTCGCCGTTGCGAATCTTTTCCTGAATCATGGGACGATCACTTATTTGCAGGGACAGAAATTTCCGCGAGAGGCATTCAATGCCGATCCCGCGAAGGCAATCACGAATCTTCCGGTCGCTGTTTTGGTGAATCGAGGAACATCGGGCGCGGCTGAGATTGTGGCGGCTGCGATTTTGGAGAACGCACGCGGCGACGTGGTTGGCGACAAAACGTTTGGCGACGGCTCGGTGCAGAAGACGATCGACCTACCCGATGGTGGCGCGCTGATTCTTTCGATCGCCAAGTATTATTCGCCCAGCGGCAAAGCTATTCAAGATACGGCGATCACGCCCAACGTTCTGGTGGCGGATGCTGCCGATGACTCCGTGGCTCCGGATGACGATGACAGTACACCCGCGCCGGATCAGGAAGCCGCGCCCAAGAAAACGGTGGATGATCAGCTGAACAAGGCCGTGGAAGTGCTCAAGAGCCGAGCCAGCTGAGGCAGAAAGCAGATTCCTCGGTTGCCGTCGCTTTCGCTCCGGCTGTCCTCGGAATGACAAATGAAATAAGAGGTGATCGCGCGCTGAATTTGGCGCGCGATTTCTTTTGCATGTTCGACGGGTGTCGTTGACAGGCGTCGTATACACGTGTCGGCAGCACTATTCGTCAGCACATGTCGTCAACACATGTCGTCGTCAACACATAACCAGGGCAAGACGCGCTGAGGTGCTATCCTGACCTCGATTCCCCATGAAGTCTCTTTACGAAACTCTGCCACCGGTGGAGGTAGGCGGGCGCCGGCTGGTGGGCCGCGTGCTTTTCGGTCTGCTGGTGCTGGTGGCGATTCTGGTAGGAGCGACGGCGGGACTGTTGCTGGTGTATACGACGGATCTGCCGCAGGTGGATGCGCTGGAGGCTTACCGTCCCAGCTCCATCACCGAACTGTATGACGATCATGAGCAGGTGATTGGTTCGTTCGCATTGCAACGCCGCGTAGTTGTCAGCTATGACGATTTTCCTCCCGTATTGCGGGACGCGCTGGTTTCGATTGAAGACAAGGATTTTTACCGCCACTCGGGCGTTAATTTTGTACGAATCCTGGGCGCGGCCTATCGCGACGTTACTTCCGGAGGGCGTTTGCAGGGCGCCTCGACGCTGACCATGCAGCTGGCGCGCAATCTTTTTCTATCGCCTGACAGATCGTTTCATCGCAAGGTGCAGGAAACGATGTTGGCCATTCAGATCGAACGGCGCTTCACCAAGCCGCAAATTTTTACGCTCTACGCAAACCAGATTGCTCTGGGACACGGCACGTACGGATTTGAGGCGGCGTCGGAATTTTATTTCAGCAAGTCCGCGAAGCAACTGACTCTTGAGGAAGCGGCACTGCTAGCCGGATTGCCGAAAGGTCCGACGGTATATTCGCCGATCAACCATCCTGACCGCGCGCAGAAGCGGCGCAATCTGGTGATCAACGCCATGCTGGAAGATGGCAAGATTACGGCTGCGCAGGCAGCTGTGGCGCGTTCGGCGCCGCTGGCGCTGCATTTGGCGCACGACCCGAATTCGCTGGCTCCTTATTTTGTGGAGGAAATTCGCCGCTACCTGGAAAACAAATACGGCGCCGATCAGGTGCACGAGGGCGGGTTGAAGGTGTACACCACGCTCGACGTGGATTTGCAGCGAGCCGCGAACCAGGCGGTGCTCGACGGCCTGGCTGCCTATGAACGCAGGCATGGCTGGAAAGGTCATCTGGAAAATGTTGTGGCCGAGGGGATGGTGCTCGACAAATACTTTCATCCCGACTGGGACGATGAACCCGAAGTCAATGGATACATCCACGCGCTGGTGACTTCTGCCGGAACTGGAATTGCTACTCTGAAGTTTGGAAGATATCTGGCCGCATTAGGACAGGCGGACGTGGCCTGGACGGGGCAGAAACTCGCAGACATTCTTAAAACCGGAGACGTGTGCTATGTCAGGATTTTGACGCTGGGAGTGAATGGTGCGGCGCGCGTAAGTCTGGAGCAGGATTCTGGAGCTCAGGGTTCCCTGCTGGCGATCGACAACGCAACCGGCGGAATCAAGGCCATGGTGGGCGGGCGCGATTTCAACGAGTCAAAGTTTGATCGTGTGACGCAGGCCATGCGGCAGGTGGGATCTTCGTTCAAACCGTATGTTTACACCACCATCATCGATGAAGGAGCGAGTCCTGACGATACCGTTCTCGATGAACCCGTCAGCTTTGAAACTCCCTCCGGACCTTATTCTCCGCACAACTACGACGAAAAATTTGAAGGCATCATTACCCTGCGGCGCGCGCTGGCCCAGTCGCGCAACATCCCGGCGCTGAAACTGGCCAACAAAGTTGGCATCAAGAGTGTGATCGACTATGCGGAACGTTTCGGCATCACGGCGAAGTTGCCGCCGTATTTGCCGGTGGCTCTGGGTGCGGCGGAAATTACGTTGATGGAGCAGACGTCGGCTTACAGCGTATTTCCCAACGATGGAGTGCGCGTGATCCCACGCTACATTACGCGCGTGACCGACTATGAGGGACGAGTGTTGGAAGAGGATTTTCCCGATGTGAAGGATGTGATCAGCGAGCGCACCGCCCGCATCATGACTTCGATGTTGCGGGAAGTTGTGCTGCACGGTACTGGGATCGCGGCCGCGAAGTTGCCATTTTCCGTGGCCGGCAAAACTGGCACTACCAACGATTTTACCGATGCCTGGTTTATGGGATTCTCGCCAACCATGACTTGCGGAGTGTGGGTGGGCTACGACGAAAAGAAATCTTTGGGGGCGAAAGAAACCGGAGCGCACGCCGCGCTGCCCATCTGGATGAATTTCATGACGGTGGCGATGGCGGGCAAGGATGCGGGAAATTTTCAGGCTCCGCCGGCGGCCCTGCATGCGGTCGCGCAAAAAGTGGATACGCCGGACGAAGCGCCGGCCACGGAAGAAGCGCATTAGGGGATCGAGGGAGAATCGATGAAACGAATTTTGTTGGTAGCGGCGCTTGCCGGGTCATTGTTGATGACGATTGGAATGGCGGCGCAGATGACCGAAAAAAATGGCGAGAACAAAACCGCTATCGAGCACGTTCTACGCATGCAGCAGGAGGCGTGGAACCATCACGACCTCGACGCCTTCGTGGCGGCGTACTGGAATTCTCCAGATGTCACTTTTTTCTCGGGCGGGAATCAGACCGCAGGCTGGCAGGCGACGCTGGACCGTTACCGGGCAAGGTATGCAAGTCCGGGACACGAGATGGGACACTTGGAATTTTCCGGCCTGCGCATTGAGATGCTGGGGCCAGAGGCAGCATTCGTCCGCGGCGAATGGCATTTGACGATGCCGGATGGAAAAGCTCCGCACGGGCTGTTCACACTAATCTTTCGCAAATTTCCTGAGGGATGGAAGATTGTGCACGACCACACTTCGGTGGCGGAATAGCTCTTAGCTCTTAGCTCTCTTGCCTCTTGGCTTTTAGCTTCTGGCTTCTTGAATTTTCTGCTCACTGTTCTTATTCGAACGCGAATCACTTCTTCGCACGCACTTTCACGAGCGTTCCTTCCGGCAGAGTTCCCTGTATAAGCTCGATTGCGCCATTGCGCACTATGCCTTCGAATTCCTGTTGCGAATGAGTTTGGGCCAAAGGCCCGCGGACGAATGCGTTCGCGGCTATGTGAGCGGTGGTGGTTGCTAAATCCGCGGGCGAGGGCGCCCGCGCCACACTTCGACCCATACCTTTGTCCATTGCCTCATTCGCTAACCTGTCGGCTTCCTGATTCTGCGCGCGAAGGGCATGGCCGATGGAGAACCAGTCGAGTTGCGCGATGAGTTCTTTGGCACGGCCGTGCAGATCTTGCAGGGTCGCATTTTTTACTTTGTAAATGCCTTTGATCTGCCGCACCAGGAGTTCGGAATCGCTGATGAGCTTGAGCGCCTTGGGGCCGTGCTGGATTGCATATTCAAGGGCGGCTATGAGGCCTTGGTACTCGGCAAAATTATTGGTCTGGTGTCCGAGATATTCGCTCAGAGCGGCGACCTTGCGGCCAGATTCGTCCTGCACCACTACACCATAGCCGGCTGGTCCAGGATTGCCGCGGGCACCGCCGTCGCTGTGCGCAATCAGATAGTGCTGCGGAGGATTCTCGCGAGCTTCGAAGAGGTGTTTCGTTCCAGGGTTGCGCGAGGGATACATGGTTCGAGTTTACAACGAGGCTGATCGCTAGGCGGGCTCGGCCTTCACGACTACCTGCCTTCGAGCTTCGCTCGAATGGACAGCCCCTTTGACGTCGCTCAGGGCAGGCTAAGGCGGCGGTCCCCACATTGTCTGATCTTTTGTGTCTGATCTTTTGTGTCTGATCTTCTATCGGCCGGCGGCGAGCCGCGTGGCCAGGCGTGGGGGGAGTTTCGCGGCGAAGATTCGATCTTGCGCGACTTTTAAATTGTAGGGCGTGCGACGGAAGTGGACGACCTGAGCGTCGGTATCGTAAAGCGCGAAGGCGGCGCGCCAGTCCCCATCGCGAGGCTGGCCCACGGAACCGGGATTGATGAGGTAGCGCGCCTCGGCCTTCAGCTGCAATGGAATGGATTCGGCCTGGCCCACCGTGCGGTACTCCGGGCGAAAGCCGTCAGCGGAGGAATCGTTGACAAAAAATCCGCCCTGCAGATGCGTATGTCCAAAGAACGTTAAGGGAGTGGTCCGGGTGATCAGCGGCGCGAGAGCATCTCCCAGCGAAACCACATATTCATCTTCATCGTTGGGAGAGCCGTGAACCAGCTGCACCTGAGGAAAATCGGGCAATGCAATGGGGCCCTGCGGCAGAGCGCGAAGCCAGTCGAGATTTTGAGACGTCAACGCATTGCGGGTCCAGATAGCGGCCGATGCGGCCATGGGATTGAAGTCGTCGAGTTCCAAAAGTCCCGTGACCGCCTTGTCATGATTGCCGCGCACGAAGATTTTTCCCAGGTCGCGAGAACGGGCAGTCACTTCGTTGGGACTGGCGCCGTAGCCGACGATATCTCCGAGATTCACCACCGCGTCGAACGACGGAGCGGCGGCAAGGCTGGCTTCGAGCGCTTCAAGATTGGCGTGGATGTCGCTTAGCAGCAGTATTCGCAAGGCTTGAGATCACCGGACGAACTGCCGATTATAGACCGGGCAGAAGAAATAAGGAGTCCGGTGTTTCGGGATTCCTTTCAAGATGCAGGTAAGTTCGAATTTTGCTGGGTCAACAAAGAGTTTACGACTGGGCAGCGGGCCCAGTGTCCGGAAGAAACCTGAAGCAGCGGAGGAAAATCCTGGGCGCACTCGGGAATACGAAATTCGCAACGCGGCTCAAAAGCGCAGCCTGTGGGCATGGCTTGCAGGGCGGGGACGGTACCTTCTATGGTTTGCAAGGGACGTCCGCGGTCAGTTCTGAGATTGGGCACGGCGTGCAGCAGGCCTCGAGTATAAGGATGCGCGGGCTGGCGGAAAACATCTCTTTTGGATCCGAGTTCAACCAGGCTGCCAGCGTACATGACTGCGACGCGATCGGCGACCTGCGAAACCACCGCGAGATCGTGAGAGATGAAGAGCATGGCCAGTCCGAATTTGATGCGAAGTTGAGCGAGCAGTTCAAGAATCTGCTCCTGGATGGTGACATCGAGCGCCGTGGTTGGTTCATCGGCGATTAAAAGTTGAGGGCGGTTCACGATGGCCATGGCGATCACGATGCGCTGGCGCATTCCTCCGGAGAGCTGGTGGGGATAATCACGCGCACGGCGTGCGGCATCGGGAATGGCAACGTCGTTCATGGCCTCAACGGCACGTTGCCAGGCGTCATGTTTCGAAATGGAGTTGTGCGCAACCACCGCTTCGGCAATCTGATCTCCCACGCGCATCACTGGATTGAGCGCGGTCATCGGCTCCTGAAAAATCATGGCCATGCGCGAGCCGCGCAACTTGCGGATGGCTTCGTCGTGAAGCGCGGCTAAATTGCTGGCTTCGCCTGCGTCTGCCGCGAAGAATATTTCTCCGGAGATTCGAGCTTGTGGCGGCAGCAGCCGCATAATCGCGAGCGATGTAATCGATTTACCGGAACCAGATTCACCGACAAGACCCAGAACTTCGCCGTGCGCGATTGCAAAGCTAAGATCGCGGACAGCTGAAAGGGTCTGATTTTGTGCGGGGATCGCTTGAGTGGGGATCGCTTGAGTTTGTGTGGGGAGGGCTTGTGTTTGTGTGAGAGCAGCCGCCCTCGGCTGTCCGGCTGCCCCCGGGGCAGCAGAGTTTTTCCGACCAGGAAATTCGATGCTTAAATGGCGGACGTCGAGCAGTGGCTGCACGATTTCAATGTTAGCAGCGCTAGCGAAACCCGTCGCCTCGCGGGCGGGGGGCCCGCTGTGCCGCGGCGCTCTCCAGACGCTCTTCGAAGGTCACTTCCAGCGCCAGCGCCTGCCAGGCCACACCCAATTCGCGGCAAATGAATCGGGCCACGCTGTCCAGAATTTGCTCCTCAATCTCGGTAATTTCCCTGTCGCGGCCATGCCCTTGCCTTCTCCCCAAGCAGCAGATCGATGACCGGGAAGGCAACTTTCAGATCCAGTTGCATGGCCGCATTCACTCCCATGGGATCCAGGCGGCAGGATGCCATGTAGGTGACCTCGGGAACATTCTGCAGAAATTCGCGATAGGTGAGATGTTCGGCGGAAACCAGCGTAGCCGCGAAGACCACGCGCAAATACACGCCCAGCGCATTCGTCAGGTTGCGCGCAAAGCCCTCGTGCAAACCGGTGATGGCCCGTAACTGCTCGCGCCCGTTCTGCCCGGCCCGGCGCACGTCCCATAGCTCGACGTTCATGGGCGGGAGGAGACTGGGCACTGCGCTGGCCGCCGCTGCGTGCGACCCGAACCATGGCATCGATTTCTTCCTGGTTGAGAACTTTCTCCATGCTCTTGCTCCCGTGTGTACGGCGCTCTCTCGCGCTTCGACGCGATCAGGCTCCGGCTAGACTCCCGCAGTGGTAGCGGCGCGGGCTTTGCCGCCGCCCACCTTCATCATTTCTTCCAGACGCGATCGCAGCCGCGCCACCGCCAGCGAATGAATCTGAGACACGCGCGACTCTCCGATACCCAGCACCGCTCCCACTTCTTTCATGGTCAGTTCTTCAAAGTAGTAAAACGCCAGCACCTGCTGCTCCTTTTCCGGCAATTATGCAATTACCCGAGCCAGAAGTTCTTTCATCTCCGAACGCTGGCAACGGAAGTAGGGTGTATCCTCGGGCGCACTGGGAAGGTAATCGCACAAATCTTCTTCTTTACCAGCCCAAGGCGACTCGATGCGCAGGCTGCCGACTTCAAGGCTGTCGAGTTCGCCCAGCAAGTGCTGCAACTCCTGCAGTGTCATGCCCAACTCGGCCGCCACCTCGTTCTCGGTGGGGGCGCGACTCAACTCCAGGCTGAGCGTGCGGTGGGCCTCCTCAACTTTGCGCGCCTTACGCCGTAATTCGCGCGGACCCCAGTCCATTTCGCGCAGGCTGTCAAGAATCGCACCGCGAATGCGAAACTTGGCGTAAGAGCCGAACTGCACGTGTTTGGAGCTGTCGAACTTATTGAGCGCGTCCATGAGCCCGATTACGCCCGCGTGCACCAGATCTTCGAGCGGCACGTGCCGGGGCAGCCGTTCGTGAATGCGGCGAGCCAGGTAGCGAACCTGGGGCAGCTGTTCGAGCAGAATGCGATCGCGCTCTTCTTTTTCCTGCCAGGAAGTGTAGGCTTGCGCCGTGTTCTTTCGCATAGTTCTCTTTTCTGGGAAACTCATCCGTCAAAACGCGTCGATCAAAACTTGTCCACCATTCAAAATTCGCAGGGCGCACGCTTCGCCGGTCATTGCAAGCGTGTCAACGCAAAACTCCCACCGACTGCACCTCGACCACCGGCGGCACCTCGAGCGGCGAGAGCACCACCACTTTGGGGAGAAACGGTTCGAGCAGACGCTTCAGGTGATAGCGCGCCGGGGTGGAACACAACAGAACCGGACTGGCCGGTCGAGAAATAAAACCTGCCAGCTTCCCTCTTCCAGTTTGGACGGCGTGTCGGCGCCGCCCACCGCTTGCTGCAGCGGCCGACACCGCCCATGCAAGCGAAGCAGCACCTGTTCGCGCAGGGCTCGATTGGGGCGGGCGATCAGCGCTCCGCCAGTCGGAGTGAAGACGGGCATGATTGGCATTGCAGTCATTGCATCTCTCCCGAATCGACCCGCGTGAGGCCCGCTGCAGGAAAAACAAAAGGCAGCCGAACCGTGCAACTCTGCTGCGTCTCTGCACAGGCACCGCTAACCTCTGCTCCCGCCCGCTCCCAGCCAGCCTGCGAGATCACGAGTCCCAGTTCCGAGCGCGAAAAGGGCGAATGTTCCGGCGACGGACCCCGATTCCAGGTCATGATCAGGCGTGCATGAGTTGGTTTGGATGTGACTGGTTCGGATGTGACTGCTTCGGTAGTGACGGTAATCTGCAGACTGCTTTCCGCCAGGCTCAACGCTGCTTCGCACCAGCGAAAGATCAGCCCCGACAGATAGCGCCGGTCGGCGCAGAGCCGGAGCGGAGCTTCGCTCACCAGCTGCAAGTCTACGTTCTTGGATTCGGCGACCGGGAGCAGGTCATTCACGGTGTCGCGCAACAGCGCATCGAAGTCGAACTCCTCGCTCGCTTCCGCGTCCGGAGGCTGCATCTCGGTCAACTCCCGGATCGCTTCCACCAAGATTCGCATACGTGCGGTCAGCTCCAGGGCTCCGCGCAGAGTGAGATCGTAATCTTCAGCCCGCCGCAGGCTTGCCGCCGCCAGCTCCAGCGAACACTGCAATCCGGTCAGCGGCTGATTCAGGGCATGCAGCAGATGCGCGAGCGTGCCCCGGCGCTGAGGAACATCCATTCCCATTGGCTCGGGCGCGATTTGAGATCCTGCGGCGCTCATATTCGCACCTCGGATGCGGGCAACTCAGAGGGACCGCTCAACTCGTATCCCACCCCGCGCACGGTGTGAATCAGCTTCGCCGTGTGGCCATCGTCGATTTTGCGCCGGAGATAATTGATATAGACGTCAACCACATTCGTGGTGGTGTCGAAGGTAAGGTTCCACACGTGCTCAATAATCATGGAGCGCGTGACTCTGCGTCCGCTGTTGAGCAGCAGGTATTCGAGCAGAGAGAATTCTTTGCCGGTCAGGTCGATTCTGCGCCCGGCGCGTTCGACCAGGCGCTGCACCCGATCGAGCTTGAGATCGGCAGCCAGCAGCACCGACTCCGAAGGCAGATGACTGCGCCGCACCAGCGCCCGGATGCGGGCGGAAAGTTCGCTGAACGAAAAGGGCTTGGCCAGGTAATCATCCGCTCCCGTGTCCAGGCACTGTACGCGATCTTCCACTCGCGTCCGTTGAGTCAGCACCAGCACGGGCAGGCTCGGCTTTTTTGAGCGCAAGTGTCGCAGCACGCTGACGCCGTCGAGCTTAGGCAGGTTCAAGTCGAGAATGACCACATCGTAGTCAACTTCAATCGCGGCCGATCGGGCCTGTTCGCCATCTGGAAAAACGTCTACCGAGTAGTGCTCGCTTTCTAGTCCCTGGCGAACAAACTTCGCTAACGCTTCGTCGTCTTCTGTAATAAGAATTCGCATAACCTGAACCATCTTTAATGCAACAAGTTCAGTCTAGTTAGAAATCGCTCAACTGCAGCGAAAACTGAGAGCGCACAAAGGTATGCAGGTGCAGGAATGGAGTCGTGTTTCGAATTGGAACTGTCGGCCACGCTCTGCCCGCCCGACCCTCCGAACCTGCGAGGCCAATTCCTTCGTACCCCGTCACCAGAGATAATTCCAAAGAGAGTTTTTCTGACTGGAGATCCGCCTTGCGCCTGTGGAGCAAAACGACACTGAAGTCTCTGGCATTACCAGGCGGAGTTTTGTTTATTGGAGTTTCCCTGCTGATCTATTCCGGCTGGCTCACGCTGGCTCTTCCCGCAATCAGCTTTTTGTATTACTGCGCTCTGCTGGGGGGGATGCTATTGGCGTGGCGATTTCATTCCAGCCGCACCTTCTTCGCTTTGCTGGTGCTCTTTCTGGCGCAAGAGGCAATCGTCCTCTTTGGCGGAGGCAACGTATCGGCGGGAACGCCCGGATGGGCGGCCGTGCAGTCGGTCGCCGTGCTGGTACCGCTGGACTTCGTTCTGATCGCACTGATGCAGGAACGGGGATTCACCACCTCCGCCGCCGCGCCCGTGGGCCTAATGCTGTTCGTGCAATTCGTGATCGTGGCCGTGCTCTGCCGCGCGGCGGAAGCATCGCTGCCTTCCCCCGCGCATCCCCGTCACCTCGCAACTACGCTCTCCTTACCGGACTATGCGCTGGTTTTATTCCTGGTTGCGGGCGCTTTCTTGCTCGTACGCTTTTTATTTACGCATAAGCCCGTCGACAGCGCGCTGCTGTGGTCGCTGGTTGCTTTTTTCTTCTCTCTCCACTTCCTTGGAACCAACCGGGCATCGACTCTATATTCCGCCACCGCAGCGTGTATTCTTGCCGCTTCCATTATCGAGAATTCCTATCTCCTGGCCTATCACGACGAACTGACAACGCTTCCCTCGCGGCGAGCCTTTAATGACGCACTGCTACGTTTGCAAGTTCCATATTCGATCGCGGTAGTGGATATCGATCACTTCAAGCGCTTCAACGACACCTATGGTCACGATACCGGCGACCAAGTCTTACGATTGGTCGCCTCCAGCTTGGCCCGCGTGACCGGCGGAGGACAGGCCTACCGTTGCGGCGGCGAGGAGTTCAATATTCTCTTTCCCGGAAAAACCATCCCCGAGGTTGTGGAACACCTGGAGCAGTTGCGTATGACGATCGAAACCTCAGAGTTCCGCATGCGCAGCGGCGATCGCCGCCAACTTCCGCGCGGACCGGATCGTCGCANNAAGCGGTGGACGCGCCGCTCTCCGTGACCGTCAGTATCGGAGTTGCGAGTTCGGCCAAGCAAACCACGTATCCGGAAAACGTTCTGCAAGCGGCAGACAAGGCTCTCTACCGCGCCAAAGCCAACGGACGAAATCGCGTGGAAGTAGCGTCATCCACCCGGCGAGCTACGGTGAANNGGACGGGAAGTATGACGGCCCGGTCCGTACGCTTCGCAAGCACCGCAGGCCGTGCGGTTAGCCGGCGGTGGAGGGCGGGATAGAGCGCTTCCGGCCAGTGCCTTTGCAGGCAGGACATTCCAAGCGAATAAATGCGACGCCTTCCGACTTACCGTTCAAGTCGACTGGCTTCGCAACATATCCAGTACCGCCGCAACTCGGGCAGTCGTCGGGAGCCACTGCACTCTCCCCTCCAGGATTGATCGCATTGTCAACGACGCCAACCCAAAGTTTTCCTTAGATTGTTTTACGTTACGAATCACGAACAACGACGCCGATCTTACAGGGAACTCCTAGACTCTAGGGGACCAACCTTGGCCCCTCGAACGACGTTCGCCCCGAAACGAAGTGCGCCTCAACCATAACCGGTCGCCGAATCCGCCGTGGTAAACTGTAACTCCGCGAACGGGAGAGGTGGCAGAGTGGCCGAATGCGGCGGTTTGCTAAACCGTTGTACGGGCTAACACCTGTACCGAGGGTTCGAATCCC